>CAVZMO010000001.1:0-78537 GCA_963776195.1 Thermodesulfovibrionales bacterium
ATATGGCTCTGGAAAAGACAGCACTCATCCCTGCGAAGCCTGAGGATTTCATCAAGGACCCATACGTCCTCGAATTTCTTGGGCTGAAGGACAACCCCGATTTCCGCGAATCCGACCTTGAACAGGCCATCATCGGCAAGCTTCAGGCGTTCATGCTGGAACTGGGCAAAGGGTTCGCCTTCGTGGCCCGGCAGCAGCGCATCGGCACAGAGACCAAGGATTTCTTCATCGATCTGGTGTTCTACAACTACCTCCTCAAATGCTTCGTCCTCATCGATCTTAAGACCGGGGAACTGACCCACCAGGACATCGGCCAGATGGACATGTATGTCCGGCTCTACGAAGACAAGTACAAAAGCCCGGACGACAACCCCACCATCGGTATTATCCTCTGCACAGACAAGGACGAAACCGTGGTCAAATACTCCGTACTTAAGGAAAACAAGCAGCTCTTCGCCTCCAAGTACAAGCTCTATCTGCCGACCGAGAAAGAACTGATCGAGGAGATCGAGCGGGAGAAGGCGATGATTGTTAGGGAGCGTCTTATATTTTTGAGGCGCGAGGAATATATATTCACAGTGTTTTAACCATAGTGGCGTTAATCCAATAACCGGATTGCAATAATCGATGAATCAGTGAGAAATCAAATGGAAGACGGAAAGAAATTCTTAACGATGCCATCTCCCTTGATGGGGATGATATCTTAGACCCGCAGACCGCTGAAAGACACCAAAGACCGCCAGCACACATGTATCTTATTAGTAGTGCGTTGCCCGAAGACACCGGATAATTGCGAAGTTGCCTCCGTCATCTATTGCGCTATATAGCTTTCATGGCATATTATATTGATATTTAGCAGCCGGAACGGTATTGTCAAAACGGGAGGGACTGATTTGACGGAAAACCGGGGTTTATCCAGTGGCTCTTGCAATTAAGCCTTCTGATTTTTACACCTATTACCGCCCTTCGCCATGTGAATTAAGATTGTATCTGACTCATAAGGGAATAGAACCCACTCCTCCAAGCGCCTTTGAACAGCTCATCTTTAAGCTCGGACAAAAGCATGAGAAGACCCATCTTTCAACTTTCTCTCAGTTTTCTGATCTGACCGGCAAACCCGTTGCAAGTACTCTTGAAGAGATCAAAAAAGGGAGCCTCGTTATCTATCAGGGACGTTCTCAGAGATGAAGTGTCAATTGACGGCCAAATGATCGAGGTTGTCGGCATTCCCGACTTTATGATTAAAGAAGAGGCAGGATATTTTATCCGAGACTGCAAGATGGCCCGACATGTGTCCGAAAAAGATCACCCTGAGATCCAGAAACAGTTACAAATATATGGATGGCTCTTTGAGGAAACAACAGGCAAACGCCCGCTGAGACTTGAGGTGCTTAAAGGAGATGGCGACATTGAGCCGCTTGATTACGAGGGTGAAGCCGCCGCCATCTTACATTTAAAGACACTATTGGCAATTATCTCGGCGTCGGAAGAACCTTATACACCGGTGGGGTGGAGTAAGTGCGGAGGGTGTGGTTACAATGACCTGTGCATGTCACGGGCCAAAGAATCACAAACCGTTGCGCTCCTTCCCGATGTTGATCAAGGGCTCGTCAGACGGTTGAAAGAATTAGGAGTCCTGACAATCAATGACCTCTTGGCAAGGTTCAACGAAACCGACCTGTCAGAATTGAAAAGGCCCTGGGGGGCCAGGGAACAGAAGGTCGGAAAGAAGGCGGAAGGAATACTCTTGCAGGCAAAAGCAATGAGCGAAAAGAAAGAGATTATCGTCAATAGACCGGGGATTCCTGTGTCGAAGAATTACGTCATGTTCGATCTCGAAGGCCTGCCGCCTCAACTTGATGATCTGGATAAAATCTACCTTTGGGGCATGCGGGTCTTTGGCGATAAACCGAGTTTATTTCTATATTCCCTAGCCGAAACGGGAGTTGCTGGAGACAAAAAAGGCTGGGAACAGTTTCTAAAGATTGTCGAAAATATTTTGGCAGTGTATGGGGATATCCCCTTTGTTCATTGGCATCATTACGAGAAGACGAAGATATGTACATACATAAAGCGTTATGGAGACAAGGACGGAATTGCTGAAAGGGTACTGCTTCGATTGGTTGATTTGCTGCCTATAACGAAAGATGCTGTCGTATTGCCTCGTCCGAGCTATAGCCTCAAGGTTGTCGAAAAACACGTCGGCTTTAAAAGAACGCAGGATGAATACGGCGGCGATTGGTCGATTGCGAAATATATTGAGGCAGTGGAAACTGAGGATGAGGAGAAGAGAAAATCTTTGATGAATGAGATTTTGAAATATAACGAAGAGGATTTAAAAGCGACTTGGGCCGTTTTTGAGTGGCTGAAATCGTTAGTTTACTAATAAACAGTTGTTTTATAGAGGAGTTTTATGAAAAGTAAAACGATAATAAACATTCATGATCCCAGAGAATTTGTTCGTGGTTTACAACAGATATTGATCTCTGATTCAAAACGGATAGGTTTTCTATTCGGGGCTGGTACTTCAATGTCCTATAAGAGAGGCATGAGCAAGGAATCTGTTATTCCAGGCGTTCAAGAAATGACAAGAATCATCATTGATAAAATTGGGGAAGACAATTTCAAGAAGGCTTTGAAACAAATAGAAGAGGAATTGGGTGCTGCGAATATGGGTTTCCAGATCGAATATATATTGTCGTGCATTATTCAGAAAGAGCAGGTCGTAGGAAAAGAAAAGCTATGTGGCCTGAAAAAAGAAGATTTTGAATCTTTGCGAAAAGAAATTGAGAAAGAAATAATCGAAGTGGTATCGGTACATAAGAAGAGAGAGAAGTTTATAAAAGAACTGCTCCATTGTGACTTTGTCCTTTGGGTCAGTCATGCTGCTCGTAAGAATCCAGTAGAATTATTTACAACAAATTATGATTATCTCTTTGAGTTGGCGCTTGAATATCATAATGTAAACTATTTTGACGGTTTCGTCGGCAGCTTTGAGCCCTTTTTTTGTCCATCACTTGTGGAGGACCTAAAGGCGCTGCCTCAATATCATAAATTGTGGAAGCTACATGGTTCGCTTGGATGGGCATATGATGACAAGAATAAAAAAATTATAAGACGTGATCAAAGGGAAGATTCGATCATAGTTTTCCCGAACTTCCTAAAATACGACAATTCTAAAAAGCAGCCTTATGTCAGTTTTATCGATAGACTTATTAAATTTGTTAGTTCAGATGATAGTGTCCTAATTGTTTGCGGTTATTCATTTGGCGACCAGCATATTAATGAGGCTATACTTACTGCATTAGAAAAAGCGAGGGCTTCTCATGTTATCGGCCTCTATTACGATGATCTCAGACAAGATTCTGCAGTCTCTGAACTTGCAAGGAAACAGCCTAAATTATCTGTCTATGGCAGGCGTAATGCAGTAATTGGCGGAAAATACGGCAAGTGGAAATTGAAGACTGAACCCAGCAAAGATGACTCAATACTCATTGCTCTGTATTTTGATGAGGATGCTGCCATCCCTAGTGGAGGCTCGGCATCAGGTCATACTTGGACCGGGGAGGGCACATTTAAACTTCCAGATTTTGAAAATTTTGTCACTTTTCTTTCCGCACAAGCTTATGAGCAGACCGGGGCTACTACAAGTTGAAACAAAAGAATGAAACACTAGTTGGGATGATCGTCAGCGTTAACGGTAATGTTATTTCCGTAAGAATGCACGATCGCGTTAAATCAACTATGCCGATCATTGACGGGTTGCTATATCGCATCGGCCAAATCGGTTCCTTCTTAAGAATTCCCCTTGGCTATATAAATTTATATGGCGTTGTTACAAAAATCGGCGCTGATGCGATTCCCGAATCCTTAAAAGAATTAGCACTTCAAGAGGACGAAAGAAGTCTTAATACCAGGTGGATGAGTTTGGTACTCATCGGCGAAAGAATCGGAAGCAGATTTGAAAGGGGCGTTACCCAATTTCCTACAGCTGAGGATGAAGTGCACTTAGTGACCATAGATGACTTAAATATTATCTACGGAGGGTTTGATGAAAACAATTCAATAACCGTGGGCAACATAAGCGTATCAGAAAGCTTACCGGCAAAAATGGAATTAGACAAATTGGTTACGCGTCACTGTGCAGTTGTCGGCTCTACCGGTAGTGGCAAGTCAAACACAGTGGCTATCATGCTTGAAGCAATTTCAAAAGGTGAATTCCAGAGTGCAAGAATTCTCTTGATCGATCCCCATGGGGAATACAATGAAACATTGAAAGATTATAGCAAAGTTTTTAAGGTTAATGCTGACAAGAAGGAACAATCTGAATTATATATACCATTTTGGGCACTACCATTCGATGAATTGATGGCTTCCTTTCCGGGAGCATTGAACGACCAGCAACGGGATTATATGCGTGGCAAGATTTTGGAGAAGAAAATTGCCGCTATCGACAAGCTGAAGAGTAAGCCTAATGTAAATTCTTTGACTTCTGACAGCCCGATTCCATTTAGCATAAAACAACTCTGGTTTGACTTAGACGATTTTGAAAGACAAACTTTCAGAGAAAATAAACGTCCAGAAACGGCGATGCTAATAGAAAAGGGAAACCCTGACAAATTAATTTCTAACAGATATGAACCGGCGAGTCCCGGAGGTGGCTCTCCATTTCTCAATTTTCAGGCAAAAGGCATTCTGGGTTTCTTAGACAGCATGAAAACAAGAATGTTAGATCAAGGGTATAGATTTCTTTACGAGCCAGGCGATCTAAATCCGGCTTTAGATGGAAAGGCAAAAAAAGACTTAGATTCTATGTTATGCGAATGGCTTGGCCATGATCGACCGATTACTATTTTGGATTTGTCAGGCATACCGACAGAAATCATGTCATCAATTTCTGGCTCGTTATTGAAGATTGTTTACGATGCACTGTTTTGGGGACAGAATTTACCCGTTGGCGGTAGAGAACAACCTTTGCTGTTAGTTTTAGAGGAAGCTCATAATTATCTGAAAGCTGGTGAGGACTCGATTTCTTCAAGAACAGTTCAAAAAATTGCAAAGGAAGGCAGGAAATATGGCGTCGGGTTGCTATTGGTCACTCAGAGGCCTACCGAACTTGACGAAACAGTATTGAGTCAGTGCGGTACCTTAATAGCTTTAAGAATGACAAACAAAGGTGACAGGGGACATGTATCGGCAGCAGTACAGGATGAATTGTATGACATGGTGGCGCTGTTGCCCAGCTTAAGAACTGGCGAAGGGCTTATTATGGGAGAAGCGGTCAAAATTCCTTCTCGGGTGAAGTTTGAACAGATATCAAAAGCGCCGAAAAGTATTGATCCTTTGGTGTCTAAGCAGTGGAAGAAACCGAAGCCCGACAATAAAAAGTACAAAACGGCTGTTGATTACTGGCGAAATCAAAAATTTAGCTAAAGCCAAGGAGGAGGATGTGATGTCCGAAATACCTATGATTCCAGTTGAATCATCCAATGTCGAGAAAATCGGATATGAAGAAAGCACTCAAACTCTAAGGGTCAGATTTCTTAACGGGTCTGAGTATGATTATAAGAATGTTCCGATTATGGAGTTTGAACAATTGAAAAATGCTCAATCAGTCGGGTCCTATCTGAACAGAAATATAAAAGGGAATTATGCGTATGAAAGAGTAGGTTAATGCCTTAAGGTCATGCAATATTCTTCACCTTCCAGAAAACAACTTATTCGTCAAAAACTGATTGACCTCGATCCAGGTCTTTATCAAGTCATTGGTGTGCATTTTGCTCACCTAATCTTTAATGGTGAGAGCATTGAGTGGATTGCTGTCAACGAGGATGGATCTCCAGGCCATGGTCATCCAGACGGACGCATACGGCTCGCATCCAATAAATTTATAGATGTGGAAGTATCTAAGGGCGACGGTTGGGCAGACAAGATTATAGGTGACATTGAGGCCATGGCTCCGGTGTGGGAAAAACGGACACAGAAGCCGGAGCGACTGATATTTGTGACATCACACGCCAAGGACCTGAAGGGTAAAGAGAATGAACTGAAATCTCAAAAGAGAGAAGGCGATATCCTCCGGAAGGCCGCTGCATTGCTCCATATAAATGCTCAAAAAATCACATTCGTACACTTGAATGAATTAGTGGAACGTCTCTCCGAACAGACATTTGCTCAGTTTGTACGACAGTGGCTTGTGATTCCTTTCGATCCTCGACCTTTTCGCACAGTGAGCGACGAAATAAACATCATCCATGAAGCTAATCAAGAGGAAATGGCGTGGATTCCTTCACTGGCAGACTATCGAGCAAGCATCGTGCAGGTACCGGCACGTGACTTGGACCAGATAAGGAAATTTCTTTTAGAGAAGCGGGAGTGCTCAGTGTGGGGGCGCGGCGCTGCAGGAAAAACGACCCTTGCCCTTCTCTTTGGAATCACGACTGAGAATGAGGGGCACTCTGCATTCTATCTTGACCTACTGAGGGAGAGCAGAGCCCTGCATGAAATAGTTGATGCCTTAGCACAGCATGCGGATGAACAAAGCCTGATAATTTTTGATAACGTTCATCTCTACGAACATGGTCTCAAACAGCTGAGGGGAGAGATTGCTGCGCGAAAAAAAACAGGTGCTCTGCCTAACTGCACTCTTCTATATGTGGGCCGTGATTCCAGTGTAATTCGCAAACGCATCGGCCGATGTAAGGAAAAGCAAGCTCTGAAGCTGTCTAAAACCTTTGATGATAGACCTGAGATTCTTCTTGAAGTGGACTCCGAATCGCTGAGGTGTGTCTTATCGCGCTTTGTGCCTCAGTTTACCGCACGCACAGGTCGTACGCTTCCCAACGTCGCAACGGCGGCATGGTGTTCCGATCCGAGTTTTTTCGGCCACGATCTGGTGACTTTTTCAATTGCGTTGATCGGCAACTTGGATCGGCTTGACTCGGGCCGCGGCAGCTTAGATGCCGTGTACGATTATTTGCGAGTTCACTATCTTGACCCCTATTCTGAAAGCGAACGTGCTCTCTTTATGCGCCTCTGCGTGCTGTTTCAGTTTGATGTTGAAGCCACTGCCAAAGCGCTTTCCGGAACCTCTGTTCGTTGCTTCAAGGAAACAGGCTACATAAGGGGTGGAAAAGCCATCGCCGATCTTGTTATGAGAGGTGTTGTTTTTGAGAGAGACATGGAGCAATACGGTTTTAGGTATGGGCTCGTTCATTCTTCATTTGCACGGCTCATACTGAAAGCTGTGCGCGGCAATGCTCTCGATGCTCTTGAAACGATTAAAGATTGCATTCTGAAAGACTTTCATTTGGTCGGCACACTTCTGCTTGCTCTCTCACGTGACGACCAGAGCGAAGCGCTTCTTGCCTCAGTTGCTGAATGGATGTTAGCAGACCGGGACATTCTGGCTAAAGCATTGTTCCATGCCCCTCCACAATTTTGGCACAGGATAACTGACGTGCTGTTTAACAACACAAGCAAAGCTCAGACTAATGTGTCCGTCCAGCAAATGGCTCTCAAAATAGTTTCTGATGAGCACTACCACGATTTACTTGAGTCTTGGATTCGCAGTTCGCATTTGCATTTTCTGGCCTATTGGTTTCGCCAATTCGACGCCCAAATAGGCACCGGTGCCTTTTTTGACGTTGCACTCTCTATCATTTGCAGATATCTTGTCTCGGATACCAAAGCTCTCACATCTAGGATTATCGGCGAGCCGCTCGATTGCTTGGTTCCTTTTTTGCAGTATTTGGACCAGCGGGCAGCCAAAAAAGATAAGGACAGCGGGAAAGTGGCTGACAACGTGCGCGCCATTCTGGCAGCGGCCGACCTCACAACGCTTAGAACTAAGGTGCTTGGCACCCAGCTCGATTTCTTGGTTCCTTTTTTGCAGTATTTGGACCAGCGGGCAGCCAAAAAAGATAAGGACAGCGGGAAAGTGGCTGACAACGTGCGCGCCATTCTGGCAGCGGCCGACCTCACAACGCTTAGAACTAAGGTGCTTGGCACCCAGCTCAATTTCTTGGTTCCTTTTTTGCAGTATTTGGACCAGCGGGCAGCCAAAAAAGATAAGGACAGCGGGAAAGTGGCTGACAACGTGCGCGCCATTCTGGCAACGACTGACCTTACATCTCGAGTCAGCAGTGACCCGCTTGACTCCTTGACGAAGTTTCTGCAATATCTTGACAATCGCCCTGCTAAAGATGAGGACAGCGGGAAAGTGGCTGACAACGTGCGCGATATTCTGGCAACGACTGACCTTACATCTCGAGTCAGCAGCGACCCGCTTTACTCCTTGACGAAGTTTCTGCAATATCTTGACAATCGCCCTCCTAAAGATGAGGACAGCGGGAAAGTGGCAGGCAGCGTGCGCGATATTCTGGCAACGACTGACCTTACATCTCGAGTCAGCAGCGACCCGCTTTACTCCTTGACGAAGTTTCTGCAATATCTTGACAATCGCCCTCCTAAAGATGAGGACAGCGGGAAAGTGGCAGGCAGCGTGCGCGATATTCTGGCAACGACTGACCTTACATCTAAGGTCAACCGCGATCCGCTAGATACATTAGCATTCTGCATTGATTACTTTGACGAGAGGCTGGGCAGCGACGAACTGAGTCATAGAATTGCAGATTCATTAAGGACTGTTCTTACTGAAGAAATGTTATTGAGGAAAACGATCAGTGCACCATTTGACGCACTCGCGGGATTCTTGAATTTTGTTAGGTCGCGCAGTCAAGTATTATCGAACGATCTCGTATCTTTGAGCTTTCAAAAACGGGTTGAAACGGTGCTGCGATCGTCAGCAATGAAAAAAAAGATTGTTGCCGGACTAGAGGGCACTGCCTCCATTACTGAGATCGGCATCTTGTTGTCGACTATAAAGAAGTTTGACGCAAGCATATGGGAGGAGATTCTCAATAATACTGTGACCAAAATCGGGATTGATGAGTTGGCCGTTCGGCTCAAGCCTCCCTGCTCATTAAAAGCGGTGACAATGTTTCTTGATATCTTTGAAGTATACGATGACGATCGGCCTTTGAAGGCACTAATTCAGTGCCTTCTGGCTGACCCCGAGAATCTTGCGGTACGTTCCGCTAAGGAAGGCTTAGAGCCCACAACCCATCTACTGTTTCGCATGAGGCATAATGATAGTAGAGAAATCCGGCCCTTTATTAAATTCTTCAGCAAGACCGTAGTGTTTGAGTCGTTCTATGGTCCAGGCGGGCCTGGGCCAACAGCTCTGTTTCTACGCAACGCTTGGTGCAACGTCGGGCCTTCAACGGAATTCGATAGCCTCTGGAATGATAAGCTTATCAAGATTGGCCATTCTGGCTTATGCAGGTGGACTGCAGATCGTAATCCAGCATTGCTTCTTGGGAGAACGTTAGAGCTTTGGGGTATGCTATCGTGTTTTTCACGAAATATTAGATGGCCGGTTCCCACGCGCCTACCATCAATTTGTTTGCCCAAGAGGGAAATGTGCAGTACTATTCTGTCCCTCAAGGAATATGAAGACTTTGGGCCAACTGCTGCATGCGTGCTCGGAGTAGTAGCCCTTTGCCTCAACATATCGAGTGAAACGGCTTGTGCTGCAAGGGAACGGCTTGAGTTGGCTCGAACTGAGATGGAAAACCAAAACCCCTTTATCAATCAATTGGTTGAGCAATCTATCACATGGCTCATTGCAGAGGGAGGATAGTGAGTGCCCAGGATGGGGTTGCTTTTTAAAAAAGGATCAAATCCTATTTCTCAATTCTCCCCCATTTATCTCACCCTCCAAATGTTGTAGATTAATAGGAGCGATGCTTCAATAGATTTGTTATCCTTTTGTTGCGAGAGGTCTTTTTAAAAAAGTATGAGCAAGTCATATAAGACAGAGCAATCCCCAGAAAAACTTCTATTAAAGGAAGATCAGGCCGTTTACACGGCCAGGGCGAAGGATGCTCTCCCCAAGTCACGCACCGCCTTCAAGCTGATCGATCTCTTTTGCGGGGCCGGTGGGATGAGTCTCGGTTTTACGGAACACTTCGGGCATCATTTCAAGTCCGTCTGGGCCAACGACTTCAACAAGTACTGTGTCGCCACCTATAATGCGAACTTCGGCAACCATTGTCTGTCCGGTGATATTGTGGATATCCTGCAAGACCCAGCGGTTACCATCCCACGGGCGGATGTAGTCATAGGGGGACCACCCTGCCAGGGCTTCAGCCTGCTCAACAAGAAGAAGGAGAACGACCCAAGGAACCAGTTGTGGAGGCCATTTCTTGAGGTTGTAGAGAGGTCGGGCGCAACCGTGTTTGTCATCGAAAACGTTTCGCAACTCCTGGGTACCTTTGAGCATGGAGAGATTGTTGGCTCCGCCGAGAAGCTGGGATTCACCGTATGGCACGGAAAACTCTGCGCAGCGGACTATGGAGTGCCGCAGACCCGTTGGCGGGCGGTTATCGTGGGATCTAAGATTTCGGACCCAAGCTTTGTCTTTCCTCCTAGGAGAACACATTTCAACCCGAACGGCAACGGCTTTCAGCCGGGTCTACATTTTGCCGGGAATGACGATTTTCTGCCCGGCCCGCAGAGATGGAGGACGGTGCGAGACGCTATAGGTAATCTGCCGCCGCCCGTGGGTACGGAACTGCGGGATGTGCCGCCTCCCCTGAATCTTCACTTCGGAAGAACGCCAACGCCCACGAGCCTCAAACGTTACAAGGCCATCCCGAAGGAAGGCATGAACAGATTCGATCTCCAGAGGCGAGTGCCTGAACTGACACCTGCGTGCTGGATAAGGAAGAAGTCCGGCGGAACAGACCTTTTCGGTCGGTTGTGGTGGAACAGACCTGCTTTTACCATAAGAACGGAGTTCTTCAAGCCGGAGAAGGGCCGGTATCTTCACCCCGAACAGCATAGACCGATAACTCACCGCGAAGCAGCCAGACTTCAGAGTTTTCCGGACTCGTTTGTTTTCAAGGGTACTAAAATAGAAATAGCCAAGCAGATAGGCAATGCTGTTCCGCCGTTGTTAGCCGCTCGTATCGCTGATATCGTGCATGTTCTTCTCACCGGCGCTAAGAAGCGAAAGCATGGATGTCTTTAAGAAAGGGAAACGCAGTTGGATAATGTCACGTGTGAAGGGCGCCGATACTGCGCCCGAACGCATTGTCCGTTCCCTTATTCACAAGATGGGCTTTCGTTTTCGCCTTCACAGAAAAGATTTACCGGGCAATCCGGACATTGTCCTTCCCTGGCACCGCAAGATCATCTTCGTCCATGGCTGTTTCTGGCACGGTCACCGCAACTGCGCACGTGCAAAAAAACCAACGACAAATATTGCTTTTTGGAATAAAAAAATAGATACTAATGTCGCGAGGGATAAAATCAATTTGAGAACTCTCAGAAAGCTCGGCTGGGATGTTTTGTCGATCTGGCAGTGTGAACTGAGAAACATGGCTCGCCTGACAGCAAGGGTTGAAAGATTCTTGGGAGAGACGAAAGAGATGCAGGAGCAGGCAAGATGAAATCCTCTATGTTTACGCAGTTGCGCAGGCAATATCACAAGAAACTTTGCAAAGACATCCTCGGGCCTCGTATGGGGAAAAAGGGTGTCTACTCAAATGCAGATGATTCGAGCACTGTGAGCGTGGAGTTGGCAAGGGGGCTGGCCGAGAGG
The DNA here is from genome assembly GCA_963776195.1 of Thermodesulfovibrionales bacterium. Classification (GTDB taxonomy): domain Bacteria; phylum Nitrospirota; class Thermodesulfovibrionia; order Thermodesulfovibrionales; family SM23-35; genus CAVZMO01. The sequence continues at coordinate 11,669 of CAVZMO010000001.1, forward strand.
TTGGGCGTGCCCTTTTGCGACAATCCCCCTTCTGCACAGCGCGCCGGTGCGCTTTTTTCACGCTATACCGAGGAATTTTTGGATGAGGCTTTTGGTATGTTGCAGCATATCAGACCCGGCTCTTGGCGGTTCTCGATAAGTCAGGCGAGAATGGGTATTGCCTCTTACTATCAATACGAGCATCTTTCGATCTTGAGAAATGTATTGAATGAGCACGGCGACCTGAAGGCTTCCCTGGGAGGCGACTATTTAATAACTCCCGATATTGTAGTGTCACGAGCCCCTTTGTCCGATGAAGAAATCAATTCAGGACTGAAGGGGAGGGCTGCAATTGTCTCGGTGGATGATAAGACTTCCGTTCATACGCCTCTTAGAGCGCACAATTATTCTGTCGACTATCAACTCTTGCATGCCAGCATCTCGTGCAAATGGACAATGCGAAGTGATAGAGCCCAGAACACCCGTACTGAAGCACTCAATTTGATTCGCAACCGAAAAGGACGAGCGCCCAATATTGTCGCTGTGACCTTTGAACCTTTGCCCGCCCGGTTGGCTTCATTGGCTCTAGGTACAGGCGATATCGACTGTACCTATCACGGAGCGCTCCATGAACTTTTGGATGCCGCCGCAGATAGCCCTCATCAAGATGCTTTCGAATTACTCACGCTGATGGTTGATGGAAGAAGGCTGAGGGATATCAGCGATCTTCCATTTGATCTGGCGACTTGAGAATCACTGTGAGAAGGCGGCATCTCAAATCGACAGTGCGTGTTTCTTTCCCATTGAAATCCTAAAACATATACTGGTCGGAGAGTGCGGCTTTGTGGCTGTAGCAAACGCCCTCAAATCTTCAACGGGGCCGCCTCTTCCCAAATTATTCACCACGGATATGAAAATTTCGCCGGCGAGAACTTCCATGTGAAGCATTTATTTTCCGGCGCTGAGTTACGGGATGTAATCTGCTGGCGATTTTATACTGTCCGGAATCATCGGAATCAGCGTCCACCATTTATGGTGATTTACTTGGACAGAATACTCTTCGCGGCCCTCAGGGCGAGGAGATAACTGTCGGGGCCGAAACCGCTTATCTGTCCGACAGCGACTTCTGCGATAAAAGACTTTTTCCGGAATTCTTCCCGCTTGTGAATGTTCGACAGATGCACTTCTATGGCGGGTTTATCGGCTCCTGCAATGGCATCCCTTATTGCTACGCTTGTGTGGGTATAGGCGGCGGGATTTATAATCAGCGTATCATAATTACCCTTCTGAATAACGTCTATGATATCTCCTTCACTGTTGAGTTGTACGGTCTTCACGCTGATGCCCAGTTCTGAAGCGAGGGTAAGGATATCCTTATTAATATCATCGAGGGATTTTGTACCGTAGATACCTGTTTCTCTTTTTCCAAGGAGGTTCAGGTTGGGGCCGTGGATAACCAATACTTTCATGAACGGCACTCCGGATTTGATCAGAACTCCCCTTCTATTTTGGGGACCGCGGTCTTCAGGACAAATCTTCCCTTGCCGTAATTGCCTTCAGGTTTTATTACGAGGGCGAGGTAATAATCGGTATTTATTTTCCTCATAATGATACCGCACCTGTCCGAAATGATCGAAAATTCTTTTGCATTACCAAGCCCGAGATTCTCGGCAGCCAGATTGATATCCTTAATCATAGCCGATGCCTCGGCGCTGAGTCCCGTGAGGTCTACGAGTTTTTCCTGGACGTATTCCTGAACTGATATCCCGTCCGTATCGATTATCATTGCAGAAACTGCACCGTCCACCTTTTCCACAGTCTCTTTAAGCACTTCCAGAAAACTCATCCCGCCTCTTTTTGATCCCTTGCAGTAAACGATCCAGTCTTGTTATGAGTTCATCCTTGTCTTTCCCGAGAAGCTTTAAGAGAGTTCTCAGTTCTTCAATACGTTGAAGAACACGCTTATTGTCGGGCTCCGCAGAGAGGACTGTTCTGTAGATATTCATCGCCTCTCCATATTCTCCCTGAAGTATCCATTTGTCTGCGTCATCCGCACTTTGGCCTGAAACCTGCTGTGGCGGAACCGCCTGCTCCTTAACAATCGTCTCCTGAACTGCGGCTTCCGGCTCTTTCAATATATCTTCAAAGGATATCGGTCCTTCATCCGGAAGTTCCTCTGCTTCTACAGCAGGTTCAACCTCGTCTGCACTCTCTGTGTCTATTTCCGCGACCTCTTCGATATGTGTCTTCCACAATTCCATATCTTCTTTGCTGATAGTTCTTTGGGGTGGTATTTCCTGTCCCTCTTTGATTTCTTCTGTCGGCTCAGGGGTAGCGCTCCAGAGGTCCGTGTCTGTCCTGCTGAACGGGATTTCGGATGGTTCTTCTTCCTGCTCCGGCTCCCCTTTGCTTTCTTCAGAAAGAATTTTTGAAATCTCCAAATCTCTCGCGGTCAAAGAGTCATCAAATGGCATTTTCTGCCCGGGTTCAAAAGGTCCTTCCTGCAGAGGGGACATCTCCGCCGCTTCTTCCCCCGGATAGGATGTCTCCTCCGGCTCCTTAGCAAGTGGTCCCTCGGGTTGTACCACCGGGCCCTGCTCAATGGACGAAAGGCCCGCTGCAGCCCATTCGTCTGTCGGGTTGAGTCTTAATACGGTTTTGAATTCTCTTATCGCATCATCCGTTTTGCCGAGATCTTTGTATATCTCTGCTAACTTTTTATGGGCATATAAATTATCGGGTATGACGGTGATAACCTTCTTAAACTCGGTCTCTGCTTCATCGAGCATGCCTCTTTCGATGTATATTTTGCCGAGAGAGACACGTGCACTGAGGTAGGTGGGTTGTCCTTCGAGGCCTTTGGTGAGGACCTCTATGGCTTCATCAAGCATTCCCTCTTTCTTGTACTCTTCAGCAAGGGGAACAAAGAGCTTTGAGTGCGGATCTTTATCTAATTTTTCTTTTAATCTATCTATATCTTCGATCGCCATGATATGCCCAAATTTTCAACAAAATAAAGAAAAAAGTCAAGCTCTGATTTCGATCATTCTGTCTAATATGGAATTCGCAACAGAATCTTTATCAAGTATTGGAAATTCTATCTCCTGTTCATTATCAATAAGAACGACTTTGTTTGTATCGACGTCAAACCCCGAACCATCTTCTGTGACGTCATTGAACACGATCATATCCATATTCTTTTCCCGTAATTTCGTTCTTGCGTTCTCGATCTTTCTCCCGGTCTCCGCCGCAAAGCCGATGATGAACGGCCTCTTCTTCGCTTTGCCCACTTCTGAAAGGATGTCCGGAGTCCGGGTTAGTTTGAGGAGAACCTCTTTGGCCTTTCCAACCTTTTCTCCCGACCTTTCCAAAGGCCTGAAATCGGAAACGGCAGCCGACATTATGAGTACCGTCGATGAATATGACTCTTCCGATACCGCTCTTAACATATCTTCCGCAGTCTCAACAGTGATGAAGTTGATTCCTTTCGGACGTTCGAGACAAGACGGTCCGCTTATTAAGGTCACGTCTGCACCCCGCCTGAAAGCAGCCCTGGCAACGGCATATCCCATTTTCCCGGATGATCTGTTTGATATGAACCTGACGGGATCCAAATACTCCCTCGTCGGCCCCGCGGTCACCAGGATCTTCTCGCTTACGAGGTCCTTTCTTGTAACCAAAGATTTTATCGCTTCGATAATGTCAGGGACATCAGCCATCCTGCCTATGCCTTCTTCCCCGCAGGCAAGGGAACCTTTATCAGGACCGACCTGGACCACTCCGCGTGATAAGAGAGAGTCCAGGTTCTGACGGACCACAGGATTTTCATACATCCTCCAGTTCATTGCCGGTGCGATGACAATCTTTCCCGTGAATGAGAGAAAACAGGTACTGACAAGGTCGTCAGCGATGCCATTGGCGAACTTGCCGATGATATTTGCAGTTGCAGGCGCTATAGCCATCACATCCGCATGCGCGGGCAGAGATATATGCGATAGGGGATCACTGAAAAGGTCTGAATAAACCTTGTTCTGCGAGGCGACCTCGAGGGACAAGGGTGTGACAAAATTCCTGGCGGCTTCGGTCATAATCACCGTGACTGATGATTCCTTCTTCCCTGAGTCTCCGTATTAAATCAATAGATTTGTAAGCAGCAACTCCACCGGTAACGCCAAGGAGTATGGATTTATTCCTCAGCACCTTCCTCTCGTTTTTCACCGAAGAGGCCTTCAAGGGCCTTTTTGTCCATTGCCTCTTTTTCATGGAGATAAACCTTCAGATCCTTCTCGAACTCCGTAAGATCTTCGCCGGTGATCTCCTTCTTCTTCTCCTCAAGAAGTTTTCTGTAATCGAATCTCTTGGAATCTTCTTTTGCCTTCTTGGCCTCATCGCCTATCAGGAATTCGATGGTATTGCTGATTGTCTCTTCAAGGGCCATGGGTCGTAATTTTCTTTGCCTTGGTTTTCACCTTAGGCGTTGCACCCACAGCGAGTTCCTTTGCCCTCTGGGCTGCTATTTGAATAATTCTGAATCTTCCGTCTATCTTATTACGGTCATATTCGATCGGTAATGAAATAATGTCCATTTAATGTTCCTCCTGTTTTAAAAAACTCTCTTCGATCCAGAGCGGATCGATCATTCTCGTGCTGACCCTGTGCGAAATGATAATCGCTTCGAATTCCTTGAGAGCATTCTCAAGAATATCGTTAATTATAACATAATCATATCCCGAATAGGTTTTTATCTCTGAAACAGCCGTTGTCAGTCTCTTTTTCATTTCTTCCTGAGAATCGGTCATTCTCTTTTCGAGTCTCTGTTTTAATATCTCCATGGAGGGGGGAAGAATGAAGATATAAGCGCCCTCCGCATATTTCTTTTTTAATCTGCATGGCGCCCTGGGTATCGATATCAAGAATTACATCGCTGCCGGAATCCATGATGTTCTTCGAGCCTTCTTCCGGAAGTGCCGTAGAATGCCCCGTGTACCTCTGCCCACTCGATGAATTCTCCTCTCCCGATCATCGACAGGAAATCTTCCCTTCCGGTAAAGGTATACTCCCTGTTGTTGATTTCTCCCGGCCGTTGTTGACGTGTTGTGTATGAGACGGAAAATTTCAGATCAGGCATGGATGAAACAAGCTTTTTGCATAACGTTGTTTTGCCGGTGCCCGAAGGTGCGGAAACGATAAACAGGCTGCCTCTATTCTTCTTCTCCCGCAAAGGTGTCCTTTCCTTCCAGGAATCTCTGGGTAATAGTCTCTGCCTGGATTGCGGACAATATGATGTGGTTGCTGTCAGTCACGATTATCGAGCGCGTGCGTCTGCCTTCGGTTGCATCAACCAATCTGCCGGCCTTCTTTGCCTCTTCGCGGAGCCTCTTCATAGGAGCCGAGCCGGGCGTTACAATCGCAACAACTTTGGAGGCTGCTACCACATTCCCAAACCCTATATTCACCAGTACGGGACTCAAATCACCTTTCTTCATGTTCACCTCTTTAGAATTACGGTTGCGGTCAAGATGCCGGCTTCGTCTCATGGGTACGTTACCGGGGCTTTCCCTTTCACCATTTCACGCGACCAATACAGGTCTCGTCACCTTTACCGTTTAACATTTTTTACTGTATGTTCTGTATCTGTTCTCTGATTTTTTCGATTTCCGTTTTCATATCGACGACGAGGTTCGATATGGAATATTCACCCGATTTATATGCAAGGGTATTAACCTCCCGGTTCAATCTCCTGCAGCAGGAAATCAAGTCGTTTCCCTACCGTATCGCCGCTGTTGAGAATCTCAATAAACTGTTTCAGGTGATTTTCTATTCTGTTTATTTCTTCCGAGATATCAAGTTTCTCTGCCATAAGGGCAGCCTCTTGAATTATCCTGTTATTATCGATCATACTGGTTTCGACTACCATTTTCAATCTTTCCATAAATTTTTCTCTCCATCTGATAATCTCTTCCGGGGCAATGGATTTAATCTTTTTATGCATATCCTCCAGAAAGCCCACTCTCTTCCTGATATCCTCCGCAAGGAGACTGCCTTCTCTTGTTCTCATCTCATCGAGGCGAGAGACAGCTTCATGAAATGCACCGTACAGCGCTTCGACGTTGTATTTCGGCTCTTCTTCCGTAAAGATTTCCCCGTAGCCTTTCAGAGTTTCTATAGTTATATCACCGGGGAGAGCGAGTTCTTTTTGTAAATCCCGTAAAGCGTTATAAATAGTTTGCGCCAGGTCTTTATTTATTTTCAGCTGAGTTGCTCCCCCGGTTGTTACCGAGACGGAGACATCAAACCTCCCTCTCTGAAATCGCTCTTTGAGAATATTTCTCAAAGGGATTTCATACTGACCCATAAATTGAGGCATCTTCATCGATATGTCGATAAACCTGTGATTCAACGAGCGGATTTCGACGGTAAAATCATGACTTGCTGAACTTCCGAAACCTGTCATGCTCTGTAACATAGTTCATAAACTATAAATAAGTTATGTGATTTAGTCAAATTATTCCCGGATCCGGTGATAACCCGGAAGATGAGAGAATTCTCAATGTTTCCGATGTGTTGCTTGCAAATGAAGGCACATTAAGGTATACTATTTTCGCTTTCGGAACGACGGGAAGATCGCTTCCTTAGTTCATATTTATGCTAATATACTTATGCTAATATAAATCATTACAGGGTTGTATGGGGAGGATCAAAGATGGCTGATATCGTTGAAATACGGTGGCATGGAAGGGGAGGTCAGGGAACGGTTACCGCTGCTAAGGTGCTTGCAGATGCTTGTTTAAGCGGAGGAAGACATGTTCAGGCATTTCCTGAATACGGTCCTGAGAGGGCTGGAGCGCCTTTAAGGGCTTACAACAGAGTAAGTTCAAAAGAACTCAGGATGCACTGTCCTGTTCTCAATCCTCAGGTTGTCAGTGTGGTGGATGCAACATTGCTTGATGGAATTAACGTTGCTGAAGGTGCTACAGAGGATGCGATATTTGTTGTGAACACATCAAAGGATCCGAAGGAGATAAGGGCAAAGCTGAATGCAGGCCCGAAGCAGAAGGTATTTACCGTTGACGCGACAAAGATTGCAGTAGATTGCATCGGAAGGGCTTTACCAAATGCCCCTATGCTTGGAACCATATGTAAGGTGACAGGTATCGTAACCCTTGAGCACCTCCTTGAAGATGTCAAAAAAAGCTTTGGCAAGAAATTTTCACAGAAAATAATCGATGGCAACCTCGAAGCAACAAAGCGCGGATACGAGGAGGTAAAAGAAGGATGAAACTCAAGGGATGGAAAGAATTGAATCCGGGCGCTGTCATTACCGAGGCAGGCAGTGCAATAAAGTTTAAAACAGGCTCATGGAGGTCTTCAAAGCCGGTTTGGATAGAAGAGAATTGCATACAGTGTCTTTTTTGCTGGCTGTACTGTCCTGATATGTCGGTCAAAGTGAAAGATGGCAAGAGGGCTGAATTTGACTATGAATATTGCAAGGGCTGCGGGATATGCGCCCTTGAATGCCCGGGGAAGAAAGGCAAGAAAGCAATCGTTATGGTAGAGGAGGGCAAATAATGGGTAAAATTGTTGCCGTAACCGGGAATGAGGCGGTTGCAAATGCTCTCAGGCAGATAAACCCTGATGTCTGTGCAATGTATCCTATTACCCCTGCGACTGAGATGATGCAGAGATTTTCAAGTTTTGTATCAGATGGCCTGGTAAAGACAGAACTTATTCTTGTTGAGAGCGAGCACAGTGCAATGAGTTCCTGTGTCGGCGCGTCTGCTGCCGGCGGAAGGGTTATTACCGGAACTTCATCTCAGGGACTTGCCCTTATGTGGGAGATATTATTTATTGCCTCAGGCACAAGACTTCCTATCGTTATGCCTGTAGTTAACCGTGCCCTGTCAGCCCCATTGAATATCCATGGTGACCATTCTGATGCAATGGGCGCCAGAGATACAGGATGGATACAGCTGTGGTCTGAGAATGCACAGGAGGCATATGATAATGCTATTCAGGCGTTCCGTATTGCTGAGCATATGGATATACGGCTTCCCATAATGGTCTGTATGGATGGTTTTATCATAAGTCATTCTATAGAGAGGATGCAGTATCTGGAGGATGAGGAGGTCAAGAATTTTGTCGGTGAGTTCAGGCAGCTGAACCCTTTGCTGGACATAGAGCATCCGGTCAGTTACGGACCTCTGATACTTACTGACTATTACATGGAATACAGAAAAGCACAGGCTGAGGTTGCGTCAAAGGTTTCCGGGATCGTGCTGGATGTTGCCCGGGAATTTGAGAAACTATCAGGAAGAAAATATGATTTATTTGAGACATACAGGCTCGACGATGCAGAAATAGGGCTTGTCATCCTCAACTCTGCAGCCGGCACCTCGAAGGATGTGGTTGATGAATTCAGAAACAGGGGTATTAAGGCAGGACTCTTAAAGCCCAGGTTATACCGGCCGTTCCCGTATAAGGAAACAGGAGAAGCTCTTAAACACCTGAAGGCTCTCTGTGTGCTCGACAGGGCTGATGCCTTTGGCGGTTCCTTTGGTCCGGTAATGTTAGACATCGCTACAAGCCTCTACCCTTACAAGGAAAAGCCGGTCCTGATAAATAAAATATATGGACTCGGTGGGAGGGATTATCTGCCTGAGCACGCAGAACTTGTTCTCAACGAACTTGTCGGGATAGCAAAGACAGGGACGGTCAAGAGCTATAAGGAATATATAGGAGTGAGGGAATAACATGGGAAAACTTACTTTAAAAGAACTTACCAAGAAGGAGATTCGGATATCATCCGGGCACAGATTATGCGCCGGCTGCGGCGCGCCGACAGTCGTAAAAATGGTTCTGCTTGCGATTGATTATCCTGTGATCGCAGCAAACGCAACAGGGTGTCTCGAGGTTTCAAGCTGCATATCCGATTACACAGCATGGAAGATTCCCTGGATTCACAATGCATTTGAAAATGCTGCTGCCACCCTCTCCGGCGTTGAGACAATGTACAGGTCTTTGAAAAAACAGGGCAAGATAGACAAGGAAATAAAGTTCATTGCCTTTGGTGGCGACGGTGGAACATATGATATAGGTCTGCAGAGCCTTTCCGGTGCTATGGAGCGGGGTCATGACATGCTCTATATCTGTTATGACAACGGTGCGTACATGAATACCGGTATCCAGCGTTCAAGTGCAACGCCTTTTGGCGCTGATACCACAACCAGACCTGCGGGCAGCGTCGTACAGGGCAAGACCGAACAGAGGAAGAACCTGACAAAGATAATGGCAGCGCACAACATTCCCTATGCAGCCCAGGCTTCTCCAAGCCACTGGATGGACCTCATGAAAAAGGTGCAGAAGGCAATGGAGATTAATGGCCCGAAGTTCATGAATATCATCTCACCCTGTAACAGGGGATGGAGATCGAGGACCGATGATTCGATACATGTTAAGCAGACTGGCGGTGGAGACGTGCTACTGGCCGCTTTATGAGATAGAGAACGGGATCACAAAGATCACCTTTAAGCCGAAAGAGAAAAAGCCTATTGTGGACTTTCTTAAACCGCAGGGGAGATTCAAACATCTTTTTAAACCTGAAAATGAAGGGCTATTGGCAAAAATTCAGGAAGATATCGACAGGGAATGGGGAAAGTTGCAAAAGGAGGAGACTTGTTTTTCTCCTCAATAATTTATCGGATATGTTAGGATGAAACCATGACCGGCTCTGACCTTGTGATGCACGAAGAGGAGTTCCGTAGGGTTGACGCAGAACTCCAAAAATTACATCAACAGTCAAACGCAAAGGTCGTCTTCCTCGTTGACAAAAATGGCCAGCTGATAGCCTCCGTCGGAGAAACACATGAGATTGATACCACATCGCTTGCATCTCTTACCGCCGGCAATATCGCGGCAACGGGCGGGATCGCAAAGCTCCTGGGAGAAAGAGAATTTACGATTCTCTTTCATGAAGGAGAGAAAGACAATATCCATATCTCATTGATCGGACAGAGGATTATCCTTGTTGTCATATTCGACAAGCGGTCATCGCTGGGCCTGGTCAGACTGCGTGTGAAAAAGGCGGCGGAGACATTGGGTAAAATATTTGAAGAAATCACCCTGAAGGTCGAAAAGGAAAAGGGTGAAGGGAAATTAGAGGAATCTATTTTTGCAGAGATCAGCGATGAAGATATTGATAACCTCTTCAGGTAGGTGTATCTTACGTGTCCTTTATAAATTATTCCTCCCGTGAGATCAACTGCAAGATTGTGTACTATGGGCCGGGCCTTTGTGGAAAGACCACGAACCTCCAGTACATCTATAGAAGGACGAACCCGGGACAAAAGGGGAAGCTCATATCCCTCGCTACAGAGACGGAAAGGACGCTTTTCTTTGACTTCCTGCCCTTGGCCCTTGGTGATATAAGAGGATTTAAAATACGTTTTCATCTTTATACCGTCCCGGGACAGGTCTTTTATGCCGCCAGCAGAAAGCTCATCCTCAAGGGCGTCGACGGAGTTATATTTGTTGCCGACAGCCAGATCGAGAGAATGGATTCCAATATGGAGAGCCTTGAAGATCTTACGATAAACCTGGCAGAACAGGGATACGAACTTGAAAAGCTCCCCTTTGCGATGCAATATAACAAGAGAGACCTTCCGAATCTCATACCAGTCGCTGATCTGGATAATGTCCTGAATCTTAGGAAAGTCCCCTGGTTCGAGGCGGTCGCCGTTACGGGGAAGGGCGTTTTCGAAACCCTCAAGGCTGTTGCCAAAGAGGTACTGTTTGAGTTGAAAAAGCACTATTAGCATTATCCGGTGATGTGAACCTACTTCAACAAGTTCGGCTTCAGGTCAAGCGTCTTGTATTTCCATTGTCCGTTGACCTTGACACCGAATTCCAGTGCCTTCCGGTCCGGGGACAGGCTGACACCCGTGTCAATGTCCTCGTAGCCTAGCGCCTTGAATTCCGGTGCCTTCCGCGTCTTGCGGTCGGCGATTGAAAAAGCCATGAATTCGCGCGTTGAGGGCTCCCAGTAGACCACTTCGCCGCTCCGGGTACACTGGTAGTGCGCCGAGGCGGCGGCCTTTATGTACTCCCCGCCGGGTGTCCGGACCCAGATTTCGGGGACCAGTGCTCTGTTCCGGTACGCGCCGGAATCCTTTGCCTCATGCAGCGACAGCGTTACGAAGACCAGCGTGCCGTCTGTATCCACCAGGTATATATACCCGGTATCCCTGCCGCGTCGGGTCAGCTCCGATTTCAAGTCAAGATCCGAGGCTGTGCCCGATCTAAAATCAAGCAGCACGTACTTTATCCCCAGTTTGAACGGTCCGCGCAGTTGTCCTCCCTGGGAAATTAATGCCTTGCTGCCTTTCACCGAGTGGATGTAGAACAGACCACTCCCCGGCATCCATTCCGAGTTTTTCTCGCGTCGCAGGATCCTGAGTTTCAGAGTCTGCGGGTCGTAGACCCCCAGCAGGTTGGTGTCCGTGACATAATCCGGGACACCTCCGTCCGGAAAAGCCCGCCAGCCGGCGGCTCTTCGATAGACAAAACGATGGAATGAGAACAAAACGGTACGTTTATCGTCTGCAAGCCGAGCGCTGACGAATTCGCTGTGGTTCTCCATGGGGCCGTATCCTGCTTCACAGGAGGTCATAAGGAGCAGCATACTAATGATAAACGAGATAAATTTCATTCCCATTGTTTTCAAGTTCTTATAATTTTTCTGCACTCGTCCGGATTTGGAAACAATAAGATGATGTGCGGAAATACAGGGGAAAATGGTGGACGGTAAGGGACACTCCAGTCCATTTTTTCAAGTCAGCCATTTTCTCTTTAATTTCAGACCCTTTTACACTCATGGTTTTTTGGGTTCAGGTCAAAAAACCAGGAATTGTGACCTATTTTGTGTACCATTTTGTGACCTATTCTACCAGAAGCAGCCCATCAAACAATATCAGCCCGACCAACTGATTGATATAATAAATGCTACGGCAAGCACCAAGAAGAAAACTTATCGCGTATCACTAGAGGCGCCACGCTGCCGGTCGGCGATTGGGTAAAGGATTTCAAGCTCTTCGGTAAGAACCTTGAAGCCCGCATAAACTATTTCACGCAGAGATTACCGGATAAGTTCTACCTGGTCGTCGACAATGCCGAAAGGCTATCGGATTCCAGAAAGTTTGAGTTAATTCTTTTGCTGCTCGAACGGGCGAGGTCCTCTATTATCGGATGCACCCGGTTCGCCTATCTCAATCCTAAGCTCAAGGTCCGGTTGAACAGGGCAAAGATTCACTCGCTTGGAACCGGGGCTGACACGTTTGACATCACGTACTTTGTCCTCGCGTTGATGATCGTTGTCGTCGCTCTTCTCGGAGCTCATCATTTGATATTCCTCGCAGCCGCTTTCAGGTATATGTTCCAGGGAACCAGAATAGGAGGTAAGAAATAATGACGTGGGCAACTCATATTATCGTCGGCAGTGCAACGGCAAAGATATTCGGACTAAATTACATCCTTACAACTCTCGGTTCCATACTCCCCGATCTTGTGGAGATGATCACACCCAAGAGAGTTCAACACCGGGGCGTCACGCATTCGCTGGCGCTCTGGGTGGCAGCGCTGGTACTTTTGTGGTTTACGCCAGTACGTGACTGTCTTGTCGGGGTCGTCTTTGGACATCTTCTTATGGACAGTCTCACGGTTATGGGTGTACCGATCCTCGATGAAAACTCCCGGCGCATAACAATCTTCGGCGGGCGAATCAGAACGGCATCTGCCGGCAAGTTTGCCATATCCGGAATAATCGTGTTCGTGGCCTTCGTGATCATGGGATCATTCACCCTGGACACTTCACGGAGGAACTGGAAGACGCTGCATGATCATAGGGTCATCGATACGAAAGAGTATTATGAAAACCAGGTTCAAGGTTTTCTGAGGTCGCTGGATATTCCGGCGAACCTTGTCACATAGAAGGCTGTAAGTGAAGACACGCGAAGATGCACTTCGGAGGCCTTCTTAAAATGTTGTATCAGCACTTCGCCTTTAATCGTAAGCAGTACATACAGAATAACTAAACCACCGCGCAGCGGTTTTTTTCTTCGGCGTCAAACAAATAAATCAGTTTTCTGCTGAATTATAGAGATTTCTTTTGCAAATGGACAGACATCTCTCTTCAACAAACGAAAACAGAAATCACAAATAGAAGAACAAACTATAGTTATAGGAAAATACCTTGACAAATAAGGGAAACTTGACTGATAATTGACTCGATAAACTCATCCATCAGGGTATTGTGTATGGGGTAATAACAGTCAGCGAATATGACGCGGTCAGGTCAAAAGTTTTCTACCAATATTCATCTTTTCCCCGTGTTGAAAAGACAACAAACATCGAAGTTCTCAGATGGTATCCCTCCAAGAGTTTCCCAAATGCTGATGGCACCTTAGAGGAAATCCCTAAGGTTTTTTTTGAAAGCGTAGAAATTCAGAATAGACTCTTGCTTGAGAATGACCGCAGGGATTTGCAGACGGACAGAGCGAAAGTTTGAAAGAAGACTTTTAATAGAGCAAATAATGACGAAAAAATCAGGCGCAATAAAGTTATTTTATGATAGTTTCAGCATTTTTCCTGCAAAATTGTGCTACATCCAAAGATATTGAGTTAAAGAAAGACAAAATATCAAATTTGAGGAGAATTGGGATAATCAGTGTTTATACTGCACATGGAGAATCGCCGTCACTAATAGGTCTTGCAATAGGTAGTTCTCAAATAGAAGAATGGCAAAGAAGGCTTCGTGCGGCATCCCCCTCACAACAAATTATGGATGAATTTATGTCTAAGTTGAAACGATTGATTAATGCTGATCTTGTTATCATCAGCGAGAACGAGATGGCAGTTGCAAGTGTAAAAGAGACAAAAAAAATAGGTGCAGTCGTATATGATCATTACGCCTTAGAAAAATTGGATTTCGCATCGCTCCGAGAAAAATTCTGGGTTGAGAGCTTGATTACAATAACCACATCAGACTATTCAATATCGGGTAGTTGAGGCGTCACCTCACGATTGTTAACCCTATCAAGGTTAACAAGTCTTGGAACGAATGAAGTATTGTGGCAGAAAATTGTGAGAACAAGTCGAGAAGGTATCGGTTATTATTCTGATGATCTTATAAGAAGGTTTATGAATTCCCAGGCAACATTTATCGCAAATGAGTTAATAAAGGATCGGACCTTATAGAAGAAAGTATTACAGATAACAAACGGCTTTACGTCCCACAAAGGGGGAAAGGGAGGATTTATGGATAAGAAATATAAAATCCTTATTATTTCATTATGTATGCTGCTTTATTTTGATCAATTGCATGCTGAGGACATAACCATTCATCTTAGAATACTGGAAGTTCAAACTCAACCACAAGCTGAAAAGGAATTATCAAGTCTAAAAAATGGGGCACCTTTTAAGGGAAACGATATTGGGGAGGTAAAATATGAAAGTCTGAATAGAAAATTCAAAGAAGCAATCGGCGGATTAAAAAGAGGAGAATATACAAAAATAATATCAACAGGCTCAACATGTAAAATACTGTATGTGGTTGACATAATGCCAAATACTGTTCAAATAATTCCACAAACAGGTCATGATGAGGAATTGGTATTTCTTAAAGTTGATCCCGAGATAAGGAATTATATTGAAATGCTAAATTCCTCTGACGCTAGAGAACGTGGACGCGCTGTCGAACAATTGGGGAATATGGGAAGCAAAGCAACTCCTGCAATACCTTATTTGATCGACGTTTTAGGAGATAATGTATCTTTAGAAAAGATTAGTTCAGATATTCAAGGTACTAGGATTTATTATACAACTCCATCCTATGAAGCACAAAAAGCATTAAAGTTGATAACGGGGAAAGATCTTGGTGAAAACACAACCGAGTGGCGAGATTGGTGGAATAAAAACAAAGTAAAATGAGAACTTAGGCCACTTTCTTTTATACCGAGACGCTTATGTGGTGGCGTTATAGGAGGAAATCATGGATAAATTATTTAGACTATGTCCCCAAATAATATTTTTTTTAATAATAATTATTACAGGAATATCTTTTAAAGAGGAAAAGGGGGAAATTAAGGGGGTACCGAAAGATGTGATAATTACAAAAAATATTGATAAGGTTTGGATAATCGAGACTAAGAAACTCAGCGAACTGGATGTGGAAAGATATAAGAATCAAAACCCGAAGGATATTGTCATGGAGTTGGGAGTATACAACGAATATAGAGGTAGTCTCTTCTCGTACGGAGGCAGACGTATCCAAATTGGGCCAGGGCCCATCTATGAGAATGTTTGGTACATGGGCGGCATATTAACACCGAAGAGCGATATAGATCTTTCGCATACAAAAATTATTAATTTGGCCAACGGTAAAATATTAAATGGCAAAATACAATTGTGGGAAAATCCCAGAGAGGTGAAAGAGGAGGAGGGTCAGACAAAACAAGTTATGTTTCCTGAGAAAACAACTCACATTGTCCGAGGAGGTTTGATTGAAACATCATGTGGCGAAAATCGTCATTCTACACCTTTTTCAAAATTATTTATAAATCCATTTCTTACTTGGGGACTAATTTTAACAGTTGAGAAACCAGAGCATAGTATATATCACCTTGCAGATTTCACACCCTCAAAAGAAGGATTTTTTGGTCTTGTTGGAAAAGGTTCCAAAGTAGTTGTTATGAAGACAATCGGAGATATAGTTGAATTAGGACCAGGTACTGAGCTATACGTCGGGCTGAACATCCCGGAGAACATTGTTGCTGGCTCATTAGCGGGATACCCTAACAGTAGAGTCACTTTGGAACCAGGCACCTCAATTTTGTGGCATGGTATGAAAATTTCTCCTAAGGATAAGACTGCAGTTAGCTTTATATTGTCTTATAAAGACGGTAAGCATCAAATAGATAACACACAAGGAGGGGACTTGAATATTGTGTCTCAATGACGGTGGATTCTTTTATAATTCTGGTACTTAGTTAGGCACTAATCTCCAGAAAGTTGACTTGAAGCATTCAGGATTTTCTCGGGAAGGATCGAAAGTGCACGTCAAGAAAAGGATTGGGAATGTAGTTGAACTTGGTCAAGGTTCAGAACGTTACATGGGCATAGATATTAAGAAAGAATTGAAGGCGGGATCACTGGCAGGGTATCAGGATGCCGAGATCACTCTGGAACCTGTACGTCAATACAGTGGCATGAAATGGTGATTTCTCCTAAAGGTAGAAATCGCGTTAGCTTCAAGTTAACTAAGGAGGGAAAACCTAGTGTGGGGACATTATTGGGGGAGGGGAGCTAAGCATCAAGTCTAAGCAAAAGTGATACTGTACTTCTGATCAGCAAATAGGCGGATTTTATTTAAAAGATGCCAGAAACTTCATTTGACCATAGGCTTGCGCAAAGGCTAAAAGGCAACCAAAAAAGCTTCATATCGGATTTCTTGACCCTGGTGTTCTCGGTTCGCAAGCCAACAACGCTTACGACATGCCGTCTAAATGTTGGGCATAAAGGAGGAACAATTATGTCAATCATAAGTAAACTGAGTCAACTACTCGGACTTTCCAAAGTCCCCGCTGCGGCACAAAAGGCGATACGAGAGAATGATTTATCGCCTGCACCTCCAGCGAAACATTCTTCTGCTATACAGGAGAGCAAGAAGGAACAAGCTGAGCTGGCAATTCATCGGCAATGTCAAGGTACTTTGTATTTAAACAAAAAACCGTTGCACTTCTACGTTCAAATGGAGTCGAATGGCCAGAAGCAATATGCTTTTTCATGGCTAAGAACGGCTCTCGAAGCGAACTTGAAATCTTACCTGATGGCGCTACCTTATCTACAGTGAGCAAAGTGCGTTGTCAAACTACGCCAATATATCGTGACAAAGGAGGCGGCATCTGCGTTCTGTTCGAGGAATTGAACGAAGAAACCAAATTGAATGAGGGTTTGGAGTATCTCGGGATGATTGATCCCAAAAGGTACACTGCAGCACTTTGTGCACAGTTTGGGATAACTGGGAGGAATGCATACGTCTGAGTTTTCCTAACAGAGTGTGGCGACACGACGTTATCTGCTCAGTGTGTCCAGCGAAGGAGAAACGTGAAAGGGTTTAAACAAAAAATATGGATATTGCAAGTTACACTACTTTTCATATTTTTATTTGGCTTTCAAGCATACGCTCAAATTGGAAATATGCAAATTTCGGGAATGTATATAAATGACGGGAAAACAATTCTTATAGTTTCTGGTGGAACCTTGCTTACGCAAGCCTCGGGGCGTGAACTTCACTATGAGATTAGTAAAAATCCTTTTTCCATAAAGGGTGATTTCATCCATGGAGATCCAGAAAAACATTCATTGTCTACAAAGACGAAAGTGAAATTTCGTCAGACCAAAGAGATGGAGACCAAGGGCGAATTACTTATAGATACTACAGGTGAAGGTTATCTTTTAGAATTTGTGGCAGATATGGATATGAGAACTGGCAAAATGCATAACATGACAGGTTTGTTTGGACCTGATATTCCATGTAGTATTGGCAGATTGGGGAGAGGTTTAATTATTGAAAGTTCCGAAGATGACTCTTTGACTTTTAAAATTGATCGGAAAATGGGTTATGTATATGTGAAAGGAACTGGTGTTTTGCGGTTGCCTGATGGTCGAAGCTTTGCTTTCCCGGTGCAATAATCATCTATGGAATGGAGTCAAACCTAAAAAATACATTTTACGGAGAGGATGTGGAATAATGCCCACACTGGCAGATAACATGTCGGAAAAGACTAACGTGCAAACCTTTCGGGGCTTCTTTCCGCCAATAACGTTAAATGAAATTTCGGGCATGCGAAGGAGGACAATTATGAAAATCAACAGTATAATTCGCAACATTGTAGTAGCGATTCTCATGTTTTTAGTCATCTCTGAAATATCTTTCGCAGGTGAAGAAAAGAAAAGTGAGAAGAAATTAGAAGAATTAGAATATGAGATGATTCCTGGCGACAGCATAATGTTTGATGATGCCATATTAATAACAAAGGGTTTTGATTACAATAAAGATCATATTTATAAGCAGATTATCGAGATAGTCGCGGTAGAAGATAAAAAGGTTTTCATTACAGCAGGAGGCCTGCCTCTTGCACCCCGATGCATACAATCAGAAGAAGCTAAAAAAAGAGAAGAAGAGAAAAAGCGCAAAGGTGGACTTTATGCTGAGGCTTGGATTGACACAATCGGGACGACATGGTTTTTTAGTAAACCTAATATTATATTTCAGGTTGGTAATAACAGCTTCAGGTCTCGGTTCGCTGGAGCTACAATTGAATTTCGTGCGAACGGAGTAGTATTAAAGGGATTTGAGATAGAACCATCAAGATTGCAGAACAGGATAAATTAAGCCATTGAAAGCAGTAAAAAATCAAGGAAAGCCGACGACTCTATTTTTTGAGAATGCCCGAAACTTCATTTAACAGCGGGATTTGCGCCGCTCCAATATTCGTATGCGACATTGGGGTCGCTCGATGTGCCTGTTTTGTTATGTTATTGCGATTAAGATTGACCTTAGCAGGCACACGACGCAAAGCCACAACGTTATACAATCTTTCAATCGGTTTTCCTTAATCTTCAGGCTCGTTTGAATTCAATATTTACGAGTGTACTCCACTTAAGGGCTGCCGATTGTTACTATTTGGAGGAGAACTGGTGACACTTTCCTGTCTCCTACAGGGTGAAGTTGGGTGTCTAATTCCTTCCCGTGTGGGAGCTATTTTCGGAAGGTTCAATGTCACTTATGTGCCAAGGTATACAACCACTATTTAAAGAGAAAAATACAAAAAAGCATGCCGGGAAAGGGATAGACAAGGGTTCAGACGTGAAATCCTTTCCCGCAGCCTCTGGCTCATCCACATGGCTATTCTACCCCTGAGAGAGAGATTCCCACGCATGGTATCATTGATGCATGATTCGCGTCGGCACATGTTCGTGGACAGAAAAGTCCTTAATACAAAGCGGAGAGTTCTATCCTAAAAACGTAAGAACCGCTGAGGCTCGTCTGCAGTTCTACTCCACCCGGTTCGACACTGTAGAGGTGGATTCCACCTATTACGCGATTCCGACAAAGAGCACTGCATATTATTGGGCGCAGCGCGCGCCGGAGAACTTCGTTTTTCATATCAAGGTTTACGGCGCCCTGACCGGGCATGGTATAGACCCGAAGACATTGCCCCCTGATATCCGTAACGAGCTCTCCGAAAAGGACAAGGCTCAGAAATATATATCGGTGAAAGAACAGTGCTTCTCCGAATTATCGCTGACAAATTTCATGGAGGCCTTATATCCCCTTATGAGTGTCGGAAAACTTGGCGTGCTGGTGTTTCAGTTTCCACCGTGGCTAATCTATAAGCCTGATCACCTCGATACCATTCTAAAGTACAAGGGGATGATCGGCAGAAATCGTATGGCCGTGGAATTCCGTCACGGCAGCTGGTATGCATCGGACGTTCGAGAGAAAGTATTTCATTCGCTGAGGAAGAACCAAATCATCCATGTGGGTGCAGACGAACCGCAATTCGGAAACCAGGTGACAGTTCCATTTGTCCCGCAAACAACGGCCGACATTGCTTACTACAGATTGCATGGTAGGAACAAGGAGAACTGGCAAAAAAGAGGCGTGGCGACATCGCTGAGATATGCATATCTGTATTCCGAAGAAGAGCTGAAAGAGTTTATTCCGCACGTTCAGATTTCATCGAAACTTGCAAAAGTGACATATGTGATGTTTAATAATTGTCATGGAGGGTTTGCGACGCGCAATGCCGAGAGGATGAAAGAACTGATAAGGGGCGAAGAAAAAAGGGAATAGTGAAGACATCCTTGATTTTCGGTGAGGAACTCAAAAAGCTTTTGAAGGCAAAAAGCATGAAATGCACAATGCTTGCTCAAGAAATGCATGTCAGCATTGCTTACGTAAGCCAGCTTGTAACCGGGCGCAGAAGACCGGGACGAGAGACGCTCCTGAAACTCTCTAAAGCACTTGATCTCCCCATAGATACCCTCATAACGCTTGAGTCCAATGAATATGTGCGAACCCAGGGTACAAGGAAAGTCCCCGTCTTAGAGGGGACAAAGATAAGCCAGTGGTTGGATGATCGAGATGCAAGTTCCCCCTTGCTTTTCGCCGACGGCTCTGAGTATGCAGTAACCTGCGATCTCCCCATGTCCGACAGCTTGAGGGAATTGCCCTTGTTCTTCTGCCTTTTTTCCCCATTACCACTCTCCTTGTGGTCTCCTGGAACTCAGGGGGCAGGGCTCAGGGTACGCCTTTTCGGGACCGGTTCCCTCTCCCCTGAGTACTCTCTAACTATACTGCTATTTCAAGGCGAATCTTCTCGTAATTCACTCTGGGGATCGTCTTCTCGCGGCCGTTTGCTTTAGCTTTCTCCAGTTCAATCAAACCGAGGTCTGAGAGATAGTGAACATCGTCGGACACATTCTTGAGGTTCTCTGTGAAGCATCTTCGCTAATTCGTAGATGGATGCCGGTTGCCGTTCCCGAACCACCTTGATGATCCGCACACGCTCCTCGGTGATCGCCTTTCTCATTGTCTCAAGAGTGTCAAAATAAATGCCCGGCCTCTTCTTGGATACCCTTTCGCCCCGTTCAAGCCGCTCCATTACGTCCCCTGCTTCACTGAGTATTCCCTTTACGCTCTTAATCCCTATAGTAACGTTCTTAACCTTCATTGTCTTTGAGCCTCCTTATGTCCTCTTTTTCATGAGTTATCGATCTGCGCAGAAATCCGATCCTTTTCCTCGGCTTCTTTTCAGGGTCCAGGAGCTGCTTTATCGCGTCAAAGACTATCTTAAACTGCTGATCATATTTCTTTTCCATTATCTCGATCTTCCGCTGCAGGTCCTTATGCGTCAGAAGCATCTCTCTAAGCCGCGTAAAAGTTCTCATGATCTGGATATTAACGTCAATAGCCCTCTTGCTATTCAGAACGCTTGAAAGCATGGCGACGCCGTTTTCTGTGAAGGCGTAGGGTAGTTTACGGACACCGCCCCAACTTGATGTTCCAAAATGGAATATCAAGGTTTTAAATTCCTCTTTGGTGAGCTGAAACATGAAGTCATCAGGGAACCGATCAAGATTTCTTCCTACTGCTTTATTGAGATTACCGGTTGTGACCGCATACAACATAGCGAGGTCCTTATCGAGCATTACTTTTTTACCCCGGATAAGAAGGATCTTATTCTCGATCACTTCTTGAGGAATGATCTCAGAGCGGCTTTCCATATACTTTCCCTTCCTTTCTTTCTGTCAAAAAGGATATAAACAATTCACAACATTAGTCAAGATCTCGCTTTCCATGGGGTCTGCCGGTTTGTGGACTGTTTGTAGCCCATTTTATGATCTCTCCGCGCAGATAGGTGATTGAAATCGAGAAAAGCTTGGTGGACGGTAAGGGATTCGAACCCTCGACCCCCACGTTGCGAACGTGGTGCTCTCCCAGCTGAGCTAACCGCCCATGATGTCCGACTTCAATATTATAAAGCCGTATTATATAGGATCACAAGTGGTTTTGATCATTTTTTGCCGGGCCATCACCAATAAAATTTGTCAGCATCTCTATTTCCTTCACTTCTTTCAATTTTATTGACATTTTAGCAGGCATTAAGATTATAATTATTTCAAATGCTTTCATAAGGCTAAGGGGTTGAAAATATGTGGTCACCGGATCAGCAAGAATGAACGGGACTTATGCAGATTAGAGTCGGTGTCTATATCTGTAGCTGCGGAACGAACATCTCGGAAAATTTGGACATCGATGAACTCGCCCGATTTTCTTCCAGCCTCGATACCGTTGCATATGTGAAAGTCCACAACCTTCTCTGTTCTGAAGAAGGAAAGAATTTCTTAGCCGAAGATATCATCAAAGAGAAACCGGACAGGGTGGTCATCGCAGCCTGTACTCCCAAGGAACACGAAAAGACCTTCAGAAATGTCCTTCAGCAAGCCGGATTAAACCCGTATCTATTCCAGATGGTGAATGTGAGGGAGCAGGTCGCCTGGGCGACTTCCGATAAAACCGCCGCAACAGAGAAAGCCAAATCTTCGATAAGGGCTGCCGTCAAACGGGTAGCCTTGCATGAACCTCTGGAGAAAAAGGAGATAGATTGCAATACGGATGTGCTCGTTCTGGGCGCCGGTCCTGCAGGTATGGAGGCCGCTCTTATGCTCGCAAAAGCCGGCAGAAAGGTTTATCTGGTGGAAAAAAATTCTTTCATCGGCGGGCGGGTCGCAAGGTATGAAGAGGTCTTCCCTAAGATGGAATGTGCCTCCTGCATGCTGGAACCCAAGATGGACGAGGTCCTGCATGACGAGAATATCGAATTATTGACATGCAGTGAAATCCAGGAAGTTTTAGGATTTCTTGGAAATTTCGTCGTGAAGATAAAGAAGAACGCCAATTTTGTTGATAGAAATAAGTGTCTCGGTTGCGGGGCTTGCTATGAGCAATGCCCGGTTCAAGTAAAGAATGAATTTGACTATAACCTGAGCGAACGTAAAGCGATATACGTGCCTTACGCCGGTGCATTGCCGAATGTACCGGTGATCGATAAGAAATGTTGTCGTCGGTTTGGAGGACGGTCGGAGATATACGAAGAAGCCTTAGAGGCCGGTCTGATAACAAGGGAAGAGTTTGAGCAGTTTAATAGTCCGGAGTGCGAGATCTGTAAAGAGGCCTGTCTCTTCGATGCAATTAATTATGAGGACAAAGATGAAATCCTTGAAAGGAACGTGGGAGGGATCATTGTCGCCACGGGCTTTGACCTTTTTGATCCATTGATACTGCCTCAATACGGATACGGTAAGATTCCGGAGGTATATACCGGGTTAGAATTTGAGAGAATACTTGCTCAAACAGGCCCTACCGGCGGGAAACTCTTCATGAAGAACTCAAAGGAACCCGAATCCGTAGCGATAATCCACTGTGTGGGCAGCAGGGACAAGAATTTTAAAGAATACTGTTCCGGGGTTTGCTGCCTCTACGCCCTGAAATTTGCTCACCTGATAAGAAAACATTCTCCAAAAATTAAGGTTCATGATATATATGCAGACTGGTGTGTTCCTGGTAAAGACAATCAGGCATTCTTAGACTCTATTAGAGACTGGGACAATATCAGGTTTATCCATACATCGCTTCCGATGGATGTTGCGGTAAAACAGAGAGGTGATACCATCGACCTTACCTGCAACGACTTAACCGGAAAAAGGAATGAGATTTCCGCCGACATGGTGGTGCTTTGTCCTGCAATGGTCCCTTCGAAAGGGAACGAAAGATTGTCAGAGCTGCTTTTGATTACACGGGACAAGGACGGGTTTTTTACCGAGGGACATACAAAACTCGCTCCGGTGTCGACAAATATGGAAGGGATATATATCGCCGGTTGTTCTCAGGGGCCGAAAGACATTCAAAACTCAGTCGCCCAGGGGTCTGCAGCAGCGGGGCAGGTACTTTCAGTCCTTGTGCCCGGCAGGAAATTGGAGTTGGATGTAATGACTGCCGAAATCGATGAGAACGCCTGTGCTGAGTGCATGGTTTGTATAAACCTTTGCCCATACAAAGCAATCGTTCTTGACAGGGAGAAGAAGATCGCCGTAGTGAATACGGTTCTCTGCAAAGGGTGCGGGACCTGTGTTGCCGCTTGCCCGAGCGGTTCTGCAAGGAGCAGGCATTTTACGAAGGAGCAGATATACGCCGAGATAGAGGGGGCCCTGAAATAAAAGAGTTTGAACCTAAGATAATAGGGTTTCTATGTAACTGGTGTTCCTATGCCGGTGCGGATGCAGCCGGCAGTGCCCGAAAGACTTATCCCCCCAATGTGAGGGTCATTCGGGTGATGTGCACCGGCAGGATCGATCCGCAATTTGTCCTTAAGGCATTTCAGTCCGGTGCCGACGGGGTACTGATACTCGGCTGTCATCCGGGTGATTGTCATTACAAGGAAGGTAATTATAAGGCTCTGCGCAGGTTTCATCTCCTGCGGAGGATGTTGGGCCAGTTCGGGATCGAGGAAGGAAGATTCCGTTTGGATTGGGTTTCGGCGAGCGAGGCCGATAAATTTGTTGAAACAATTTACGATATGGTCAAAACCGTTAAAGCCCTGGGCCCTTTGAACATAACCCCCCCTCACCCCGCTTTAGTAAAGGGCGGAAGGGGAGATTTTCAGGAGATGAAAATTGGCTAAACCCAAGGTTGCCTTTTATTGGTGCGCTTCCTGCGGCGGGTGTGAAGAGGCGGTCGTTGATCTCGCTGAAAACATTTTAAAGGTAGTAGATGCCGTAGAATTTGTCTTATGGCCTGTGGCAATGGATTTTAAGATAAAAGATGTCGAAGCGCTTCAGGACGGAGAAATAGCTGTCAGTTTCATAAATGGCGGGATCAGGACCGGGGAGCAGGAGCATGTCGCGAAACTCCTCAGGAGGAAATCGGGTCTTGTCATAGCCTTCGGCGCCTGTGCGCATCTTGGTGGCGTCCCCGGACTCGCGAATTTCTACAACCGGGATAAAATATTCGAGTATGTATATCACAAGTCGCCTTCTGTCGTGAATCCTGAAAAGATTACTCCGCAGGAAAGAACAATTGTCGAAGAGGGTGAATTAACGCTGCCGAAATTCTATGATACCGTCTATCCCTTAGATCGGGTTGTTGATGTCGATTACTACCTTCCGGGCTGTGCACCGCCGCCTGACCTCATTATGAAGGCCGTCGAAGCTATACTTTCGGGAAATCTCCCGGCTAAGAAAACCGTCCTTGCGCCTGACAAATCCTTGTGTGATACCTGCAAAAGAAAGGGCACAAAACCTGAGAGATCGGTAATAAAAGAGATCAAAAGAGTTCACGAGGTGCTGCTCGATCCGGAGAGATGCTTTTTAGACCAGGGCGTCATCTGTCTCGGTCCGGCCACCAGGGATGGTTGTGGCGAGAGGTGTATTAATGCTAATATGCCCTGCCGCGGATGCTTTGGTCCAACGAGCAGAGTTGAAGACCAGGGCGCCAAGTTTCTTTCGGCCTTGGCATCCATCATAGATGCGAATGATGAGGATGAGATAAAAAAGGTGACCGATTCGATCGTAGACCCGGCCGGTGTTTTTTATTTTTATTCATTGGCGGCGTCTATGTTGGGAAGGAAAATAGACCCCGATGTTGCATAAGGATGGGGCATTGGGATGTTAAGGCAAAAAACCTAAAATGACGAGACGAATTACGATAGACCCGGTTACACGGCTTGAGGGTCACGGCAAGATAGAGATCTTCCTTGACGATAAAGGAGACGTGGAGAAGGCCTATTTCCAGGTGCCGGAACTTAGGGGATTTGAGGTTTTTTCTGTCGGACGTCCTGCAGAGGAAATGCCGAGGATAACACCGAAGATCTGTGGAGTATGTCCTACCACCCACCATATATGTTCCACAAAGGCCCTGGATGATCTCTTCAAGGTCGAGCCTACTCCGGTCGCAAAGAAATTGAGGGAGTTGATGTATTCCGCCTTTATGCTCGAAGACCACATGCTGCATTTCTTCTTCCTCGGAGGACCGGATTTTGTTGTCGGTCCGTCGGCGCCACCTGCCGAGAGGAATATCCTCGGAGTCATTGCCAAGGTAGGACTCGAGATCGCGGGAAAAGTAATCAACATGCGAAAAGAGTGTCGTGACATTATTACCTACTTCGGCGGGCGAGTGATACACCCGGTCTGCGGTCTGCCCGGCGGTATCTCGAAGCCGCTCACCGAAGACATGAGACATAAAATTGTGGAAGTGGCAAAGCACGGGGTTGAATTCGCACAATTTGCCTTGAAGATATTCGATGACGTTGTGCTGAAAAATAAGGATTACGTCGATCTCATCACAGGAGATGTATATAAACATGCCACTTACTACATGGGAATGGTGGACAAGAACAATAGAGTGAATTTTTATGATGGGGATGTCCGCGTTGTTACTCCCGAAGGCAAAGAATTTGCCAGATTCAAACCAAAGGAATATCTCGACCATATAGAAGAGCATGTTGAGACGTGGAGTTATATGAAATATCCCTATCTTAAGAAAGTTGGATGGAAAGGGTTTGTTGACGGCGCGGACAGCGGAGTGTACCGCGTCGCGCCGTTGGCCAGATTGAATGTTTCTGACGGCATGGCGACTCCTTTGGCTCAGGACGAATACGAAAGGATGTACGGGACTCTCGGGGGAAAACCTGCGCACAATACCCTGGCTTTTCACTGGGCGAGATTAATCGAAGCCCTATACGCCGCGGAACGCATGCTCGAACTCGCAGAGGACAAAGACATTACCGATCCGAAGATAAGAAATATCCCAACTTCAATACCCGAGGAGGGCATTGGTATCGTAGAAGCACCGCGCGGTACTCTCATTCACCATTATAAGACCGACAAAAAAGGGATCATAACCGAAGCTAACCTGATTGTTGCAACGGTAAATAATGCAGCAGCAATCTGCATGTCCATCGAAAAAGCTGCAAGAGGTCTTATAAAAGGAGGCAAAGTTTCTGAAGGACTTCTCAATATGATCGAAATGGCATTCCGTGCTTATGACCCCTGCTTCGCCTGCGCTACGCATACTCTGCCCGGGAAAATGTCTCTGTTTCTCAATATACGGGATAAACAAGGCGATATAATTCAGACCCTGCAAAGGTAATATTATCGATATTCAATGTTGATATTGTGAACGATTTCTGTAAAAATATTCCGAAAAAGGAGGTAGTGTATTATGCCAACAGTAACATTAGATTGCCTGGGCCTCAGATGCCCACAACCGATACTGAAGATAGCCGCAAAATCGGCTGAGTTGAAAGCGGGTGATATTCTGGAAATAACCGCAGACTGCCCTACATTCGAAAAGGATGTCCGTCAGTGGTGTGAGAGAACGAAGAAGACACTCATGTGGGTGAAAGACGAAGGAGGCATGAAGAGGCGTTGCCAGATACAGTTTTAATATCGAGCGGCATCATATAGGGACAACTAAATGAATCTCATAAAAAACTTGTCGGTAGGGAAAAAAATATCTTTGAGCTTCGGTTTCTTATTCCTTGTAATCCTGATTCTCGGGATTTTCTGGCAAAGAGGGATCGTAATTTTAAAAGATATCGAATGGAAAAAAAATGATTTAATCGAACTTAAGGAAAAACTTCGGGAGATGCAGGTAGTCCATTACCAATGGGTGGATTCACTGAGAGAAACGGTAAGGAAAAAGGGCAAATTTGAGGGTGAACTCGATCCCAAACAGTGCGTCTTCGGTAAGTGGTATTACTCTTATAAATTACCCTATCCTGAACTGGAACCGCTGTTTAAAGCATTAGAAGAACCTCACAGAAGATTGCATCAATCGGGAGAGCCGGTGATAAAGGCTATAGAGCAAGGAAAAGCGGCGGAAGCAGAGAAGCTTTCCCTGCATATCCGGCAGGTGAATCTCCCTGAGCTTATGAAGGTATACGACCCGTTTCTGCAGGGAATCGGCGATATGTACGGGAAATACAAGTCGGAGTCGGAAAAATCTGTTCGAAAGCAGGGGCTCATTTCAAAGAGCATCATATTCCTTTCCTTAATATCCGTTGTTGCATTAGCGATATTATTGACCAGAAATATTGTTAAGCCGTTAAAGAAGATCATGGGTACCGCCAACCAGATTGCCGAAGGTGATATCCCGGATATGACATATGCAAAGATCGGGAAAGATAATAAGGATGAGATTGCGCAGATGGAATATGCATTTACAAGGATGACGATGTCATTAAAAGAGTTGGCAAAGACGGCCGAAAAGATAGCTTCGGGGGATTTGGATACTGCGGTGAAAATACGGTCGGAGAAGGATATCCTTGCGAATGCCATCGCAAAAATGGTCGAGAACCTTAAACAGAGTGTTGAAGAACTGCACACGAACTCGATGAATCTTGCCCTGGGGATGAGCGATTATTTCAGTGTGATTTCGGAGTTGGCCCTCGGCAAACTCGATGTGAAGGCGCCCGAGGATACCGGTGATGACCTGTTGAACCAACTGGGGAAGGTGACGAACGGCATGATCGCCGAGTTTCAAAAACTGGCCGAATGCATTGAAGAAGTAAGAAACGGCAATATGGATGTCACGGTGCATGTCCGGTCCGATAAAGATTCCCTTGGGATAGGCTTCCAGCATATGCTCGATCACCTGCGGGAGACCTCGGAGGAACTGCATACGGCATCTATGAACCTCGCCATGGGCCTGACAGACTACTTCATGGTCCTCCAGCAGGTTGCGGCGGGCGATTTAACAATCAATGCGAACGAAGATACCGGAGACGATTTGTTGAATCAACTCGGCAAGGCCACAAACGCGATGATCTCTTCGCTGAAAGACCTGACCGTAAGAGTCCGTGAACAGGCGGACCTTCTGGCAAGTTCCGCGAATTCTATGGCAACTGTTACAAAACAGTCGACGAGAGCACTGTCCGAGCTCTCATCGGCTATTTCCCTGATATCATCGGCTTCGTCTTCTGTTGCTGAGAGTTCTCGAGGAGCGTCTGAATCATCTCAAGCTGCTAATGATTCGACTCAGAAAGGTAATGACTTGATGCAGAAACTCTCGGAAAAGACGAAGATGCTCCAGGATGCAACCGATAGGTCCGTTGATGTCATGAAAGGGCTTACGGCCCATTCATCCGAGATCGGACAGATAGTGAATGTGATAACAAAAATAGCTTTCCAGACAAACCTCTTATCGTTGAATGCCGCAATCGAAGCGGCAAGAGCAGGTGAGTCAGGGCATGGGTTTGCCGTAGTTGCCGATGAGGTCAGGAAGCTCGCAGAGAGTTCGGCAAATTCCGCCCGTGAAATATCGAAGATAATCAAAGAGGTCCAGAATGAAACAGAAGAGGCAATGAAATCTGTCCAGGAAGGGAAAAAGAGATGCAATCCGGCGCAGAACTGATAGGAGAGATCAGACAGCAGTTTACGGGGATTGCATCGCAGGCGAGAAATATCGTCAAGCAGATAGAGAATATAGCCGCCTCAGCAGCGGAGACCGCTTCCTCTGCGGAAGAGGCGTCAGCTTCCTCGGAAGAACAGACAGCGGCCATGGAGGAGCTTTCGGCCTCAGCTTCACAACTGTCAAGCACCGCGCAGATTCTCCAGGATACCATGGAACGCTTCAAGGTGTAATTTTTTGCAAAAATTAATTAAAGACTTAATACAGAAGAACAATACAAAAATTCTCCTCATAGTCCTTGACGGACTCGGAGGTCTTCCTGTAGACGGAAATACGGAACTGGACATTGCAAACAAGCCGGACCTCGATGCACTTGCGGCCGGGTCCGCATGCGGTCTTCACGTTCCCGTCGGACTCGGAATAACTCCGGGAAGCGGACCGGGCCACTTATCCCTCTTTGGTTACGATCCCATTGAGTGGCAGATAGGGAGAGGGGTACTTGAAGCGCTCGGCCTCGGGGTAGAGCTGAAGAAGACCGATATTGCCATCCGGGTTAATTATGCCACCATCGGGAACGGCATTATTACGGACAGGCGCGCCGGAAGGATTCCTACGGATGAAAGCAGAAAGATTACCGAAAGACTTCGGGAAAAGATCCGGAAGATAGAGGACGTAGAAGTAATCTTCAGCGCCGGTATGGAGCACCGTTTTGCCGCTGTACTCAGATTCCCTGAACCATTGCCCCGGGGTTCAGCCGCAATAAAAGATACAGACCCGCAAAAGGAAGGGGTGACACCTATCGCTGTCACTCCTGAAACGCCGCAGGCCGGGAAGGTTTCGATCGTTGTGGAGAAATTAATATCGAATATTACGGATATCATAAGAAATGAGCCAAAGGCGAACTACGTCCTCCTCCGCGGGTTTTCACAGGTGCCCGATATCCCTCAGTTTGAGGAAGTCTATGGGCTGAGGTCTCTTTGCATCGCTGTATATCCCATGTATCGCGGTCTTGCACGTCTCCTAGGAATGGAAGCGCCTGCTTTGCAAGGGGATATTAAAGAGGAAATAGCGTTCCTGAAAAAGCACTATAACGATTATGACTTTTTCTTCCTCCATGTGAAGAAGATGGATTCGTACGGCGAGGATGGAAATTTTAACGGGAAGGTCTCAAAGATCGAAGAATTCGATAAGGCCCTGCCGGAAATACGGAGTCTTAACCCCGATGTCGTGATAATAACAGGAGACCATTCTACGCCTTCTCTCATGAAAAGCCATAGCTGGCATCCCGTTCCCGTCCTTATAAATTCACCATATGTCCTCGGTAAAACCTGCAAGACCTTTTCCGAAAGAGAATGCATAAAAGGTGAACTGGGGATATTCCCTACGGTAAACCTTATGTCTTTAGCCCTAGCCAATGGCGGCCGGCTCAAGAAGTTCGGCGCATAGAAGCATTATAATGGGTCTTGAAAGCAGGGTCCCGGTCAGCAGAGGAAATAATCAAGGCAAAAATACTGCTGCTTTCCCGGAATTTACTTCAGGCGGTAATGATCTAATAATTCACTTTATTTTTGATACAATGCCTGTTGGGGTTATTGTCCTGAATCGCAAAACAGACATGGTTTACTTCAACAAACAGGCCACGCTTTTCCTCAATCGTTTTGAGCTCCCGGAAGAGATAACAACTGTAAGCAAAAGAATCTTTGACGCAATCGACAGTTCAAAACTCAGGGAATTATTTCCGGGAGAGATTTATTTGACAAAAAAGTTTGAGGGTTCCCCAAATAACTGGATCTTCAGGCTTTCAATATTTGAGAGCTCCAACCCTACTATCGTTGTTTTCATCGTAGAGGATAAGATTTCTCATAAATTAGATATTAATACCATGAGACAACAGTATCGCCTCACGCGGAGGGAGACGGATATTCTCAGGAGGGTGCTGGACGGCTTAAAAAATGTTGAAATCTCGAAGGAACTTAAGATCACAGAACAGACGGTAAAAGATCATCTCAGTAATATTTATGTAAAATTTGGTGTCGAGAATAGATTTTCTCTTCTTCGTTCCCTTTTGAGCACCGCTAATATTCAGTCCTGATAAGTAATGCATTTCATAGTACGCTGCAATCTGAAAATTTGCCGCCCCGGTTAATTGCCGTATAACTTACACTCCCGTCTTCCAGTTATCGCAATGGAGTGCCTCCCGCAATGCCTGACTTTCAATCTTGCCTATTAATGAAAGATTACGATTGTAAAAAAATAAATTTGCCTATCCCTACTCAGGTAGGATTGATTGTCTTGTGTTAATAACAAATAATTGAAAAGGCTGAGAAAAATATTTATGGATGAACAAAATTTGACCTTTAAACGGGCATATTGAATCAATGGTAAAAGATAGTGTTTTATAAATGTTCATACTCATGAAACCTAAATTACCGGTTAAGATTCTGAGTATCCCCGTCTTTTTAATGTTCACTTTTGAACCTTTAACCGTTAGCGCTTTTGCTGAAAAAGATAACCCCTGTCTGATCTGCCATGTGAATTTCAGGGAGCCTTCAAAAAATATCCATCCGGCATTGAACATAGGTTGTGATGCATGCCATTTTTCAGAACAAGGGAAGGAGCATCCAAAGCATAGGAATAGCATAAGACTCAGATACGATGTGCCTGACCTTTGTTACAAGTGCCATAAAGAATCCAAGTTTAAAGGTGAGAACATACACTCGCCTGTATTCAGAGGGATGTGCACCGCCTGCCATAACGTCCATCAATCAGATTTCAAAAGTCTCCTTATCACCGAGCCTCCTGACCTTTGTTACAAGTGCCATTACAAGGAAAAATTCATAAAAAAGCATACCCACAAAGTTGCGTCAAATGCATGTGGAAGAAGATGCCATGATCCACATGCGAGTGATAGACCATACCTTTTATCACAGGATGTAGAGACTACTTGTATAGGCTGCCATCGTGCTCAGGAAACAGGCAGGCATATATTGTCGCTTTCCAACGGTCGTATTCATCCAATCAAAGGATTTCCATACCCGAATAAACCGAAAAAGGAGATGAATTGTGTGAGTTGCCATGATCCTCACGGTTCAAATTTCGCTAAATTATTCTCTTCAGGAAAAAAATGCAAGAAATGCCATAAATTTTATTAAACAATGTGTCACACGCTGTGTTGTGAGACTGAATAATAATGAAAAAATTAGGACAAAAAACGGCAAATATATTTCTTTTATTTTTTCTCAGTCTCAATATTTTTTTAATTTTATCAGTGCCTGTTTATTCCTCTCAATGGTATTTTGCAGCCAGTGCCAAGAATAAATACTATTTTGTTAACACTGAAGCTGTAAGTATACATGACACAAATATAACTTTTTGGATAATGTATATGAATATAGCGATCGGGAAAGTTAGATCCATAAAAAGATGCACAATAGACTGTGCAGTGGATATTGTTGCTGTAAGTGAAGTTTATAAATACGGTTTTAACGGTACCGTTTCAGGAGCAACTTCTTATACAGATAACCTTGAATGGTATGTTGTTCCAACTGACTCACCGACAGAATCCATTGAGAAACTTTTGTGCTCGGATGGTCAACCAAGAAGAAATATTAAGGAATATTTAATGAGATTGTTTGGGGAAGTAAAACAACCGATACTGCCGTAATTACTCTCCTGCGCTAATTACCGTTCGACAAATTCCGGGGCACCATACTTAATTCCACTTCTCTTTTCTGGTAGGCCGGGGTTTTTTGGTGATTATGCAATCTCCGGAGCTTACGATAAGAGAATTAGGGTATTATAAATGTAT
This sequence comes from Thermodesulfovibrionales bacterium, assembly GCA_963776195.1. Lineage (GTDB taxonomy): Bacteria > Nitrospirota > Thermodesulfovibrionia > Thermodesulfovibrionales > SM23-35 > CAVZMO01. The sequence continues at coordinate 44,482 of CAVZMO010000001.1, forward strand.
ATGGCAAATGACCGGATATTAAAAATGAAACCGAGCCTTATCGACACCCACTGTCATCTTGAAATGGATGCCTTTAATCCTGATAGGGAGGAGGTTATCGGAAGAGCAAAAGACGCCGGCATAGAGGCGGTGATTACGATCGGCTCTGACCTGGAGGGAAATATCGGCGGAATTGAGCTGTCCCAAAAATACGATTTTATCTACTCGGCGGTGGGATTCCATCCCCATGATGCAAAGGATTTTACCGAGGAGATATTCGGAAGGATTAAAGAATGGGCCACCCCCCCCCATTTCCCCATTGGTGACGGGGGACAACAAGGGAGCAGGGTTGTCGCCGTCGGAGAGATCGGGCTCGATTACCATTATGACCATTCCCCCCGTGAGGTCCAGCAGGAAGTTTTTATAAAACAGCTGCAATTTGCTAAGGCGGCCAATCTCCCCGTGATCATCCATACCAGGGAGGCTAAGAAGGATACCCTGGATATTATCGAAAAAACCGGGGCGAACAAAGGCGTTTTCCATTGTTTCTCCGGCGATGCAGAGCTGGCGGAGCAGGCCATGAAACTGGGGTTTTTTATATCCATTGCGGGACCCGTCACCTTCAAGAACGCAAAAGGGCTGAAAGAGGTTGCAAAGACGATACCGGATGACTATCTTCTCATCGAGACGGATGCCCCGTACCTCACCCCTGAGCCTTTCAGGGGGAAAAGGAATGAACCTTCTTTCCTTGTTCATACCGCCAACGCCGTTGCAGAACTGAGACGTGTCGGACTCGAAGATATAGCGAGGATTACGACTCTGAACGCGAAACGTCTTTTTAGGATAGGGACGATATCCGAAAAAGGCGAGGTAGCCTATAAGATAAGGGACAATCTTTATCTCAACATTACAAACCGGTGTACGAATACTTGTTCTTTTTGTATACGATTCCACTCAGACTATGTGAAGGGCCATAATCTGAGATTGTCCGATGAGCCTACGGAAGAAGATATTAAAAATGCAATAGGCGCGGCACGTTATAAAGAGGTTGTTTTCTGTGGCTACGGTGAACCGTTACTGCGGCTTGATCTTATTAAGAGCGTTGCAGCATGGATAAAGCAGAATAACGGTAAAGTCAGGATAAATACGAACGGACACGGGAACCTGATATACGGAAGAAATATCCTGCCCGAGTTGCGGGGCATCGTCGACAGTATTTCCATAAGCCTCGATGCACATGATGAAGAAACGTATAACGGGATCTGCAAACCTGCCTTCAAAAATGCCTTTCAAGGGGTCCTGGATTTTATAAAAGAGGCCCGGAAATTCATCCCGCATGTTCAGGTTACCGCTGTTTCTCTTGAGGGAGTAGACGTTGAGAGATGCAGAAGGATCGCGCAGGATTTAGGGGTAGAGTTCAGGCTCAGAGAGCTTGATGTAGTAGGTTAGAGGTTTAAGCGAGGACCTCTTTCACAGCTTTCTTGTCCTGATACCGCCTGTGGGGTTCCAGTATCTTTTTCCTCAGCCGGATGGTCTTGGGTGTGACCTCAACCAGTTCATCTTCTTTGATGAACTCTATCGCCTGCTCAAGGCTCATAATCTTCGGAGGTATCAACTGCAGTGCGTCGTCTGCATTGGATGCGCGCATGTTCGTGAGTTTCTTCTCCTTTATAACATTGACATCCAGATCATTTTCCCTGGAATTTTCACCGATAACCATGCCCTCATATACCGAGGTATTCTCTCTAATGAAGAGTGTACCTCTCGGCTGCAGATGAAAAAGGGCATAGGTCGTCGAAGTCCCGAACCTGTCGGCCACAAGTGCTCCTGTCTGTCTCTTCGAGATATGTCCCTGCCACGGTTCGTAGCCGTCAAAGAGATGGTTCAGCAGACCTGTCCCCCTTGTGTCCGTAAGGAATTGCGACCTGAAACCGATCAAGCCCCTCGAGGGTATGCTGAACTCAAGCCTCACCCTGCCATAACCGTTGTTATGTATCTTCTGCATCCGGCCTCTTCTCATCCCTATCTGTTGTGTCACAATTCCGACATAGTCTTCCGGCACATCTATGACAAGTAATTCCATCGGCTCGTGCAAGACGCCGTCTATTCTTTTTGTTATCGTCTCGGGCATAGCTACGGAAAGCTCATATCCTTCCCTTCTCATCATCTCGATAAGGATAGCAAGCTGCAACTCCCCGCGACCGAGGACTTTGAAAGAATCGGTATCATCGAAATCCACCTTTATCGAGACATTGTAAAGGAGTTCTTTTTCGAGTCTCTCCCGCAATTTCCTGGATGTGACATATCTGCCGTCCTTTCCTGAAAAAGGCGCCGTATTGACGGAAAATACCATTGATATGGTGGGTTCATCCACCTTTATCCTCGGTAGCGGCGTCGGAGTTTCTGCGTCCGTCACCGTATCCCCTATGGTGATTCCTTCGATTCCGGCAAGGGCAACAATCTCTCCAGCCGAGGCTTCCTGGGCCGCCATCCGTTCAAGCCCCTGGAAGGTGAATAATGATGAGACCTTTGTCTTCAAAATCCGACTGTCCTCCCTTGCCACAGATACGTAATCATCGACCTTTACCTTGCCTGAAAAAATACGTCCTATGGCGAGTCGGCCGATGTAATTATCGTAATCGATGTTTGTGACGAGGAGTTGTAAAATGCCGTCGGGCTCAAAGGCCGGCGGCGGTATTGTCTTTATTATCGTGTCAAAGAGCGGTTTAAGATTAATTGAATCTTCTTCCATCGAAAGTTTTGCAGAACCTTCTCTGGCATTCGTATAGAGAACCGGAAAATCGAGCTGGTCTTCCGTGGCATCAAGATCGATAAAGAGGTCATAGACTTCGTTCAGTACCGCCTGGATCCGTGCATCGGATCTGTCTATCTTGTTAATGACAAGGACCGGCGGCAGCTTCAGTTCGAGGGCCTTTTTCAGGACGAACCTTGTTTGGGGTAGGGGGCCTTCCGAGGCGTCGACAAGCAACAATACTCCGTCCACCATTTTTAAGGTCCTTTCGACCTCTCCTCCGAAGTCTGCATGGCCGGGGGTATCGACGATATTTATCTTGACCCCATCGTAAGTCACCGCCGTGTTCTTCGCCATGATCGTTATTCCCCGTTCCCGCTCGAGATCGGTGTTGTCCATAACGCGTTCCTGGACCTTTTCATTGGAACGGAATATCCCGGCCTGTTTCAGCATCCCGTCTACAAGTGTTGTCTTGCCGTGGTCGACATGGGCGATAATGGCAATGTTTCTTAAATCATCACGTTTCATGAATTTTCCAACCTTCTCCGTGTCCCCGATATGGTGTTAATAAACACCCATCCATCAAAAGACAAAATTAGTCGTTTTAGTGCCTCACAGTGCGTATCGATCCTGATTTTTATCCGAAATGGCTCCGGTGGGACAATCAACAACCACTAGTATTCTACAATAAACGTGAGATAAAAGCCAGTGGATTACACAGGAGGGATGAAATACTGTCCTATTTGAAAAAATCGTAGACTTCAGTGATCGGTATCTCGCCCTGGTTTCCATCGGAGAGGCGCTTCCATTTCAATCTGCCCGATGCGAGTTCGTCATCGCCGATCATCAAAACATACTTTGAGGATAACCTGTCGGCCCTTCGCAGTTGACTTTTCAGAGAATTCCCGGAGTATCCGACTTCGGCCCATATGCCTTTCTCTCTGAGTTTGTCCGCAATAAGGAGACCTTTTACCCCCGCATCTTCTCCAATAGTCGCAATAACAACAGCCGGTACGGGATTGTCCTGCTCACCTGATGCCTTGAGGACCGTCGTAAGTCTTTCCATCCCGAGAGCGAACCCGATGGCGGGTGTATGAGGTCCTCCGAAGTCTTCAACGAGTCTATCGTAGCGCCCGCCCGCAGCCACCGTATTCTGAGCACCGAGGTGTTCGCTCGTGACCTCGAAAGTGGTCCTCGTATAATAGTCAAGTCCTCTGACCATATTGGGGTTTTTGACAAAGGGGACAGCGAGCATATCCAGCAGCGCGAGAAGCGCATTAAAATGCAGCTCGCATTCATCGCAGAGGAAAGCCGTGATAATGGGTGCGCCTTCCCTGAGTTTTATGCACGCATTCACCTTGCAATCAAGTATCCTGAGCGGGTTGTAATCGGACCTCCGCTTGCAGTCGGGACAAAGCCCGTTGATTCTTTCAGCGATGAAGTCATGAAGGGCTTTTCTATAGGAGGGCCTGCATTTTTCGCAGCCGATGGAATTAACGTGGAAGGTAAGTCCCCTGAGACCGAGCTTCCCGAGAAAAAGTCCGAGCATCGAGAGCATTTCCGCATCGATTTTGGGCTCCTCCACTCCGAAGGCCTCAACACCGATCTGGTAGAACTGACGGAACCGGCCTGCTTGCGGCCTTTCGTATCTGAACATCGGGCCGGCATAATAAAACTTCTGTGGGTGAGGCAGGTTATACAGGTGGTTCTGGACATAACTTCTCACTACCGGCGCCGTGCCTTCCGGCCGCAGCGTGATACTCCTGCCTGCTTTATCGGTGAAGGTATACATCTCTTTTTCGACTATGTCTGTGGTTTCACCGATGCTTCTGATGAATATATCCGTAGACTCTATGATAGGCACCCGTATCTCCTCGAAACCATACACCGCGAACACATCTTTTGCGACATCTTCGACCCTTTGCCAAATAAAAATATCGGGTGAAAAGATATCCTGCGTGCCCTTCAGAGAGCTATACTTCATTCTTCCCTCATACCTCCCTCTTCTTCCTCCCTTTCTTTATCGAACTCGAGCATCTTCATGTGTCCCTCGACCAGTCTCTTTACCTCTTCCTTAAAATGGCGTCTTATTCCTTTGAGATCGACGATGTCCTCATGGATCTTGATCACCTTCTCCTGTGACTCTTTAAGGATAGAGTCGGCCTTGAGTTCCGCCTCCTTCACAACGAGCTCTGCCTCTTTTCTCGCATTAGTCTTATAGTCTTCGACCATTTGCTGGGCGGTCAATAATGTTTCCCTGAGCGTCGTTTCCATATCTCTATGTTCTTTGATCTGATTTTCCAGCCTTTGCGCGTTTTCCTTCAATGTCGCATTTTCCCTGAGAAGGTCTTCCATCTCCTCCCTGATCACCTCAAGAAACGCATACACTTCCTCGACATCAAACCCCCTGAATTTCATGGGGAACTGCTTCTGCTGGATATCAAGCGGTGTTATTCTCATAACAAAATGCCTCCTTTCAGTTTATAGGCGAACTCTATCAAAGACTGTATTAGAAAATACTTTACAAACAATATAGCGAGGATTACAACCATGGGAGATATGTCGATGACACCCAGCCGGTACCCGATAATCCTTCTGATCGGCCGTAATACAGGTTCGGTGACCGCGTGGAGAAACCTGACTATAGGGTTGTAAGGATCGGGATTGACCCAGCTTATCAAAGACGAAATGATTATGATCCACATATAAGCGGAAAGCAATATATCTTAATATGCTTGCCACGGCAAGGAGCAAATTTGCGAATATAAACATCTATCCCTCTCTCCCCAATTCCTTTGACCTGTTAGCCGCCGCCTGAATTACAGCAGCGACGATATCTTTAAACCCTCTTTCTTCAAAGGCTTTGATACCCGCTGCCGTAGTTCCGCCCGGTGACGTGACCATCTCCCTGAGTCTGTCGGGCGGCATCCCCGTCTCAAGGAGTTTTGCCGTACCGATCAAGCGTCTGTATGGCGAGTTCGGCCGCATTATCTCTGTTGAGCCCCATTATGACCCCTGAATCTATCATGTTCTCGACAAAATAAGCGATAAATCCCGGACCGCTCCCTGAAAGGCGGTTACAGCATCCATATATTTTTCAGGGAGAACAAGGACTTTTCCGACGGACATAAAAATATCCCGCACCATGACCATTTCCTTATCTTGAATGCATTCGCACAGTGACAGGACGGACATGCCCTCCTGAACGAGCGCCGGGGTGTTCGGCATGACACGGATTATCTTTGATGTCTTCAGCCTCGCTGTGAGATACGAGAGTGTTATACCGGCAGCTATCGATACTATCAGTTTGTCGTTCGAAGATTCAGATCGGAAATCCCGGCGGTGACATCATCCATATTCTGCGGTTTAACCGCGAGTATAATAATATTGCAATTTCGGACAACTTCTTTATTGTCAGGAGTAGTCTTTACACCATATTCCTTTTCGAGATAGGCACGCCTCTCCTGTCTCGGTTCAGAGACCGTGATATCCTTACCCCCGCCTTGAACCATCCCCTTTATCAAAGCCTCCGCCATATTCCCGCCACCGATAAAACCGATCATTGATTTATCTCCTTTCTTGGAATATCCCCGTTCCTATCCTCACCATTGTCGCACCTTCAAGGATAGCAACCTCGAAGTCATTTGTCATCCCCATGGAAAGCTCCGGCAGCTTATAACCCTTCACTTTCCGCACTTGTCCCTTAATTCTCTCAGTTCTCTGAAGTAAGGCCTTGCCATCTCGGGATCGTCGAAGAATGGAGGCATGGTCATGAGGCCTTCGAGTTTAAGGTTCTTCATCCCCGATACGGACCCGATCAAATTCATAAGATCTTCCCGGGCCACACCGGATTTCGTTTCTTCCCCGGAAAGTTTTACCTGAATGAGAACTCTCTGGATCTTCCCGGCCTTTTCGGCGTATTTATTTATCTCTTCTGCAAGACTGACCGAATCGAGTGAATGGATCATGTCAAAAAGCATTACGGCGATCTTTGCCTTATTTTTCTGAAGGTGTCCGATCAGATGCCATTCCATCTCCGAATCCCGGATTTCGGACCTCAGGGTTGATATTTTTTCTTTTGCTTCCTGGACCCTGTTCTCCCCGAATACCCTCAGACCCAGTTCTATCGCCTCTTTTATCCTATCGATATCAACCGTCTTTGTGACGGCAACAAGTTTTATATCAAAGGGGCCCCTTCCGGACCTGATAGCGGCAGAGGAGATCTTTCGAAATACATTTTTTATGTTATCGAGAAGCACATTAGCAATCATCTGATCAGAGATACGGATTATTAGTCCTCTTAGCGTTTTTTTTACGACAAAAAATTTCGTCCTTTGTCCGATTGATATTTTAGCATAATGGGACAGCGATTGAAGTTGTATGGGTTTATATATCACGCCCTAATACGAAAGGGGTCTCATGAAGAGAGGGCCTTTTGATACTCTTCCCACAACCGGTCTTTCCCCGTCCCGATGTCGATGAAATCCCAGGGGAGTGCTTCGCCGAATTCTTTTTTTCTGAAAATATAAAAATCCTTGTTGATTCCGGATACCTCCGTCGCCTTCATCCAGTCCCCGGAATTCGCAATTTCTTCAAGCACCTGAGACAAACGACGGTCTCCCACGGAAAACATTCCCTGCATATACGCATATTTGGGGACATCGTGAAAAACCTTAACTCCTTTTAAGGGAATGATTCCCTTTTTTATTATCTTAAGCCTTTCCCTGACCTCAAAGGGTGACTCCATCGGATGCCACTGAAAAGGCGTGAAGGGTTTCGGGACAAAGGTGCTGACACTCAAGGTAATGTTTCCTGATGCCGAAATATCCCTGATCTTTCCTGCAAGGTCGATGATCCCTTCTATGTCCTCCCTCGTTTCTGTAGGCAGGCCGACCATGAAATAGAGTCTCAGGTTCCGGATACCCTTTGCGAACAGGAGATCCGCAGTATAAAGGATGTCTTCCTCTGAGATCATTTTGTTGATCACCTTCCGCAGTCGTTCCGTACCTGCCTCGGGCGCGATCGAGACGCTCTTGTGGCCTTTGATTAAACCCACCAGTTCAGCGCTTTTGCTGCTTGCCCTCAGGGAGGTGATAGAGAAATCAACCTCGGGGATTTTCAATATGTCTTTTGCATAAGGGTGGTCCGAAAGAGAAGGACCTACGAGCCCTATCCTCTTTGTCTTTGAAAGGGCTGTCCGGATCTCTTCCTCAATCGCAGGAAGTTCTTTCCTTCGCGGAGGGTTGTAGATTTTGCCGGCAACGCAGAACCTGCAATTCCAGGGACAGCCTCTCATCGCCTCGATCAGGAACATTTCGGAGAATTCCGTCTCGGAAGTGACAATAGAAGTCGTGATCTTCGAAGCGGAGATATCTTTCAGGTACTGCCGTTTGATGGTCCCGGGTGCGCCTTCAGAGGCGTGTCTCCCGGAAATTTTTCCTTCAGCATCATAGGATACGCTATAGAATTTGGGGATATAAAGGCCTTCGATACCCAGTGACCTTTTGAGAACTTCGGACCTGCTCGAAGATGTCTTATAGATGCCGAGGAATTCGGGGAGCATCTCCTCTGCCTCGCCTATAAAACATATGTCGAAAAAATCGGCAACGGGTTCGGGATTAAAAAAGGCGCATACTCCGCCCATAATGATTAAGGGATGACGGGGGTTCCTCCCGGAACTTCTCCGGGGCAGTCTTGCCAAATCGAGGATTTTCAGGATATTCGGGTAATCGTTTTCGAAGGAGACCGAAAAAGCTACGATGTCGAAACGGTTCAGCGCTCTTTTCGATTCCATGGAAAAGAGCTCGGTATCAGTCCTCACATACTCGTCGATGTCCTTGTCCTCAGGCAGGAAAGCCCTCTCGCAGACAATGTCTTTCATGCCGTTCAGAAGTCCGTAAAGCCCCTGTAAACCGAGGTTTGACATCCCGACATGGTAGGTATTCGGAAAGACAAGGGCGATGGTAATCTTGCCCCCGGGGTCTTTGTAAACGGTGCCCTTTTCCTTGGACAGCAGGAATTCTATTTTCTCTCTGATCTTCCGGCTCATAGCATCACTAAAACACTTATCATGGCTATCGACCATATGATATCAATCGGAAGCTGGATTTCGCACGAGCCGTCAAGGAGGAGGTCCGCCCTCGGAGGAAACTCCTCATCGGCAGACCATAAAATCAAAGTCACCGGTATCCTGGGCATCGGGAGAAGTTTTAAGGAAGCATCGCCGAAACCCAGGACTTCTGCACAGAGTTCCTTCCCTTTTTCCAGTGAAAGCTTTTTTATCGGAGCCGTATTTTTTGCACAGGGCGTCCAAAGGAACGACATGACTCCCCCTGAAGAACATATCCCCGCCTTTTATATTGACCGGTTTAACGAGTTTCCCGGTGAGCGGGATGTCTTTTGCGCGAATCAGATACCAGAGGCAGGAGTGTTTGAAAAGATAACCGTATCTTTCTACGAAGTCCTGACTTAAAGGACCTGTCGTTTTAATAGTTTTTTTTTCGGGTCTTATATAAAACTCCGCACAAAATGATCTCAGTGTATAGACACCGCAGATTTGCATCGAATGTCACGGATGCGTTTGCGCAGATGAGCGAAGGATCAGCGCTTTTTAGTATCTCCCACGCCTTTTCTTCTCCCGCGGATGTCATAAATTACTATAACACAAGAAATTGCGCTCCATTCCGATACACGACAAAGAATATGGATTTATTCTTGGAACTCGAGCCTGTTTCAGGTTATACTAACCAAATGAAGTGCAAAAAATGCGGCGGTAAGATCAGGATCGCCTTTGGGTGAAGGGGCGTATCTTTACACTGCACGGAGTGCGGTGAGATCTTTTCCGTAGACGAATACGCCAATGAAATGAATGAAGAGACGTGGGAGAGAATAGCCCGCCGCCCTTGTGACAGAGCCTGAGGACGGAAACAGTAGCTGCTGTTTATGCCTGATCTGCAATCCGGGAGAGGTTCTTTATGAGGCTTTTCTTTCAAGCTCCATGCACAAATTGAATCTGTCCGGTCTTTTAATAGAGCGCACATACATTACAACGTGCTCCCCGGAATAGAAGTGTTGTTTCAGGAGCATGGCCGCCGAGCCCTCGGGGCATCTGATAATCCTTGCCTCATCAGACTTTAGGTAAGTGATCTCGGTATACGTTTTCACTTTTGTTATCTTAACGCCGTATTTCTTTTCAAAAAGTTCAAACAGAGACTGATGCTCGACATCCTCTTCGAGAAGTAACGGGCAGACATGGTAGGGGATATAAGATTCCTGGAGTAAGACAGGCTCATTGCCGGTGTGATGAAGCCGTTTGATATAAATAACATATTGATCTTTGGGGATATCAAACCTGACATTAATATCGTCCCTGGGCACCATGACCATGCGTGCGAGAGCTGTTGAGGAGAGGGGAAGGTCCTCTTGAAAAAGCAGTTCCCTGAAGTTGGTGTGCATTGTTAATCCTTCAGGAACGATGTTTTTGAGGATGAAAGTGCCTCTTCCCTGCTGGCGTTTGAGGTACCCCTGTCCGGCAAGTTCTAAAACGGAATTTCTTACGGTTGCCCTGCTTACGTTGTACATCCTGCAAAGCTCGCTTTCCGTAGGAATCTGTGAGCCGACGGGCCACTCATCGGTATCGATCTTTTTCTTGATTATTTCGCAAAGCTGCACATAGAGTTTCTGGTGATTTTCTCTGTCGATCAGGTTCATTTTCTTAGTTGCTCCGCACCTTTCTGTTCAAATTTTGTTTATGACGCCATGTTTTATTAACAACTTCCGTGCCAAAGGTAATTTGTGCTGTAAATCGGGGAGATGCGGGATATCGGCAATCGGCGGTGACCCGTGCAATGATTCAAAGTGCAACATGTGTCCCAGGGAAAATTCAAAAAGGCGAAATTGAGATTACCAGGCGCGCTGTTGTCCACGTGAGCTTTTTGTTGCGTGTCAATATATCATGGTTGCTTTTTGCAACGCTTGCAGATTCCGATCTATTCCTGCCGTCAGTTGTCTCTCCAACCATATATTGATAAACTTTAATTATCTAAAAAAATCACGGAGGGTATTATGCGAAATACATATCTGATATCGATCATGATGTTGTTGACATTGTTACTCGCAAGATCTGTTCAAGCTAAGCCGGATATCGAGGGAACGTTAGTGGAATACAGTGCAAAAGGTGTGGTGATGAAGGGGTATCTTGCGTATGACAAGAATATTACGGGCAAGAGGCCGGGCGTGCTGGTGGTACATGAATGGTGGGGACTGAACGACTATGCAAGGAAGCGTGCCCGCATGCTGGCAGAACTGGGATATGCAGCCCTGGCGGTTGATATGTACGGAGACGGGAAGCAGGCAGAGCATCCTGATGAGGCCGGCAAGTTTTCATCAGAGCTCATGAAGAACTTTGAGACTGCAAAAGGTAGATTCATTGCCGCTATGGAATTTCTGAAAGAGCAACCTATTGTCGATCCTCAGAAGATTGCAGCAGTAGGGTATTGTTTTGGCGGAGGTATTGTACTCAACATGGCAAGGCAGGGTGTTGATCTAAAGGGAGTTGCAAGCTTTCATGGGAACCTTTCTGCAGTAGAGCCTGCTAAACTGGGTTCTGTGAAGGCAAAGATACTTGTCCTTCATGGCGCTGACGACAAGTTCATTACAGTGGAGCAGATCGAGGCTTTCAAGAATGAGATGAAAAATGCTGGAGCTGATTTCCGGTTTATTTCATATCCCGGTGCACTCCACAGCTTCACCAATCCGGAGGCTGATGAATATGGCAAGAAATTTAATATTCCGGTTGCCTACAATGCAGAGGCGGACAAGAAGTCCTGGGAGGAACTGAAGGAATTCCTTAGGCAGATATTTTTAAAATAGGGAACCTCGTTTACTTCCGTATCGTTAAATATGGCTGGGCCCGGCGCGCCCACTCGCTCTGAGGATATTTTTCCGAAAGAGTGTCGTATGCCCGGCGAAGCGCGCTTGCCTCGATTTGGGATAAATACGCAGTTTCAAGTCGGGAGTTGGAAAGCGACCGTGCTGAGGCACTGAAGACGCTGGATGGGTTTCTCCAAGGTCTTGGATACCTCGGAGGAAGTGTGAAGTCAGAAGAGGAAAGTTTGAGATGAGTGAAAACAGGATAACAACCCCGTACGAAAACAGCTTGACACCTGTAACCGTAAGGGTTACACTATAAGCATGGAAGGATGATAAAGACCTTCACTCATAAGGGGCTTGGAGACTTCTTTTACGACGACGCGAAGAAGGGAATCCAGGCCGCTCACGCGCAAAAGCTCGCGGACATTCTGGACAGACTCGATGCCGCGCACGTGGTGGAGGACATGAGATACCCTGGCTCGGACCTGCATCAGTTGAAAGGACCGCTGAAGGGCTTCTGGGCGGTGAAGGTGTCCGGCAACTGGCGGGTTGTCTTCACGTTCAGAGAAGGCAACGCCTACCAGGTGAACTATCTCGATTATCACTAGAGAGGTGAGAACATGAGAATGCGAAAGAGAATACCCACCCATCCGGGCGGCATTTTGAAAAGGCAGTACATGGAGCCTTTGTCCCTGACGGTTTCCGATCTCGCCGGGACCCTCGGCGTGTCCAGAAAGACGCTGTCGAAAATCGTGAACGAGCGCGGCGCCGTGACCCCTGACATGGCGCTTCGTCTCTCCAAGGCGTTTAACACGACCCCGGAACTGTGGCTCAACCTCCAGCGTAATTATGACCTCTGGGAAGCCGAGCACAAGTCGGACGACTGGAAGCTGGTCGAGGCGATAGCGGGATAAAGGAATTGTGAAGGGAAAAGGGTGAAGTTTGAAATGAAAGACAACTTGACCATGAGCGAACCGCAGAGGTCGAAAGGCATGAAATTGTGTCTACTGAATCCTTTTACCCTTTCAACTTCAACCTTCCTTACTGGATTGGGGTATATGGGATGGGAAGCATGGCACTGAGTCGGCACCAAGTTCTTAATCCCTTATTGCGTGGGGGTTTATTGGAAATGACGATTCCCGGCGCGCCCACTCGCTCTGAGGATATTTTTCCGAAAGTGTGCCGTATGCCCGGCGAAGCGCGCTTGCCTCGTGAGTCTTTTTATATTCAGCGACGCCGACTCCGAAAAGGTATTAATTATTTATTGATTCCATGAATCAATAAGGCACGTGGAGAGTTGTTCTTGATCATGAGTCTTCTCTTCACCTGCTAAGAAACAGTCTTGACATTGCGAAATTTGTGCGGATTACTGGTCGGAACATAGATCAAGTGTGTGCGTCCCTGCAGCACCTTAAAAAGCGGTGTCAACCGCAAATTGTACGAGTTGTCACTGTCCCATTGCAATAGCCGCTTCAAGCCTTGCCAACTTCTCCGCCACAGAACCTGTATTGTGTTGCGCAGCCTTCAGCTCAGAAGTCAGATTTGTGGCCGTTACTACCTCGTCTGACTCAATTGCAGCGGCCAATCGCATCGTTAAGTCAGCAATCGATTCCCATGCGTTTCCGCCGTACATTCTTTTATGTCGCCAGTTTTTATTCCCAAACATACCTCTGAGGTCGGAGATTGATACTCGAAATCGTTGCTCGAATACGCCGAGAGCTTTAGTAACTGTCTGAGCTCGTTTTGCCTTGTCACGCAAAGTGCTGACCTGTTGCCAGGCACTATCTCGATTCACCGGAAGCGATACTAAAACCCGCCATGGGTCTTTATCGATATACCCTTTGTTGACGAGGTGCCGGACATTTCGAGCCTCGTGATAAAGCAGCGCTGCAGCATTACAGAGCATCTCAAAGTTTTCTTTCACTATTGCTTACACCTTTTTGGCCGTATAGTGCAACTAACATTTGCTTTTATATTAATTTTGAGTATCTCCAATATATGGCTTCAATTTATGTTCTGTCAATACGGAGGGTTGTTCATGAAATTTGCACTCCACCTGCGAGTGCGCAAGCTTGGGACAAAATAAGAACTGTTGAATTCAATTTGTATGAGTTTATATCTATAGGATCTTCAAGAACGAATAAATAAAGGTATGCTTTGGTCTATTTATAAATGTCCTTTCGGTGACCAATCCTGAGGACTATGATAGTTTCATCTTCGATATCAAATATGACCCTGTAATCTCCGATTCTGAACCTGTAAGTGCCAATTTTTGGGTCGGTTAACTTTCGGGAATAATTGAGAGGATCATTTGAATACTCTTTTAACTTAGAGGCGATTCTTTTTTTGACATCCTGGGTGAGATTATCAATGTCTTTTAATGCTCTGTCAGTTATAACAACCTTAAACATTAAAGACTTCTTCGAATGGTTTTATTCTGCCTTCTTTGTAATCTTTTCTCGATTGATCGATGGAACGAAGAAAGCTTTCACTGGAAAGTGCGATCATATCTTCTATTACATCTTCCATCGTTTCCCTGACGGTATTTGATATAAGCGTTTGCAGTTCCTCGACACTCAAGTCTTTTATTGATGTTCCCATATGGTAACCTCCTTGCTAAATTATATCTGAACTGTCCTTTTTCATCAAACGCTGTAACTCCCTAGCTGATCACCTGGGGTTGAAAGACACTGGCTTTTAATAAATCGCATAAGAAATAAACAGAATTATTCGGTTATACATAAGTGAGAAGTACTGTGAGAAGCGGTGAGATAAACCCGAAACTGCTTTGAATCCTTATTCTAATGTGTAAGCGTATTTCGAGATCTAATCTGACTTACATAAAATATTAACTCCTATATATCACTTTCCCGATGTCCTCTACCCAGAGGAGTCGCCTGTGAAACTGCGATTTTTCGAGGGCATTAAACAGTTTGCGATCTGCCGTCACCATCTTGCATGTTGTTTTTTCTGCAAGAGCGATATAAAGGCTGTCATAAAATGTCCTCTTTGTAAGACAGGCTATACCGAAGGCATCACGCATGAGAGATTTAGTAGGATTGCGGGATTCTTGCGGCAACTCACTTTATCAGGTTGGCGTTCAGGATTGCAAGGGTGTCGGGAAGATCTATCGAAATCTGATTATCGTAACATTGTCGACGAGCGTCTGTTACAAGCCCATCGGTGAGGCTATCCCATATTTTTTCATCTTGTAGCCGATCTGTCTCGGGGTAAGGCCGATCATTCTCGCCGCCTTTGCCTGGACCCAGCCTGTCTTCTCGAGTGCATCGAGTATGCTCGACTTTTCTATGTCTTCAATCCCGGCCCTTAACGATTCTTTCTGAAGGATTTCTTCAGGCGGCGGCAATTTCAGATTAATCGGAAGGTCTGCTGGTCTGATGTTGTCACTTGCCGACATTACGACAAGTCTTTCCATGGTATTTTCCAGTTCCCTGACATTGCCCGGCCAGCTATAATCCACCAGCGTCCTCAATGCATCGGGTGACAGAGATATGTCCTTCTTATTTTCCTTATTGTACCTGCCGAGGAAAAATTCGACAAGCAATGGAATATCTTCCTTCCTCTCTCTCAGAGGAGGCATGCATATCGGTACAACATTCAGCCGGTAGAACAGGTCCTCTCTGAACTTGCCTTTTGAGACGAGTTCCTCAAGATTTCTGCTTGTCGCAGCGATAAGCCTTACATCAACCTTTATCGTCTTCTCCCCTCCGACGCGTTCGAATTCTCTCTCCTGAAGCACCCGCAGGATCTTCGGCTGGAGATTAATGGGAAGATCGCCTACCTCATCGAGGAGAATAGTCCCGCCGTGGGCGAGTTCAAATCTCCCCTTTCGTGCCGTTATCGCACCGGTGAATGAGCCTTTTTCATGTCCGAAGAGTTCCGATTCGAGCAATCCCTCGGGTATCGAGGCGCAATTGAATTTCACAAACGGCTCCTTTGCCCGCGGACACATATAATGAATTGACTTTGCGATCAACTCTTTCCCTGTGCCGCTTTCTCCATAGAGAATGACGGTGGCCTTTGAATCAGCAACACGATACACCGATTCAAAAACCTCCTGCATCTTATCCGATGTACCGATGATGTTCGGAAGGCTGTATCTGCCTTTGAGCTGAAGTTTCAGGTTTTCTCTTTCCTGTTCGGATTCCTTGAAGTGGTTCCAGAGGATCACATACTGGGCTATTATGGATGCGATTATTTCCAGCACCCTGATATCTTCATCGATCTTTATGGCCTTATCTTTAAAAATTCTGTCAGCGCTCAGGACGCCTATGGATTCGCCTTTGAACGCAATAGGGACGCAGAGAAATGAAATGCCTGTCTTCTTTATTCGTGACCCCGTCTTATTCAGAAACAGAGGCTCCACTCCGACATTGGGTATAACCAGAGGAGAACCCTTTTCGATGACCCTCCCGACGATACCTTCGCCTATCTTGTACTTCCCCCTGTCGATCTGCTCTTTTGTGAGGCCGTGTGCGGCAACGATTCTTAATTGCTTGGAATGCTGGTCGAGGAGATAGACCGAACCCCTCTCCATTTCAAGGAAGTCAGCGATAACACGCATAGTCCTGGAGAGGTTTTTCTCAAGATCGAAGGAAGAGCTGAGGACCTTGCTTACTTCAAGAAGGGCTGAGAGGATACGATTTTCTCTTTCAAGTGACTGCATCATGAGGGCCTAAACGTTTTCTACCATCTCCCATATCCCGCATGGACAGATGCCTGCACAGAATCCGCAACCGATGCACTTTTCCTCATCAACGACATATTCATATGATCCGCCCTGGTGCTCGACCCTGCTGATTGCGCCCCAATAACATGTGCTTTCGCACATTTGGCAGTCGCGGCAGGTGGCACAGGACATACACTTATTTGCTTCCTGCTCCGGGGTAAAGTCACCCTTGCATACATCATAATATTCCGTCTTGATACGTTCATACGAAATAACCTGCTTGACCTCCGGCCATCTGGGGGCATGCATGAGTTGATAATGGACCGTCTCTGCGGTTGTCCTCCCCTGGCCGATCGCATGGGTTACCAGACCTAATCTTGTGGCATCGCCGATGGCGAAAACCTTTACATCCGATGTCTGGCCGATATCGTTCACAGCTATCCAGCCGCGCTCCGTATGGATGGAAGGAGGCAGGAAATCCAGTATCGGAACGTCTCCCACCGACATGATAACAACATCTGCGTCCAGAGATGTGCCGTCTTTGAAATAAAGTCTTTTCTCAGCATTGTCGTATCTCTCCGAGAATTTGGGCCATACGATCCTGGTGCCCTTGGCAACCGCGTTTTCCATCTCTTTCCCGGATGCGGCGGGTTTCTGGATATCCACTGCTATGACCGATTGGGCGCCGCAGTTATAGGCCTGAGAGGCGACATCCATCCCGACGTTTCCGGCGCCTATGATGACAGCCTTTTTGTCCTTCAGATCAGGCAGGTCTCCGATATTGATACCCCTGAGAAAATCATACGCCGATACTATATGTTCGGAACCGGGGAACGGAAAAATCCTCGGTTTGTGTGCGCCGCAGGCAACAATCATGACTTCATGGCCCTTATAAATCTCTTCAAATCTCTTCTGATCGATCTTCTCATTGAGATGAACGTGAACGCCTATTTCTCTGAATCTTGACAACTCTTTTTCGAGCACTTCGCGGGGAAGGCGCTCCCTGGGGATGCAGAGCTCGAGCTTTCCGCCGAGCTTGCCGGTCGCTTCGTAAAGGTCAACGGTATGGCCCCTTAACCCAAGCTGCCATGCGGCACTCAAGCCCGCGGGACCTCCGCCGACGACGGCTATTGAATGTCCCGTAGGTTCAGCTTTTTTCGGGGCCGGCAGATCAAGGGCGAGCCTTCCCAGTCTGTCGATGCCGAGAGGTTTGTCGAGCTGGCCCCTCGTACAGCTCTGCATACAGAGGTTCGGACATATCTGTCCGCATACTGTCGCGGGTAAAGGACTGTATTGCAAAACCAGTTCCAGGGCTTCATGGAGTTTCCCCTGCCGAATCAGCGCCGCCCTTTTGTGCGACGGGATATGTGTCGGACAGCTATATGCGCACGGTGGTGAATATTTTTCATTCGCCCAGACGGGTTTGTTCCTTCTGTCTTTCCCTGTCGTTATGTACGGCAATATGGTGAGATCATGGTCCATGTAAGGCGCAAATATACCGCCCTGTCCAACTTCTTTCTCCCAGACATCCTTCCTGAAATCCGATGTGGGCATCTTGAACCATCGCCTTGCCTTTTTTTCCTGGGGAGTGTACGCAATGAATTTCTTCCATTCATCCTGCGAGCGGGTAAGTTCGTCATAATAAGACACCCTGTCGATGGCTTCAAGGTATGGCTTCATATTGGTCTTAAGCCATTCCCAGTCCTGGGGGGTCAATTCGAGGAGCTTGACGTCCCGCTCGCTGTAGCTCTGAATCGGACCCCTGAAATATATTGTTCCGCCTACCATCCCGACACAGGGACGGTATCCCAGAACGTTTTCCGGGTTCCGGGGATTTACGCCGCAGACGACTGCGATTCCGCCCGCCTTAAACTCTGCAAAAGAGTCGCCGACGTTTCTAAAATACCATGACTGCGGCGGGTCGAACCGCGGGTTGTGCTTCGTCATAGTATCGCAGCGCGCACCCCCGCCTCCCTGAACGTAAAGGATTCCCTGTGCTGCGGCATTGAAGGCGCCGTTGGTGACATCGCCTAAGACCGTTATATTGGCGCCGCAGTTAATCCAGCCCACATCGTCGGAGGCGCTTCCCTTCAAGACGATCCGGGTGCCCGGCATGCCCATGCTTCCGAGCCTCTGGCCCGCCGGCCCTTCAACGGTCAGTTTCACGCTTTCGCCCCTCGGCCAGATTCTGCCGCCGATCCCGTGCTGACCGTCTGCTATTATGTGCAATTCCCTTGCATTGTTCCGGATGGCCTGCTGTATCTGTTCCTCAAAAATCCGGGAAGGCACGCGTTTACCCTTTACAACGCCCTGGAGGATAACGGTCCGGGGACTGGATTCCTTTCCGCTGACTTCCGATTTCTGCTTACTGGTTACTGTTTTTTTCTTAGCACGCATAACTTATTTCCAATCTGTCCGCCATTGCTTTGTCGTCAATACTTAATCCGTCGGACATGCCGATGGGTAGTTCCGTACTTCTGCCCATAGGTGCAAATATCTTCTTTAGCTCCACGTCGGCAGCCTTGAAGACTTCCACGACGCGTTCGGCAACCTTGTCGGAATCGAGTCTGCGGTACAATTTCGGGTCCTGTGTCGTTATACCCCTCGGGCATTTGCCGGTATTGCAAAGGTTGCAGCGGTTGTATTCGTCGCCGAAACAATGCGCGGTTGCCTGCATTATATATTTCCCGACAGAGACGGCCGATGCCCCGAGCATGATGAGGGCCGCTGCGTTGGCAGCAAGGTTCCCTTTCTTGCCTACACCGCCGGCAGCGATAAGGGGAAGCTCATTTTGCTTGCCTTGCTTCACGAGGTCAAGATAGCACTCTCTGAGATTCGACGCTATGGGATGGCCCATTTTATCCATAGAAACGTTGTAAGCAGCGCCGGTTCCGCCGTCTTCTCCATCGATAGAAAGCGCCGCCGCATAAGGATTTCGTGCCAGGTTGTTCAGGACGGCACGGGCCGTCTTTGTTCCGGAGATCTTCGGATAGACGGGCACCCTGAAGCCCCATGCCATCGACATGGACTGGATCATCTTCGCTACCGCCTCTTCGATAGAATATTTTGTCTGGTGCGTGGGAGGCGACGCGAGATCGATAAACTGCGGCACGCCGCGGATACTGGCGATGAGTTTCAGTACCTTTTGGGCCATTAAGAGACCGCCGTCGCCGGGCTTTGCACCCTGGCCATATTTGATTTCTATCGCTGCGGGGTCCTCTACCATATGAGGTATGGCATGAATGATTTCATCCCATCCGAAGTATCCCGACGCGATCTGTATAATGATATATTTGAGAAACTTTGATTTTAAGAGCCTTGGCGGAACTCCGCCTTCACCCGTGCACATAACGACCGGAAGACCTTCCACTTCGTTGAGATATGCGACGCCCATGGCGAGACCTTCCCACATGGGCGGTGAAAGCGCGCCCACCGACATGCTGCCGATCATTATCGGGAAAATCTCCCGAACGGGCGGGACAAATTTATCGCTTTCCTTATCAACAACAAGTTTACCGCCTACAGACCTCAGAGGGAGTTCATCCGGAGGCAGCATCCTGCCCAGGAGCGTCCTCACCCGGAACTCGTGTCTTCCCGCATCCAGGGCCGGGTCTGTCAGCATCGAAATCCTTGTGAATTTAAGCCTGTCGAGGGTTGATATCGCCGGATCGTTTCTCCTGCCGCCCCTCTTGTAGCCCTCTCCGCCTTTGTTTTTGAAATGAAGGAATTTATTGGCGGGATTGTATTCAGGCTCTATCGCTTCATTAGGACACACCAGCGTGCATGTTCCGCACCCCGTACAATACCGGTCTATGTCGGTCACCTGCTCCACAACATGGACGATCCTTCTCACCGCAGTCGGTCTCGGGACAGGTCCCTCGGACTGTACGGCCCTCAGGACTTTAACTGCCGGCTCGATAGCCTTGACGGGGCAGACGGCGGTGCATCTGCCGCACCTTTTGCATCTGTCGTCCCTCCAGCGGATTATATAAGGAAATTCCCTCAATGAGAGCTTGTGATTGTGGTCTAATTTTGCAGCTGGTTCCATACCGCAACCTCCTCAGCCTGGGGCTTGACAATTACCATATCGTATTTCATCGGAAAGATATCCCCGGATTTGTTTCTTTTCGGAATGACACTGTCAAGTCCGCATTCTTCAGACATCAATGCATATTTGCCCTTTACTCCGCCGACAACACCCGGCCGGAGTTTCTTGGCATCATGGACCATGAAACACGTCCCGTCAGGGGTGCACCCGATAACAACGTTCGGTCCGTCGATGCATAACGGTCTGAGCGATTGTTTCACAAGCTTTATGGCATCCCTGTCTTCACGTTTCTCGATTTCCGGGGCTTTGAGGGGTGTAATGACATCTTTGTAATACGTTAACGGAAAACCGAGCTGCCGCACCGTATAATGGAGGATATGCGTAAATACCTCGCTGTCGCTGTTATAGCCGATATAGCCGGGAACCCCCCTGCTCATGAGGAATTCCCTTATAGGCACAAAGGCCGTATTCTCCCCGTTCGTCATCGAGAAATAGCCCTGAATGAAAAAAGGATGGCAGGCATACAAGTATATTTCGTAATTCGTGTTCTGTCTTCCCTGGGCAAATATGACTTTTGCTTTTAAGCCGTTTCCGTCCAGTCCGAAAAATTCGCCGACCTCAAGCGGGTCGCCGACCTCCTTAAGGGTAAGAACGTCGGGATAAAAAGAGAAAACAAATATCGACTGGTCCGGTTCCCCGATTTTTCTCAAGGAAAGACGTACGGTCACAAGAAGGTCTTCCTTTTCCCGTGTCGATTTGTGCTTATAGGAGGCGGGATAGTCGTACACCCTCGCGAAATAATGACCGCGGGGCGGTATCCCTTTTACCTGCTTTATCTTCGGCGCCCAGACCTCTTTGAGTCTAAATCCGGCCTTGTCCATGAATTCATCGAGTGTCTTGCCCCCGCTCTTCGAACATATCCCCGAGAGGATCGGATATCCCTTCAGGTTCTCAAAATCTCCGCCGAGGTCTTTCAGCGTGAGGCCGAGTCCGGAGCCGTCGTGGCCTTCCTTCATCGTCTCGAGGGCGAGGATATTTTCCATCGGAGAAAAGTATTCATTTGACGTTATCGCAGCCAGTCTACACATTGCTTTACCTCAATATTCGAAATAAACGGCAAACGGTTGCCGTATGATTATACGTTAAATTTCAAAAGACAATATTGTCAAGTAAAAAACAATTTTGTAGGGTATTAAAAAAATTTATAGAAATGCTTTTCTGCTGGGTATGTTACAATTAAAAAATTTTTCCTGAAAAAATATGGAATTTTATTTCAACATAGGGGTTCTCTTTTTCCTTTCCGGTGCGGTAATTTCCTTAATACCCTTCCGGAAAGCGAAGAACTATGTCTATATCCTTCCGGCCATTGGTGCGCTGGGCCTCTTGATTTCAGGTTTATATCTTTCCTCCGGCCGACAGATAACGATGCCTGCCATGCCGATCTCGTCCGCTCTTGAGTTTGTATTCCGTGGAGACGCCCTTTCGGGGGTTTTTGTGGCGATAGTATCGATTTTGACCTTGTCGGTATCGATATATTCTATCGGTTATGCGAAAGACTTCGGCAATAAGGGGCTGATGGGCGTTCTCTATAACCTTTTTGTCTTAAGTATGTATGCGGTTATTCTTTCGGGCAACATCATTACGTTTCTCATATCATGGGAGACGATGTCCGTTGTTTCCTACTTCCTCGTGACATTCGACAGGGACAAAAAATCGGTGAAGGCAGGATTGCTATATGCGGTCATGACCCACACAGGGACCGCTTTTATCATCGTGCTCTTTCTCATACTCTACCGGCAGACAGGGCAGATGGACTTCACAGGAATAAAGGCATCAATGGCACAATTGCCCGACGACATCAAATCAATCGTTTTTATTTTTTCGGTGATAGGATTCGGCACGAAGGCCGGCATTGTCCCCCTGCACACATGGCTTCCGAATGCCCATCCCGCTGCGCCGTCCAATATATCTGCGCTGATGTCGGGGGTGATGATAAAGACAGGGATCTACGGGTTCATGAGGATAAGCATGGACATAATGGGGCAGGGGCCGGACTGGTGGGGGATCACGATTGTCGTAATCGGCGCTGTCTCTTCCATCCTCGGGGTGTTATACGCCCTTATGGAGCATGACATCAAAAGGCTTCTGGCCTATCACAGCGTCGAAAATATCGGTATTATACTCCTCGGTCTCGGGGGCTCGATGATGTTCAGGAGTGACGGTCTTTACACCCTGTCCGCTCTGGCGCTTATCGCCGGTCTTTACCACACGGTGAATCACGCCCTCTTTAAATGCCTGCTCTTCCTCGGTGCGGGCTCCGTAATGCACGCCATACACACAAAGAACATGGAAGACATGGGCGGACTGATCAAGTCCATGCCGTATACCGGGTTTGCCTTTCTTATAGGCTCGGTCTCGATATGCGCACTGCCTCCGTTCAACGGTTTCGTGAGCGAATGGCTCACCTATCAATCGCTGATACTCGGGTTTCGGTCATCGTCCATCACCGCAAAGATTATTTTACCCCTGGGAGGCGCCGCCCTTGCGCTTACGGGCGCACTCGCCGCCGCGTGTTTTGTAAAGGCCTTCGGCATATCTTTCCTCGGGACGCCGCGAAGCCGACACGCAGAGCATGCGAAAGAGTCATCGCCCTCTATGATAACCGGTATGGCTATCCTTGCCCTTTTGTGCCTTGCGTTTGGAGTAGCCCCGGGCGCGGTGATAAATATGCTTTCCACCACTGCTTTTCTTCTTACCGGCTCATACAGCGCACTGACGGGCAATTGGTCCATTCATGTCAATGAGACCCTGGCTACTCTTTCGCCCGTATCGATACTTATCACGGTGATCGTTATGGCTATTGCTTCGGTCGTCTTTATCGTGAGCGTCGGCGGCAGAAGAAAGACAACGTACGGTGATTCCTGGGACTGCGGAATGCCCGCGCTGACTCCGAGGATGCAATACACGGCAACTGCATTCACAAAGCCCATAAGGATGATATTCAAGAAGATATATCTGCCGAGGAGAGAACTCAGGGTTTCTTATGCTGTGAAGCCCTTTTTTGTGAAAGCGATAAAATACAGCGGCGAGATAACGCCGTTCTTTGAAAAATACCTTTACGATCCTGTAACGACTTTTATCCACAAATTCGCAGGAAAGGTGAGACTGCTGCAATCGGGGAGCCTCCAGCTCTATCTCGGGTACATTCTGGTGACCCTGATCCTGCTTCTCATTTTCGGGGGTTAAATGGTTAAATGGAATATCTGCAGTTCATAATAATCATGCTCTTTTCTCCGCTCATTCAGGGGGTCATCAAGAAACTCAAGGCAAATATGCAGGGCCGCGTGGGGCCGGGCATATTCCAGACCTACTATGACCTGATAAGGCTTTGTCGGAAAGACATGGTTGTTTCCCGTGTATCGTCATGGATATTCAAGGCGACACCATATATCGTGTTTACCTCAACCATAGCGGCAGCCATGATTGTCCCGGTTATTACGACACGGTCCGGCCCCGGTGTGATGGGTGATTTCATAGCGCTGATTTATATCTTTGCACTCGGAAGGTTTTTCATGGCTCTTGCAGGGCTCGATACGGGGACGGCATTCGGCGGCGAGGGCAGCAGCAGGGAGATGACCGTGGCGGTGCTTGTCGAGCCGATGATGATGCTCAGCTTATTTACCGCTGCGATTTCTGCGGGCTCGACGAATGTGGCCAGGATTGCGGAGGTGCAGAATGTGCTCTATTCGCCGTCTCATGTCCTTGCACTCTCTGCCTTTATGGTGGCTATCGTCGCAGAGACGGGAAGGGTTCCCGTCGATAACCCCGATACACACCTCGAACTGACGATGATCCACGAGGGAATGATACTCGAATATTCCGGCAGATATCTTGCACTCATGGAATGGGCCCACTATATGAAACAGATGCTGTTATTTACCGTTGCCGTCGATATATTCTTTCCCCTCGGCATTTCGAAGGATATGGAAATCACAAGCCTTGCTCTATCGTCGGCACTGTATCTTCTCAAGATGTTTTTTATGGCTGTGTTAATGGCAACAATAGAGTCGACAAGGGCAAAAGTGAGATTCTTTCAGCTTCCGGCGCTGCTCGGGGGGGCCTTTGTCCTTGCGGTGCTGTCTCTCTTAACGTACATTATGATGGGGAAATAGAATGAAAAACTGGATCCAGGCATTTTCGATAATCGATTTCATTTCCGTGGGCATCCTCCTGACTGTTATCGCAATGAATGCCCTCAAGCGGCTCGAGTCGTATGTAAGGGCATACACACTCAATTCATGGCTTCTCTCATCGCTGATTGCCATCGTGGCATTCATGGTCGGTGAGACGCACCTCTATGTCGCATCCGTGACGACCCTTGTGAGCAAAGGGATTGTTATCCCGTGGTTTTTGCGAAAGATAGTCCGCCGGACAAAGGTTACCCATGATGCAGAACCGTATATAAGCAATACCCTCTCGCTCACGATATCGGGGATCCTTGTAGCGGTGGTCTATACCTCTCTGAGTCAGGGTATCTTTGTTACCGGTTTTTCGAAAAATGTGCTTCAGATATCGATCGCCGTGATACTGATCGGCCTCTTCAGCATGATAACCGGAAGAAAGGCGATAACACAGGTTATAGGTCTGTTGTTCATGGAGAACGGACTTTTCCTCGCGGGCTTTTCCCTGACATTCGGCATGCCCGTTATTATCGAGCTCGGGATTTTATTCGACATGCTCATGGGCGTTATTATACTCGGCATATTTGCCGTTCAGATTAAGCGTGTGTTCATTTCTTCGGACCTCGATAAACTGACGACATTGAAGGGATAGGATGAATGCTTGAAATACTTCTGATACCGATTGTTACAGCTGCTATCTGCTATGCATTGAAGAATTGCAAGGTGGTCGGCTACATGAGCCTGGCCGGCGCCGTCGTTCTCACCGGGTTTTCCGTGCCGGTGATCCTTGCATCCGTCTCTCATCCCATCGAGACCCTGGGAGGGGTGCTCTATATGGATGCCCTTTCAGGGTATATGATGGCATTGGTAATCTTCCTCTGTCTTGTCTCTGCAATTTATTCCATCGGGTATCTGGAGCATGAACTGAAGGTCGGTCTTACGGATACGGCGGGGATGAGGAGATATTATGCGTTGCTTCACCTGTTTATTTTCACTATGCTTCTTGTGACTGTCTCGAACAACCTTGCACTCATGTGGATCGCGGTAGAGGCGACGACAATCGTCTCTGCCGTCCTTATCGGGTTCGGTTTTAGAAAGAGGGCTTTGGCGGTTGAGGCGGCCTGGAAATATATAATCCTCTGCACCGTGGGGATTACGTTTGCACTCCTCGGGACGTTCATAACATATTACGCCTCTACTGTCGTCACAGGGGCGGAGGGCGTATTGAACTGGACGGAGCTCAAAGGGATTGCCGGCAGACTTAATCCTTCAACGATGAAGCTTGCCTTCATCTTTGTCCTTGTCGGATACGGCACCAAGGCGGGGTTGGCGCCTGTCCACAACTGGCTTCCGGATGCCCACAGCCAGGCACCGAGCCCTATAAGCGCCCTTCTCTCAGGAATCCTTCTCAATACCGCGTTCTATGGGATTATGAGGTTCGTATCGCTGGTAGAGCCTTCAACGGGAGAAGCATTTACCGGCAATCTGCTGATTGTCTTCGGTCTTCTTTCCATGGGCATCTCTTCGGTATTCATTCTTGTTCAGGACAATTACAAGAGGCTTCTTGCCTACAGCAGTATCGAGCATATGGGAATTATTTCACTCGGGACGGGCATCGGGGGATTTGCCGGCATTTACGGCGCGCTATTGCATATTTTAAACCACGCCATTTCAAAGCCCCTCATGTTTTTTGCATCGGGAAAGATCCAGGCACGGTTCGGTTCCACGAGGATAGAGAACGTGAGCGGAGTGCTTTCCTCGATGCCGTTGCTCGGGACGCTCACCTTCATCGGCGCATTCTCTCTCGCCGGCTCGCCGCCTTTCAATATCTTTCTGAGTGAATTTACCGTCCTCAAAGCAGGAGTAGATAAGGGATTGTGGTTCGTGATCGGACTGTTCCTTGTCTTTGTCGTCATCGTCTTTTACGGGATACTCTCCGGGTTCGGGAAGATGCTTTTTGGGAAAGCCACGGAGCAGAAAAATGGGGCTGCCGGGGAACAGGTCACCGGGGGATTGGTAATACCGAAGCATCAGGAATCGCCGGCCTACGGGCTTCCGGGTTTTATGACTGATACGATAATGATTGCGATGGCGCTGTCTGTTGTTTTCCTCGGCGTAACTGTCCCTGATTTCATAGATAATACGATCAGGACCTGTGTTCATGTCCTTGGAGTCAGGTAATGGAAAATATACTGAAGAAAGCGGCAGCGACGAGAGAAAATCTGAATGAGCAATATATAGAAGTTACAGGAAAGAGCTTTAAAAGTATATGCGTATATCTTTATTTGGAAAAGGGGGCCTTATTGCGGCTCATGTTTGGAGCGGATGAAAGGGAAATCGATGGGACGTTCAAGATTTATACCGTATTTTCTATCCCCGGAATTGACAAATTCTCTATCGTTGTACTGCCGATTAAGCATGATGCCCCTTCGTTCCCCTCTCTGACCCATGATATCCCGGCAGCCCATTGGTATGAGCGGGAGATCAATGACATGTTCGGCCTGATGCCGGAAGGGCATCCGGATCTGCGCAGGCTTGTATTCCACGATTCTTTTCCATCCGGTGCACACCCCCTGCGGAAAGACTGGACCATCACTGAGCACGAATTGAAGGAATGGGGAGAGGGGACCGCCCCGAAAGAACCCTACCGTTTTATGGAGGTCGAGGGCGAAGGGGTCTACGAGATACCTGTCGGTCCTGTCCATGCGGGGATAATCGAACCCGGACATTTCAGGTTTAGTGCGCTCGGTGAGACGATACTCTTCCTTGAACCGAGATTATTTTATACCCATAAAGGTACGGAAAAACACTTTGAGCAGATCGGTTTTACTGCGGGGGTGAAACTTGCGGAGAGGGTTTCGGGGACGTCTTCTTTCTCCCATTCGTCTGCCTATTGCATGGCCGTGGAGAGAATGGCAGGGATTGAGATAACGGAAAGCGCAAAGGCAATAAGGACACTCCTTCTGGAACTTGAGAGGTTATATAATCACATAGGCGATATTGGAAACATGTGTGCGGGTACCGGCCTTGCTGTTGGATATGCAAAAGGTGCGGTAATCAAGGAAAGTCTTATGCAGCTAAATGAAAGGCTCACGAAGAGCAGATATTTGAGGGGTGTGAACGTTATCGGCGGAGTTGAGAAAGATATATTCCTGTACCGGGACGATATCCTCTCGACGATCGACACCGTGACAAAGGAATATAAGGGATTCATGAACTTGCTGCTCGGTGCGGTTTCGCACGTGGAGAGGCTGGAAGGCACGGGAAAATTATCAAGGGAGATCGCGAGGAAATTGGGCGCGACAGGGATTGCGGCACGGGCATCGGGGATCAACGACGATATCAGGAAGGCCCATCCTCACCTGTTTTATGACAGACTCGACTTTGAGATACACACCGTGTCGAAAGGCGATGTGCTTGCGCGGATGATGGTCAGGGCCGGGGAGGCGGAGTGCTCGATATCCATTATCAATACGCTCCTTGAAAAAGGATATAAAGGAGACTTGGCGGTTGCTCCGAGGGAGATCCCGGCCTTTTCGTCGGCATTGGGCTATACGGAGACACCGAGGGGGGCACTCTTTTACTGGGTCATGTCCGACAAGGACGGACGACCGCTGAGGGTAAAACTAAGGTCTCCGTCATATTGCAACTGGCCTGTGGTGCCCTTCGCGGTCCACGGCAATATCGTGCCTGACTTTCCCTTGTGCAACAAGAGCTTCAATCTGTCTTATTCAGGATGTGATATGTGATTAAAGAGATTCTGAAGAATATAATAGGCAAAAAGAAGGCTGTTCCTTTCCCGGAAGGGTTCAAGGTTTCCCCTGAGGAAGCCGCGAAAGTCATCTCGCTTCAGGAGGGGATTGACAAAGTGTTCGGCAGGTCGTTCAGGATCAGACAGGTGGATGCAGGTTCGTGCAACGCCTGCGAATGGGAATGTACCGCCCTTACCAATCCTATTTACGACATTCAGAGATTTGGCATCGATTTCGTGGCGTCTCCCAGACATGCGGACGCACTTCTTGTTACCGGTCCTGTTTCAAGACAGATGGAACTCGCCCTCAAAAAGACCTATATAGCAACTCCTGAGCCGAGACTCGTTATCGCTTGCGGAGACTGCACCACGGACGGAGGAGTCTATAAAGGGAGCTATGCAGTAACAAGCGGTGTCGCCAATGTGGTTCCCGTAGACTGTTACATCCCGGGATGTCCGCCGACCCCGGTTCAGATTATCCTGGGTCTTCACAATCTCATCGAGAAGATGATCCGGTCAAAGCAGTAACTTGCCGGTAAATGCACAAAGCATAGGCTGATCAGGGATATGCTTCACGATACCCAGGCATGAAAGGATGGAAAGTTGAAAGACAGAACGGCGTCTTCAAGCCTTGCGTATTCTGACAAGCCCGCTTCACAGGAAATAAAATCGAATGCAAGATGGTTCCGGCTCATTCCACCACATATATTCAGATGTAAACCGTCATTTTGGCCGCCCTCGAACTTGGGTAAGAGCGCTACTTATAAACAGAATCACTCAGGGCAAGGTACTTCATCTACTTCGCGACGTGATCAATCAATGATCGGGTGCGCATAACACCTCCTACTTAGCATTTATGGTATAACGTCTGAATGAATGGGTTTTACCCATTCAAGAAGAAGGCAGGAGAACCTGAGCTTCACCTGGGTCTTAGAACCCTTCTTGTAGTGTGTTATGATTGGTTGATTGGGTCGAGAACCCTTGTCACGATGGAGGTTTGGTTTGGGAGGCTTTCCTGTCGTCTTTCTAATACCGTTTTAAGGAGGTGTTGCTTTGTCAGCTCTGTTTATTGGCATCGATGTATCAAAGGATTTCTCAACAGCACAAGCAATAGATGGTAATGGCAACAAGTGTTTCTATCTTGAGCTTGCAATGACCGCTGATGGATTCGATAAACTATTAAAGGCCATAACATCTTACTGTAAAGACATCGGAGAGGTAACTGTTGCTATGGAGTCCACGGGTTGCTACCACGTAAACCTCTTCTCCTTTCTCACGTACGAGGGAATTCGCTGCATTATTATCAATCCTCTTCTGACGGCTAATTTTGCGAAGCTTTCACTGAGGAAAACCAAGACCGACAAGAAAGACGCTCTCACGATTGCCCAGTTTCTTCGCGTACATAAAGACACCCTATTGAAAACAGACCTTTCCCCGGATCTGCAGGACCTCAAAGACCTTGCACGAGAGCATGAATCCCTTACGAACCTCATCGCGGGGATGAAAAATGATATCAGAAGGATGCTGCAGATCACGTTCCCTGAGCTTGAGTCTATCTGTAATATCTTCTCTGAGACAATACTTGAGTTTCTCAGGCAATTCCCATCAGCCCGTTCAATCAAAATTGCCAGGCCGAATACAATTGCTAAGGCCTTACTCCATGAGGACAAAAGAAAAAAGACTTCTGTGTCGGCAGAAGATATCATCAGGGCAGCAAAGACATCTGTTGCGTCTCACGCTGCAGCCAAAGAGATCATCCTTCCTGAAAAGATCTCCACGCTTCAGCACCTAATAGAAAAGAAGGTCAGGATGAAAAAGGCACTGGTTGAAGCATGTGAGGCCATGATGGTTGAAGATATAGAAATTATCACTTCCATTGGGGGAATAAGTAATATAACGGCTTCACGGCTCTTGGCCGAAATAGGAGACTACAGGGCCTTCTCTACGTATAAACATCTCATCGCCTTTGCTGGTCTTGATCCATCAGTTCATCAATCCGGCAAATTTGAAGGCATAAGCAGAATATCGAAAAGAGGCAATCGCCACCTGAGATATATCATTTATCTTATGACTACTTGTGTTGTGAGGGGAGATAATATCTTCAGTTCTTATTATCAGAAGAGAAGAGCAGAAGGACTACCGTTTAAAATGGCTATCATCGCTACTGCCCACAAATTAATAAGAGTGCTCTTTACAATGCTCTCAAAAAGAACAACTTATAAACCAAAGGAGGTGGATGCCTAATAGTTGACTACAACTAATCAGTGATGGCGAGAAGCTATGTCAATGACTACGGAAAGAAATGTTTTACGGTTGAACCGTGGGGCTAACAGGGGCGAACAGCGATTCACATGAGCGATTTATTAGCCGGACTCATCTGAGAACTTGCCTGATAACTTGGTGATTGCCCTAAAAGGTTCTGTCTTAATGAGCACAGCGTTAGCAATGTGCACAGCAAACTGCTTCGCATCTTTGGCAGTATTGAGATCAATCTTGTAATAGCTTCCAACTTTCCTTGCTGGCTCTGTGTATCCTACAGTCGTGAAGAAATTCCCCGAAACATCTATTCGTTTCTTCTTACTGATATCGTCAATCCTCGCTATTAGAACCAATATGTCTGATAATGTAACCTTAGACTTATAACATTTGCACTCTATTAAGACCAACTTTTCACCTGGTATTTCTATCGATACATCAATTTGATGCCTAAAACCAGATGCTCCTTCGATCTTATTTCTTGCGCCAACGTTTACTGATGCATTTTGAAGGTTTGGTGATACCTGTTTAACCTCATCCGCAATAGTCTTCACTGTTATTTCATAATACTTTGACATAACAATTCTTCAATCTCACGCTGAAAGCCGTACCGATCTTTCGTCACCTTCTCGTGAGCAACTTGTTAGCGCACGGTCGGAAGCTCAGGGTTGCTGGTCCCTAACTGTACGAAAAATGGTATCCATGGCTCTTGTAAGCTGAACGGCTACTCGTTGCCACGCAGCTTCGGCAGCCTTGTTGCCGGATGCGTAACCCCAGACATTAGATTCTCGGTGCTCTGCCACAATAGGCACGGTGAAGGCAATTGGCGTGGCACCTCGGTAGTCTTGGACTTCAAGGTCAATCCAGGCCGCACCATTCCACCAGCCTTCGCCAGTAAAAGAGCCCGCAAATACTGACTGCTCAGCTGATACATTTCCCACGACAAGCCCCCATGGGCCGGTAGCACTGCCCTGAGCAGAGCTTACGGCATTCGCGAAAGCCATAGTAGAAATCAGACGGCTTCCAAAGGAGGCTCCAAGCGTGACGATACGAACTCGAATCGCGACACGACCTAGGGGCGTTTTGGTGAAGTAATCAGTCCACTCAATTGAAGAGCCATAAATCCGCCATAAATCTGCTTGGAGTTGTGTTGCCGCCTCCTTCGGATCTTGGGTGGCCCGACCGTCAAAAACCGCGCTAAGAATCGGAGGCTTCAAGTCGAGGCCAACTCTGGGAGCGTCGGAGAGCGTTGGCAAGATATGACGTTCCGTTGCGCACCCAGTCAACGCAGCCAGAGCAGTCATCAATGTGACAGCTATATAAATGAGCTTGATTTTTATGATAGATCCTCCAGCCAATTATAGACAGCTTTTCACGCAACTATACCACAGTACATGACCGAAATAAATAGAAAATAACATCATTGAAAGGTCATTCAGGAAAGTCTATTTCTCTTTTATGGATAAAACCAGGAAAGATCATCGTCGCTTATTACAGGATTTGGACATATTTCGTGAGCTACGGCAGAAGAGATCCAAAAATGATTCCGATGAATATCGATTGTAATCTGCATGAGAAGAGGTGTTTCTCAGGTGGCAGATTACAGGAAGTTATCGAGCAACAGCGGGTCCAATCGCCTGTATAAATTTGCGTTGCGCACTGGTTTTTGTCGGCTGGTTGTTGTAAATTTAGAATCTTTTGATAATATCTGTGATAATAGCTTCCAATTTGTAGTAGTCTTCATAATAATCTACTTCTCCAAGATATTCCGCTTCTTTTTGAGCATGGATGCGAACTTCTAACCATGAATCTGTAGAGCCTAAAGTCCAAAAAATTGGTTCTATCAGAAAATTATAGCCTCTGGGATTGAAGTTATGTTCAATAATTTTATTTCTCGTTTCTGAAAATTTATTTAAGAAAACTATATCTGTACTTGAAAGATTCTTCATAAGACATAGCTCTCTTAAAATGTCAATAAACTTCTTGCCATATTGGTAAACACCAAACAAGTTTGCTCCAGCTAATTTTATGTAAGAGACGGATTTTTGAGGATCTTCATAATTATTAATAGATGAAACCTTATTCATTCTCAATTGGTAAAAACTGAAATAGAAGAGGACCTTGTCCCGTTCTGTAGTTGAAGTAAGAAGGACCCTGTTAGCCATATCCTAAGCAGCGACCTCCTTTCTGTCAATTGATTTATTATGGAGAACAGCGAGGAGTTGCGGGATTTCCTTGTAACCCTTCACCCGCCTGAACTTGCTCTCCGCCCTTAAGAGAGCAGTTACCGCCCATCTTTGCACCATGTCTCCCTTCCTCCATCGTTTTACTCTGCCGGTTATCGTCCTCGTGATTGAAAAGCATGACTCAATCGGATTTGTACTGGCAAGGGTTTTCCTCAGGAGACCGTTAACCCTCAACCGGTGTACCGTGAGTGTTTCCTCCAATCCTTCAGCCAGACTTCTTGCCGCACTGGGATTGAGCCTTTCAAGATATCTGACCGTCAGTTCCAACGATTTCTTCGCATCTTCGTAATTCACCATATTGTAGGCTGCACGGATTCGCGCATCTATGGTTGTCTGATGCTCCGGGGAAAGGTGCGCTTTTACGTTCCTCCGTTTGTGTTGCTGGCACCGCTGTACCTCTACATCTTTGCCAAACATCCTTGTCACAGCCGACCGTAATGCCTTTGATCCATCCAGGACAAAGAGATAGTCCTTGCCTGTATCAAGTCCGCGTCTCTGCAGATCCTCAAGAAGATTCCCGCAGATTGCCGCATTCTCCGTCGCACCTTGCCATAGTCCCAGTATTTGTTTATGACCCGTTATATCTATCCCGAGTGCTACGATTAGATGTTCCCCTTTAAACTCTATCCCGTCTATAAATATCGCGCACAGATTAAACCCTGAAAGTGAACGCTCCAAAAACTCCCGCATCTGCGCTGCTGTCGCCTGGACAAAATGCCGACTTATACTGGACTTCTTTATCCCATAGCCGCGTAATAGTTTCTCGACGGTCTCTTCATAGTTCCGGGAAGATATGCCCAGCACCATGTCTTTCAGCACTGTCTTCCTCATCTTCCGAGGATTCTGAAGTGCGATGTATGTCTCAAGCGCAAGCTCCTTGTTCTCCTTGCTCCGGATACGGGGACGATCTATCAGCACTTTTTGCCCATCGTAATAAATCGGCCCTATCTGACTGCCCCACCAGTTGGCTGACCTCTGCGGATTCTTTTCGTTCTTCTTCCCCGCCTTCTGTTCCGCCTCAGATTCTATTACCGCCGAGAGCACCATGAGCCCTATCTCCCGGCCAATATTCTCTACAACCTCTGTCGTCCCCATCAGCACCTCCGCGATTGGAAGCGCAACCTCTATCGTGACCCGTCCTTCCTTTATTTCCCTGATCTTTCCGTTTGCTTTCCGCGCCATTTTCCGGTATTCTTTCTTCATAAGCGACTCCTTTGAATTTGGTTTTTGAGCAAAATCAGTTTAATCGAGTCGCTTCTTTACTTCAACTATCGGCGGGACA
>CAVZMO010000002.1:0-17295 GCA_963776195.1 Thermodesulfovibrionales bacterium
TCACCATCGCCTCCTCTGTAAGACCTCTTTAACTCACAAAACCCTTATGTTTTATATATAATACAAATAGTTTTTAAGCGAAGCTAAATTGCGATTTGTAAAGGGTTTTATGTACCCATGCCTGACCGTATTATTTCAGGGTTAACCAAATTCCTCTATCACCGCGGCGGCCAGGAGGGGGAACATGATTTCGTGATGCCCTGTCAGGGCATAACAGGTGCCTTTGTTCATGGTGGTCTTTTCAGGACATTCGCTGTTGGCCTGTAATGCTGAATGAAATCCATATTGACTGTCGTGATATTCTCGACTTTATTGCCGAGGTTCCTTGCTATTGTTAGTGCTTTCAAGAAAACTTCCGGCATGAGAACGGCAGAACCGAGATTGACATAAACACCGCCTTCAAGATCGGAAACCACCGAGGTAAACAGCCTGAAGTCCCTGAAGCTGCCTTCGCCGATAGCCGCTCCATCGGCATCAGGGTGCATATGGATAATATCGGTACCGATTGCTACATGAACAGTCGCCGGAATGTCATGCTCATAGGCAGAGGCAAAGACGCTTTTCCCTTTGAATTTAAATTTACTCCTGTATATCATCTCTCCGACAGCTTTGCCTATGCCATTTCCCTTCTTTGCGCCTTCATTTATGGCCCTGTTCAGGTACCTGCCCGTCTCACGCGCCATGCCGAAGGTCCCACTGCATAATTCTTTTCCCACATCCTCAGAAGTATGGCCGATAAAGGAAATCTCAAAATCATGAATGATACATGCACCGTTCGTTGCAAGGGCGGTTATAATGCCCTTTCGCATAAGGTCTATGATCAGAGGTGACAGTCCCACTTTAATCGGATGGGCTCCCATGCCGAGGATAACAGGCCTGTCATTCTGCCTTGCTTTACTATAGCCAAAACAACGCCTTAAAATCACTAGCAGCAAGTACATTTGGAAGCTTATCTAAGAACTCCTGAAAAGTCTGCCCTTTTACGGATGGAGTTGCAAGCGCAGAGAGAGACACCTTGCTCCTTCTTTTCGTTATGGGGTAAGTCTTAACCTTCTGCAATGACAACGGCCTGTACTTTTTCATGGATTACATATTACCACAAAAGCCTGATGGAGCATCCGAAATCAGGGCTTGTCCGTTGAAAAAAGGCATCGATACTGGTAATCTATTAACAATATACAGGGGTCAAAGTGCCGCTCACAGATATCTTGTCAAGACATAAAGATCTTTCAAAAACGAACTATTCCCATGAGATCCTGGTCAAAGGTACGGATATCGTTGCCTGTAGAGGGAGGGTATTAAGTTCTTCGAAAACTATCAGTTGGTGCGATACTCGCAGATATCTATAAAGGGGAATGGATCCATCTCTGCATCAGATCCGGAGTTCAGCGTCAGACTGCTGAACGCGATCCATAAGAACCGTCAGATATTAAGCGATATGATAAAAGAACTGAGGAGGGAAGATGTTTTCACACTCGAAGATCTTGAGGAGCTGCCACAGGGTTACAAATCAAAACTACTCCACATTATCACTCATTTCTTGGACGGTTTCTTCGGGATCGACACATACTTTTTCAATCTGGAAGAAGAATCCCACTGGGTTTCGGATGAACTGCAGAAAAGCATGGAGGCCGCGCCTTCTGCATACTGGCTTTTGACCATAGAAGCCGGTTTTTAGTCGGGTTATCAGGCCGAAACTCCGAAGTTTCGGAAAAGGAACCAAAGAAATGTTGATTTTATAGCATCTCTTATGGTATTTTTAATCTTTCATCCTAATTAGGAGGTTTGAATTGCCAGCTAAAGCAAGACCAAAGAAAAATTTATCAGCCATAAAAAGGGCGAGACAGGGTGTGAAGCGGAACCTTCGGAACAAGAGTGTTCTGAGCGGTGTCAGAACCGTTGTAAAGAAGGTTGAGACAGCTGTAAATTCAGGGAATAGGGAAATTGCGGTCAAAGCATTGCTCCAGGCAATAAAGGGGCTGAATCAGGCTGCGTCAAAAGGTGTTATCCCCAGAAATGCCGCTTCGAGAAATATATCAAGGCTCACGAAGAAGGTGAACGCCCTTCCGCCTCAGGCGGATCTCACTGCAGCCGCAGCAGCTTAACCAGAAGATATTCCATAGGAAAAGTTCTTCCAGAGCTTTTTATATCGATATCGGCTTTGTTCAGAAGCTCGAATACCCTTAAGAGATATTCGTTTTCTGCTCTGCTGTTGCGCGAATGCAGTTTGCGTGCGTATAGCCAGTTAAGGGCTCCGATCAGGCTGTAATCCTCTGCTGTTTCCCGCATGGTTTTATATATGGCGAATACCTGTTCGGCGTCTTTTTCTCTGAGCGCATCGACAAGGTCGAATATACTGTAAAGTCTCCCACCTGTTACAATATCCAAAATGTCGTCAACATCTATCGCCTGCTTACCGAGGAGAGAAATCTTCTCGATCTCTGACGAGAGGAGACTGAGGTCGGGGCCGATAAGCCCTATTAAATAATCAGAAGCCTCATCGGATATTTCCAAACCCTTCACCTTGGCTCTCTGCTTTATCCAGTGCGGGATTTCAGATTCCCTTATATCGAGAGACAGGGGTTTCAAAGCCTGGAACTTTTCTCTCGCCTCTTTACTCAGAGCTCCGTTATGGAGTAACACAAAAACAGAGCCCGGCGCAGGCTTCGAAATATAACTATTTAATCTCTCCTGATCTTTTTTCAAAAGCTTCTGCGGATTACCAATACATAAAGTGAATCTCCTCCCGCCGAAAAAGGACACCGTATTAGCCACATCCAGTATTTGTGCAAACGTCATAGGTTCATCACCCGGCATTGAAAGATCAAAAACATGGAGATTAAAGTCTCTTTCGGTCGGTGGAACCAGCCTTCTTATTGCCTCGATCGCTTCCCTACAGAGGAAAGGATCTTGCGCATAAAATAGATAAACCGGTGCAGGCAGGCCTTTATCTATCTCTTTCAAGAATGTCTGGAAACTCATCGGTAAATGAGGCCGGCAACGATCTCCATAGCCACATCTCTCATCGCCTGTTCAGAGGCAAGTTCTTTAGATGCAATGAGATCATTCAAGGGGCCGGGCCCCGAAAAAGAGATGATAAACGGAGATTCTATGTTTCTGAATTCTTTCGTATTTCCCGAAGGGTCGGTCAGGGTAAAATCCGCCTTAACAACCACTTCATAGTCCACAGCGACATCTGACTTTTCGGACAATATTCGTAAATCAAACTGGTGAATCGTCCCGCTGATTTTATACGCTGCATCAGGATTAACAGAAACTCCCTGCTTCAAAAACTCCTCTGTTAATGCCCTGTAAAGCCTGTCCTGGAGTTTCGGCTCAAGGGTCTTGTTTTCGATCTTTCCCATCTTGATCGCCGTGAAAGGAAGTGACGCTTTGTTGTGCATCGTATAGCCACAACCAAACTGGCAGAGAGCAGAGAGCAGAGAGCAGAAGACAAGTATTAAAGGAATCCGCACGGGTGCTTTGCGCTTTGCCCTCTTGTTATTGTTCATTGCTTCCATCACAATCCAATGACTATATTAACTAACTTGCCCTTTACGACAATGACCTTTTTGATCGATTTGTCGCCAATCATTTCTCTAATTCTCTGATCTTCGAGGGCTATTTTTTTTACTTCATTATCGGGCATGCCTGCCGATATCATGACCCTCGATCTCAGTTTGCCGTTCACCTGAACAACAAGCTCTATCTGCTCTTCTTTTGCCGCGTCCTCATCCCACTCAGGCCAATTCTGCTCGAATATGCTCGGTCTGTTCCCTATCGCCTCCCACATCTCTTCTGCGATGTGAGGTGAGAAGGGCGAAAGAAGCAGAAGCACCCGGGCGATCGCGAATCTGAAAACAGTACGGTCTTCATCGGATGCCGGTTCGAATGAAGTAATCTCATTCATAAGCTCCATCATTCCGGCTATCGCGGTATTGAAATGATACTCCCGTTCCATATCGGTCGTCACCTTTTTGATCGTCTGGTGTGTCTTCCGGAAAAGACGCAGAGCATCAGGCGTAAGGAGCAGGCTGTCAATCTTTTTTCCCGGTTCATTCCTTGCCCTTAGCCTTTCACAATTTTTATAGACGATTCCCCAGAGCCTGTTCAGAAACCTGTGCGCCCCGTCGACACCTTTGTCCGACCATTCAAGGTCTTTCTCCGGCGGGGCTGCAAAGAGGGAAAACAACCTCGACGTGTCGGCCCCGTACCGCTCGATCAGATAATTGGGGTCGACGACATTCCCCTTTGACTTCGACATCTTCGCCCCGTCTTTGATCACCATACCCTGCGTGAGAAGGTTCTGAAAAGGTTCGCTGATATCGAGAAGTCCGAGATCACGGATGACCCTCGTAAAAAACCTTGAATAGAGGAGATGGAGCACGGCGTGTTCCACGCCGCCGATATACTGGTCAACGGGCATCCAGTACCTGGCGTCCGACTCATCATTGCCGATATCCGCTTTCAGATCAACGTCGCCCTTTTTAGAGCAATAACGCATAAAATACCACGATGAGTCTACGAATGTATCCATAGTGTCGGTCTCGCGCCTGGCCTTACCACGACATTTTGGACACTCTGTGTATAAAAATGCCGGGGACTCAAGGAGAGGCGAACTCCCTTTTCCCGTAATCTTAACGTCTTCGGGAAGTATTACGGGAAGATCCTCTTCCGGGACAGGGACAACACCACAGGCATCGCAATAGATAACCGGTATGGGCGTCCCCCAGTATCTCTGCCGCGAGATGCCCCAATCCCTTAATTTATAATTAACTACTCCCTTTCCGAGTCCTTTCTCCTCAACAAAGTTTATTATCTTCTTTTTTGCAACATCACTACCCAGGCCGTTGAACTGTCCCGAATTAACGAGTATCCCTTCATCTTCATAGGCTTCGGGA
Source organism: Thermodesulfovibrionales bacterium (assembly GCA_963776195.1). Lineage (GTDB taxonomy): Bacteria > Nitrospirota > Thermodesulfovibrionia > Thermodesulfovibrionales > SM23-35 > CAVZMO01. The sequence goes on from CAVZMO010000002.1 coordinate 4,902, forward strand.
AGTAATTCCGGGTTCAATAATCCCTCCCTTAGCAAATGTGGGGGGGGGGGATTTCCGGCACTATCACAACCTTTATCGGCAGATCATATTTTTTTGCAAACTCAAAATCCCTCTGGTCGTGCGCCGGCACAGACATGATCGCACCGGTACCGTATTCCATGAGCACGAAATTCGCGGCATAAACAGGCACCTTATCTCCGTTTAACGGATTGATCGCGTAAGCACCGGTAAAGAGCCCTATCTTTTCGGTCTCCTTGCCGTACTTTGCCTTTATCGTCTGCAGGGCATCAAGAGTATCATCATCGTGCACGAGCTTCCCGGCCAGGGGATGTTCCGGCGCAATGCACATAAATGTCACGCCGAATAAGGTATCCGGCCTCGTGGTGAAGATCCTCAGCTTTTCTTCTCTTCCTTCGAGAGGGAAGTCCACCTCGACACCTTCTCCCTTGCCTATCCAGTTTTTCTGCATGAGGACCACCCTTTCGGGCCATCCCTTCAGTTCATCACACCCCCGGAGTAATTCTTCCGCATAATGGGTAATCCTGAAAAACCATTGCTCGAGTTTCTTTTGGACAACGATACTGTCGCACCGCCAGCATTTTTCATTAATGACCTGTTCGTTGGCAAGAACCGTGTCGCAGGAGTGGCACCAATTCACGTAGGAATGCTTTCTGTAAGCAAGTCCTTTATCAAGCATCTTCAGAAAAAACCACTGGTTCCATTTGTAATATTCGGGGGTGCACGTGGTTACTTCTCTTTCCCAATCATAGCTCAGCCCCATGCGGTTGAGCTGTTTTTTCATATTACCGATATTTTTATATGTCCATTCCGCGGGGTGCACATTGTGTTTTATCGCGGCGTTCTCCGCAGGAAGTCCGAAGGCATCCCAGCCCATGGGATGAAGGACGTGATACCCGTGCATCCGCTTATACCTGGCGATCACATCGCCGATAGCATAGTTCCTCACATGACCCATGTGGATTTCGCCCGAGGGATAAGGGAACATCTCAAGACAGTAGAACTTTTCCCGCGATGGATTCAACTCCGTTTTATGGAGTTCCCTCTCTGTCCAGTATTCTTGCCATTTCAGCTCAACCTTCTGAGGATCATATCTTTCTTCCAAGTCTACCTCCCGAAATCAATCGAAAACTACCATATAAAAAGACATACCAGCAATACTCGTACGAAGGGTATTATAGCAAAATATTAGCAAACGTCGCGTTTATTTAACCACGATGATAACGTGAAATAGCGCAGATGTTTCGAATCAAATGGAATTTTTCGTGAACTATCAGGCCGAAAGATTTACCTGGTAAGTGCTCCAACTCTTACAATTCAGGCACCTTCCCGACCATTCAGAAGCTGTATACTTGCATTTGATACAACTGTATGAAAGACTGAAAGCACATTTGTTGGAATCTAAGGCTCTCTTGAACTCATGTACCGCCCTGTCGACCTGCTTCCTCTTCATATAAAGATTGCCCATAAGCTGCTGCATCTCCGGATAGGTGGCGCCTCCGGTATCAATGGAGGTCATTATTTCGAATGCATCGTCTATCATTTCGAGTCTGTAATAAAGCCTTCCGAGAAAAAACTTAATCATAGGGTCCTGGGGATTTCTTAATATGTTATTCTTGTAAATCCTAATAAGTCTGAGCGGCTCATTCACACTGATCAGCAAATCTTCAAGCCTCAAAAGGACGATCATGGACGATGTCAGCTCATAACTTTTTTCAAGGAGATTAATCGCCTCCTCGGACTCTCCTTCTCTCAGCAGCACTTCTGCAAGCCCCAGGGTAGCCGGGATAAAATCTGTTTCTAACCTCAATACGGTCCTGAACGCCTTTTTTGCCTTTTCAAGCTCCCCGTTTTCAAGACTATATCTGCCGTACTCATATTTATATCCCACAAGGTTCTGTCTTTCCCGGTTTTTATTCCTTTCGGCGTGTTCGTTTTTGAGTATCATTTTCTGAACGAATACGAGATCATCCCATCTTTCCTGTTTCTCCAGGATATCCCTCTTTTTGTACAAGGCTGACAGATTTTTGTCATCCATTTCAAGTATATCTTCGATATGCCTTAGGGCGTCAGGCCACCTCCCCGACTTTTCCATTAGCCTTTCAAGAGAGAATAAGACTTCGATATTTTTTGGATTGAGATCCCTTGCCCTTTCGTAGTGCTCCCGTGCCTTCTGTAAATCATCTTCTGAAGATGCTATATCTCCAAGCTGAAGTAATGCATTCAGGTGTTCCGGATCTTCTGATAGAACCTCGTTCAGCAACTCCTTCGCCCTGGCCTGATCATGATGGGCAAACAAATAGTTCAACGCCTTTGAATAAAGCTCCTGGACCTTTGCGTCTTTTTTCTGTCGTTTCTGGTATTGCATGTTGCCCACATACCTTTTTGTATCCCTGACCACAAAGATGAAAAGCATCGCAAGCGCTCCAATCGCGATCGAGAGCAAAATGAGGGCTATAGTGGGAGTCTCATAAGCCTTTCCAAAGGGGATATTAACAGTGGCGACTTCCTGATTATGGATAGCAAATAAGGCGAGCACTGCTAAGAATACGACGAATATGAAGACTGCCAGTTTACTCATTAATGATGATATTCTTACAGATTGATTTTCTTAGCATCGATCCACAATTTTTCGAGTTCATAAAATGCCCTCGTCGCTTCTTCAAAGATATGGACAATAACATCTCCATAATCCATAAGTATCCAGTGGCTGTACCTCAACCCTTCAATTCCGATAGGTCTGATCTCTTCGTTCTTGAATGTCTCTTCGATCTGCTCTTCTATCGCTTTGACCTGCGTGGTGCTTTCCCCTGAGCAGATTACAAAATAATCTGCGATTGTACTCAGGCCTCGCAAATCAAGGACAAGGACGTCTTTGGCTTTCTTATCAAGTGCTGCCCGTGCTGCCTTGAGGGCTTTATCTTTGCTGTCTAAGGTCTTCCCTCCCTTCTCTCAATAGAATTTTATGGTCAATTAACGCGACAGACTGTCAACTGCTGACGTTTCACTCTTCAAGATAAATTCTTATAAAGTTTATTAGTAATTATATAGGATTGGACATCCGGTGGCAATAGATATTTTATGCTTTTATCCTGTCTTATGAGCCTTCTAAGCTCTGTAGAGGATATGTCAATATGGGTCAGTTTAAGGAGTATAGCGTCTCTATTGCTTTTGAGCTTTGTTATATATAGGTCGGCGGCTGAATTGTCCATATCTTTCAAGGTGACCCCTCTGATTTTCAAGTAAGGTGATTCATTAAGATCTATGAATCTGAAATCGGGCCTCGATATGATAATAAAATTGGTAAGGGTAATGAGCATTTCAGGCTGCCGCCAACTGGGCAGATCGAGAAAGGCATCAATGCCGAGTATAAAGAAAAACTCGGCACCTGGATGCACTCTTTTTAGCTCCTCAATGGTATGTACCGTGTAGGACTTCACGGTCAATCTGCATTCTATGTCTGAAAGCTCAAAGAACCGGTTGCCGGCGACAGCAAGCTTTACCATTTCATACCTGTGTACCGCGCCTGCGATATCTTCTGTTTTGATGGGCGGACTTCCCGCCGTGACAAAGAGAATTTTGTCTAAATCGAGTTTTTCTCTTGCTTCCTCAGCAGCCCTGAGGTGCCCATAATGTATAGGGTTAAAAGTCCCGCCGAATATACCGATTCTCATGCAATTTGATTTTATTCCCTTACTTGCCCGGTCCCGAGTACTACAAACTTCGTGCAAGTCAACTCCTCAAGCCCCATCGGTCCCCTTGCATGGATTTTATCGGTAGAAATACCGATCTCTGCCCCAAGGCCGAACTGAAAACCATCGTTAAGTCTCGTGGAGGCGTTCACAAAGACGGCAGAAGAATCAACCTCCCGCAAAAACCTCATAGCCCTGTCGTAGTTCATTGTTACTATGGAATCTGAATGGGCAGACCCGTATTTGGCGATATGCTCCATAGCATCATTCATATCCTTGACTACCTTAACATTTAAGGTCAGATCAAGATATTCTCTATAATAGTCCTCTTCTTTGACCTCCCTTATATCCGGGTAGATCGCGAGGGTCTTCGGGCAGCCTCTCAGTTCGACTCCCGCATTCTCAAGCAGCTTCAACACCTTCGGCAGAAACCCTTCGGCAATAGGCTCATCCACGAGCATCGTCTCCATTGCATTGCAGGTACCCGGCCTCTGGACCTTCGCATTGACGCTGATCTCTTCTGCCATGATGAGATCAGCGTCTCTGTCAACAAACACATGACAAACACCCTTATAATGCTTAAGCACGGGGATTCTGGAATTTTCGGTGACAGCCCTTATTAATGCCTCACCGCCTCTCGGAATGATGAGATCGACCAGGCCTTCGAGCTTCAGCATCTCCATGATCGCCTCTCTTTCAGGGATATCGATAAAGGTTATCGCGCCCTGATGAAGTCCCTGTTTTTTAGCAACATCCCTCAAAACCTTCGCAATCGCTTTGTTCGAGTGGATGGCTTCGGAGCCTCCCCGCAGTATGACCGCGTTGCCGGCCTTAAGACAGAGGCCGGCGGCGTCCGCTGTAACATTCGGCCTTGATTCATAGATGATCCCGATAACACCGATCGGCACGCGCATCCTTCCAACACTCATGCCATTCGGTCTTTGCTGCATCTTTATGATTTCACCGACCGGGTCGGGCAGGGCTGCAACCTCGACAAGTCCCCGCGACATTTCGATGACACGCTTTTCGTTCAGCGTCAGTCTATCTAACATAGCCTTAGAAAGCCCTTTTCTCCTGGCAAACTGTATGTCTTTCTTATTCTCTGCGATAAGCTCTTTCGCCCGCATCTGCAATGCCTTTGCCATTTCAAGAAGCGCGGCGTTTTTCCTGCCGGGAGATGCCTTAGCGAGCACCCTCGCTCCCGCCTTCGCATCCTTTGCTTTGTCGAGAACATATGCCTTTATGTCCATAAACTACCTCCTTGATATAATAATGATAAATATACCACAGAATCCTTGACGATAGTATTACGTCTCAAATTGACTTACTATCATCCTCCTTTTTAAAATGTCATATGCCACAAATTAAGATCCTGCCACCCGATCTCAGAAACAAGATAGCAGCGGGAGAGGTGATCGAAAGGCCCGCCTCCGTCGTAAAGGAGCTGATCGAAAACTCGATTGATGCCGGGAGCAGTGATATAAGGATCAACGTCCTTTACGGAGGAAAGCGTCTCATCAGGGTGACGGACGACGGAATCGGTATGGACAGGGAAGACGCCCTGCTTTGTTTTGAGAGCCACGCGACGAGCAAACTTGCCGCTGAAGAAGATCTTTTCAATATAAAGACGATGGGATTCAGGGGAGAGGCCTTACCCTCTATCGCATCGGTTTCGAAGGTCAAACTTGTAACAGGTGTTAAGGCTTCCCGGTTTGGCATAGCTGTTGAAATTACCGGAGGAAAGATTGAAGAGATAAAAGACTCTCCCTCCGCAGGGACATCCATAGAGGTCAGGGACCTGTTCTTCAATACCCCTGCAAGAAAGAAATTCCTTAAGTCAACAGGCACCGAACTCTTCCATATCATAGATACGGTCACAAAAGAGGCGTTGTCTCACTGGGAGATAGGCTTCGGGCTTAATTCCGACGATAGGGAAACCATGAACGTCCCTTTATCGTCAGGCCCGAGAGAGCGCATTATGCAGATTTATGGAGAGGAATTTCTCAACGGCCTGATGGAGGCCGGAGCTGAAACAACGGGCTTAAAGATGATTTCCTATGTGACGAAAGGTGATAATTTCAGAGGTATGAGATCCCATCAGTTCATCTTTATAAACAGGCGTCCCATAAAGGACCAATCCATCTCTCACGCCGTATATCATGCATTCGAGGGCATCCTCCCCCGGGACAGGCATCCCGTCTTTTTCCTCTTCATTGATATCGATCCGCACAGGGTGGACTTTAATGTTCATCCAGCGAAGCGCGAAGTGAGATTCGAGGATAAAGAGGCTGTCTATCGTTTTGTGAACAAATGTGTCCGGGAAACCGTCAAAAGAGAGAGGACCGAATATGCAAAACAGTTCGCAGAAACACCCGTACCGGATTATTCCAGGCCGTTTCCGGACAGCTCAGCGCCGTTCTCGCTGCCCCTCAACTCTCCGGGGTCGGTCATATCCGAAAACCTTGAGCTTGCCTATAAGGCTTCGTTGCCGTTCATTTATCTCGGGGACACGTTCATTGCCGTCTCGGGTAAGGGCGGGCTTACCCTTATAGACCACCATGCGGCCCATGAGAGGGTCCTTTATGAAAAGTTCTTAAGGGGGATAAATCTGAACTCTCACGTGTTATTGTTTCCCAAGCAGGCAAAGCTTTCCCCTAAAGAGTACAGCGTTATTCTTGAGAACGCTCAGGCGCTAAGGGACTTCGGTATAGAGGCAGAGGATTTTGGACACGAGACGGTCATCGTCCGTTCACTGCCCGATGTCCTGAAAGACGCCGACATAAGAGGCGTCCTCTCCGATGCAGCATCATGCATGCTTGAAGGCTTGTCTCCCGATAAATCGTTCAAAGAGGCACTCGCCGCAAGGATCGCTTGTCATAGCTCGGTCCGCGGAAAAGATATCCTTAATCAGGAAGAGGTTTCCGCCCTTATTGCCGATCTGGCACAGACAGAGCATCCTGACCAATGCCCTCACGGGAGACCGACAAGGATCTTCTTTTCCGTCGATGATCTGAAAAAGATGTTCAAGAGAAAGTAATCAAGACTTGCCTGTATCATCCTCTTTGGTCTACGACCCGTGGGGCGAAGAGAGGCAAGGTGAGTGTTTCCGGCAAATGTCCATTCACTTATGAGGATCTTAAACAATTCAGATTTCACAGCTTTTAATATGGATAAATCACGCTTTACTGCCCATCTGGCTGCGTTGAACAGCCTGCGGATCAGAAAATGGGTGTTTGAGCCCGGCATGTTATTCTTGTCCGAATTCAAATGGTGGGGCGACAAAGGACAACGTGGTCATCCGCATAACGGTCTTGATTTACGGCTATACGAAACTGCTGACGGCACACTTGAGACTATCGACGAAGACGCAATGATCCCGATCATGTATGGAGGCGAGATCGTCCGGGTCATTAAAGATTTTCTCGGGTATACCCTCTTCGCGGCACACGAGATCTGCGAAGGAGGCTCTCAATTATTCAGTATCTATGGACATGTGCAGCAGACAACGGATATTGATACCGGAAAATGGCTCGGTGAGGGGACTGCGCTTGCACGTTTGGCCGGAAAGAGAAGCATACATGTCCCCGCTCACCTCCATTTATCGATAGCCCTCATCCCGGAGACAATTCCCTTCAAAGACCTGACGTGGGATACTCTTAACAAAGATGATAATATACTTTTTCTTGACCCAGGACTTATTATTTGAGTAAGGTCCGCCGGCTCTGATGCCAAGCTGCCCGAAAGTGATCTCTTCCCCTATAACTTTCACTCGCCTTTTTATACAAATGAATAGCAGAAATGTTTGTAGTTATTTTCCGAACACACTCTTCAATAAGTCCGTTACCCGCGCCGCCGGATCAGTTCTGATCTTCTTTTCCTCCTGGCCAACCATATAAAAGAGTCCATCCATGGCTTTGGTTGTCACATAGTGGTCGAGGTCCACCGATTCTTTACTCATAAAAGGAATGGATTCATATTTCCCCATCATCTCTTTGTACGAACGTGTTACCCCGACTTCGTCCATGCTTGAGGATATAATCGGCTTGAATGCGTTATAGATCTTGTCATGCGTTTTCTTCTTGAAAAATTCTGTTGCAGAAGTATTCCCCCCTTTAAGGATGCCTCTTGCATCCTCAAAGGTCATTTCCTTGAGTGCATCGACAAAGAAGGACATTGCCTTGGGCGCAGCCTTTTCTGCTGCCCGATTCATGCTGAGCACAAAACCATCAACCTCTTTCTGGTATCCAACCTTTCTGAGGACCTCTGCGACTTTCTGAATCGTTTCCGGCATAAGAATTTTGATCATCTGATTATCAAAGTAGCCATTTACCTGGGAAACGTTATTTACAGCTTTTTCGGTGCCTATAGATAAGGCTTCCTTAAGCCCGGAGGCTATCGTGCCGTCATCAGCTTCACCCTTAGATGAAGTACCTATACTTTTCATTACGTTATCCAATAACCCGGCATGCGTTAAGGTCGTTGAACATAGAAAAACTACCAGAATAAAATAAATTGTCTTCCTCATAATTTTCTCCTTTACAGAAAAAGATCGATTCATCTGTTTTCTATTATTATATCAATAATTTTATGATACCTTTAGCTCAGAAGCAATGAGCACACCGAATGGCCTTAATAAGGATAATTCTCCATGAACCTCGCCGGCAGAGTCGGGAGCGACCTCCAACTCGGAGTGCAGAAAGATGTAAATCCGGCAGTATGGTATTATGCAATAGTATCCGAAGCGAATTAATAGCGTAGAGTGACAAATTCCTTGATATCCACGAACAAAAAAGTCATCATCCTTCTCGGTCCCACCGGCGTCGGGAAAACCGGCGTTTCCATCCTCCTTGCAAAAGAACTGGATACAGAGATAATCAGTGCGGATTCGATGCAGATCTACAGGCACATGGATATCGGTACCGCAAAACCTACCTCGCAGGAAAAGGCGACGGTCAAACACCATATGATTGATGTAGTTGAACCGTGGGAGTCTTACAGCACCGGGAAATATATCGCAAAGGTCGTACCGATTATTGAAGGGCTTCACAAAACAGGAAAAATACCGATTGTTGTCGGTGGGACAGGCCTTTATATTAAGGCAATGACAAGGGGGATCTTCAGCGGCCCTTCTGCTGACTGGACACTGCGAAAAGAGCTTTTCTCCCTGGAGGAGGAAGAAAAAAACTCTCTCTATAATTATTTAAGGGAACTCGATCCCGTCGCTGCAGGAAAAATTACGCACCATGATACACGCAGGATAGTAAGGGCTATCGAGGTCTGTCTCAAGAGTAATACAAGAATGTCGGAGATGCAGAAGAAACTCACCAAACCCCTCCCTTATGAGTTCATTAAGATAGGCCTCACACGGGACAGAAAAGAGCTTTACAAACTGATCGAAGATAGAGTTGCCCTGATGGTCGAATCCGGTCTTGTCGAAGAAGTGAATAATATCTTAACTATGAACCCTGACAGGACACCCATGCAGGCGATAGGATATAAAGAAATTGCAACGTATCTTAAAGGGGAGATTTCTTTAGACGAAGCTGTCGGGCTTGTCAAAAAATGCACGAAGAGATACGCCAAAAGACAGTTCACATGGTTCAAGAAGGAGGAAGGTATTCACTGGATCGACCTGACCGGCATATATGACAGCCATGAGGCTTTTGATCGCACTAAGGAGATTCTTAATGCCTTATTACGACCGGCACGTGAAAAGCCTAACGTCTTGCAATATTAAGAAAAATACTTTATGTTAAAATGAAAACAAAATAAGGAGAATGGGTATGTCCAATGCAAATAAAAGCCTTAACCTTCAGGACAACTATCTGAACCAACTGCGGAAAGAGAGGGTACCTGTTGTCATCTATCTCACGAACGGAGTAAGGCTAAAAGGCTCGATAAAAAGTTTCGATAATTTTGTCATACTCTTGAAGGAGAATACGGAGTCACTCATCTATAAGCACGCTATTTCAACAATAGTACCCGAAAAAGAGATAGAGATACGATTTGAAGAACAGCCAAAGCCATAAAAACCCTCTTCCCACCGTAGACCTGATCATAGAATTGAACGAAGGTATCATCTTAATCAAGAGGAAGAACCCGCCTGAAGGATGGGCTTTGCCCGGAGGCTTTGTTGATTACGGAGAGACTATCGAATCCGCTGCAATACGCGAGGCGAAAGAGGAAACAGGGTTGGATGTGGAACTCATTCGGCAGTTTCACTCGTACTCTGATCCGAAGAGAGACCCAAGGCATCACACGATAACGACTGTGTTTGTAGCGAAGGCAAAGGGCGAGGCTGTTGCAGGGGACGATGCAATACAGGTGGGCATATTTCATAAAAATATCTTGCCGGAGCAGACTGCCTTTGATCACAGGGAAATTCTCAATGACTATTTTACGGGGAGGTATTAATTAATGCTGAGAGGAATGCGCAAGCATGCAAAATATTTTTATGTCCTTTTCTTTATCGTGATACTCAGTTTTATATTCTGGGGCGTTGGCACTGTCGATAAGACCGGCAGCGTTGAGGTCGTGGCTGAAGTCGGAAAAAACAAGATAACGGCAGAGGAATACTGGAAGACCTATGACAGGATATACCGTTTCTACCGCGAGGTCTACAAGGACAAATTCGATGAAGAAACAGAGAAAAAGATGAACCTGAAAGAGGGTGTCCTGGACTCGATGATTAACGAACGGGTTCTCCTTATGGCCGCTAAGGAAGCCGGCGTCACCGTCAGTGACGAAGAACTTCAGGAATCGATAGCACGTGACCCGGCCTTTATGAAAAACGGTGTATTTAATAAGGAGGTATATCTGAACCGGCTGAGGTTGGGCAGGATGACTCCGGAGGTTTTCGAAAATACAAAACGCCAGGAATTGACCCTTACCAAGATGAAACAATTGATAGAGGTGTCAGTTGATGCAACGGACATTGATGCTCAATTACCGCAGACTCAGGGGAATGAACAGGCGGAAAAGATGATCCGTCAGGCAATGCTTGCTGATAAAAAAGAAAAGGCGTTGAAGTCATATGTTGAAGGTCTGAAAAAGAACATAAAAATCAAAATCAATAAACAGCTCATTACATAAATAATGTAAGAAATCTTAGTCTTCAGTTTTGAATCAGGCTTGAAAACCCGCTGATCTTTGTAGTAGCATAGATAACCTTGCCGAAGTGGTGGAACCTGGTAGACACGCACGTTTGAGGGGCGTGTGGGGTAACCCGTGCGGGTTCAAATCCCGCCTTCGGCACCATCCAATATCTTTTCCACTTCTAATCACATCCACATTGATAACTCTCTGTGAAGATGACAATATGCCCAGCAAGCAGGGAGAATTGCCCGATATCTTCACCATCACAATTGCTCAAATATCCATAAAATAAGAATTTTCAATCATGGCATTCCTCTTGCTTCGCATACTTCAGAGTTTAAAGAGTGCGGTGGCAGCTGTCATGCTTTAACCGATTAGGGGACATCGGATAAATACTGGGGGAAGGTATGTCCGAGCTTAACAAAAAAATGAAAACTTTATGGAGGTAAATATGGGTTACACACAGGTTGCATTAGAAGATAAGATACTCGATATGTATCCGGAAATAAGGCAGAACGGGTTATCACCCCGTCTCAGTTTTGATGCCGATAAAAAAGCGTGGGTCGTGAAACTCGTGAAGGGGAAACAAGAACAAACCGTCTATCTTAGTAAAGCGGATGCAGACGCCTGTATGGACAACACATATTGTGAAGCTTTAAAGACAGATTTATGTGATGTCATAAAGAAATTCTAAAAAGCGCATAGCAAATTCACTTTAGGAGTGCAAAGTTCCCTCCCCACCCGATTTTGTGGAGATGGATAATGTCCATCTCCACAAAATATCCATAGGCTTTCTTTAATGTTTTGATAATAAAATTTATGGAAATTAATCCGATCTTAGTCTTCGTCTTCCCCCCTCAATAAGAAGATTCCGATCTAAGATTTTCACCCCTATGATTTTAGCATCTTCCCCGCTGGCATCAGTACAGTTACATTCCAGGCGCTCTATCAGGTTCTTGATATCAACGCTCTCACCAATCTTTAAATCAACCACCAGACTGAGAGCAACCGATACACGTTTTTCCATTTTCCTTCACCCCCTCTCTTTTAATAAAAATTATATCAATAATCTACCCGGGTGGCCAATGCATGAACCGTCCGCCGAGGACATGAAGATGTATATGAAATACCGTTTGCCCTGATTCCTCATTACAATTCATAACAAGCCTGAACCCGCGATCTGCAATATCTTTATCCTTTGCGATCTTATTTGCTATCGTGAACAAATGACCGATGAGGGGTTTATCTCCTTCTTCGATATCGAGACTTGTAGGAATATGCTTCTTGGGCACAACAAGGGCATGAACAGGAGCCTGGGGATTTATGTCTTCAAAGGCCACGGCAAATTCATCTTCATAAATAAATTTTGCAAGACGTTTCTTCTCGATAATCTCACAGAATATGCATCCCATTTAGTTCAGTCCTTTCAAGAAAATTTTTGTAATTATACCAACAACCAAGGAATTTTTTTGGCGATGCTTTTTGTGTTTAGTCCCCTCTATGAAACTTCTGTTTGAAGCAACTGCATTTTTATATTGACGAATGAATTACTAAACAGATAAATTCTATATGAGAACTTTAGCAACTGC
>CAVZMO010000003.1:0-13867 GCA_963776195.1 Thermodesulfovibrionales bacterium
AAGGTTACCCGATCCATTCTACCTTCACATCTTTTGCCATCTTTTTGAATTCAGGGTCTCCTGTTACCACCTTGCACTTTTTCATGATACCAAGTGCAGCAGCGAAACAGTCTGCATAAGCAACCGGATATAACGCTTTTAGTTTGGCAGCCTCTATGGTAATAGTTTTGTCAGCGTCAATGATTGTGATGGGAAGCTGCTCAATGATAAACTTTATCTCCTGGGCCTTTTCAATCCCTCGCTCCCTATAGGTGTTATAGTATATCTCGCCGAAATTTATCACCGATAAATAGAGTTTGGTTTTCCCGTCACGGGCCGATTTCAATATGCTCCTGACCTTCTCTCCCCCTGCTTCGTCTTCAAAATGTGCAAGCAGTGCATAGCTATCAAGAACATAAGCGCTATCCACGCTTTGCCTCTTCTTCTCTATCTTTCAAGAGTGCTTTTAATATAGAGGTTTTGCCTTTCAGCATCCCCTTTGATGCCTCTATCGGATCTTCCGGCAGGGGCCTTATGATGATGACATTATCTTCGCCTTCATAGATGCTAACCTTGCTTCCTTTCTTGATATTGAATTTTTTCCTGAGGTCAGCGGGTATTACAACCTGCCCTTTTGTAGTAGCTTTGGCTATCATGGTATCCCTCCGTATATTCTGTTATAACATCATAACAGAAAGTATATCCTTACATCAATGGATATGTTCTTTAAGTCACCATGAAAGCGTCGTTTCCACAATCTATTTGTGATATAATTCTCTAAAAGAAGCGGTAGAACGCCTTATTACCTGTCATTTCTTAGATTTTAATAGTGTTTCTGTAATGGCAGAACAAAAAGGGGATTATGATGATAAAAAATATCCACTGGCTCGGGCATGATACCTTCAAGATTGTCGGAGAAAAAGTCATCTACACCGACCCGTTCAAGATCAAAAAGAAAGACGAAGCGGATATTATCCTCATAACCCATGAGCATTATGATCACTGCTCGCCGGATGACGTAAAATTGGTGCAGGGGCCCGATACGGTCATCGTCACGACCGCTGATTGCGCAAAAAAGTTGACTGGAAAGGTGAAGACCGTAAAGCCAGGCGATACGGTTACGGTCGAGGGTATCGAGATCGATGCTGTACCTTCATATAATACGAACAAGCAGTTCCATCCGAGGCCGAACGGCTGGGTCGGGTATATCTTTACGGTACAGGGACAGAGAATTTATGTCGCGGGAGACACGGATTATATCCCGGAGATGAAGAATTTTAGAGTGGACATAGCACTTCTTCCTGTCTCCGGCACATACGTGATGACCGCAGAAGAAGCGGTAAGGGCAGCTCTCGATATCGGGCCCAAAATTGCGATACCCATGCATTATGGATCGATTGTCGGCTCGAAGGACGATGCCGACAGGTTCGCAGAGGGCCTGAAAGGAAAGATAGAGGTAGTAATACTTCAAGAAGAATCGTAGTGCAGATCGATGAGATAAAAAGAAAAATAAAGGGTGATTTAGGAAAAGAGATCCTTTTTTACGACACAACCGACTCTACGAATACCATTGCCTTAAACCTTGCCGAAAAACATGCAGAAGGCCTGGTCATCCTTTCGGATAGCCAGGAAAAAGGCAGAGGCAGGCTTGGAAGACTTTGGATATCGCCTCCCGGTGTAAACATATACATGAGCATTCTCCTCAAGCCCGAAATGAAACCCGGGGATGCAACACTTATCACCCTTATGACTGCAGTGGCATGCACCCTTGCCCTCAGAAAGATTACGGACCTTGATATCAGAATAAAATGGCCGAATGACCTTATGGTCTCTGACAAGAAATTGGGAGGTATACTTACGGAACTCAAGATTTATCAGAAGAAGATAGCCTTTGCGGTTGTGGGCATCGGAATAAATGTGAATATCGATACAAGAGTATTCCCTGAAAATATTAGAAAAATAGCGACATCCTTAAAAAATGAGACAGGGGAGATATATTCGAGGGGAAATATTGTTGCAGAGATCCTGAACCAAATGCACAGGTGGTACTCGACCCTCAAAAGGATGGACAGGGGAAGGATTCTATCCGGATGGCGCCGGCTGACCTCTACTCTCGGCAAAGAAGTTATGGTTGTCGTTGGCAGAGAGACCTACAAAGGTTTTGCCGAGTCTATTGACGCTGAGGGGATGCTTATTTTAAGACTTCCGTCGGGAGAGGCGAAAAAGATAAGTTCAGGAGATCTGAGGATACTGAGATAAATGCTGATAGCCCTGGATATTGGTAATTCCTCAATAAATATAGGTTATTTTGCTGAATCCGGTCTCTTTGTCCAGAAAATCGACACCCATCCTTTGTTGGCCCCTGTGGAATATTTATCACTCCTTAATAGGTTTATAAAAGAAAAAAATATGGACAAAACACCCGAAGGGATTATAATATCCTCTGTTGTGCCGGGCCATATCGGGGTCTTAAGGAAGGCCTTGAAAAACCTGACATCCGTTGAGCCCTTGATAATGGGTAATATTAAGACGGGTCTGAAATTCCATATCCCGAATCCTGAGGAATTAGGCTCGGACAGAATAGCTAATGTCGTTGCGGCGTATGAGCTTTATAAAGGTCCTGTAGCAGCAGTCGACTTTGGTACCGCGACGACGATCAGTGTAGTGGGTGGAGATGCGGGATATATTGGCGGCGTAATAATGCCGGGGATTCATTTAATGAATACGGCACTGGCGTCAGGTACTTCCAAATTATCCGCGGTCCCGGTGAAGCCCCCGGAAGCAGCCCTGGGGACCGATACAGCTAAGTGCATTCAGTCGGGACTGTTTTATGGGACTGCAGGTGCGGTAGAAAGGCTTTTAGTCGAGATAGAAAAAGAGAGCTGCTTGCACCTTAAGGTTGTTGTAACAGGAGGATGCGGCGGACCGCTTTCAAAATTCCTTAAAAGGGAGCATGATTTAAGGCCTCACCTGACACTCGAGGGCCTAAAAATGATTTACACGAGAAACAAAGATGCATGAACTGAGAAAAGATATTTTGACTGGAAGATGGGTGGAGGTCCCTTCGGAATCGAAAGCACCCCCGGACTACGAACTGCTGTCTCCTCATAAACAAGAAGCATCAGGTTGTGTCCTTTGTCGCGGCCACGAAAAGGAAACCACTTCCGAGATAACGGCCATAAGAACGTCTGCCGGATGGCAAGTTCGGGCCATTCCAAGTTTCAGACCGACGTTTCAAATAGAAGGTGATTTGGGAAGAAGGGGAGTGGGGATTTACGACAGAATGAACAGTATCGGTGCAAACGAAATCCTTATCGAATCTCCGGACCATAACGTAAAGCCGGAAGATATGGGTCTTGAACAGATGATAAGGGTCGTAACTCTTTACAGGGACCGTGTCGCTGATCTTGAAAAGGATTCAAGGCTGAGATATATCCTTATCTATAAAGACTCCGGGAGAGAAGCCGGAGAGATTTTTTCTCATCCCGTATCGTTTCTCATGGCAACCCCCGTCATACCGAAGATGGTAAAGGATGAGCTCGACAGCGCAAAACAGTATTTTCCTATAAAGAGCGGTGCGTCTTCTGTGATATAATCAGTGAAGAATTAAGGGTGGGTGAAAGAATAATCCTTGAGACGAAATATTTTGTCGCCTTTTGCCCTTATGCGGCTCAATTCCCGTTTGAATCATGGATAATACCGAAAAGACATTCATGTGCCTTTCATGAGATCACCTATGATGAGATTGAAGATATGGGGCTTATATTGATGTCCGTTTTAAAAAAGTTGAGGAAGATTTTTGTCGAACCGCCTTTCAACTATTTTATTCACACGGCCCCGAACATGGTACCACGGAGAAACCATTGGCATACTCTCGGTGAAGATTTTCACTGGCATCTCGAGATAATGCCTCGGCTTATAAGGACAAGCGGCTTTGAATGGGGTTCAGGGTTTTTTATCCTGCCCACATCACCGGAAAATGCAGCAAAATATCTAAGGGAGGTCGGATAATGGAGATCAAAAGTATTATTTTCCCAACAGATTTTTCTGAGGGGTCGTCTCAGGCACTGCAGTATGCTGTAGATTTGACAAAGAAGTATGGGGCAAAGCTTTATGTTGTTCATGTGATCTACGATATAGCGAAGGCAACAGGATGGTATGTTCCCCACGTATCAATGGACCAGATGTATAAGGATATTCAGGAGGGGGCAAAAAAAGAACTCGAGAGGTTCGGCGTGGAGGAACTCGGTGGAGTGAAAAATATAGAGCGCACCGTTCTGACGGGTGTCCCTCATGAAGAAATAATAAATTTTGCCAAGAAAAACAAGATAGACCTCATAATCATGGGTACCCACGGCCGGAAGGGTATAGACAGGATACTTTTCGGGAGTACCGCGGCCCAGGTTGTAAGATTCGCACCATGTCCCGTGCTTACGGTGAGACTTCCGATGTATTAGGACCGGACACTTATGCGGGTATACCTCTCCGAGAACGCCTTTATCGATCTTCTCCTCAGCTCTGCAGAGGTATATAAGAAGGAATGTTTCGGTTTTCTTCTCGGGTATAAGCTGGAAGACAGGTTCATCGTGGAGCATGCCTTTAGCGTCCAGACGGCAACTCGGAGGCATAAAGGGGTCGAGTATAATCGCAAAAATCACAAGAAGATCGAACCGATACTCGCAAGGTTCAACAAATTACAGAAGATAGGCGATTTTCATTCCCACACACAGTTCGGGCCGACAAAGGGGTTCCGATCCCGAGCGAGGAAGATATCAACAGTATGGCCGCTGACCATATATATGTTATTGTTGCGATAAACAACAATGAAAAGACAATGTCCTGGGGTGAAAATAGAGATGGAACGGTCTCAGGCTCTATAAGTGAATTTTTTTTTAAGATATCCGCGCATTTCCTTAATGGAAATGTTTCAGTGAAAAAGGCAAAGATACATTGTCCGTTTCCTCCGGGGTTTTAAATAACCGGGGAACGGATTGGATGATGAAAAGGAGAGTGCATTATTCTGCATCTCCTTTTCACCTTTTTAGGGTCAGAAATAAATAGTTCAGGCTCTTTGCAGCAAAGATGAAATTAAGTGCAAAAGTCCTTGTGATCGGTGGCGGACCTGCAGGTGCTACTGCAGCGAGGTTTCTGGCTGACCAGGGGATCGATGTTATTCTTCTCGAAAGAAATCTTTTCTTTGTAAAGCCCTGCGGCGGTGGCCTGTCCATCGGCGCCTTTGATGAACTCGGCATTCCGAAGACCGCCATAAAAAAAGAGGTCAAAAAAATCAGGGTCATCTCACCGCTCGGAGAGAGGCTTGATATCCCCTAAAAGGCGGCAGCCTTGCAATAATTGAGCGGGGAGAATTTGATATTACGCTGCGAAGATTGCGGAATCAAAAGGAGTAAATATCATAGAAGGGTGAATTTGCAGGCGTTATGAGCGACAAACACCTCCGTGTCGAGGCGAATGACGGAGAAGATAAATATGAAATAAGTCTCCGAATATATCATTGCCGCTGACGGAGTAAACTCTAAGGTCAGGACAGCCCTTGGAAGAAAACCGTCCCGGTCCTTTTTTACTGCATCCGAGCACATAAAGGGAATAAATACCGAGTGTTGCGAATTCTGGTTTGGTTTGTCCCACGCACCCTATTCTTATTCCTGGATATTCCCGGCATCAGAAGGAGTTTCAATGGGCACGGGGTGTTTCGAGGCGGGAAAGATCAATTCGTTATTCGAGAGGTTCAGGAAGAGAACGGGAATACTACCGGAGGGGAAAAAGAGGATATACAGGGTGCCGGTTTGGAAGGGTGACCTCTATAACAGGGGAAAGATTCTCTTTGCAGGTGATTCGGCTGGTCAGGTGCTGCCGTTGACTTATGAAGGTATCTATTATGCAATGAAGGCCGGAGAGTTTGCCGCCATGGCAATTATAGAAGGAAACGTTAATAATTATAAGAGGATGTGGAAAGATAGGTTTCAAATGAGATTCACGCTTATGGATAAACTCAGAAATTATTTTCTGAAAGATGATGCCTCTGCTGAAAAGCTTGTTGCCTACCACAGAAGACCCGAAATTCAGGAGGCATCCTTACGTCTCTGGCTCAGAAAAGACGGCGGCAAAGGAAGCCTCATGAATTATTTGCGGCTTTTCCGGAAAATCTTGCATTGAATCTAAGAAAGTTCTTTGTTTATTCCCTCGCAGTTCACGCCTTGATTATTGCCGTGACGTTGTTTATTGTTCCCGCCCCGGGAAAAAAGAAGGCGGGAGGAGAACTTTTTGCGGACCTTGTTTCTCCGGCAGAACTTTTTTCAGGAAAGCCTTTGCCTCCGACACTAAGCACAAGGGCTAAGCTCCCTTCCAGGCCGAAGTCTGCCGCATCTGCCCCTGCAAACAGTGATAAGAGAAGGACCCGGCCGGAGAAAGGGTCTTCTTATGATCAGATAAATAGGCTATCCGGCACAACCAAAGACACCAAGGCCGCTCCACCTTCGGCTAATGTGAGCGAAGGAGGACAGGGGGGATTCCCCGGTGAAAGCCGAACAGGAGCGGAAGGCAGCCGAAATATCCGGAAACCCGATGGGGTCGGACCTACCCTTAAGGAGAAACTCTTTGATAAAAAAGTCATCGGTGACCTTGCTCAGCGCAATGTCGCAAAAGAAGAAAAGAACAGAACCTTCAGCTTCGATGCGAAGGAATATAGGTTCCTGTTATACAACAGGAGGTTGAAAGAGCGTATAGAGAGCATCTGGCATTATCCTCCGGATGCCGCAGCACGGGGTATCTATGGAGACCTCGACATCAGATTCACCATAAAGAAAAACGGGCAGCTCGGAGCCGTTGAACTTGTCAGGACATCAGGCCACAAAAACCTTGATGATGCTGCGATAGAAGCATTAACAGAAGGCGCCCCTTACTGGCCGCTTCCTGAGGAATGGGATATGGAAGCCTATACAATAGAAGGGCACTTTGTCTATTCCCTTTACGGATACTATATAAGGTAAAATATAGCTATCGTAAAATTTTGCTGGCAATGATGTATGGGACCAAGACTGTATTTGAGGGTGGGCAATATCGTGAGACATCTACACTATAGCACATGGGGCGATGGGGAGGTGCTCGAAGAGAAACACTCAACTCTGCCTGGGGGTATATGTCTTGTCAGGATACTATTTGAAGACGGTATAGAAAGGTCCTTTATAAACGATCTTGACAACGCGAGCTGTTGCTATTATGCGGGTCTCAGGATCGGCAGATTTTAAGGATAAGGTTAAGTTTTTAGTGTAACTTGCTATTATAAAAGATATTTCTTGACAAAACTGTCTCTCAATGTTTTAATCTCTCTATGGGTCTCTTAACCTGTCTTATTGAGAAGGAGAAGCCCTCCATTCTGGTCGTGGACGATGTCCAGTCCAATCTTGAACTCATGGAAGCGGTGTTTCTGAAGGAAGGGTTCAAAGTTTACACGGCTCTCAACTCATCAACCGCTCTTGACATATTCAGGAATTGTTCTGTTGACCTCGCGCTGCTTGATGTGATGATGCCGGTCAAGGATGGATTTGAACTTTGCAGAAACCTGAAGGAAATGTCGGGAAAACGTTTTTTCCCTGTTATCCTGCTTACAGCCCTTACGGACAGACAGTCCAAGATCAAAGGCATCGAATCGGGGGCGGACGATTTCATCAGCAAGCCCTTTGACTCCTACGAACTTATCACGAAAATTAGATCATTACTGAAATTGAAAACATTAAATGAGGAGCTTGACCACTCGGAAAATATCATTTTGACCCTCGCTGTCGCGATGGAGGCAAGGGATCCCTATACAAAGGGGCATTCAACGAGAGTCAGTAAAATTGCGGCAGATTTCGCGGCCTTCCTCGGCCTTCCGGAAAAGGACAGAAAGGAGATGAAGAAGGCCGGGATCCTTCATGATATAGGGAAGATATGCCTGAGCGAGTCGCTTCTCAACAAACCCGGCCCGTTGACAAAGGACGAAGTGGAGATGATTAAGACCCATACCCTACTCGGAGAGGATTTATGCAGGCCCCTCGTTTCCATGAGGAAAATACTTCCTGCCATAAGACACCATCATGAAAGATGGGACGGGAATGGATTTCCGGACGGCCTCGCGAGCGAGGATATCCCAATTATGGCAAGGATTCTGGCGATTATAGACTCCTTCGACGCTATGGTCTCGGTACGCCCGTATCGTGATCGAAGATCCGTAGCTGTTTCACTCGAGACCATAAAAGCGGAGCAGTACAACGGGCAATGGGATGCCGAGTTGGTCGGATATTTTCTCGACATGATGTATCGCTTAACGAGTAAGGATGTTAAGGTAGATGCTTAAACTGGCCATCGTCGGCGGAAACATAAGCGCCAGTGCCCTCATTTCCCTTCTCCGGGGAGATACAAGCAGCAAGCTCAAATTGATCGGGATTTATGAAAATAATCAAGACTCTCCGGGAGTCATACTTGCCAGGAAGTGGAATATACCGGTCTTTGACGATATAAGATCACTCTGCTCTTCCAACCCGGAAATGGTCATCAATGTCGCCGGAAACGTTGAAATCAGCAATGAGATACGGGCGTTATCCGGGAATAGGATAGAGGTCGTGGAAGGGGCAGGGGCAAGGCTCCTCTGGGAGATTATTGAGAAACAAAAGAGGGCAAGGCTGGAGGCTTTCAAGACAATAGAGGATCAGAAGGCCATCGGCAATTTTATATCAAAATTCGGCGGAATAGACCGACCCCCCGAGTTCTTCGGGTTCGCGCTCGAAAAGGCGGTTGACTTAATAGAAGCCCCTGCGGGCAGTTTGGCTGTCCGTGAAAACGGGGAAATGAAACTCGTTGCGTCCAAGGGTCTCAGCAAAAAGTTCATCGAGAACAAGTCCTGGAACATAATGCCGGGCGGTCTTACGGATTTCATTCTCAAAAATAAAGAGATAGTTTCCCTTTACGATACTTCAAAGGCGGATTATACAAGAAATAACCCCGCACTCATAACTGAAAAGATAAGGGCATTGCTTGCATGCCCCATCCCGCTGGGAGAAGAAGTTGTCGGTATCCTATACATAGACGACTTTAAGCCGAGGCAATTTTCGGAGAGACAGAAGGCGTCTTTGAACCTCCTGGCCGGCGTGATAGGTCTCTGTATTGACCGGTTCAAGCTGGTGAAAGGAATAGAAGGCAAAAAATGGGAACTCGAAGGCGTGAAGCACAACATCGAGAAGAAAGCGATGGAGAGAACGGAGGCGCTTGAGA
The DNA here is from genome assembly GCA_963776195.1 of Thermodesulfovibrionales bacterium. GTDB lineage: Bacteria > Nitrospirota > Thermodesulfovibrionia > Thermodesulfovibrionales > SM23-35 > CAVZMO01. The sequence goes on from CAVZMO010000003.1 coordinate 9,247, forward strand.
GGATAAACAGCGAACTTGAATACGCCAACCAGCTGAAGAGTCGCTTTATTGCTAATATGAGCCACGAACTGAGAACCCCTCTCAATTCGATCCTCGGATTCTCCAACGTCCTTCTCGACAAGGCATTCGGTAACCTTACGGAAAATCAGGAACGATACGTAAAAAATATCAACTCCTCAGGGAAACACCTTCTTGAACTTATCAATAATGTCCTTGATCTCGCAAAGATCGAAGCCGGAAAATTCGAAATGGTATATGAGACATTCCACGTCGACGATATACTGAGCGAGGTCATCAATACCATGAAGTCTCTGGCGGAGAACAGATTTATAGAGATATTCGTCTCGATCGGCGAGGGCATCAGCACGATTACCGCAGACAGGGTAAAACTGAAGCAGATTCTTTATAATCTTCTTTCCAATGCGATCAAGTTCACGCCGGAAGGCGGTATGATTAAAGTGACTGTCGACAAGGAAATGTGCCCCGACACCGGGCAAGCGGCCGAGATAGCGGATTCAGAATGTATGAAATTCTCCGTCCAGGATACCGGGATCGGCATAGTGCCCGAAGATAAAGAAAGGATATTCGACGAGTTCGAACAGGCCAACATATCTTTCGCTAATAAATACGGCGGCGCGGGTCTCGGCCTTGCGCTGACAAAGAAGCTTGTCGAACTGCACGGCGGGAATATTACCGTTGAAAGCAATCTCGGGGAAGGAAGCACATTCACATTCCGTATACCCATAGCATCACCCGTTACAGAGGTTCCGGGTACTGAAAATATCGAAGCCGTCAACCTCAACTTTCCCTGGATGAAGGAAGAGGCGCCCCTGATCCTTGTTGTCGAGGATGACCTTTCTACTACCGAGCTTCTTACCCTGCATCTCACGCAGGCGGGTTATAAGGTTTCCCATGCATTTAACGGCGAAGAAGCCCTTGAGAAGGCCAAAACACTCCAACCCTTTGCCATTACCCTGGATATCCTGCTTCCCAAGAAAGACGGCTGGGAAGTTTTACAGGAGCTTAAGAGTGATCACAGGACTGCGGAGATACCCGTAATCATACATTCCATAGTGGATAACAAAGACCTTGCCTTTGCGCTCGGTGCTACCGATTACCTTTTAAAGCCCCTTGAAAAAGAAGCACTCTTTGCAAAGCTTGAAGAGATGCTGATTACCAAAGGGAAAAAAGTGCTGCCCATCTCCGTTTTAATTATAGAATCGGAAGATGAGGTAACAAATTCTTTTAAAGAGATCTTTGAGCCACAGGGTTTTCTCATCTATACCGCGCAGAACGGTCAAAGGGGGATAGAACTCGCAACTGCATTAAGGCCTGCAGTAATACTCCTTGATTTCGTACTTCCTGATATGATCGGGTTTGATGTAATAAATGACATAAAAGAGAACCCTTCGACAAAGGATATACCCATATTCATGCTGACCGAAAGAGATATTTCTGTTGAGGACAGAATATCCCTCGTAGGGAAAATAGAGAGGATTGTTCAGAAATACGCCTTTGATACAAAGGAATTAATAGGGCACATAAAAGAACTGGAAATGCTTTATCCGAGGAGGGCGGGATTAATAGATGATCTCACGGGCATATTCAGTCACCGGTATTTCCATATAAGACTCGCCCAGGAAGTCGAAAGGGCAACGAGGTACAAGCTCCCCCTGAACCTTTTGCTGATAGATCTGGATTTCTTCGGTGAGTATGTAAAGAAGAACGGAGAACAGAACGGCAACATAACCCTTAAAAAGGTCGCCGACCTCCTCAGGAAAAATATAAGGGGTTCGGATGTTGTCGTGCGTTACGGCGGGGACGCCTTTGCGGTCATACTGCCTAACACCGTCATAACAGCCGCTCTTTCAATGAGTAACAGGTATAATGCGATTATAAAGAACTATCCGTTCATTTTCGAGGATTCCCATCCTAAGGGACATATAACCGCAAGCATTGGGCTGACCTTTCTCGACGGTCAATCGACTGAAGAATTTATATTGTGCGCCGAAAAGGCACTTGCCCGGGCCTTCAGTAAAGGAGGGGACAGGGTTGAGGTCTATTCAAAGGAACAGAATGAAAGAGAAGCGGTCGAGCAGTTCTGATTCCCTTTACGATACGTGCGAAAGTCCTCTGGGAACTCTCTATCTTATTTTTTCCGGCAAGACCCTCAGGGGAATTGATTTTAGAAAACCGGTGGAGATACTCCGAAAAGGCATCGCTTCCCCTCTCATCAAAAAGGAACTCAGAGAATATTTCGAACATGGTAAGGATGAGTTCAACCAGAATATTGACCTGGTGGACGGTACGGAATTCGAAAAAAAGGTCTGGCTCACCCTTAAAGAGATCCCCTTTGGAGAGACGAGAACTTACAAATGGCTTGCCGAACGAGTGGGAACACCTAAGGCCTCAAGGGCAGTCGGACAGGCGCTCAGTAAAAACCCTCTGCCTATCATTCTTCCCTGTCACCGCATCATCGAATCCGACGGTTCCCTCGGTGGTTATTCAGGCGGGACTGATATCAAGAGGAGACTGCTTGAGATGGAATACTACATGAGAATGGCAAAAGAAGGTTAGTTCTCATATTTCAGCAATCGTACAATCTTGGAACGAACTACCCCAGCGGGTATACTGAGAAGCTGCGAGGTACCGAGTCTTATGAATGAGATTGTTGTTTTCATAACCGCATCAAGTGAGGACGAGGCTGTAAAAATAGCAAGGACACTCGTCGAAGCCGGGCTTGCGGGTTGTGTAAACATCATCAAGAATGTCCGCTCAATATACAGATGGCAGGGTAAGATCGAGGACGAAAAAGAGGTGCTCATGATCGCAAAGACCCGGCAGAAGCTTTTTAACCCCCTCGTGGAAAAGGTCAAGGAACTCCACAGCTACACAGTCCCCGAGGTAATTGCGATGCCGATTGTCGAGGGTTCGGCAGACTATTTGAAGTGGCTGAAGGGAGCAACGGTCAGTCGAAAATGAGAGCAGGATTTTATCAGTTCAATCCCGCCTTCGGGAAAAAAGAAGACAATCTCAGAAAAGTTTTTTCGGCGGGAAAGGATGCTGACTTGGAACTTCTCGTCCTCCCGGAGTTTTTTGCAACGGGATATCAGTTTGTATCGGAAGACGAAGCTGTTGAGCTTTCAGAGGTGATACCGAAAGGAGTTACAACTGAAGGTCTTTCAGAACTATCCCGCCAAAAAGGGTTTTATATTGTGGCGGGTCTGCCTGAAAGAGATGGTGACAGGTTTTTCAATAGTGCGGTCCTCACCGGGCCGGAAGGGTTCATAGGGACGTACCGGAAAACCCATCTCTTTTTTGAAGAAAAGCTGTATTTTACTCCCGGCGATACGGGCTTCAGGGTTTGGGACACGGAGATAGGAAGGATAGGCATTATGATATGCTTTGACTGGTTTTTCCCGGAGTCCGCGAGGTCGCTTGCTCTCATGGGTGCCGATATTATCGCTCATCCGTCAAACCTGGTTTTACCTTATTGTCCTCAAGCCATGCCTTTCAGTTGCCTCCAAAACAGGGTATTTGCTGTAACGGCCAACAGGACCGGGGAAGAAAAAAGAAAAGAAGGACAATTGTTAAGGTATATAGGGCAGAGCCAGATAGTCTCACCCGAGGGAAAGATCCTTATCGGAGCTACGGAGAGCGAAGAGGCTTTGTTGATTACGGAGATCACACCTGAAACGGCGAGAAACAAGAATCTAAATCCTTTGAACAATATCTTTGATGACAGAAGGCCGGAGATGTACGGACCTATGAATACCTGAACTGAGCGGTTTCTTTGTTAATTTTTGGGAGCAACAGGCTTTAGCCTGCGTAGAGCATCCAATACATGCAACGAACCATGAAATCATTCAGCTGGCCGAAGAATATCAGCGACGCGAAGGCTGTTCAATTAGCACTAAAGGATAAAGTCAAAATCGCCCCTCTAAGAAAGAATCTCCGGTTCATCGCAGGCGTTGACGCATCCTTTACGGATGGAAAAGTCATCGGAGTAGCATGTCTCTATAGTTATCCGGAACTCATCCATATCGAACATACCTTTACTGTTAAAAAAGCCACCTTTCCTTATGTCCCCGGCTACCTGACTTTCAGAGAAGGTCCCGCCATTATCGATGCCGTTAATCATTTAAAGATTAAGCCGCACTTGCTTCTTGTAGACGGCCAGGGTATGGCACATCCGAGAGGTTTAGGCATTGCATCGCACCTCGGGGTTCTCCTCGATATCCCTTCCGTCGGATGTGCAAAGTCGAGGTTGATCGGAGAATATGAAGAGCCGGGATTCAAGAAGGGAGAGCGCGCGACTTTAAGATACGACGGTAGGGTTATTGGCGCAGTATTGAGGACAAGAGATGGCGTCAACCCCCTTTTTGTCTCACCCGGTCATAGGATCGATCTAAAGACCTCGATCGAGATCGTGCTCGGCTGTACGGGTAAATTCAGAATACCGGAACCTTTGAGGACAGCGGATTTCCTTTCCAAGAAAATTAAGAGAGAATCCGTTGTATGACAAAGACTTCCCAAATTTGTCCAATCCTTTCCCGATTTATGTAATTTTTTACATATCCTGACCCCCCTAACAAATATTTCCATTAAGAATCAATCGCTT
>CAVZMO010000004.1:0-16877 GCA_963776195.1 Thermodesulfovibrionales bacterium
TGGATTCATTGCCTCTCTGAGGGCTTTACCTACTTTAAAATGCAAGACTTTTTTCTCAGGGACATCGACTTTCTCGCCCGTTTTCGGGTTTCTGGCTTTTCTCGGTCTCCTGTTCTTTGGTTTGAAGTTTCCAAAACCTCTTATTTCGATCTTCTCTCCCCTGACAAGAGCCTCTTTTATACTATCGAAAACGGTGTCGACAACGATCTCTGTTTGTTTTCTTGTAAGGCTGCCAATCCTTTCTGAAACCTTTTCTATGAGGACTGACTTAGTCATATTTAAACCTCCCTTTAAAAAAATTAAAAGTTGAAAGGTAAGAATTCGTTCTAAATGTCATTCCCCCTCTACTTATTACCCCCTTTGCATTCAAGGCGCAAAGAGATATTTTACCTTTACTGACGGAAACATATTCGCCAGTTCCTTCGGCACCTTGTCCCTCAGCAAATCAACGACAGAAAACCGCTCTTTTTTGGTGACCACCACAGGCTCTCCTTTTATCCCGGAAAGCTTAGCGGCAATGTTTACGGCGTCTTCAAGGTTACCGAGTTCATCAATAAGGCCTATCTTGAGGGCCTGCTCCCCGGTGAAGATCCGACCGTCTGCAATCCTTTTCACGTCATCGCGCATCATCTTTCTTCCCTCGGCGACAGCCACGATAAATTGCTCGTGTACATTATCGAGCACGTTCTGGAGTATCTCCCTTTCTTCTTTCCCAATGCCCCGGAATACCGACGCGATATCTTTATGCCGTCCGCTCTTGATTACTTCGGTTTTTACCCCGATCTTGTTCATGAGACCCTCCACATTAGGGATTTCCATGATAACTCCGATAGAGCCTGTAAGCGTACCGGGGTTTGCGATAATCTTCGTGGCGGGTGATGCTATATAGTAACCTCCCGATGCAGCGACAGAACCCATGGAGACTATGATCTTCTTTTTTGCAATAGCCTTTCTCACCTCTTCATAGATCTCCTGTGAAGGCGCCACCGCACCCCCAGGGCTGTCAATCCGCAACACGATCGCCTTAATCGAAGTATCTTTTACATAATCCTTCATTTCATCAAGGGTGCCTTTAGAATCAATAATCTGCCCCTCTATCCTGATAAGGGCGATTCGATCTCCGACCGGCAGATTTTTCTGGAACAGTACTGCGAGGAGGCTGATAAAGATAAGGAGAACGAACAACGCACCAAAGATCAAGACGACCTTTTTCAATCTTCAACCCTCTTGAGATTTTTCATACTCAATCCGATCTTCCGCTCTTCGCAATCTATCTTGATTATCCGCACATCGATGGTGTCGCCCGCTTTAATCGTATCTTCAATCGTTCCCGATTGCGGCTTGATAATCTCGGAAGAGTAGATCAGGCCTTCTACACCGCCCTCAAGCTCAACGAATATGCCGAAGTCGGTAATCGTAAGGACCTTTCCTTTTACCTCAGACCCGAGTTTGAACCTTTCGGGGATATCATTCTGCCATGGGTCCGGTTCCAGTTGTTTCAGGCCGAGTGCCATCTTTTCCGATTCCGGTTCCATGCTTAGGATAACGGCCTCCACCTTTTGTCCCTTTCTGAGAACCTCCGACGGATGCTTTATGTGTTTCGTCCATGAGAGGTCGGATATATGGATCAGGGCATCAACACCTTCCGGCAATCCGACAAAAGCGCCGAAATCGGTGAGTGTTTTTACTTTGCCTGAAACCTTCTGGCCCTCTGTGTAACGCTCGGAAACAACTTCCCAGGGACTCGGTTTTATCTGTTTTATACTCAGGGAAAGACGTCTTTCTTCTTTATCGACCTTCAATACCAATGCCTCAACAATTTCTCCAACGGACAGATACTTTGAAGGGTGCTTCGGCCTCAGCATCCAATCTATCTCGGAGATATGCACAAGCCCTTCAAGCCCTTCTTCGAGTTCAATAAAAGCTCCGTAGTCGGTAATGCTTACAACCTTCCCCTGCAACCTCTTGCCGACAGGATATTTTTCATCAACAATAGACCAGGGATCGGGTTTTTTCTGTTTATACCCTAAGGTGACCTTTCCATTTTCTTCATCGAACTTCAGGATTATGGTATCGATCTCGTCGCCGATCATGAAAAACTCGGACGGATGACTTATCCGTCCCCAGGAGATATCCGATATGTGCAACAGTCCGTCTATTCCACCGAGATCAACAAACACGCCGTAATCGGTGATATTTTTTACAAAACCTCTCATAAGTTGCCCCTCTTTCAATCTTTCAAGGGTCTCAACCCTCTTCGTACGCATCTCTTCTTCGAGGATCGCTCTTCTCGACACAATGACATTGGCAAGCTTATTATTGAGCTTTAAGACCCTGAAGGGCATCTTTTTGCCGATCAGGCTGTCAATATCTTTGAGGGGCTTTATATCAACTTGTGACCCCGGAAGGAATGCGCTCACGCCCGACACATTAACCAGAAAACCGCCTTTCGTCTTTCCGGTAATTTTACCTTCAACCGGGACTCCGTCCCGAAGAGCACTTTCGAGGGCTTCCCACACCTTGATCTTTGCCGCATGATCCTTTGACAAAGCTATCATGCCTTCCGCATCTTCTATGTTTTCGACGTATACGTCTATTGCGGTACCGGGCTCAAAGACCGTAATCTCTTCCTGTGAAAATTCCTCAATCGGTATGAAGCCTTCGGATTTGTATCCGATATCAACGATAATCCCGTCCTGTCTTAGGGCTACCACTTTCCCTTTCAATATCATTCCTTCTTCTATGCTGTGAAAGGTCTCAGCATACAGTTTTTCCATTTCATCGTTTTTAAGTTCCACGAAACCCTTACCCTCCTGTATGTCTAATTCTTTTTCCCACTTCTTGTATAATCCACTTCGGAGTAGATGCCCCAGCGGTTATTCCGACCTTCTTCGCCCCCTTAATCCACTCTTTTTTTATCTCCGATGATGTCTCAATGTGATGCGTCGGTACCGACAATGACCGGCAGAGCAATGTCAGTTGAGTCGTATTGGCACTATTCTTACCTCCTACGACGAACATGACATCCACCTTATCCGCCATCATTTCTGTTTCCTTTAATCTGAGAGCTGTAGAATTACATATAGTATTATATACTTTTATCTCTTTTGTCTGTTTGATGACGTCGGAAAGGACTTTTTTCAAGGCCTCCAGGGGCTGGGTAGTCTGAACCACGATGCCTACCCTATTTCTTAGTTTCGGTAATGGTGCATTGCCGTTCACGACTATTGCTTGATTATCCGCATAACTCATCAGACTCTGTACCTCTGGATGGTTCTTTTCCCCGAGAATAACTACCTGATAACCTTCTTCACTAAGGAGTTTAGCATAATACTGGGCCTTTTTTACAAACGGGCATGTTGCGTCTATTATCTCACAGCCTCTCGAAGCTATCTCCTTCGATAGATCAAGAGTTATCCCGTGGGTTCTGATTATCAGTGCTGTAATATCTTTTTTTGTTTTTATGTTCCCGATCGGAACAATCCCCTCCTCTTTGAGCTTCTGCACCACCTGCGGGTTATGGATTATCGGGCCGAGGGTATACACGCCTTTACGCTTTTCTTTGGCTATTTTAAAGGCTATGTCAATAGCCCTTTTAACCCCAAAACAGAATCCCGCCGTTTTCGCAACGATTATTTCCATAACGGGCTAGGGGTCGGCTTTTACAAAATCAAGTATTTTTTTCTTTACCTGCTCTATCGCAAGATTCGACGAATCCACAAAAAGGGCATCCGTCGCAACTCTAAGGGGCGCTATATCACGACTGGAATCCCTCTTGTCCCGTTCTATGATATTCCTTCTTGCTTCATCCAGGCTTCTATCAATCCCCTTTCCCCTAAATTGATTATGGCGTCTTTTAGCTCTTTCCTCCACGGAAGCATCAAGAAATATCTTCTTTGCAGCATCCGGAAACACGACCGTCGTTGTATCTCTGCCCTCGACGACAAGGTCATGCCGTAGAGCGGCCTGCCTCTGGGCATCGAGAAGAAAATCTCTCACAATTTTCCTCGCTGAAAAGACGGAAGAATAATAGTCCATGTCCTTTGAACGTATGCTTTCCGAAACGTCTCTGCCGTCAAGAAATACCCTGCCGTCCCTAAACGTAACGAGGGTCCTGCTGAGGACATCCCCGATTCTGTCATCGCCATCTTCAGGATCTATCATATTGTCTCTCAAGGCAAGGGCGATGGCCCTGTAAAGTGCACCGGTGTCAAGGTAATCAACTCCGAGTTCCTGAGCTATCAATTTGGCCATAGTCGTCTTTCCCGATCCCGACGGCCCATCTATGGCAATCACACGCCTCACAGAGTCAGCCTCCTGATTATTTCGAAAAATCCCGGGAATGATATGTTTACGGAAGATACACCGTTTATCGTCGTCGTTCCGTCTGCAATAAGCCCCGCTATCGCCATAGCCATAGCAATCCTGTGGTCTCCGTAGCTTTCCAGAACCGCGCCTTTTAAATCGCTTCGCCCGCTGATACTCAGACCGTCTTCGAATTCTTCAAGTTCCACTCCCATTTTTCTGAGTTCTTTTACCATACTCTTTATCCTGTCCGACTCCTTCACCCGGAGTTCCTCTGCTCCCCGAATGGTGGTAGTGCCCTGGGCCTGAGTGGCTGCCACACAGAGTATCGGAAACTCATCTATCAGAGCCGGGATTTTTTCTTTTGTGATGTCCATTGCCTTTAATTCAGCTCCGCCGCTACAATGGATATCGGCGACAGGTTCGCCGGATAATGTCCGCACGTTGTAAATCTCTATCCCAGCCCCCATTTCTTTCAAGGCATCCAGGAGTCCTGTCCTTGCAGGATTAATCCCTACTCCCTTTATTGTTATATCAGAGTCCTTGATCAGTAATGCACCGACAATAAAAAATGCTGAGGAAGAGAAGTCTCCCGGCACGTAAACATCTGTACCTTTTAATTCTGTCCCGCCCTTTACACCGACACACAGTCCGTCAACGGTTATTTCAGCGCCGAAGGCGGGCAACATCCGTTCTGTGTGGTCCCTGGATCTCGCGGGTTCACTTATTTCCGTCACTCCTTCCGCATAGAGACCTGCGAGCAGGATCGCAGATTTTACCTGCGCACTTGCAAATGGCATGACGTATTGGATCGGTTTCAGCTTTCTTCCTTTTATTGCTACGGGAGGATATCTGTCCTCCGCCCTTGCCATAATCTCCGCCCCCATCTGTTTTAACGGGGTGATGACTCTGGCCATCGGTCTTCCCCTCAAAGATTCATCGCCGGTGAGAACAGAAAAAAACGGATTGCCTGACAAGACTCCCGAAAGCATCCTGATCGTTGTTCCCGAATTTCCGCAGTCAATAACGTCATGAGGTTCTTTAAGGCCATAAATACCGTTGCCCCTTACAGTCAGGTCGTCACCCTTATCATTGATATCAACGCCTAAAGCCCTGAATGCATTGACCGTACTGATGGGGTCTTCTGCTTTAAGAAAGTTTTTTATGACGCTCTTCCCTCTTGAAAGGGAAGAAAAGATTACCGCCCTGTGGGATATGGATTTATCAGGAGTCGGAGAAAATTCGCCTTTAAACCTCTTTGCCTTATTAATTTCAATTCTGTCCAATACCTTCCCTCAGTGTCCGGGCCTTCTTGAAATCCTTTTCAAGGGATTCGCGATCATAAGCCCTGAGATACTGACTGACCCTATCGAGATTGCGTTTGAAAACCTCGACATATTCGAGGAGATTGTCCTTGTTCAACAGACATATATCGCGCCACACTTCAGGGGGACTCGATGCTATTCTTGTGGTATCCTTAAAGCCCTCCCCGCAAAAATCGAGATACGAACTGTCCAGGTCTGCGACCGTATTGACTATCTCATATGCGATGAGATGGGGCAAATGACTTACTGCAGCGTAGATCCTGTCATGTTCATCGGCATTGATAAGCTTTACAAGGGAGCCGAATGTTTCCCATATGGCCTTAACCCTTTCCAGGGCATCTTTGTCGGTATTTCCGGTAGGAGTAATTATACACTTCGCTTTTTTGAATATTTCCGAAGCTGCGGTGTCGATCCCCGAACGGTCGCTTCCCGCTATCGGATGTCCTCCCACAAAAAAGACGCCTTGAGGCATTAACGCCTCCATATCATGGACCAGTTTACCCTTTACGCTTCCTACATCCGTAACTATGGTGTTTTTTTTCAGTGAATCACATATCTTTTTTGCGATATCGATGAAGATTCCTACGGGGGTTGCAAATAATACAAGATCGGCATCACGACACGCTTTTGCAGGGTCGAGCTCGAAAGTGTCGATTATCTTTTTCTCCTTTGCCCTTCTAAGGTTCTCCATTATCCTGCCGTATCCGATAACTTCATTACAGAGTCCGTATTGTTTCAGGGCGAGCGCAAAGGATGCACCGATCAGACCAACACCGAGTATCGTTACTTTATTAAAATGCATAATTTAAAAATTCCCTCGATCTTTAATTTTGAATTGTCATTTACCATTTAACCTTATATCTCCCTTCCGACTGCAGCGGCTACCAGTTTTAATTCTTTCATTAACTTTTTGAAATCATCCGGTCTTAAAGACTGCTCTCCATCGGAAAGCGCCTCTTCGGGTTTTGTATGGACCTCGATAACCAGACCGTCCGCTCCTGCCGCCACAGCAGCCTTTGCCATAGGAGCAACAAGATCCCACTTCCCCACACCATGGCTCGGATCGACAAAAACAGGAAGATGGGTGAGTTTCTTGAGGACAGGCACGGCGCTGAGGTCAAGGGTGTTCCTCGTTGCAGTCTCGAACGTCCTTATGCCCCTCTCACAGAGGACCACATTCTGATTACCCTTGGACATTATATATTCGGCAGCCATAAGCCACTCTTTTATTGTTGCGGATAAGCCCCGTTTGAGCAATACCGGTTTCTTCGATGTGCCGACCTCGAGAAGCAGCCTGAAATTCTGCATATTCCTTGCCCCTATCTGGATGATATCCGCATATTTTGATATGACCTCCATATCCCTGGGATCCATCAATTCCGTCACTACGGGGAGACCGGTTTTTTTCCTCACACTTGCAAGATATTTCAACCCCTCTTCACCCAGACCCTGAAAAGAGTACGGAGATGTCCGCGGTTTAAATGCCCCACCCCTGATAAAGGCGGCCCCTGCTTCCTTGACCTTTTCCGCGATACTCGTCAGTATAGTCTTGTTCTCCACAGCGCATGGGCCGGCAATCACCTGTATCTTCTTGCCGCCGATAATATTGCCCTTCACATTTATCGTTGTATTTTCTGCCCTGAACTCCCTGCTTGCGAGCTTGTAGGGCTTGAGTATCCTCATGACCTCCTCAACACCGGGCATTACCCTAATGGCATCTTCTTCTTCCTCTGTTATCTTGGAGGTATCGCCGATAGCCCCGACTATCGTTCTCTCTGAACCCTTTGAGATATTGGCCTGGAGCCCCCGGCTTTCAAGCTTCTTCACTATGTGCCTGAGTTCTTCCTCTGTTGCACTCTGTTTCAAAACAATGATGTCCATTTATTCCTCCAATTACAAAGTCGCTCTAAGAAGTGCACAATAAAATAGACACATGGCATGCGTGCTCTCGGCGTGACCCCTTCGACGGGCTCAGGGTGACAGTCATGGTGAGCTTGTCGAACCATGTCGATCCAATTATGCACATATTTTTTGACTGCTTTGTGTAAGTCTATCGACTCGATGCTTTCTTCAAGGCTTCGATAAACCTTATATTTTCTTCGGGCAAGCCGATGGTCACCCTGATTTCCTGAGGGCCCGCAGGGCGGACAATTACTCCCTGTCTTAATAACTTATTGTAAAAGATATTTGCATCCTGTCCCAGAGGCATATAAATAAAATTCGTTTGTGTAGGAACATATTTCAAGCCGAGAGAATCGAGTTCTCTGTAAAGATACCTCTTGCCCGTTTCATTTGCTTCTTTTGTTGTACTGATATGATCGATATCCTTAAGGGCATACATAGCAGCTTTTTGCGCTAAAGAGTTCGTGTTGAAAGGCGGCCTGAGTTTATTCATCTCGGCAACTATTCCATTTTTTGCTATCCCATAGCCGATCCTAAGGCCTGCAAGGCCATAAATCTTAGAAAAGGTCCTCAGTATCAATATATCCCTTCCATCTCCGAAATACTTCAAGCTGTCGGCGTAATCAGGATCGGTAACATACTCGTAGTAAGCCTCATCGACCACCACCAATACCCCGTCAGGGATCCGCTTCATCAGCCGGTCGAATTCATCCTGCTTGTTTATCGTACCCGTCGGGTTGTTCGGATTGGCGACAAATACCATTCTTGTCTTCGAAGTGACAGCATCACCCATTGCATCAAGGTCATGAGTATAATTCTTTAAGGGAACTTTCACAGACCGTCCACCTGCGGCCTGAACATCCAGGGGATATACGACAAAAGACGGGGACGCCATGACCGCTTCATCGCCCGGCTGCAGAAACGTCCGCACAGCGATATCAATCAATTCATTCGATCCGTTCCCCAGAATTATCTCTTCCGGGCTGACCGACAACTTTTCCGCCAGGGCGCTTTTAAGATAGTATCCGCTCCCGTCCGGATATCTGTTTAGGCTGTTTGAGCTCTTTGAAGTTGTCAAGTCATCCAGCAGTGCTTTCAAGGCCACAGGTGACGGGCCGAGCGGATTCTCATTTGACGCAAGCTTTACGGAGTCCTTGATACCCAGCTCGCGTTCAAGTTCCTCTATCGGCTTGCCCGGGATATAAGGTTTTATGTCCGAGATATATGATGGGGGCTTAATCATCAGATACCGCCATGAGGATAAGAACCGAGAATCTTAAGATAAAGACAGTTGATCTTTTACAGCTTCGACCGCCTTCTTCAATTTCTTATCTTCCATATGTCCCTCCATATCAACAAAGAATATATATTCCCAGGCCTTTCTTTTGGAAGGTCTGGACTCTATTTTTGTAAGGTTGATCTTCGCTTTTTTAAACGGGTAGAGGATGTCATAGAGGGCTCCGGGTTTATCCTTAATCGAAAACATGATGGACGTCTTGTCCTTTCCCGATTTTACAGGCGTTGTCTTAGAAATAATGAGGAATCTCGTAAAATTATGTTTACTGTCTTCGATACTCTTTTCAACAAACTGCAGGTTATAAACCTTCGCAGCCAACTCGCTGGCAATAGCAGCCGCATCATCGTCTTGAGAGGCGACTTCTGCTGCCTTTGCTGTGCTTGTGATCTCAAGTATCGGTATATTAGGGAGGTTTGATTCAAGCCACCGTCGGCACTGTGCAGCCGCGTGGGGATTCGAAAATACCTTCTTTATTTTCGTCTTGTCGCCGCTCTTCGAAATGAGATTCTGAGATATATCAAGCATAACCTCAGCGGCAACCTTAAGATCATAATCCACAAAAAGATCCAGCGTATAACTCACAACGCCCTTCTGTTGAGTTTTCAATGGGAACAACGCCATGTTCTGCCTTATTAGACTCAACAGCATCGAATACGCCCTTAATGCTCTCGGTGGGAACAAACCGGGCTGATGAACCGAAGTGTCTCAATGCCGCAAGATGTGTAAATGTTGCAGGAGGTCCAAGATACGCAACGCTCAACGGTTCCTCGAGGGACAAGGAAGCAGAAAGGATTTCTCTGAATATGACTTTCAGAGTTTCATTGGGAAAAGGGCCTTTATTGAGGGCGGTGAGACGTTCCAATATTTCCCTTTCACGCTCAGGGGAATAGTATTTTGCGTTCTTATTCCGTTTGATATGGGCTACGTCAAGAACGATATTGGTCCTTTTGTTCAGGAGATTCAGGATCTCGTTATCTATCTCATCGATCAGTCTTCTTAATTTTTCAAGTTCATTCATATATATTTCCGGAAATAATCGCAATTTTAGACTGGAAAAACAATGATTTCCCCTATTCACCCTTTGATGTTCAGATCTTAATATTACTCAATTTTACTTTTTTTTTCAATTAGTTGGGCGGCATTAATTTACATCAAATCCGCTTCGGAATAGACTGATAAACTTGACAGTATATGCCGAAGAGGTATTATATCTTATAAAATAGAATAAATTGTGTTTAAGGAGAGAAAGCTAAATGGAATACCAAAATCTCGCAATGAAGGAAAAGAAAAAAATAGCTCTTGTCGCGCATGACAATAAAAAACACGATTTATTGGAATGGGCAAAATATAACAAAGACTTACTTGCCAAACACAAACTTTATGCGACGGGAACAACCGGCACGCTCCTGGAACAGGAATTGGATGTCGAGATTAATAAGCTCCAAAGCGGTCCTTTGGGCGGAGACCAGCAGATAGGGGCCAAGATCGCCGATGGTGAAGTCGATTTTATTATCTTCTTCTGGGACCCTCTCGAACCGCACCCGCATGATCCGGATGTGAAAGCCCTTTTGAGGATAGCCATGGTCTGGAATATCCCTGTAGCGTGTAATCGGGCCTCCGCCGATTTCATGATCTCATCTCCTCTCATGTCGGAGGAATACGATCGCATCGTTCCCGATTATAAAGGTTACAGGGAGCGGCTGAAAGATGAAAGTGTGCCGTAAAATATCACCTATTTATTAATTGGTGATGGTTTTTTCACTTGTTCCATGAGGTCATTGTTCCATTCGTCCTCCACCTTTATCTGCGCAAGGGCCCCATCTTCTCTGCAAGCTGTTTAAGCGCGATTTCAAGTGGAATCGGCAGCGCGAAGAAGATGCCGGATATTTCAGATTCGGTAGGCTTTTCAAAAAAAACCGAAGAGTTTACATTACGGCGCTTCTCTTATCTCTTCCTCGGAAACAATCTCTTTCTTGATCCTGGAAACAAGCTCTTCCAGCACAGGGATAACAATTGTCCTGAACCTCCCGGCGACCAGCGCGTACATGATATCGTCGCCGACCTTGAGCAGACCTTCGTTTATCCAGACCTTTATCGCAACGATACCGTCTCTTTTGCCCAATTCATCCAATAAGCCGGCCAGTGTTTCCCTGTCATAGGAGAGACGCATTCCTTTGACGGGTTTCCCATCCTTTGAGGTAGCCCTGACCATACCATTATGAACGAGAATCATCCCGAGGTCCTTAAAATCCGAGCCTCTCTTGATCTCATGAATCCATTGCTCAACCATCTGTCCCTCTCTGATTATCAAAACTCATCTGTGCTGTGCTTTGTTTCATTCTATGCCACAAATCCAACTTTTTAAAGGCTTGTCTTGAAAATATTCTTCAGAATTATGAACAATCTCTCTTTTATTCTTAAAATGACACCCCTCTCGAACGCTAATACAAGACTCTGCTCTGAAAAAGCTTGTTTATGAGATCCTTATGATAGGAAGGACTAAATATTCCTCTCTTCTCCATCGTCTTATGGTAATCAACAACAGAAATACCTTTCTCAAATTCCTTCAGGGTCAAATCGAAGGTTTCATTACTCATGCTGAGGATTTCGTCGATAAGAAAGATGTAAACCGTCTTTTCAGGTTTCAAATGTTTGAAGCCTTCGTTGTCCAGCCTCTTCAGAAAGCGCTGAAGATCGAGGTAGTCGTGCTCATGGATAGATATTAAGCCATTGTTTAATTTCGGATGCTCTGTCCGATAACCGGCATGCAGTTCAACCGACTGCTTATTAACCCCGATCTTTCTCATATTGAGGTTAAGCAGATCCTCGATAAAAGGGGCTATCTCAAACAATGACGCATCCCCGGCTATTTTTTGTTTCAGAAAATTGAGCAGTTCGCAATAATCGAATGCCGCAAAAACATTATCGGACCTCTTCGAATACGATTCAAAAATAATATCCTCAAATATATCTATCATCAGTTCATCCAGACATTTGAACATAATGTGGAACATTTCATAGGAGTGCTTCTCAAGAGTTTTTAGGATGAATATCAGCAATTCACATCTGATGATTTCGTTTTCCGTCAAAGTCTCAGGGATGTATATGCAGAGATTGTCGACAGGAAAACTCTTCTGTTCCTGTGCCTTGAGTTTTTGTATCGCTGATATGAGGGTATCGAAATCCTTCGGCTGTTTCACGTAGTCTTCCCAATAACGGCTTGCGACATCCGTAGAGAGATGATCATAGAAGACTTGCGCATTTGTAATATTGTCAGCGAGAAGATCATGCTTTAACCGGAATATTCCAACAATCTCTTTTTTCATATCGGTGTATGTTTTCGCGGTATCATGATAACGGCTGAAAAAGATGGAGACATTGATGCTGTCTCCGGGATGACTGTTGATGAGATCGAGGTTCTCTTTCATTTCGTCGATGGAATAATAGACGCTTCTGTTCTTTATCTTTCTCCTTCCCTCGTCATCAAAGATTTCGGGCGACAGCTCGAAGACAGGCTTAATATTGCCGGATGAAAGAAAGAGATCGTTATACAATTCCAGAAACTCTCTGTCAATTAATTGCCACGCCCCGTAATTCAAATGAAAAGTTTTTATCAAAGATGGTTCTTTTTCCATAGCAAAGAAAAGAGCCTTTATGTAACCCTTGTCATTTTCATAGCACAGATAAATCTTTCTTGTGAAAACCTTGAGGCGCCTCAGGTCTTTAACTACAGCGTCGATGGATCTTTTCACCGGGGCGATCCTTTCACTGTGAGATCTGAACGCGGCACAGCTCCCTCCGCAGTAGCGGCAGCCATGAACGCATCCCCTTCCGATAAATATCGGGAAACCAAGTTTTTTATTTATTGCATCGATATATAGCTCATGGTCGCAGAGATAAGTTAATTCACTGAAAGAAATCTCCGAGAGCGTTTCCTGATCAATGAAATAAGATACCTCATTGGAGCGAATCCCGGATGCACTCCTATAAATCAAATTCGGGACTTCAGAAGGTTCCCGCACCATTCAATAAAAGTTCAAGAGGTTTCTCCGGATCGCCTTTTACGATAAAATCCAGAAATCCGCACTTTTCGAGAAGGTCCTTCACCAAAGTAACCCGCAGTAAATCCTCCGCTTATGATTTGGATATCTTCATTGTAAGATTTTACCAGCTCACCTACCCGGAGGAAACCTTCTGCTGTTTCCTGCCAGTGAAAAATGATGCCCACATGCGTAGGTTGAAACAATTCAAGATAATGCTCGAGAAATTGGCATGTTTCGGTCTCTTTATAAACGGCAAGATTCAACAGTTTTCACCGGAATATCTCTTCTGCTTAAGTAATCACAAATGCCGAAGGTCCCCATGGGGATATAGAAAAAATATTCGCTGGGACAGTTGATGATTAAAAGTCTTGATTGCATATCGTTATTTCGGTTGTGGTTTTATAGGAATATAATAACTGACTCTGATATAATTCCTGAAGGTTTTTGCCATGGACACCGTCGAAAAACTGAAAGTTCTCTCCGAAGATTCCCGGTATGATCTGGCCTGTGCGTGCGGTACCGCCAAGGATGAACACCGCAGGAGAGGGCCGGACGGCAGATGGCTATATCCTGTCGCTCTCCCTCAAGGCGGCTATACCGTCCTTCTGAAAACCCTCCTGTCGAACGCCTGTACAAACGACTGCAAATACTGCCCGCTCCGCTCTGATACGGATGTGAGACGCTGTACACTCCGCCCCGAGGAGGTCGCCCGAGTTTTTATGGAATATCAGAGAAGGAGAAAGGTCTTCGGTCTGTTCCTGAGTTCCGCTGTTATCAATAGTGCAGACTATACCATGGATAAGATCAATACCGTGGCTCGCCTTCTCAGATACAAACACAATTTCAAAGGTTATATACACTTGAAGATCATTCCGGGGGCTTCAGATGCGGCGATTGAAGATGCCCTCTCGCTCGCGACTGCCGTATCTCTTAATATCGAGACCCCCGGCAAGAAACACTTTGATCTGCTTTCGAATAAGAAAGACTACGATAAAGACATAGTCCGGCCGCTGAAGCTGATGGGAAAGCTCACAGAGAGGGGCATGCGGTTTTCGCGCGTCAAATGCACCACCCAGTTCATTGTCGGCGCTTCCGATGAAAGGGATTCGGAAATTGTCGAGTACATGTTCGGCCTGTACAACCGCCTGAATTTTAAAAGGGTATATTTTTCTGCCTACCAGAAAGGCCTCGGACATCCCGATATCCCCGGCGAGAGACAATTCCTCACAAATCCTGAGAAGCCTTTCATGCGCGAGCACCGTTTATACCAGGTCGATTTCCTTATCAGGAAATATGGGTTTAATCGGGAGGACATTGTTCTCGATAAGAGTGGAAATCTGAGATTTGACAAAGACCCTAAACAGATCTGGGCCGACAGCCATCCGGAATATTATCCTGTCAGGATCAATACATCAGACAAAGAGGAGTTGCTGAGAGTGCCGGGGCTGGGACCGGATACGGTTAAAAAGATAATAAAGATGCGCCGGGAGAGAAAGATCACCCGTCCGGCAGACCTCTGTATAAAAGGGAAAAGACTCGATAAGATTAAGGGTTATGTGATTTTTGAGTAAACCTTATTTGTAAAGATATTCTCAGCCGCAGGCTCTTCCCTTCAAGTTGAAAAAGAATTTCAGCGCCTTTTTTACTTTTTCGGAGAAGATCTTGCCGGAAAAGAAATTTCCAACGACTTTTTTATTGATCTCACCGAGGGTGGGATACGGATGAACGGCTGATGCAATAGTCGAAAGCCGAACCTTTCCATTCATAATAGCCACCCATTCACTGACCAGTTCTCCTGCATGCGGCCCGAGGATTTGAACGCCGATGGGTTTTTCGTGCTCATTGAGAAGAAGCTTTATTTTCCCGATTGCTTCCCCTTCTGCGAGGCTTCTGTCATTGGCCTTAAACTCTTCAGTCCAAACAGAATAATGTATGCCGGCTGCTGCAGCCCGTTTTTCGTTCATCCCTATGCTTGCAAGCTCCGGATCTGTATAGGTACACCATGGAAAGTTCGTATAGTCCGTTTCCCTTGGCAGATGAAGGATAGCATTGCTGAGCACAACGCCACCTTCATATCCGGCAGCATGGGTAAATTGATAAGCCCCTGTTGCATCACCTGCGGCGAAAATATGTTTATGATTTGTCCTGAGCCTGCCGTCCACTTTCAAGCCTTTTCTATCGAATGCCAGCGAGATGCCCTCGATGCCGAGTCCTTGCAGGTTCGCCTGTCTCCCCGCTGCAACAAGTATAGTCTCGGCCCTGAGACTCAAGCTGCTGCCGCCGGCACCATTCTTTATAACAACCTCTTTCGCATTGCCCAAATCTCTCACCCGGAGTATTGAAGAGCCCAAATGGAATGTTATACCCTCAGAAATAAGAATATTCATAAGATGGTCGGCAATATCCTTGTCCTCAACGCCGAGAATCTGATTGCCAAGCTCTATCACGGTGACTTTTGTTCCTAAGCGATTGAATGCTTGGGCTAACTCGCTTGATATGGGGCCTCCACCGATGGCTATCATTGATTTTGGAAGATTGGATAGAGAAAAGATTTCTTTATTGGATATATAAGGAGTTTTATCTATGCCTTCCATGGGAGGGATGGCAGGCGAAGATCCGGTGGCTATGACCCAGCTCTTGGCAGAGTATTTTTCTCCATTTAGACGGACCGCATGCTCATCTGTGAAACTCGCATTTCCGAATTCAACCCTTGCACCGAGTTTACAGAATCTTTCTTTGGAATCATGTTCCTGTATCACGCCTATAACCGACTGTATCCTTTTAGCCACTTCACTGTAATCTACCGGCTTAAGATCAACGCCGGGAAGACCATATTTTTCGGCATTCTTCATAAGATGATAAACATTTGCAGTCCTGATGAGCGTTTTGCTCGGGACACATCCGAAATGAAGACAGTCGCCGCCCAACGACTTTTCTTTTTCTATGAGAAGCGTCTTTGCGCCAAACTGGGCCGCCCCTGACGCAATTGTAAGTCCGGCAGCCCCGCCACCGAGAATGCCTATGTCATAATCAAACTTTGCCATATCTGCCTCACTGACTAAGGTTAAACATGCTTCACGTCTTATAAGATCGCAATGCTCGCATCTCCTTCGCGATCATTCACCTCAATGCCCCGCCGCACTGCCCCACAGTTCCTTAAGTCGCTGGTCACGACCGCATCTGTAACGGTAGTATTTGTAACGGATCGGGTTCTTCTTGTAATAGTGTTGGTGGTAATCCTCGGCAGGGTAGAACTCAGTAGGCCTGCACAATCTCGGTTACGACAGGTTCTTTGAAGGTTTTGTTCTTTTCCAATAGTGCCTTCGACTGCAGCGCCAAGCCGGCGCTGTTCCTCATTATGATAAAAGATGGCACTTCGATACTGATGCCCCGAATCACAGAACTGCCGGTCCTTAGCGGTCGGGTCGATGTTGTGCCAAAAGACGCTCAGGAGCTTTTCGTAGGTGACCCGTGCCGGGTCATAGACGACCTGAACTGACTCGGCATGCCCGGTTCCTCCGGCCGAAACCTCTTCGTAGGTGGGATTCTTTTTCAGCCCGCCGGTGTAGCCGGATGTGACCGAAACCACGCCGGGAATCTCGTCGAAGGGGTGCTCCATACACCAGAAGCAGCCGCCCGCGAAGGTCGCCTTCTCAAGATTAGTTGCAGCCATGACTGTCGTGATTGCGACTAGCATGATTGACAGTCCCATCATCGCGATAATAAGCATTTTCATTGTGTGTCCTCCCCATGGTGTCATTTTCTCATATAATCCATTTTTTTCAAGTAGGAGTCTGTTCAGACGAAAATTTGGAGATTTAGGGACATTGATGAATTAGCCAACCTCCTGCCCCTTTTCATGCTGGCCAAATCTGATTCTCTTTTGCTAAGGGCCAGGAATCTGTAGGTG
Organism: Thermodesulfovibrionales bacterium; assembly: GCA_963776195.1. GTDB lineage: Bacteria > Nitrospirota > Thermodesulfovibrionia > Thermodesulfovibrionales > SM23-35 > CAVZMO01. Next base: position 16,783 of record CAVZMO010000004.1, read on the forward strand.
CAATAAGCGCCGAAAAAATATTTGTTCCCTTTATATTTCGGTGTATAATCAAATGAAAATTATAGTCATGGAAAGACGACCAGGGAAGGGGAATA
>CAVZMO010000005.1:0-24207 GCA_963776195.1 Thermodesulfovibrionales bacterium
TGATTTAATTGGCGGTCCCAACGGGATTCGAACCCGTGTTTTAGCCTTGAGAGGGCCACGTCCTAGGCCTCTAGACGATGGGACCATTAAAAGACAGCTAACAGGCATTAGTGAACAGTGAATAGTTAAAAAACAACTGCATATCAAATCAAAAAATATTCTATTCACTGTTGTTGATTTTTGGCTGGGGAGAGAGGATTCGAACCCCTGTAAGCAGATCCAGAGCCTGCCGTCCTGCCGCTGGACGACTCCCCAAAAGATAACAAGGATAAAAAGTATTATACCATATCGTAAATCGTCGAAATCCATCAATAATCACGGACTTTCGGCTCAGTTATCGACAGGGCTCCGGTTCTTAACAAGGTGAGAAGAAGGATTTTTAATTACAGGAATCTTCTATGCTGAAGATTTATTCTTCCGTCATAACCTCATCGGACAATTCGTTAGTATCCTCCGGAGTAACAGGGAAATACTTGGCAAGGAGTCCTCCGGCCATCTCAATCGCCCGGCACAGGGCATCACAGGCGCGTCCTTCCTTTATTCCCTGAGAAACAGTAGGGCAAATCCATTCAGGGTTTCCTGGTCAATCTTCTCATAAATGCCTTTATCCGCAAGCACCCATACCTTCCTTTCAAGCAAGGAGAGGAAGAACAAGACGCCGGTGTTTCGTTTCGTTTTGTAAAGTCCCTTCTCATAAAATGCCTTGACAGCCTTTTGCATAACGGCATGTTCTTTTCTTCTCATCCCGATGAATGCGGTTTTAAGACAGGGACATTTTGAAAGAGATATTTTGATGGGAAAAAGAATAAGAAACTCAGCGGTATATACGACCAGAGTGACGAATGGAAAAAAGAAATGGTTATAACCAATGACAGAAGACTGCCAAGGAATATTCCGCCGATCGCCTCGGTCTCATGGTATTGTTCACTACTGTCAGCAACCATGACAACAACCTCTCCGATTGTGCGGGATTCTACATCATGGATTATTTTTGTTATCCTTTCCCGTTCTTCTTTGCTAAAAAATGTATCTGCCTTTACCCTATGTTTCATCACCAATCTCCGGACGCTCCACCGCCACCAAAATCGCCGCCGCCTCCGCTGAAACCTCCGCCAAAATCTCCACCGCCTGAGCCGCCGCTCATTCCCGAAAAACCGCCTCCGGGCCAGAAACCTCCGCCCCCATACCGTCCGCCGGATGAAAAAAGAGCGGGAAGAATTACTCCGATACCTAATCCCGCAACAGCAAGAATGATTAATAATATCAACCCAATGGAGAATCCCCCGAGATAGGCAAGGAGAGGTAAACCGACCGCACCCGCTATACCTCCCAGGATACGCGAGAAACTCCCGAGGGCGAGCAGGATGATGCCGCCAAAAATGAGGAAAGTAAAAATTTGTGAGAAGCCATTATGTTTCTGGGGATCGCGGTTCCCATCAGCCTTGAACTCTCCCCTCGTCGCATCGATCAATGCAGAAACACCGGCGACGAATCCGCCGTCAAAATCTCCCTCTTTTGAACCTCGGCTTCATCACAAGGTCGATGATCCTTCCTGACATCAGGTCGGTCAGCCTGCCTTCAAGTCCTCTTCCCACCTCGATCCGGATTTTTCTGTCCTGTTTTGCAACGAGGAGTATTACGCCGTTATCTTTGTTCTTCTGCCCTATCTTCCACGCTTCCGCAACTTTGATACTGAAATCTTCCAATGCTTCTCCTTCGAGAGACGGGACCGTGAGGATGACTATCTGGGTCGAGTCGATCTGTTCAAAGGCCCTTAATTCATTGTTCAGTTCAGCCCTCACTGGAGGAGAAATCATAGTGGCATAATCATTGACATATCCCTGAAGTTTCGGGACGTCAAGGGCGTGACCGGAGGAAGAGAGAAACAGGAATAAAACACAAGAAATAATAAAGGTTAAAAAAACCTTTATTGAACTCCCCCTCACCCTACCCATCTTCCACAGGCGGCGGGGGAAATGAAATGCGAACATCAACGGCTCGCTATCTCTGCTCTCCACTCCCCTGACGGAAGGATTTGGGGAGGGTGCTTCAGTTCTCATTATTAGAATTGCACCTTTGGCGCCTTCTCGGCTCCTGCCTCTGCCTTAAAAGGCTCTTTAAGCTTCAGGTGGAGCAAGAGTGAATTCGTCATACTGTTCGGGAATACCCTTATCGAAGTATTAAATGTCTCGACAGCCTTGTTATATCGAACACGTGCGACATTAATCCTGTTTTCCGTACCTTCAAGCTGGTGCTGGAGGTCCTGGAAGTTCTGATTTGCTTTAAGGTCGGGATATTTTTCTACCACAACCATAAGCCTCGAAAGGGCACTGCTCATTGCTCCCTGCGCCTGCTGAAATTGCCCGAATGCCTTCGGATCATCGATGATATTCTTCGACATCTGAATAGAACCGACCTTTGCCCTTGCTTCGGTCACTGCCGTGAGGGTTTCCCGCTCATGCTTTGCGTATGCCTTCACAACTTCAACGAGGTTCGGGATGAGATCGTTTCTTCTCTGATAGGCCGCCTCGACATCACCCCATGCCGCCTTGACCGCCTCTTCGTTCCCCTGCATGGTGTTGTAACCACAACCCGAAATGCTGAGGGTGATAAATACAAAGGTAATAAAATATAAAAGCCTTTTCTTCATTCGTTCCTCCTCATGTTGATTTATAATTTCTTAAATACTGCCTCTACTAAACATTTCTTCAGACGTGATGCGGGTAGCCGCAGGCTTCAGCCTGCGTGTATGAGAAATCCTCTGTTTTACAGCCGATACCGCTCCTTTATAATAGCTACCTGACTTATATCCCGGGCAACCCTCAAATCCCCTGCATCCGGCCTTTCTCAACCGGCAGGAAACATTAGCGCATATATTGACCTCTTTTTCGCACTTGGTCCCCGGAAATTTATCCATCGGTTTCAGCCGGTTCTTATCAGGGACCTTTTTTGTTCTGATTTCGGTGACCTCTCTTTACTGGTTCCCTCATACAAAATTTTAGCATTCTTTTGCGCGAAATATAAAGCATTATCGCGGAATTAAGCGCGACATGTTTGTTGACTTTAACCGGTGAAAGAAGTATATTAAATTTAGATAAGGAGATAAGAAAAATGTTTGAAAAGTTCACAGAGCGTGGGAGAAAAGTGATCATCTATGCCAAGGAAGAAGCTGAAAAAAGGCAAAACGATTACCTGGGCACAGAACATCTTCTGCTCGCTGTTTTAAAAGAAGAAGACGGCTTACCGATAGCAATCCTTAAACGAATGGGGATAACTCCGGAGGAAGTCCGTTTAGAAGTCGAGAGGAACCTTCCCCAGGGAACGAATATCATGGCTTTTGGCGATATTCCCTTTACTCCGAGGGCCAAGAAGGTTCTCGAACTCGCCGTGGAAGAGGCGAGGCTTCTCGGTCATAATTATATCGGAAGTGAACATATCTTTCTCGGACTGATAAGGGAAGAAGAAGGTATCGGCGGCAAGATCCTGAGGAGCTTCGGCGCCAACCTTCTGGGGGCGAGACAGCTCACGATAAACTTTTCTATCAGAGCGCATTCTCAGGTGAAGGATAAAAGAAGTACGACACCCGCCCTCGATGAATTCGGGAGAGACCTGACTCTCCTCGCCAAGGAGGGAAAACTCGATCCTGTTATGTGCAGGGAAGATGAGATCGAACGACTGGTCCAGATTCTGGGGAGAAGGATAAAGAATAACCCGGTCATTATCGGAGAACCCGGTGTGGGAAAGACGGCGATTGTTGAAGGGCTCGCCCAGAAGATTATTTCCGGTAATGTCCCCGACAGTCTCTTGGGAAAACGTATGATCTCTCTCGACCTCGGCGCACTCATAGCCGGAACAAAGTACAGGGGACAGTTCGAGGAAAGGCTCAAGATTGTTATGAAGGAGATCGTCCAGTCGGACAATGTCATCCTCTTTATCGATGAGTTGCATACGCTGATCGGAGCAGGGGCTGCAGAAGGTTCTGTCGATGCCTCAAGCATGCTGAAGCCGGCCCTTTCTCGGGGTGAGATACAGTGTATCGGTGCAACAACGCCCGATGAATACAGAAAACATATAGAAAAAGACGGCGCCCTCGAACGCAGGTTCCAGCCGGTTTCCGTTCAGCCGCCGAACGTTGATAATACGATACAGATACTGAACGGGCTGAAGACCAGATACGAGTCTTTTCACAAAGTAAAAATAAGCGATACCGCTATAGAGACTGCTGCCAAGTTGTCGGACAGGTATATCACAGACAGATATTTACCTGACAAAGCTATAGATGTGATCGATGAGACAAGTTCAAGGATCAAATTAAAAAGATATACTCCGCCTCAAGAGTTAAAAGATATTGAGACCGATATACAAAGATTTTCGAAAGAGAAGAATCTCTATATAAAACTGCATGATCTTGAGAAGGCTTCATCGATACGCTTGGAAGAAGAAAAGCTGAAGAGGCTTCATGAACAGATGCATAAACATTGGCTTGATGACTTGAGCAAGGAAATACCTTTCGTCAGGGAAGAGGACGTCGAATATACCGTGTCCAAGATGACAGGCATACCGCTTTCTAAACTCGAAGAAAAAGAATCCGAAAAACTCATACACATGGAAGAGAACCTGCATAAACGGATCATAGGGCAGGAAGAAGCGATAAGGGCTGTTTCAAGGGCGATACGAAGGTCACGGGCAGGTCTGAAGTCCAATAAGAAACCGATAGGCTCGTTCTTCTTTCTCGGACCCACAGGAGTCGGAAAGACAGAACTTGCCAAGGCGTTGGCATGGTTTCTTTTCAACGATGAGACTTCATTGATAAAAATAGACATGTCGGAGTATATGGAGAGGTTTAACGTCTCCAGACTGACCGGCGCCCCTCCGGGCTATGTCGGCTACGAAGAAGGCGGGCAACTGACCGAAAAGATCAGAAAGAAGCCATATTCTGTTGTCCTTTTCGACGAAATAGAGAAGGCGCATCCCGATGTCTTCAACATACTCCTGCAGGTTCTTGACGAAGGTGTACTCACAGACAGTTTCGGAAGAAAGGTGGATTTCAGGAATACCGTTATCATCATGACTTCGAACCTTGGGGCCCGCTTGATCGAAAAGGCGACACCGCTCGGTTTCCAGAGGAATATATCAGAGATGGTGTATGAAAAGATAAAGGAAAACGTCCTGAATGAACTGAAAAAGACGTTCAATCCCGAATTCCTTAACCGTGTCGACGAGATCGTTGTATTCCATCCCTTGGAAAAATTGCATCTATTGTCCATCATTGATCTGCTCATAGAAGAGACGAACAGGATGTTGATTGAACAACAGGAACTTGTCGTTGAGGTCTCTCAGGAAGTGAAGGAATGGCTGATAAAGCACTACTACCAGCCGACCTATGGTGCAAGGCCCATGAGGAGAGCGGTACAGAAGATCATCGAGGACCCTCTGTCTGAGGAGATACTCCTCGGTAAATTTAAGAGTCTCAATAAGATAAAGGTTATGCTTGAGGGTGATAAACCCGTATTTGTTGACGCTGAGGAAGCCGTCTCTATCCTGACCGGTGCCAACTAATTCGCAAGAAACCCCATAGAATGTCAATGCAGGCGCCCGGTGAAAACTAAACCTCTGGTCCTCTTGCTGGTCTTGCTCTCCGTGGTTGCAATCGCATTTTTTTCCGTCCGGCCGGCGCGCAGTCCGAAGGTAACAGACATCGGGAGCATGGTACAGGATTTTGAACTCTTCGATAGCTCCAATAACAGGACCAAACTCTCTGACATGAAAGGGTCTGTCGTATTTGTCAATTTCTGGGCGACATGGTGTGGTTCGTGCGTCGAGGAACTGCCGTACGTTGAGAAGTTGTTCAGGTCTCTGTCCGGAAACTCCGCGTTCAAAATGGTGACCATTCTTTATAAAGACGACGGCACAGCAGGCTCTCGGTTATATGAAACAAACCGGGTACACCTTTCCCGTCTATCTCAATCCTGATGAAGCTGCGGCCAAAATTTTCGGTATTACCGGCGTACCGGAAACCTTTATTATCGATAAGAAAGGCATCCTCAGGAACAAGGTGCTCGGTCCCGCTGAATGGGATTCCCCTCAAGCCATCGCGTCATTCCAGGCCCTCATAAAAGAACCTTGACCTGAATGATACCGATATTGTTATTTTAATTGTACTGTTGCGTTCATTGAATTTCTTATCGGAATATTATGGGCAAGATCAGATCGCCTGAAACCGCTTTGCTCTTTATAGGAAACCTCTATTCCGATCCGGAAGTATTCGGTCATTCAAAGGAAATCCTCGAAAGCAAATTCGGAGACAGTCTTTTGGTGAGCCCTCCCCTGCTGTGGGACCACTCTCCGTATTACAGAGATGAACTCGGATCTCCCATAAAACGTCAGTTCCTCTTCTTTAAAGACCTTTTCGATACGGGAACACTTGCTGATATTAAGACGAGAACGAATGAGATCGAAGATTCATTGTCTGTCGACGGCAAAAGGCGCATAAACCTTGACCCGGGGTATATTACTCTTGCAAAGGTGGTACTTGCCTCCACAAAAAACTACTCGCACCGCCTCAATCTGGGTAAAGGAATTTATGGTGAAGTTACCCTTATATATATTGAGAAAGAAGGCACATATAAATCTCATCTCTTTACATACAGGGACTATCAAGAGAAAAGTTGTATCGATATGTTCCTTAATATAAGAAGAATCCTGAAGGATATGTGAGTTACCGGTAGACTTCAGAATGCCGGCCTACTTGCCTTTCTCTCTTAAGCAGCTTAGACAGACAAGTCCTTCCTTTTTCAGATATAAGTGGGTTCTGCATACTCTTTCCTTGCATCTGACGCATCTCCCGCCTTGCAATACGTGCAGATAAGCCTCGCAGATTGCACATCTTTGCTCGCTTCTGTCCTTATTCAAATGAGCTCCTTCGTCATGAAGTTCATATTAATACCAAATTATCCCGGTGTATTACTTCGTCAGAATATTTATATCCGAGGATCTTTTCGATCTCCGACGTCTTCTTACCTTTTATTTTTTTTATCTCCGAAGAAGAATAGTTGGTCAGACCCTTTGCGATGCGGACGTCCTTCGAATTAAGGCAGTAGACGGCATCACCGGTGTCAAAATCTCCTTCAACGGATATAATTCCCGACGGAAGAAGGCTTTTGCCGCCTTCTACAAGGGCTTTCACCGCGCCTTCATCTATGACGAGGCTCCCCTTTGAGCGGCTTCCGTAGGCTATCCACCCTTTTCTTGAAGACAGCTTTTCCTCTCTCGGTTTGAACAGGGTACCGCAATGGTTGCCCTCCAGCAGTGATTTGAGGAGTCCGTCCTTTCTTCCGCTGATGATATGCACCATAATGCCATGGCTTACCGCCCTTTTGGCAGCAAGGATTTTCGAATACATCCCTCCGGTACCAACGATACTCCCTGCTCCACCTGCTCTCTCTTCGATCTCCGGCGTTATTTCCTCGACATATTCGATAAGCTCCGCTCTGGAATTGCGTCTCGGGTCAGCCGTATAAAGCCCTTCGACATCCGAAAGTATTATCAACCTGTCAGCCTCGACAAGACCTGCGACCAATGAGGCGAGATAATCATTGTCTCCGAACTTTATCTCATCGGTAGCAACAGTATCATTCTCGTTGATGACCGGTACAACCCTGTACGTCAGTAGGGTGAGAAGGGTGTTCTTGGAGTTGATATATCTCTTTCTGTCGGCAAAATCATCCCGCGTAAGTAACACCTGTGCCACTTTCTTGCCATATTCTCCAAAGCTTCTCTCATACGCCCACATGAGATGGCTCTGGCCGATTGCCGCTGCCGCCTGTTTGAGTTTTATGTCTTTCGGTTTTTCTTTTAAACCGAGTTTCCTCATCCCCGCAGCGACAGCTCCCGAGGAGACGATAACGACATCGTATCCCTTGTCGTGGAGTTCAGAAATGTCCCGGGCTATAAAGGAAATCCTCTTTGTATCAAGCCCCTCTTTCCCATTTGCGAGAATGTTACTGCCGATCTTTACTACAAGCCGTTTCATAGAGACATTCCCTTTAAAAAAACCTCCTGACCCTCTCCCACAAGGGGCGAGGGTACTGTTACGCCTCCTCCCTCAGTGGCCTGCATCTCGTCAGGAGGTGTTGGGGAGTTTGAACTACATAAGTTCCATTAGCTTTCTAATATACCACGGTTGAAAATTTACATCCAATAGTGAGTGAAGGCTTTTCGAATATCAGTGTTTCAATATGTACGATTTTAATTAGGTCATTGGATTAATCATTTAATTGTTTCCGAAGAGTCTCTCCGTATATAATAGGTCACATGCGGCTCAGGAAACCGCCCAAAAAGAAAAAACCCCAACCCCGCCTTCCGTTGGAGGCAGCGTTAAAACTGCGGAGCCATCCCGTTGGTACTAAAAAAGGTCTGAAAGGGTATAACAGAAAGCGTAAGATAGAACAGAACAGAAAAATAATCAAAGAGGACTATTTTGAAGAAAATGATTGAATTTTCCGGGATTTTCTGGTAAATTAATACCGTTTTATGGCTGAAGACAGAGAAAAAAAATCTGTACTTGAGGCGTTGCTCTTCCTTTCAGGTGAAGTCTTGGCGGTCTCCACAATAAAGGAAATCATGGAGATCACCGACTCTGAAGCCAAGAGACTTATGGGCGAAGTTATAGCCGAATATCAAGAGCGGAATTCAGGATTGCTCGTAGTCGAGATTGCCCATGGCTATCAGATGGTGACGAATCCCGAATATGCAGAGTTTGTGAAGAAGTTCAGGAGTAGCCATGCGTCGAGCAAGCTGTCGATGCCGGCGCTTGAGACTCTGGCAATAATAGCATATAAACAGCCGATAATCAGGGCCGAAATTGAACAGATCAGGGGGGTCAATTCCGACAGTGCCATCAAAACCCTTTACGAAAAAAGACTTATAAAAATCATGGGGCGTAAGGAGGCACCGGGGAGACCTTTTCTTTACGGCACGACGAGAGAATTCCTACAGTATTTCGGACTAAAGGATCTCACGGAACTGCCTACGCTCAAAGATCTCGTTCGCGAAGAGGCCGCCTGATTCAAGGAGGTGCGTATTGAAAAGCTTTTATCTTTTCATCGCTGGCCTGGTTCTTGTAGTTTTTATTGCAGGGAATGCTTATGCCGAAACGATTTATGTAATAAGAAAAGGTGATAATCCATCCACTTTAGCCAAAAGATATAAAGTCAGTCCGCAGGAAATCATAAAAGTTAACGGCCTAAAAGCCGATAATCTTAAGCCAGGCACTAAAATAACCATCCCGTCGAAGAAACAAGAAACCTCATCCAGCGGAAAGATCTCAAAGGTAAAGGACAGGAAGCTCAAAAAGGGGAAAGACTTAAATAATGTTCTCGCTGATACGAGGACCGTGAACCATCCGGAAGACGCGTCGATTCATGTCGTGAAAAAAGGCGATACGCTCCTCTCCATATCTAAGAAATACCAGGTATCAACCAATGAACTCAAGGAGATGAACAATCTCAGGACAAAAAAGCTGAAAGTAGGACAGAAACTTATCGTCAGACAAACTGGGGCCAAGGACTATACGGTAAAAAAGGGAGACACCGTCTGGACTATCTCAAGAAGGTTTGACCTTGATCCCGATGAATTGATGGACCTCAATGGTCTTGAAGCAAACTCGCTGAGACCCGGCCAGAAAATCCTTTTGGTAGCGGAAACAGAGGTGAAAGAACCAAAAACCTATGACGCGATCCTTTCGCAGGCCCACACAGAAAAGGAGATAGAACAGATATCAGGTTCCAAGGAAGTCGTTGAATTAGGGTTACAGGGCAAGCTCACCCTCTTCGCAAAGAAATTGTTGAATATCCCTTACAGGTTCGGCGGGAACAGCCTATTTGGGATCGACTGTTCCGCATACGTAAAAAAGGTTTATAGTCTGATCGGCGTTGACCTTCCCCGCTCAGCGCGGGAGCAGTTCCATGAGGGGAAGCCCGTTGACGGAGAAGAGCTGTCGATCGGTGACCTCGTGTTCTTCAGGACCTATGCATCTTTTCCTTCACATGTCGGGATTTATCTCGGCAATAATCTGTTCATCCACGCCTCTTCAAAGAGCAAGAAGGTAACAATAGACAGTCTTGATACGCCATACTATCTGAAGAGGTTTATCGGAGCCAAGAGACTCCTTGATGTGAAAGATGTAAAGGAAGACCCGGAAAAGGAAGGATAATCAAGCCTCGTACATCACCTTTCCCATATCCGAAATATCATAGCCGCCGAGCCCTGACACAGTCTCTCTGAATTCACTATCCTCTCGTATGATCTCTAAAAGATGCTCAATCATACCTATATGCAGAAACTCTCGGGGTATAGCAAGATCGTATCTCTCTTTTGCAACAGGGATAAAATCGAGACCGAGTGCCCGTGCAGATGCAAGGATTGCGAGCCCGGTGTCCGCAACTCCTGTCAAAACGGCTGACGCGACACCCATATGCGTATACTCCTCTCTTTCATATCCCTTGACATCACCAGGGGTTATTCCGAGTTCTTTTAAACATTTGTCGGTAAGAAGCCTTGTCCCCGCGCCCGATTGTCTGTTAACAAATACAACGTCGCCCCTTGTTAAATCTGTAAATCCCCGAATGTTTTTGGGGTTGCCCTTCGGGACGAGAAGCCCCTGTTCTCTATGGACAAGATTTATGAGCAAAACTCTTTTGTCGGAGAGGAATCTTTTCACAAAGGATATATTGTACTCGCCGGTTTCTTCGTCAAGCAGGTGGGTTCCTGCAATATGAGCCTCGCCTCTTTTCAATGCCATCACACCCCCCATCGAACCCACATGGGCCGATGAGAGAGAATACCTGGGGAATCTCTTCTTGAGAATATTAGCGAGAAGATCGAGGGCGTTGTCATGGCTTCCGATGCAGACGATCGTATTTTCTATGTCGCTTTTCGCTCTCAGCAGTTCCACTTCCACTTCCGAACCGGCCCCGATTCCTTCGGACATGGCGGGTACGCGGAGAAACCCGTCAGCCCTGACAAGGGACATCAGTATCCCCGCTCCCCGCGTAACAGGAGTTGCTATAAAATGGTCACCCACCTTTCCGAGCTTCACCCTTAAGAATTCCTCCTGTCCCAGGCTAGATGCAACCTGCCTCGATATCTTTGCCTTCAGTGTCTCCGGCTCTTTGATCTCGAGGCCCTGCCATTTATAGATGATCGGTTTGGCGAAGAGAGTAAATGTTATAAAAGCAGATACCGGATAGCCCGGGATGCCGAGTATAGGTTTGCCCCTTACCCAGCCGAGGATAACGGGCTTCCCCGGCTTTATGTTCACCCCGTGAAGCACGATCTCTCCGAGATCACCAATGGCCTTCGCGGTAAAGTCTTCAGAACCGGAGGATGCACCTGCGTTAATAATAATCATATCTCCCATGCCGTGCGCATCGAGTATCGCCTTTTTCAACTCTTCGAGGTTATCGGGTATAATGCTGAATCTGACGGGGTCACCTCCCCATTCAGAGACGAGTCCGCCCAGGATCCTCGAATTATATTCGATGATGTCACCCCTTTTGAGGTTTGAACCGGGTTCGACAATCTCGGTCCCTGTGGGGATAATAACTATTTTCGGCCTTTGCCGTACCAGGACCTCGATATGCCCTCCGGCAAGCATTGCACCGATATCGACAGGCCTTACAACCTGATTTTCGGGCAATATCAATTCCGTTGCTACGATGTCCTCGCCGATTATCCTGACATGCTGCCAGGGTGTTGCAGGCGATATGATTTCTATATATTCCGTATTCTCATTTTGCCCCGTTTTTCCGCACTCAGGCGGATTGGCCGGGGCGAAGGGAAAGGGGGGTAAGGGAGGATTTGTATTATGCCTGATTACATTCACATCCTCAATCATTATGACTGCATTAAAACCGTCAGGCATGGGGTCGCCGGTATCGACGTACACAGCCTGGTCTCCTGTCTTGAGCCTTTTCGGGTTTCGCTCCGATGCGCCAAAGGTCTCTGCAAATCTTACTGCGTAACCGTCCATTGCTGAGGAATGATAAAAGGGAGAAGATATTTTTGCGGCCACTGCCTCTGCGGTGACCCTTCCAAGAGAATCTATTGCATCAATTTTTTCACCTGAAAGCGGTCGCAGGACTCCTTCGGAATCAAGCTTCTTAAGCCACTCCGCAAGTGCCTCATTTAAGGGTACGCTCGCAAGATACATGTCACGAGACATTATTATTTGCTCAGCAACCTCTTTATCATGGCCTTCAATTCATCGAGGTCCGAGGACTTAACAATGTATGCCTCCGAAGCCCAGACGGCAAAATCGTCCCTGTAATCATAGGCCGTAGACATGATAATGGGAATCTTAGGGTTCTTTTCTTTCATCTGCCTTAGTATCCTGATGCCGTCTACGTCTGGCAAAAGAATGTCAAGGGTCACAATGTCAGGGACTTCGCTGTCAAAAAGTTCCATCGCCTCTTTCCCGTTGGAAGCAACAACAACTTCGTAGCCCTCATCTTCAAACTCCTCTTTATAGAGCCTCTGAATATGCTGGTCATCGTCAACGACAAGTATTTTCATAAACCTCCTCCCTTTTTATTTTTCATTTTTCCTTTTTCAAAGGAATCGATACCCGAAATAAGCTTCCTGCGCCCTTCTTGCTCTCAACCGCTATGCTTCCTTCGTGTTCTTCTATAATCCTGTGCGTTATCGTCAGTCCAAGTCCGGTCCCGAACTTCTTTGTCGTATAAAAGGGATCAAATATGAAGGGCAAGTCTTCTTCGGAAATGCCGGGACCTGTATCTCTTATCTCAAACACACAGGCATCATGTTGTTTATATATTCTTATGGTGACCGTCCCGTTGTTTCCGATAGCCTGAACAGCGTTTTTCAGTATGTTTAGCAGGGCATCCTTGATCCTGCTAGGGTCTACATACATCTCCATGGGTTCACCGAATTCTTTGTTAATGACAATGTTCTTTTCATCGATCTCGGAACCCATGAGACAAATAACGTCTTCCATAAGTCTGCTGGATAAGACAGTCTCCTTTATAATCCTGGTTTCTTTCACAAAACTGAGGATGTCATTGAGTATAGCCTCAAGCCTCTCCACTTCCTTTGCGATAATATCGGCATATTCTTTCAGATTGCCATCCAGTTTCTTTTCGAGCCTCTTTGCGAAGCCGCCAAGGGAAACCAATGGGTTTCTTATTTCATGGGCTACCCTTGCCGCAACCTCCCCTAATGCGGCCAGCCGATCGGTCTTGATGACCCGCTCTCTCAAGGTTTTCAATTCCGTTATATCACTCACCACATTGACGGTACCGATAAATTCACCTGCCGTATCGAATATAGGCGAGCTCGATATAATGAAGGTACCTCCCATGAAAGGGTCTTCAACCTCTTTCACAAAGGCCTTTCTTTTTTCGACGGTCTTTTGATGCGGGCATTCGCTCCACGGCTCCTTCGTACCATGGAACACTTCGTAACACTTCTTCCCTATTATTTCCTCCGGTAGTTTACCGACCCTCTTGCTTACCGCCTTGTTGATATTCTTGATGACATAATCCTCACGGACAAAATAGACCATATCGGACATGGATTCGAAAATATTCTCGAGTTCCTGTTCAGTGAGTTTGACCTTCTCAAAGAGGCGAGCATTTTCTATGGCGGATGCGACGTTGTTCGAAAAGGCCGTCAGGAATCGCATGTCCTCTTCGGTGATAGGCCTGCTGTTGAAGAAGTTATCGACCCAGAGGACGCCTAATACCCTATTCCTCGATATAAGAGGAACGACTGCGTATGCCCGCGTCCCCAGTTGCTGTATAAGAACTTTATCGGAAAGCGGTTCTCGCTCCACGTTTTCTACATTAAAGAGCATTTTGTCCTTCACGGCTTTTGTGAGAATGGTCTCCTCCGTCAGGGGGATCTCTATACCGAGGCTCAGTCTGTCAAAGAAGGAATCCTTCCTCAAAGGCCCGATTTCGATGTCACTCATAATATCGGGCAGTGTCTTCTGCTCCACGGAGATCTTGTTCCAGATATGAAAGGCCTCATCATAACTCGCGGGGCCGACTCCCATCGCTCCCCGCAAAACACCCTTATCTTCGTCGACAAGAAAAAGGATCGCCCGGTTGAAGCCCAGACCGTCCCCCATCGTAACCGCGGTAAGAATCATCCTCAACAATTTGTCGAGATCGAGGGTCCCCCTCATTGCCGAACTGATGAAGAACAATCTCGAAAGTTCCTGGTTTCTCCTGATCAATTCTTTCTCGACGTTCTTCTTTTCCGATATGTCCCGTGATATTCCACTTATGCCGATTACGTCCCCTGCCGCATTCTTAACCGGAGAAAGGGTAAGACTTACCGTTATAACTGCGCCGTCTTTCCTCTTTCTATATGTCTCGATCCTCTTCAATACCTCTCCGTCCCTTATCCTCTGATTGTTTTCCCACTCGGGGTCCACAAGAAATTCAGGGACAAAAGGCAGGAATTTGCCGACCGCCTCTTCCTTCGTGAAACCGTATATCCTCTCTGCGCCTTTGTTCCAGGATGTGATTCTGCCGTCAAGATCAGAGGTAACTATTGCGTCTGCCGAGTTGTCTATGATACCTTCGAGATATTCCTTAGTCTGCGTGACCTCGTTATAGAGCCTGAGGACCTCGTCATGACAAAGCATCCTGTCAGTTATGTCCTGGACAAATACAATGCATTCAGCGACTTCACGCGATTCATTCCTGAGCGGATACACGGAAAGTTCGGCATAGGAAACAGTGCCGTTATGATCACCCTTCTGGGTTGCGACATTGATCTCACCGGTTCTGAACGTGACCTCTGCCGCGCAATGCGGACACACCCGGTTGGTCCCGTGAAAAACTTCCCGGCAGTCTTTATCTATGAGTTCGGCAGGAGGTCGTTCGATCCATTTCTCGATGGAATTATTAACGGACAATATTTTAAAGTTCCTGTCGAGAATCAGGATTCCGTCACGGATATTTTCAAAGATTACCTCCGCAATTTTTTCTCTATTCACGCTATTCATGAACTATACCTTTATGGCCTTGTTTTCCGAAGGGCTGCTTTATAAAGCTCAATGTATCTCAGAGCAGACTTTTTCCAGGAGAAGTCCATCTTCATGCCGTCTTTGATCATCTCTGTCCTCTTGCCCTCATCCGTATAAAGGCAAAAGGCCCTCTTCAGGGCGTCCTGCATAGCAGACGGTGTGAAATCAGAAAAAAGGAAACCCGTCCCCCTTGAGGCCAGCGGTTCATAATCCTGTATGGTGTCCATAAGCCCGCCCGTTCTTCTTGCGACAGGGATGCAGCCATATCTCAGCGATACGAGCTGGCCGAGTCCGCATGGTTCATATTTCGACGGCATGAGCAAGAAATCCGAGCCCGCGTAAATCTTGTGGGCGAGCGTTTCATCAAACCCGATCGTAACCGAGACCTTGTCCGCATATCTTTGCGATATCTCTCGAAAAATCTTATGGTATCTTTCATCGCCTTTTCCCAGGACTACGAGTTTCACGTCGGATGACAGGATCTCGGGGAGAGACTCTATAATAAGATCCAAACCCTTCTGTTCCGACAACCTCCCGACCACCCCGATCACCGGCATGCGCCCTGCGTTCTTGTTCTTTGAGGTCCGGAAAAGCGATTTCACAAGCTCCCTCTTGCAAATCGCTTTCCCCGCGATATCGGAACAGCTGTAATTGGCAGGGATAAATCCATCTTTCGCCGGGTCCCATTCATCGTAATCGATGCCGTTTATAACGCCGAAAAGATCGTTAACCCTGGTTATCAGCAATCCGTCAAGTCCGAACCCGGAATCCTCGTCGAGGATTTCTTTCGAATAAGTGGCACTCACAGTGGTCAGAATATCCGCAGATATGATTCCGGCTTTCAGGAAATTTAGCTTTCCGTAGAACTCGATACCTTGCGGGGTAAAAAACTCCCATCCGAGATTTGTGATGGGCATATCCGACGCCGGAAATTTTCCCTGATATCCGAGGTTGTGTATGGTCAACAGGGTCGCTGTGTTCTTGAAGAACTTGTCGGACTTGTAAATTGTCCTGAGATAGAGAGGAACAAGTCCTGTCTGCCAATCGTTACAGTGAATGATATCCGGTCTAAAGTCCAGGACCTTGCATGCCTCAAGTACACCTCGCGAGAAAAATACGAACCTCGCAGCGTTATCACTGTAGTCACCCTCCGGGGTCCCGTAGAGTTCCTCGCGATCAAAATATTCGTCGCACTCTATGAAGTAGGCTGAAAGTTGATCGCTGTATATCCTGCCTGTAATAATTTCATCTCCAACAGGCACATTTATCGTGATTCCGGTATCCAGAGGCGGTCTCTTCCTTTCCCTTATTTCTTTATACAGGGGCAGGATGATGCGTGCCTCCTTTTTCATTTTCCGGAACTCCCCGCACAGTGCGCCTGCAACATCTGCGAGACCGCCGGTCTTTACGAAAGGGACTGCCTCCGGCGAGGCGATCAATATTCTCATATCTTTGCCTCTCGCATGAACTTTGCGGACTCTTCGGGAGGTGTCGGGTTGATATAGAAACCGGAACCCCATTCAAAGCCCGCTATCTTTGTCAGCTTCGGTTCAAGCTCAATATGCCAGTGGTAGTAATCGTTCACCTCGTCTGAAAACGGAGAGGTATGGAGCACGAAATTGTAGGGGGGGATATCGAGTATCTTGTCTATCTGCTTTAAGACCACCTGAAGTATTTCCGCCAGGGGCAAAAAATTGTTGTCGGGAGGATAGAAGCCTGATTCGTGCTTCTTTGGCAGTATCCATGTCTCAAAAGGCGCGCTCGCTGCAAAGGGGGCAAGGGCGACATATTGTGCATTTTCATAGATCACCCTCTTTCTGAACTCGAGTTCCTGACTAATCACATCACAAAAAATACATCTCTCCTTCAGATCATAATAACGTTTGGCCGAATCCATCTCTTCTTTGACAAGCTTGGGTATGATCGGCAGGGCAATCAACTGGGTGTGGGAATGTTCGAGTGAGGCTCCGGCTGCCTCTCCTTCGTTCTTGAAGATCAATACGTATTTGAACCGGCGGTCCCTCCGCAGATCATTGATCCTTTGATAGTAAGCCCACAGCGCATCTTCGACAGCCTTCAGAGGCATTGTCGCAAGGGACAGCATGTGGTCGGGTGTTTCCACAATAACCTCATGGGCGCCGATCCCGCTCATCTTATCAAAAATACCTTCCCCTGTTTTATTCAGCTCACCATATATCTGCAGGGCCGGGAACTTGTTCGGCATAACCCTTAATGTCCATCCCGGCGAATTCGGCTTCGTATTTGAAGGCCGGAAAGCTATTATTTCTGATGGTGTCGTATATTCATTACCGTGGCAGAACGGGCAAAAACCCCCTCTTTTTCTCTGCGAAGGAGAGACAAAGTCTGTAGGCCGTTTTCCTCTCTCCACAGAAATAATAACCCATCTTCCCGAAATCGGATCCTTTCTCAATTCAGACATATATCCTCCAATAATACGTCAAAAGGTTACGGTCTTCGTTGCCGTAACCGTAACCTTTTATTTCTTAATTGTTATTTATGCCTTCCGTAGATTTGTTATTATTATATCACAATGAAACCGACATTCCTTCACAGCCTCGTCAATGGTCCTTTTGAAGATCCGGCGCTTTTTGTCAGGATATTAAGGGAAAAAAGGGCCTTCCTTTTCGATATAGGAAATATCTCCAGGCTCGGTCCGGGTGACCTGCAGAAGATAACGGATGTTTTTGTGACCCATACCCATATCGATCACTTTATAGGGTTTGATACGCTGGTCAGGGCGCTTTTAAGGAGAGAAACCCCGCTGAAGGTGTACGGACCCTCTAACATAACCGATTGCGTGGAGGGCAAACTGAAGGGTTATACATGGAATCTCATAAAGGAATATCCGTTGAAGATAGAGGTTTGTTGTGTGGACAAAGACCGGATAATCTCATCAAGTTTTTACGCAGAAAACTCTTTTCAGAGAAAGGAAAACTACAGGGCTGAATTCAGCGGCACACTCTTGAAAGAATCCCTTTTTACCGTTAAGGCCGTCACAGTTGGAACATCAGATACCCTGTCTCGCGTTCTCGATAGAGGAAGAATTCCATATCAATATCGACAAGGCCTTATTGAACGAAATGGGACTGCCTGTCGGTCCCTGGCTCTCGGAATTAAAAAAGGCGATCAGGGAACAGAGGCCGGGAGAAACAGAGTTTATCATTTCGCAGCGGAGATATGCACTCGAAGAATTACGCAATATTGCAACTATTACAAAGGGTCAGAAGATCTCCTATGTGACCGATGTCGCATTAACGGATAAAAATATCGGCAAGATAATTGAATTTGTCAGCGATTCCGATGTCTTCTATTGCGAGGCGTACTTTCTGGATAAGGATTTGGACCGGGCTTTAAAGAGATTCCACCTTACGGCAAAGACAGCCGGAAGGATCGCAAGGGAGGCAGGGGTCAAACATCTGGCGGTAATGCATTTTTCTCCCAAATACCGAAATCAGGTTAAAAGCCCTGCGGAGGAAGCGATGGAGGAGTTCAGACATCCATCCTTTTAAAGATCAATACCGCATTCACTCCCCCGAAACCGAATGACTGAGAAAGCGCAAACTCAATCTCGGCTTTTCTCGGTTCATCTACATAATCGAGATCGCATTCAGGGTCTCTCTCTTTAAGATTGATTGTGGGCGGTATGATCCCCTCATTCATGCTTAACAAGGTGAACGCGGCTTCGAGGGCCCCTGATGCGGCGAGCATATGGCCTGTCACAGATTTTACAGAAGCAATAGGGATATGATAGGCACTCATGCCAAAGGACAGCTTTATCGCCCCGGTCTCTGTCTTGTCCCCCAGAGGCGTTGACGTCCCATGGGCGCTGACAAGATCAACATCCTCCGGCTTCAATTCCGCTTCGTCCAGGGCCTTCTTTATAGCCCTGGCCTCACTCTCGGCAGACGGGATTGTCTGATGAAACGAATCCGTCGTATTGCCGTAGCCTACAATCTCTCCGTAAGTCCTTACTCCTCTCTTGAGGGCGCTCCTGTACTCTTCGAGAACAAGAATGCATGCTCCTTCTGACAGAACAAACCCGTCTCTTGTCCTGTCAAATGGCCTGCTGGCAGAGGCATCGTTTATACGCGATAAGGCGCCCGAAGCGCCGTACCCTTCAACGCATATCCTGCAAATAGGCGCCTCAGTGCCTCCGCAGAGGACCAGGGTCTCGTAGCCGGACTTGATTAATCTGTATGCTTCACCTATTGCGCTCATGCCCGATGCGCAGGCACTGGATATGCCGAGACAATAACCTTTTATTCCGAGTTTCCGGGCGACATACGACGGAGCCATGCTGATCGTTGTTGATGGCATGAGATAGGCTGATGTCCGTGAAGTGTACGGCGCTGGATGAGAAGAGTACGTTTTCCGCAATTCTTTTTCTATTGTGCCTATTCCGCCGCGGCTGGATCCCACAATAACGCCGGCCCCTTCAAGGAACGGGTGAAGAGTAAAGCGTAAGGAGTTAAGTGTCCCCCCCTCATTAAAGGGGGGCGGGAGAGGTGATTCGTTACCCCTGGTCGACAAATCTTCGATCAGTCCGGCATCCTCTGCCGCCATGATCGCTGCGGGGACAGCATAATGTACAAAGGGGTCGAGACGAATTATTTCCTTACGGGTGAGATACTTTCCTGCGTCAAACTCCTTTAGCTCTCCAGCGACTTTCCATTTGATGCCGGAGACATCAAATCTTGTTATTGGTGCTATGCCGGACAACCCTTCTTTTGCAGCAGCCCACGACTCCGTCAATGAATTTCCGATAGGACAAACAGCGCCGATCCCTGTTACAACAACCCGATTCATTCTTAATTATAATAGCACAGTTGTCAAATCTCCTGATTCATTGCCCTTCCACAGGCCATAATGTTATCATTATGATGCAATTTATTTTGTATATGAGGGAGACCCGTTGGTAGGGGAGATACTCAAGAAAAGGCGCGAAGAATTAGGCCGGGATCTCAGAGAAATCTCTAATTGCTTGAAGATTCGATACGATTACCTCAAAGCTCTGGAGGACGGAGACATTGAGAAGCTTCCCGCCGAAGTTTACATAAGAGGTTATATTCAAGAATATGCCAAAATTCTGAATATGGATCCGGGGGCCGTGATTAATGCATATATGCAGCAGTCAGCGCCTTCTCCCCCGGAAACAAAAGAGATCCCCGAAGAAAAAGGTGTTCAAAAGAACAGGCTCAAGATAACATACGTGCTGATTCCTTTGATCTTGGTCATATTAATAATGATCGCATCCTTTCAACTCTCAACACCGAAGAAAAAGTCCGAGTCCGCCCTCCCGGCCGCTAAAACCCAAGGAGAAACTGCTCCGAGGGTCGCCGCTTCCGAACTAGTCCTTGAGGTGGTTGCTACCGATACCACATGGCTTCTCGTCACGATAGACAAAGCAGATTCAAAAGAGGTCCTGATGAACCCCGGCGAAGCGGTCACATGGCACGCGAAGAAAGGTTTTTTTCTCAAGATCGGTAATGCCGGAGGAATTCGATTGGTCTTCAACGGAAAAGAAATCAGCAAACTCGGAGAAAAAGGGCAGGTCGTACAAATGAATCTTCCCGGTTCCGGGATATAAATTGACTCACTGCCAGGCCACGTTATCCTGCTGAAAAATTCGCGTGATACCTGATGACATCTGAAAGAAAAGAAAGACTCTATAAGAGATACAAGCATAAAACGGAAGTTCTTATCTCATCCGAGGGATCGTCCTTTACGGGCATGACTGTTGACTACTCATTGAAGGGTATCGGTTTTATTATTGATGGGCTTCCGGACCTTCCTGCGGACTCCAGCATGCATTTCAGGATTAAAGCCCTCAACCTCGATGCCGAGGGGAAAATGGTGTGGGCTCAAAAGTTTGATTCCTATACCAGAGGTGGAATCGAAAGAAGATCGATCTCCGGCTCTTTGAAACACTACCGGTTCGCCGACATACTCATCGACCTGCAGAGAAGCGAAAAGAACGGGGTACTGAACATAAAAGACGGTCCAGTCATCAAGAACATTTACATAAAAAACGGGGATATGATCTTTGCCGACTCTAACAAAGAGGAAGACCGTTTCCTGGAAACCCTTCTGAATTTCGGCAAGATAACGAGTGACCAATATTATCAGGTGATCGATATCTCGAAGAAAAAGGGCAAGAGTCACGGAGCAATACTTGTGGCCCTCGGATTTCTGAAACCGGAAGATCTCATCCGGGCAGTTAAACATCAGGTTGAAGATATCATCCTGAGTATCTTCCAACTGGAAGATGGTGAATTTGCCTTCCTGGAGGGACCTGTCATATCGGAAAAAATCATCACATTAAAACTCTCTGCCGCTAGCCTCATTTATCGGGGGATCAAGAGAATAAAAAAAATTGCTTTTTTGGAAAGTGTCATGCCGCCGATGGACACGGTACTGAGTCATTCGACTAATCCCATGGACTCATTCCAGGATATAAACCTTGACAAGGCAGATAAAGATATCCTGTCCCTCGTGGACGGAAAGCGGAGTATCAAGGAAATAATCTCTCTATCTCCGACTGATCGTTTTCAGACGGCGAAAACTCTGGAGGCGCTGATCAGCGTGAAAATAGTCGATCTCGAAGAAGAAGGATCTCCGGGAGACAGAATTCACGAAGATATATTCGAGGAACCGATATCGGAAGTGGATGCGGGTTTTTGGGAAAGTGTCGAAGAAATTCATAAAAAACTTAATTCCGGAGACTATTACGGTGCCCTGAACATCGAAAAGTGGGCGACCTTCGATAAGATCAAAAAGGCATACTATACGCTTGCTAAGGAGTTCCACCCTGATAAACATCTGCATCTCCCGTCCGAAACTCTCAAAAACAAATTAAATTCGATTTTTTCCGGCTTAACCTCTATATATAGAGTCCTTTCCGATCCAAAGAAAAAGATGGAATACGATAAAACCTCAGCAATCAAGTCTGCAAAGTTGCAGGGAAATGATGCATCCGTAAGTAGCGAAGCGAACAATGTTGAACTGGCGAGATCAAGATTCCGGGAAGGCAAAGCAGCGTTCAAGGAAGGCTCGTATGCTGCATCCAAAGAATTCTTCGGGCAGGCGGTGTATCTCGACAGTTCGGTGCCGTCGTATCAATTCTATCTCGGCCTTGCTCTGATGAAAGAAAACAATTTTCGTGAAGCGGGAAAAGTATTGAATAAAGCATTGACACTTGACCCGATGAACGCTGATTATCTGGCGGAACTCGGTCACGTTTATATCATGCTCGGGTTTAAACTCCGGGCAAAGAGCGCCTTTGAAAAGGCGACCAACATTGATCCCCTGAATATAAGGGCTGCTGAAGGACTTCAGGTAATCAAGGATCGATAGATGGCAAAAATTTTTCAGAACCTGTAAATTAAATATATGATAAGAAATACTTTCAGCATCTTAAACGGTATTGGAGAAAGACTCGAAAAGAGGTTATGGAGAAGCGGGATCTTAACCTGGGACGACTTTATCGGCGCCCCGGATATAAGCTTCATAAGCCCCCCGAAAAAAGAGGGGTTCGATGAACGTCTTGCTTCTTCCCTGAGGGCGCTCGATCATGCGGATGCAGAATACTTTGCAGGCACGGTCAGGAGGAGAGAACACTGGAGACTTTTTGATATATTCAAGGGGGAGGCGGCCTGCCTTGATATAGAGACGAACGGCTTCATGCCGGAAAGCGGAGGGTTTGCAACCGTGGTAGGCATATATGACGGTTTTGATTACAAGTGTTTTGTGAAGGATGAGACCCTGACCGCCGAAAATCTAAGAGAGGAATTTTCCAGGTACAAATACCTCATTACGTTCTATGGCACTGGCTTTGATGTTCCCTTTCTCATGAGATCGATGCCTGATCTGAAATTTGATATCCCTCATTTTGACATCTGTTTTGGCGCAAGAAAACTCGGGTTCAAGGGAGGACTCAAGAAACTCGAGGTCGATATCGGGATCAAGAGAGACGAAGCGGTAAGGGATATCGATGGATATGACGCAATAAAACTCTGGGAAGCTGCCAGCAGAGGAAGCCGCGATGCGCTCGAATTACTGAAAATATATAACCGGGAAGATACGGTAAATCTTTTCTGCATATCAGAAATCGTTTATGAGCGATTGAGGGCGCAGACAGGGATAGAGGAGTTTCTATCAATACCATCGCACGCAATGAGAGAACATTAGCCGATCGGATAGCCTCAGCCCTTCGTCTTCAGAAGGTTTTCGGACAAACCCTGATCGAAGCTGGAGAGTTTCGGACCTTATTGATCCGCCTCGATCAGGAGATTGAAGCGACACAGAGAGAGATGGCGGCAATCGGAGTAATAAAGGAGTGCGCCGACTGCGCCATTAACGGTGAAGGCACATGTTGCGGGTCCCGCACAGGGCATAAATGCAGCAATATTCTTTTATTCATCAACCTCCTGCTGGGAAAGACCCTTCCCGCCGTGCCGGATAACATCCATCTTTGTCATTTTCTGACAAAGCAGGGATGTGCTCTCCGTGCACGACACGTGATTTGTGTTAATTTTGTCTGTCAGAGACTCAGAGAAAATATTCCGCATAAAGACATGGCCCGCTTGCAGGACATCGCAGGAGGGGAAATCAATATCCTTTTTCTCCTTGAGGAATATATAAAAAGGGAAATAGGGATTGAGGCACTAAATCGTTGTTATACGTAAAGATACAGAAGATACTTAATAGATATTTACCGGTCTTACTCTCTTTGACGGCAGTGATATTCTTGACCGGCAGTGCAGCATTAAGCGCGGATGCGAAATTCAATTGTGTCCCTACGAAACAAAACTGCTTCAACACATTAATCAGTACAGGGTGAGACATGCCTTGAATCCACTGAGGATTGACAGCACTCTGCAGGGATTGGCAAAAAGCCACAGTCTGCGTATGGATGGAGAAAATTGCCTAAGCCATGATGCTTTTCATGAGAGGTTCGAAAGGTGCGGATATTCACATTGTGTAGAAAATGTTGGGTGGAACTCACCGACACCCGAAGACCAGTTGCGCGCCTGGAAGAATTCGGGGGGCATAATTTAATCTCCTGCATAAGAAGACAAAATTTGCAGGTATTTCCAAAGTGGGTGCTTTTGTTACCTTCTTTGCCTGTGATT
>CAVZMO010000006.1:0-17833 GCA_963776195.1 Thermodesulfovibrionales bacterium
AAGTCCTGACCTTATTAATTTAGCTAATCGATTTATAAGCATAACAAATAAGGGGACGAGTCACCAGTTGTAAATACGACCTCACTATTTGTGCCCAAATTCTGGAAGAGCAATTCAGGTTGGCAAAAAAGGACATTAGAAAGACAGTTTGTCGTCTTAGTGACAATACTTCACAGCGGTATCTTGATAGTGACAGGGCGAAAAGAGTGAAAGATTTTTTTTCACTATTCCCCAGACTTAATATTATTACGACGAATTATGACGACATTGTAAGTTCCAATCTGGTGCCTGAATCGAGGGTGTATGTTGAAGGTTCACTATTACCAAAGATCGCGGACATAAAAGCGATCTATCACGTCATGGTTCAGTCACAAACCCAGAGACGTTGATTTTAACCCAAGATGATTATTTTAGATTTCAACATAAAGAGTCATACGTCTCAAGAAAATTATTCACTCTTCTTCAAGAAACCACTACGGTCATTTTAGGGTATTCGCTCCAGGATTTCAATCTTAATAGAATTCTAAATGAAGCAAAATACTCCAAGGGCGATAGAAAAAGAAGCGATATCTTTTACGTTTCGCGGGAGTCTGTTGATGAATTAAGTAAACGGTATTATTTCAGCACATTCGGTATTCAAGTTTTAGATGATCTCGAAATTGATGAATTTATTGCTGCAGTTGAAGATACGATGGAAGAGGCGAAGGCCATTGTTGAAGGTGCTAAGCGGCTGCCGAACATTATTAGCGGAGACAAGGAATATACAAATGACTTCCTGAAACTGAGTCGATCTTTTATGAATATCTTAATGCGACTTCAGGCAGGGGGGTATAACATGACGGATAAAAAAAGTTCAGGACCTTCTTATCAGCGTACTCAAAAAGGAAAGAAGAATTTACTCGCGAGGCTGGGGCATGGAATCAATACACTCATTTGGCCAACGGCTAATGAGCTGGCTCACTATTGGATGTAACAGGCAATGAAATAGAAGAAGAATATAAGGCACTGCTCGAATATTCTTTCCAGTCAATGAGTAGTCGTCGTCGGCTCGGGCAATCATGGGCTGCTTATAATACCTGGGTAAACCAAATCGATAGATTGACAAAAGCAAACAAAGAATTGGTTAAGAATACCATTAATGAGCAAGCTATGCATGCAAGTGCGCGTAATTTGTTACCTATTTTAGAGGCATAGGGATTATTTTTAAGATATGTCCATTCTTAATTGGGTAGGAAGTAAAGCAGTGGAGAATCACCACCGGCAGGTGCCGTGACGGAAAGGAAAGAGGGGACGTTGATTCCTAATGGGCCGAGGTGCCTGCCCCTGATATTTGATAAATGGGAAAAGAATTACGTTTCATATCTTGTCTGTATAGATTTCCGCTCATACCCCGCTCAATTATGTGGATGTGAGCGCGCGTCGGTTACTGTGAGGAAACGAGAGATGATTGCTTTTTTCTCTAAACCCCCGGGTAAAGTCCGTTTGAATTAGTCTCACCGGGTGATTAGATTAGCAAAACACGCAGCGACCAGAATAGTCCCCAGAAAAACGAACCCGTCCGAAGAGTCATTTAGTGTCCGACTTGCTTTGGGGGATTTTTAACGCTTTTTGCCCAGGGAATACCTAAGATAAACACAGAACTTTTCTGAATCCAACGCTTCCCTTTTTCACCTTATGCGCGAATTATTTTCACCTTATGCGCATCAATTTTCAACTTATGCGCGAACCGACAGGAAGAACGAGAGGTTAGATATCGATGTTCCTCGCTTCGAGGGCGTGGGTGGTAATAAATTCTTTGCGGGGTTCTACCTGATCTCCCATGAGAACTGTAAATATATTATCTGCTTCGACGGAGTCTTGTATCGTAACTTGCAGGAGCGTTCTTTTGTCGGGATCCATTGTTGTCTCCCAGAGTTGCGAGGGGTTCATCTCTCCGAGTCCTTTGTAACGCTGTATGTTGAGGCCTTTCTTTGCCGCCGCAAGGACAAAATCAAGCAGCTCTTTGCTTGAACCGATCTCCTTAATCTCGTCTTTCACCTGGACTTTGTATGGCAGCTCTCCGAGGTCCTTTATGATGCCGTAGAAATTTTCGAGTTCTCTGAACTCCGGAGATGTAACAAAATTGGTATCCAGGTTGAGTTTATAGTTCTGCCTCCGGATCTCGACCCCATATGTCTGATGTTCTTCGTCAATCTGGATCTCGCCGATGTTCATGCCCGGATCTTTCTCCCTTATCTTTTGCAGAAACTCTTCAACCTTTTCCCTATCTTTCAGTGTTTCTTTGTTTATGCCGGACGAAAGAACCATATGCAGGAGATAAGGGTCCTTTCTTCTCCTCTCGAACCACTCCATCAGCCGTTCCAGCCGATAAAGCCTCTTAAGATGCGTAATAAGGGCCTTATTTCTTATAAACTGCCCCTTGATGGAGATTTCAAGTTCTTCCGACGCGAGCTCGAACAACATGTTCAGCATTTCTATTTCATTCTGTATATACTTCTCGGTCCTGCCCTTCTTCACCTTAAAGAGCGGCGGCTGGGCGATGTAGAGATAACCCTGTTCTATGACCTGGGGCATCTGCCTGTAGAAAAAGGTGAGAAGCAGTGTCCTGATGTGGGCGCCGTCCACGTCGGCATCCGTCATAAGTATCACCTTGTGGTACCTTATTTTTGCTACATCAAAATCCTCGGACCCTATGCCCGTTCCCAGGGCCGTTATAAGGACCCTTATTTCCTCCGAACTGAGCATCTTGTCAAATCTTGCTTTCTCGACATTCAGTATTTTTCCCCTGAGAGGAAGTATCGCCATGATGCGCCTGTCCCGTCCCTGTTTCGCGGAACCTCCCGCCGAATCTCCCTCGACGATATACAATTCGCTCAATGCGGGATCTTTTTCGGAACAGTCCGCAAGTTTTCCCGGCAGACCGGTGTCCTCTAGGGCGCCTTTTCTTCTCGTCAGTTCCCTTGCCTTGCGCGCAGCCTCTCTTGCCCGAGCCGCCTGGAGGGATTTTTCTATGATCTTTCTCGCAACGGCCGGGTTCTCTTCGAAATATATACCGAGGGTTTCATTGACTATGGACTCGACGATGCCCTTCACTTCGCTGTTGCCGAGCTTCATCTTTGTCTGCCCCTCGAACTGCGGGTTCATGAGTTTCACGCTGATGACTGCCGTAAGCCCCTCCCGGATGTCATCGCCGGTAAGGGCCTCTTTGCTGTCCTTCAGGAGCCCCGATGAGGCGGCATAGCTGTTTACCGTTCTGGTGAGGGCTGATTTGAACCCGATGAGATGCGTCCCCCCCTCTTTCGTATTGATATTATTTGCATAGGTGTAAAGCGTCTCTGAATAGCCGTCATTATACTGAAGGGCTAATTCAACGATGATGTCGCCTTTTTCTCCCGATATGTAGATGGTCTTGGGATGAACAGGCGTCTTGTTCTTATTCAGGTGTTCCACAAACGATACTATCCCTCCCGAATAATGAAATACCTGGTTCTTCTCTGTCCTTTCATCGGTCAGGGTTATCCTGAGTCCCTTATTGAGAAACGCGAGCTCCCTCAGTCTCTGGGACAGGATGTCCCAGCTGAATTCCAGGATTTCAAATATCTCGGAATCGGGCTTGAAGGTGATCTTAGTGCCCCTTCCCTTTGTCTTTCCGACGACCGCGAGCGGAGATGCCGGAATGCCCCTTTCGTAATGCTGCTGAAAGACCTGCCCATGCTGTTTTATCTCGACATCAAGCCATTCCGATAATGCGTTAACAACCGATACGCCGACCCCGTGCAGTCCACCCGATATCCGATACGCCTTTGATTCAAACTTCCCGCCTGCGTGAAGCTCGGTAAGGACCACCTCGGCCGCCGAGCGACCCTCCTCGAGATGGATTTCCGTCGGTATCCCCCTCCCGTCGTCTATTACCGTACAGCTTCCGTCCAGATGGACGATCACATCGATATTCTTGCAATATCCGGCGAGGCTCTCGTCCACGCTGTTGTCGACCACCTCATAGACAAGATGGTGAAGACCTTCAATCCCGGTAGAGCCGATATACATGGCGGGTCTTTTCTTAACGGCATCCAGACCCTTCAGCACTTTGATATCTTCAGCGGTGTAGGTTTCTTTATTGTTAATCTGTTCTTCCATTTATCTCTAACTTGTTATTTTAACATTAATTGACGGGTAAGACGACTAGATCCTCATCGGCATGATCACACACTTGTAATCTTCGTTTCCATCCTCTTTTACGAGTACCGGGCTTAATGAGTCCTGGAGCTCGAGAACGACCTTTTCCGTTGCGATCGCACCAAGAACATCCAGCACATACCTCGCATTAAAGCCGAGGGAGACCTTATCGCCTTTGTAATCCACTGCCACCTCTTCTTTAGCCTCGCCGAGGTCGGGGCTCGAAGATGAAACAGTAAGCTTCTCTTCTTCAAGGTCAAACTTGACGGCGCTCGCCCTGTCCTTCGACATGATCGAAACCCTGCGCAACACCTTTGCAAAGATGTCCCTTGCTATGGACATCTTCTTCTCGTTTGACTTAGGGATAACATTCTCGTAATTGGGATACGACCCCTCGATGAGTCTTGTGAGAAATTGTACTGAGCCTACGGTGAAGAGGAGATGTTTTTCCCCGACAGTAATCTTGACCTTTTCTCTTTCCCCTCCCCCATCGGACGGGAGGAAGCGTCTCAACTCGGAAACGGCTTTCCGCGGTACGATTATCTTCTTTTCCTGCTTCAATACACTGTCACTCTGTTTGATGATTATCGCAAGCCTATGTCCGTCCGTGCCTACGATAGTAAAAGATTTCTCCTCCGGCTGGATATGAAACAAAAGGCCGTTCAGCGTATATCTTGTGTCGCTCTCTCCGGCGGAATAGATCGTCTTTTCTATCATCTCCAGGAGCATCGGGGCATCGACCGTCAGCTCTTCAACATCTCCTCCGCCCAGCTCGGATGGCCACGCGGGAAAGTCGTCGGCGGGAAGACAGGCGAGCCTGAAATCGCTCGCACCGGATCTTACCTTGAGCCATTGCTCATCGACCGTTTCAAAGAACACATCCCCTTCGATCTCCCTGACTATCTCAAAAAGTTTCCTTGCGGGTATACAGATCTTGCCTTCTCTCTCCACACTGACATCAAGGGGCTCCTTGAGCGCGGTCTCGATGTCTGTTGCTATTATATAAGAACCCTTTTTGCCTGCATTAAGAAGAAAATGGCTCAATATCGGCATGGTATTTTTCTTTTCAACAATATTCTGAATATTCGCGAGTTTCTCCTGCATCTCATCTTTTGATACGCTCAGTTTCATAATCCCTCCTCTGTGATTCTGTTTCGACTCATAAATGCAGATGCTGCTTACACCTTTATTTTTCGTAAAAGGGTCTCGATCATCCTGTTGAAAGCTTCATCCTTTGTCCTCTTCTCTTCAATCTGCTTGCAGGCATATATTACTGTTGCATGGTCTTTACCGCCAAAGTTCTTTCCGATATCGCTCAGCGACAAAGTGGTCAGCTGTTTGCTCAGATACATCGCCACCTGACGCGGTAAGGCAATCTCTTTCGTCCTCTTCTTCGCCTTCATATCGGCAACTTTAAGGGCAAAATGTTCGCAGACTATTCTCTGAATAGAGTCCGTTGTAACAGGTTTTTCATCCTCCTCGATGAGGTCCTGGAGGATATTTTTCGCCATATCTTTGGTTATGGGCTTTCCCGTCAAAGATGCCTGTGCCCCCAGTCGGATGAGACAGCCCTCCAACTCACGGACATTTGATTTTACTTTCGATGCCAGGTAATAAGCAACCTCCTCGGGAATGAAGATCTTTTCCATTTCGGCCTTTTTCTGTAATATCGCTACCTTTGTCTCGAGCTCGGGAGGCTGGATATCGGCTATAAGCCCCATACTGAACCTTGATCTGAGTCTGTCCGTAACAGCTCCTATCTCTTTCGGCGGCCTGTCACTGGAAATAACTATCTGTTTCTGTCTCTCATAAATCGCATTAAAAGTATGGAAAAATTCCTCCTGTGTCTGTGTTTTATTCGCTATGAAATGGATATCGTCAAGGAGCAAAAGGTCGACATTTCTGTATTTGTCTTTGAGTTCTCCCATCTTTTCATGTCTTATGGCGGATACCACCTCATTCGTAAACTGTTCCGCAGAGACATAGATCACGGTGATATCCGACCGCTTATCAATCACGGCATTTCCTATTGCGGTCATGAGGTGCGTCTTCCCGAGTCCCACACCCCCATAAATGAATAACGGATTATATACCTTGCCCGGAGCTTCGGCAACTCTCTCGGCTGCCGCACAGGCAAACTCGTTGCTCGGGCCGGTCACGAAACTCTTAAAGGTATATTTCGGGTTGAGGTAAATACCCCTGCTCGCAAGTTTCTGCCTCCGGTTTTCCATGCGCATATCCATT
Source organism: Thermodesulfovibrionales bacterium (assembly GCA_963776195.1). GTDB lineage: Bacteria > Nitrospirota > Thermodesulfovibrionia > Thermodesulfovibrionales > SM23-35 > CAVZMO01. Next base: position 6,421 of record CAVZMO010000006.1, read on the forward strand.
TTTTTGAGGTCGGGGTCGATCTTTTCCGCCAGCTTGAAACGAACGGTGACCGGATGACCCAGGAGGCTCCCTATCGATTCGGCTATGAGGTCGGGGTAGTTGTCCTCTATCCAATCTTTAAAGAACCTGTTCGGGATTTCTATGGTAACGAGTTGTTCCTTCACCTGAGAGAGTTTGATCGGCCTGAACCAAAGATCAACAATACTATTGCCGATTTTCTCTTCAATCTTCGATAGACTATTATTCCATATCTCTTCAAGTGTCATATTAGCAATAAAACATTAACAATTTACTAACACATGTTAATAACTTTATAGGAAGGTGTAACATTATATCCAAATACCAACAGCTAAGACAAGAAAATCTGTTATAAACTTGTTTAAAAAAGTGTTAATCATTGTGCCCCTCAACTTTGTTTATAATTCTCTTCCTTTCATTAGCCGGTTATGAACACAGAAAATCGTTTCATATCGGGGCAAAATCCATCTTTTTCACTTCTAAACAGCCCCTACTATTATTACTATTCTTAACTTTCTAAAAATTTTTTAGTAGAAGACATTAAAAATTGTCCTTATCTCTTTTTTAAGAAGGCCTTAATAAAGTCATCGATATCTCCATCAAGAACGGCATCGACATTGCTTGCTTCAACACCTGTTCTGTGGTCCTTGACAACCCTGTAAGGCTGAAGGATATAAGACCTTATCTGGCTTCCCCAGGCAATACCTTTTTTGTCCCCCATATACTCTTCCATCTTTTTTTCCTTTTCCTTCATCTTCAGGTCATACAGGCGTGCCTTCAATATTTTCATGGCGATAGCTTTATTCTTATGCTGTGACCGTTCATTCTGACAACTGATAACAATGCCGGTCGGAAAATGGGTGAGTCTTACGGCAGAGGAAGTCTTATTTACGTGCTGTCCCCCAGCACCGGAGGCCCTGAATGTATCTATTTTGATGTCATCGTCCTTTATTTCCATATCAATATCCTCTTCAACCTCGGGATAAACAAGCACAGCGGCAAAAGACGTATGCCTTCTTTTCCCCTGGTCATAGGGTGATATCCTGACGAGTCTGTGCACTCCGGCCTCGGATTTCAGATAGCCGTAAGCATACTGGCCCGCCACCATGAGCGTCGCACTTTTAATGCCCGCCTCATCGCCCGTCTGCAGATCAACGATTTGGGCAGTGAACTTGTGCTTCTCCGCCCACCTGAGATACATCCTCATCAGCATCTGGGCCCAGTCCTGACTCTCGGTTCCGCCTGCGCCGGGATGGATGGTAAAGATGGCATTGTTTTTGTCCATCTCCCCGGAAAGAAGATTGCGGATTTCGAGTAAATCCAATTCCTCTTTCAGATCTTTGATCTCTTTCCTCAGTTCATTCAGAAAAAGATCTCCGCTCTCTTCTTCGAGTATTCCTATTGATTCTTCCAGGTATGAGAGTTTATCCGATAATGACTCGAAGTAGACTATGATGTCTTCAAGTTTTGACTTTCTCTTTAAGAGGTCCCTGGTCAATTGAGGGGATGACCAGATCTCTTCCAGGGCTAAGTCTTTTCTTATCTTTTCAATTTCTTCTTTTAATGCGGGCAGATCAAAGATAACCTCTTAAAGATTCCATCTTGACCCTAAGGGTTAATAACTCTTCCTTTAATTCGTTCTGTAAAAGCATGTTTCCTCCTTATTCTATCCTGGATTTACCAAATATGTTTACCAACAAAACAAGAGAAAAAATAATCCATATATACGAGAAGAGGTCTCCGTATTTCGAATAAAAACTTCTCGTTGCATCTGTTTTCACTTCTTCATCCAGGACCGCTCTTTGAAAAAGATTGGTCCTGGAGAGTATTTTGCCGTTGCTGTCGATAAAGCCGGAAATACCTGTATTAGCCGCCCTTATGACAGGTTTCCTGTTTTCGACCGCACGAAAAACCGCCATGCAGAAGTGTTGGTAAGGGCCCGTGGTCCTTCCAAACCATGCATCATTCGTGATATTTACCATAAAATCGCCGCCGTTCGAATAAAATTTCCTTACGAGTCCCGGGAATATGATTTCATAACATATTAGGGCAGCAAAATCCCCATACGGAGTTGTAGCCCTCAGATAACTGTCACCGGATGCATAATTCCCGATACCCACAACGAGCTTATTTATGAAAAAAAGGAGCTTTTGCAGCGGGACATACTCTCCAAAAGGGACCAGGTGTATTTTATCATAAATGTAAGACACCGTTCCATTGTCATCAAGCAAAACGGCGCTGTTCGAAAGAAGGTATTTTTCATCCGCCTTCCCCTTGGTCATGACGCTACCGAAAAGGAGGTATGCTTTGAGCCGGCTCTGGAAATCTATCAGTTCCTGCGTATATCCTCTGTCCGTCCTAAACAAGAAAGGCACCGCCGTCTCAGGCCAGACGATGAGAGAGGGAGACGAAGAGGCGGCCTTAAGCGAAAGGTCTTTATATATTCCTATGACTTCGTCCTGATAGGAAGGTTCCCACTTCTTATCCTGCTCGATGTTTCCTTGTACGATGGCCACCCTTAATTGTTTCCCCGGCCTTTCCTCCCGCAGCCTGATCTGCCCGTACACAACGGCTGATGTGATAAAGAGGAAAAGAACGGCGAATCCGATAACGGTCTGGGACAAGGGGAAGAGAGGCATATCCTTTGTGCGCCTCTTTAGCAGGAATACGTCTGCCAGCGCGCCGTTGACAGCCACGACAAGAAAGGAGACCCCGTAGATTCCGGTTATGTCGGCAATCTGGATCACCGTAAGAAACTTATATTGTGTATATCCGATGCTGGACCAGGGGAAACCCGTAAAGATGTAGGAGCGCAGGAACTCAAGAACTACCCAGAACACAGGTGCGATCAAGAGGGCCGGGAGGTTTGTTTTTTTTATGGTCACCGAGAAGCAAAAAGCGAATATTCCCATGTAGAGGCTGAGGTAAAGACAGAGCAAAATAACGATCGCAATGCTTGATACCAAAGAGACGCCTCCGTAATGGTTTATTGAATAGTAGATCCAGTAAAGGGTCCCAAAAAAATAAGGGATACCGAGAACCAAGCCTGTCTTGAACGCCTCTTTCGGGCCTTTGTCATAGAGCGAAAGGAGGAACGGAACGAGCGCCATCCACGCAATAAGAAAGAGGTCTATAGTGGGGTAACAAAGCACAAGAAGCATCCCCGATATGAAGGCGGGAGCATAGGTTATCAAATAATTAAATAACATTGACTTTGCTTAATCCCCGATTTTTTGGTTTGTCACTGCCAGTATTTTACTTTATAGACTTCAAACTTTTCTCGCTTAACCCGAAAAAGTGCATTTTCTTATCGGCTTGACAGTGGAAAACCCAAAAGTGTAAAGTTAAAAGTCGTGGGCAGTTAGCTCAGTCGGTAGAGCAGAGGCCTGAAAAGCCTCGTGTCCGCAGTTCGATTCTGCGACTGCCCACCACCCTATTGTCCAGCCGTTATCTTTTAGATCACACCTCACATATTTTGTCCTTACGATAAACATAAATTGTCAATCTGGCTTTTATCCTCTTACCGTAGAGCCTTTTGCAAAACTATTTAAACCACAGAGCGCGCAGAGTGGAAGAGAAATAAGGGCACTGAGAAATAAAGGTTTTTATCCTCTCTGTAGGCCTATTTTTTATCGGGGAATCAGATAGCTTTTGAGCTGGCATGAGAAGTGCTTGTAAAGTACGCAAGATAATTTTGATTTTGCCAAGCAAATTGCAGATAAACCCTTTATGGAGGAAGCGTAAGCTTACAATATGAAGTATTACCGTAATTTTGACTTTTATCTTGACAAAATAGCCTGTTATAAGCTAAAAATGTTCTGTATGATTCGGCATAAACCGTATATTCTACTCTGTATTGTTTTGTTTCTGTTGCTTGTTTTACCTCTTTATGCATCCGAGATTAGACAGGATGTGCCGGCTGAACAACCGGCTGTATCCGCTCTTGCTCCGGTCACACCTTCTCTTTCTCCTGTCATATCTACTCTTCCCGAAGGAAGAATAAACGGTGATCCCGAAATCGTATCCGATTACAGTTCCAACGAATTGGCTGTGGGTGCCGTCAAAAGAAATATTACTCTTTTTACCGAGAGGATAAGGGAAAGGTTCACACTCTGGCTGGTCAGGTCGGGGAAATATCTCGAGCTGATGAAGGATATACTGAAAGAGAAGAATGTGCCCGAAGAAATAGTCTTCCTTTCCCTGATCGAAAGCGGGTTCAGTCCGAATGCCTATTCAACTGCTCAGGCAGCCGGATATTGGCAGTTTATTTCGTCGACCGCAAAGCGTTATGGCCTTGAGATAGACTGGTGGAGGGATGAGAGGAGAGACCCGGTAAAATCAACGGTGGCAGCTGCAAATTATCTCAAAGATCTTTATGGGATGTTCGGTTCATGGAATCTGGCGATGGCTGCATATAACGCCGGAGAAGGCAAGATCCTGAGGGCTCTGAACAAGACAAAGACCGATGACTACTGGTCATTATTAAAGACAAACCATATTAGAAGTGAGACCAAGGACTATGTTCCCAAATTTATAGCTGCAAGCATGATCGCAAACAGCCCGCAAACTTTCGGGTTTGACAATCTCGAATATCATCCGCCGTTAAATTATGATTCAGTTACGGTCACATCGCCTGTTGACCTTGAGGTGATTGCGACGTGTGCGGAAACCACAGAAGCCGCGATAAAAGAATTGAATCCTGAATTGAGGAGATGGTGCACACCTCCCGACGTTCGGGAATATACCCTGAGAATTCCTGAAGGAAAGAAAGATATCTTCCTGGAAAATCTTGTCCAGATACCTGAAGAAAAGCGGTTTACCGTTGATATGTATACGGCCAGGAAGGGGGATACCTTCAAGACTATCTCGAAAAAGACGGGCATCCCCGTACAGGTTATCCTCGACATGAACGATATGGAAAAGATCATGCCCCTTAAGGCAGGGACCATGATCTACCTGCCTCCGAAGGAGAAGTGCGTGCTGGACAAGGAGGACAGGGCAACAATTCAAAAGGCATCCTTTAAACCGAAGAAGAAGTGTGTCGTAACCAGTAAAAAATCAGCTCACGGGAAAGCAATAAAAAAGGTCTCTTACAAAGGAAATAAGAAAGGGCTGAAAACCTTTTCCAAGAAGTCTTAGCCTGCCTTCTCCTCCGCTAATTTTGCTTTGACCTCGTTTCTATAAATGGTGAATTGGGAAATTTTTTGGCGAGCTCTTCGTATTTTTTCTTCGCCTCTTCTACTTTCCCTTCTTTTTCAAGGAGCTTGCCGTATTCCATGAGGGCAAAATCCTTGAAAATATCTCCTTTAAGGTTATAAAGGGTATCGAGGGTTTTTTCCGCGCCGTTTATGTCGCCTTTCTTAATATACGCAAGAGCCATCTTTTGATATGCGAGGGGGATAAACTTTTCGTCATTCGAATACTTCCGGGTGAAATCTTTTAATGTCTTCAGCGCGTCGTCGTATTTACCCAGTTCATAGTAAGAGGCTGCGATATAGAAGAGTGAAAAGGGAGAATTCTTGGTATCATAAGCTTTCTTGAACATATCGAGTGCTTTTTTGTATTGTTCTTCTTTGTTTATAGGTTGCACCTGTTGATTACTGTAGTAAATCTTGTAACCCTCATATTCAAGCATCCTCGCTTTTTTTTGTGAGTTGGAAGAATATACCAGAAGGCCGACCACGGCTATTATGATGATGACAATGCCGGCGCTGATTTTTAAAACCATCCTCTGCCGTTCCTTTAGTGTGTCTTTCAGGCTTGAAAGTCTTTCTTGTACCTCCACCTCTGTATCCCCGCTCTTTTTGGAAACCCTTTTTTTAATCGCTTTAGGCATCAATCCCTCCTACGAGTTTTTTCTATCATGTTCTTTGCGTGCTCGAATATAGACTCGATACGGTTTTCTTCTATACCCGAAGCAAGGAGTATCTTCCTTGCAAAGTCTTTTGTTATCAAGTCCGAAGGACTATGGGCATCCGTGTTTATACAGAGCGGCACCCCGAACCTCATCGCCTCTTTTGCAACATAACCGTTTGATAAGGAATGCCCTTTCCGTGCGGTTATCTCGAGCGTAACGCCCTTCTCCTTCGCAAGGAGGAGATCCTTTTCGGAGATAAGCCCGGGATGGGCTAAAATATCAACATTTGCCTCAATCGCCGCCCTGTTCGTTCCAGGGGCAACGGGCTCGACCAACGTCTCTCCGTGTACGACCACTATCTTTGCGCCTAACTGCCTCGCTTCCTTCACCAGATCAGGGATGATTTGGGGCGGAACATGGGTAATCTCCGCGCCGGGAATGACTTCCAGAGAAATATAGTTTCTGATTTTCTTGATCGCACTTATTATTCTCGGAATTACCAGATCAATATTCGACGAATCGACATGGTCGGTGATTGCTATCGCCTTGTAGCCGATAGCCTCGGCCCTCCTGATTAGCTCGGAAGGGACAAGCTCCCCGTCGCTGAAAAAAGTGTGTGTATGCAGATCGATCATTGTTTGTTTTCCATGTTCTAAAAAACGTCCGATTATTTTATCAGATTTTTTTTCAAATCACCATGATTCTTCGGTTCAAGTCTTCCTTGAATTATAAGGAGATTGAAGAAGCCGCGTTAGTTTGATTTCAGGCTTTTCAAAATTTCCTGAATCGCGGGTTTTACCTGCGGAATAACATCCTTGATCGTATGCCATACAAGGTCATATTTAATTCCGAAGTAAAAGTGGATCAACCTGTCCCTCATCCCGGCCATTTCTTTCCAGGGAATCAGAGGATACTTGTTCCTGATCTCCTCCGGTATCTGCTTTGCAGCCTCACCGATTATTTCGAACTTTCTGACCACAGCGCTCGATGTCTTATCGTCCTTTTTGAATGCGTCAAGGCTTATCCCTTCGACAAATTGCTCGATGGCGAGCATTGCCCCAAGGATATCCTGAAGATATAGCGAAATGTCTCTCATACGGCGACTTTTTCCCTGAGAACAATATCTTTAATTTCTTCCCTTAGATCGCTTTCGGGGACAACGTCAACCTTCATATCCAGTTTTTCCTCAAGGAACAGAGCCAATCCAACGAAGTCAAGAAGATTTGCTCCTTCCTCAAATTCGACCAGGACATCAAGATCGCTGCTTTTCCTCTGTTCATCCCTCACATAGGAACCGAAGATGCCTCTTATTTCCGCCTTAAAGCGCTTTCTTGTTTCTGCCTTCAAACTGCTGAGGGTTTTAAGAATCTCGCCTTTAGACATACTATTAACATTTATGGATTTTTCCATTTATTCCTCCCGACCACGGGAAACAACTTTTTCACTCATCTGAGTCTCCATATAATGCTCATATTTTACCTGCTTTTCCTAATAATATCCTGCAGGGCGCCCTTCACGCCTGCGTAAGCCCTCAATCATTGAATACTCTATGTTCTCATCGGCGCATATCTTCATCCAAGTTTCGCCTTCAGCTTCGATGGGTATTTCTTCTTAAGCTGCAAAAGGATCGCCTGATCTTCACGGTACTTTTTGTCAAACTCGTCCTTATGCGCGTAATAATAGGACAGTGCGTCATGAATCTGCTCAAGTTTCAGATGGGGGTATTCATCAATAATCTTGTCGGCGCTCATCCCAATTAGTTCATACCTGACAGCAATATCCATTACCCGAATACGGGTCCCGCTGATGACAGGTTGTCCTCCAGCTATTCTTCTATCAATCGATATGTAGGGATGCTTTGTCTTTTTTTCTGCAACCGGCATGATAACCTCCTTTAAGGCTTTATTTTAACTGAAATTCTAACTGAAAATTTTATCAATCTCTACGCCTTTGTTAGACTATTGCGGGTTCAGTGTCTCTGACCTGAACCCTTAATTTTTCATTATTGGCCGATCAAATGAATGAAATTTGGGCCTGGCTTGCCGCCGTGCGTTTCACTGTCGGGCTAAATGCATATCCGAAAGCCTGACCCCATGGCCTCTCCCAACTAAAGCCAAACTTAGCTGTAGCATTATTGAATTTAGTTACATCAGAAAGACTGAGCCACGATGACTCAAAGGAGCTGTTTAAACTGACGAAAAAATTGATTAAACAAGACAAGATATGTCAGAAAATGCGTTGATACCCGTTTATTTTGCAATGGGGAAACTATGCGACAAATTAGAGATGTTTAAGGAATCATTTGAATATTACCGTTTCGGAAACAAGCTCAGGCGGGGCCAGTTTGAGTTCAACATTGATTCAAATGTAGATTATGTATCACGAATAATAGAGACCTTCTCTGCTGATTTTATCGAGCATAGAAAGTCTTGGGGTAGTGATTCAGAAATGCCAATTTTTATTTTTGGTATGCCGAGATCTGGGACTACACTAGCAGAACAAATTCTTGCAAGTCACCCGAATGTTTATGGAAGAGGAGAATTACAATTCTTTAATCAGATGGATCAGAATTTACCTTCTATCTTAAAGGTTAATGAACGTTATCCAGAATGCTTGAATTTCATTGACGATCAGACAGCATATACCATAGCTGAATTATATATAAAAAAGACAAGAGAGATAGTTGGACTGTCAAAAGACTATACACTCATTACTGATAAGAACCCTTTCAATTTTTATCAGCTTGGGCTGATTTCGTTATTGTTCCCAAAAGCAAGCTTTATCCATTGCCAAAGGCACCCCTTAGATACTTGTATATCTATTTACTTTCACAACTTTGCAACTGGAAATCAGTTTGCCTACGACCTGAGCGAGTTGGGTCAGTACTATCGTGAATATCTAAGACTTATGAACCATTGGCGAAAAGTATTACCAATAAGAATATTTGAACTAAAATATGAAGACATTGTTCAACAACAGGAAGAGGTTTCGCGAAAACTGGTGAAGTTTTGTGGGCTGGAGTGGGATCCGGCATGTCTCGATTTTTACAAGAACGACAGGCCAGTATTTACTGCTAGCAGTTGGCAAGTTCGCCAACCTATTTATACCACGTCATGTGGTCGCTGGCAAAATTACGACCAATTTCTGGATCCTCTGAAAGAGTTGTTAGCTGATTTTATCTGATTCAATATTTCATAAAATAATCGGTAGGATTTGAAACTTCTGTAAATGAAGAGTTCTATGTGAACTCGAACTTTCGGATGAGGTCGTCTCGAATGCGCGTTATAGGGAGAACTAAAGTGCGACAAGAAGTCGCTTAAGTAATTGTCTCAAATAGCAGAGCATCGTTATTAGGAGACCCTCTATTCCGTTAGAGGTAGCCTACTGTCCTGAATAAAGTGCGGACAGGAAAAGGATAACCTGACCTGTAAAGGTCTAATCAGAGCCGTGAGGCAATGATATATCTGCCAGCATCGAGGCGGATAAGGTGCCGGGCTTGATGGTATGACCAACATATGTGAACTGCTAATAAACTTCGTAACCTGTCAAGCCAAAGGTGCTGAAAGGCTTGGACCAAAAGGTACATAGTCGGTTAATCTCTTTTTAGTTGGGGTTACACGGACATAACGGCTATCGGAGGAGAGGCAGGGTCTGACCCATTAGTGTTACTTATGCGGAACTTGGTAAACCCATATCTCTCCCGAAAGGGAAAGCAACCCACAAGGGAAGCCGATAGAGATGTGGGCAGAGGAAAGTGGAAAAAGCGAATGCCGGTCTGTAACGGGCCGGATAAGGATTGAGTTGAAACGACATTATCCTATGCGAAAGCAGGCAGACTTCCACTTGGTCTTTCTTTACAAGAGAGTTTACAGAACCTTCAAAGGAGGAAAAGCAAATGAATGCAGATTATTGCATGTGCATTCTCCTGCGGTCAACGCAAGAAGACTGTAAATGAGTATTGTAGAGGCGGCGCAACTGCCAAATGTTGGAAGCTGTGAAGCCGGGTTGCTGAAAGGCAGCTTTAGAAAGGCTTGAGCCGTGTGTCGGGAAACTGACAAGCACGGTTCTTATGGGGCTGGGGTTCAGCAATGAACCCTGGCTACCAGACCGCCTGTCCCTACTGCTTGAAGCTATTTCTTTGGATGGGAAAGTCGCACCGCAACATGATTACCTGGTGTGAGGGCTCGATGAAGGAGTTACCCATTTGTTAGGGAGAAGGAGTTATAGAGTTTACCGGGCCAAATATTATTATTTCGCAACCTAACCTCTTGGCTTGGCAAGAATTTCAAGAACCTTAAGATCAAAGAATCTCTTAGAAGCAGCGGATCTTATCAATAGTACAGTATCTGCCCCTCTCGCAGTTCCTGCAACTGAAAGAACTTCTTCGCCCTCTGGTACAAGGCCGGCATCAACTGCCAGCATCACGATTTCGCAACAGACCTTTGCTCCTTCTCCAAATCTCCTTAAAGCCTGGGCAACAATCAACGTTGGATATAACCCATTAAATTTTGATGAGAAGGCTGTTTCCAAGGAATGGGTGAGCATGGAACCTGTGTACACCTTGGCCCCTTTCGTCTCATTGCCCTTCTCATCTCAGAAGGCATCTCGATAGTATTCGGTTCTTTAAATCCCGATGAATGGGTAACTACAACCGTATCAATGCCTTTGCCCTGAAAAGCTTGGGAGACAGGATTCCTGTCTCTCCTGTTGTTGACGCAATCACAAGATGCTACATAGGATGGGCACGGAATGCTTAAGGGAAAAAGAGCGCATTATAGGGTTCAGCTAAATCTCCCTGTCTTATATCTGGTTTCTAATGATCAAGCTTCTGCAATAATAGAAGCAATGACCTGTGACATTAGTGACAACGATATTTTTTTTACACAGATACCCTTGATAAAAAGGGGACAAGTCTTAAGGTTACTCTCCCGCGTATCTTTGATGCTCCAAGACCTTGTACCGTCATTTGGCACTCGAAAAAACACCACGACAGATATAGAATAGGAGTTTATTTTCAACAAAGTATGTCTTGAGAGTCCAGTCTTCAAATCCTTTCTTATAAAAAAGTACAATATTTCTGATCATCAATAACTTTCGTTACTCGATACCGAAAAATAGTGAGTGTACCCTCCATTATTTGTGTCAGGGGATTTTTTTATTGACAAAAGAATATGTTTTTATAAAGACTTAGTAAGGGGAGATAGATTATGGCTTACCACGTCAGTAAAGAAACTAAGAACCTGACGACAAGATGTCCACATTGTTTCCAATGTTTGGTTAATAAAACCTGGGATACTTGTTCTATCCATAGAGCGCTTCCATTCGGATTTCTTATGATAAATGAAAGATGCAAGAATCATTGCCCTTCCGTGTTTTTCGTACGGCGCTTCATATTATTGTAATTGCCCCGTGCGATGTGAAATCTACCAAAATTACCAAATATAGCTAATCATTGCTGTCTAAGATAATTTAAATTCATAGAGACCAACCTTATAAAACAACTCTTTTAGACGGGTAAAAAACACACTCTAATTATAG
>CAVZMO010000007.1:0-18650 GCA_963776195.1 Thermodesulfovibrionales bacterium
AAGTTGATATCAAGAGTGCACAGAGATTTTTCAGAAAGCGCCAATTTCAGAAAGAAGCAAGTTGAACGAAGCCGCGACTGGCACCACCTATGGAATTCCAATTACTCCTTTCCTGTGCTTTCCTCTAGAAATCGGATGCCGAATATAACGACCGGCGTGCGATCCTGAAGTAAATCCTACCCGTTGCAAGCATTGCCAAGAGATTAATGCCCCCCTCTTTGCTATGACTATACAGAAAGGCTGGAATTTTGGCAACAGTGAAGCGCGGCGAGAAACAATACAGTTTTCGCGGGGAGATTGTCGTATACGTTTTTGAACATTTCATAACGGTGTTGTATTTCTTTCAAGGAGAACGGATGTTCTCTAGGGGGCGAAGGACCTCTTTGGAGCACATCCTTCCTTTACCGCAGACAGAACATTTTGAGATATCTATGCCGGAGACCCGGAGCATTAATTCCTGCCAGGCAGGCATGTCTTTATGTGTTGTTGATTCAATGTCATCCTGGGCTATTTCAGTAACGCCCAGAAGCGAACGACATCCGGCAAGATTACTCTTTCGTTTCCTGCTACCCAGGAGTCCGTAATACCTGATCTTCACAAACCTGTCCGGCAGGACATGGAGCAGGAACCTCCTTATAAACTCAACGGCATCGAGCGTCATGATCTTGTTTCGATTGTTATCGGCATAGTCGCGCCATAAGAAATAAATCCTTCCGTCCTCCATGTTCACGATCCTATGATTAGCAATGGCAATCCTGTGAGTGTATCTGCCGAGATATCTGAGTACTCCTTCAGCATTTTTAAACGGAGGTTTGCAGTACACAACCCACTCTTTACCGTAGAGTCCCCTCATAAAGGCTCTGAAGGCTTTCGCCTCCTTCAATATGGCAACAGTGCCCGGGAATGCCAGATCTCCCGAGTCGTAGTCTTTTTGGAGATAATCGAGGAACTTGCCTCTGAACAGCCGGGACAGAACCCTTACGGGAAGGAAGAACTTGCTTCGTGAGGGAATCCACCTCTGTGCATCATCGGACAGGCCGCCGCCGGATACGATGCAATGGATGTGGGGATGGTCCATAAGATTTTGTCCCCAGGTATGCAAGATACCGATGAAGCCGATCTGCGCTCCGAGGTGCTTAGGGTCTTTTGCCAGTTCCTTAAGGGTCTCAGAGACTGAGCGAAACAGGATGCTGTAAAGAGTTTTGCGATTTCTTAAAGCGAGCGGATTAAGCTCAGCAGGGATGGTGAAGACAACATGGAAATAGGGGATGGGCAGAAGATCTTTCCTCCTTGCGTCAAGCCATTGTTCCTTTTTCAAAAACTGGCACTTCGGGCAGTGTCTGTTTCTGCAAGAATTGTAGGATACCCGTATGGCGCCGCAGGTATCACACTCATCCAGATGACCTCCGAGAGCTGCTGTCCGGCATACCTCAATCGCGCGCATGACGCGCAGGTGACCACGAGGCAAGGGATGTGTTTTCCTATAATCCGGGCCGTATTGACGGAATATATCCGCCACCTCGACGCTGCGAGATATCTGCATCGCGATGTCTGCCGGACTGCTATGCGGTCTGTTTGGCGGATAAGGGAACTCTGTCGAGCGGACTTGCTATCTGCGCAAGCTCCATCCGGCTGACGTGAAGATAGACAGTCGTTGTCTGTGGGGACTTATGCCCCAGGAGAAGCTGGATATGGTGCAGGTTTGCACCAGCCTCAAGCAGATGAGTCGCAAAGCTGTGCCTGAGGGTGTGAGCGCTGGCAGGCTTTGTGATCCCTGCACGCTTCTTTGCAGCCTTGAAGATGCTCTGAAGCGATCGGTCCGATATCGGGTTATTCTTCCCGTATCCCTCAAATAGCCATTCTGAAGGACGGTATTTCCTCCAATACTGTCTCAAAGTATCAAGAGCTACGTGGGAGAGTATGCTGTACCGGTCTTTGCCACCTTTGCCCTGTTGTATTCGTATCGTCATCCGCTTGCTGTCGATATCTGCAATCCTCAGATTGGCTGCTTCTCCTATTCGCAACCCTGCCGAGTAGATGACCATCAATATAGCCCTGTGTTTGATATTGTCCGTTGCGGCAAAAAGTGCCTCAATCTCTTCCCTGTCCAGGATAACAGGAAGTCTCTTCTTGGTCTTCAAATAGGGGATTTTCTCCATTACCCAACTGCGTTTCAGCGTTGTCTGATAGAAGAACTTTAGAGCTCCATAGTATTGTCGGACTGTCGAATCGGATGCCTTCTTTTCTTTCAAAAGATAAAGAAGGTACTTCTTGATTTCGTTCTCTCCAAGCTGATCAGGTGACTTCTTGAAATAACGGGCAAGTTCCCTTAGCCGTGTAAGATAAACCTCTTGCGTCCTTGCACTCAGCCCCCTTAACTGAAGATCCCTCTGCATCTGTTCTCTCAATGTCATGACAAAATCTCCTTTCCGCCACGGCGGACTCGCTGAGGCGAATAGATATCCGCCAGCTCATGCCGGCAGTACTACAGAAAAGAGATTCTATCGGGATTACGTTTATTCAACAAGTGGCGAGATTGCGTTGAAGCAAATAAATAGACAGGCTTATTTTATTGCAATGGGCGACTCATCGGAAGGCCACCGCGAAGCGGTTTAGTTCAACAATGATTATACCGATACCGTAATTTTCGGTTTTATGGCGAAATTATAGCACATCTGAAACATTACAAAAAGTTAAGAATTTAATAATATCAACATGTTTTATCAGACGGTATTCGGTATATCATGGTAATAAGGACTAAAAACCGATTCGGTATAACATGGGATTTTTGTCACCTTCTCATTATTCCCTTTTGTACTCAACATAATTATGTTATGTTCTGGACATGCGGCTTTCAGGAAGGATTTGAGATCTTAAGTATCATAAGTTGATTCACAAAAAATTGAGAATCAGTCAGATCGATCCATGAGCTTTTTGAATGAGGTCCTCAAAACATGCGGTAGAGTCCTATAGGCATACTGGTTACCTAATAAATTCCAATTTGTACGAACTATGCCTTTACTTGCAAGTTCTCTTTGAAAAAGGAGGGCAGCACTGAAACGCCGGTTTATTCTTGGCTGAAAACGACGTATGATTAAGGGCTCCCAAGCCTTGAAGTTATGAGGGTTCGTTCCTGAAGCGTCTATCATAAGGATATTAATTTTTTCTCGCGAGAAATGTTTCGCCTCATCATCCATTAGACGTTGTAAACGTTCGTCTGGCAGAATTCGTTGACGAAGTATTACTCGGGCATTTGAATTGCCGACCGCAATTCCTAATTTCGCCTCCTTAATATCACTTCTATTTAGATTAAAAGGTATGCACTCAGGGTGAAATGGCATACATCTGGCAACCGCTATATCATTTAATTCCTCAAAAGAATTTTCATTGAATGATGGCCGCAGGTTCTTAATAAACTCAATGAGCTTGGGCTTAATTTTTTCCGAAAGCATGTCGAGTAAAACAATGTCAATGCTTGTTTCAGGGAATAGTTCTAATAATTGGCTGGCAAATTTATTCCCGTCATTTATGTCATGTTGAAATGCTTCTGATCCTATAGGGGAAATAACTTCAAAGTAAATCTCTTCACCGTCAATGGAAATCGACGCATCTAATTTATTACCATTCAAAGAAGGCTCAAGCGCAGGAACATATCCCTGTTTAACTAGTGATGAGGCCAAAAATAGTTCTGAAAAAGCAGCCCTCTCGTTTTGTTTCAATCTGGCAAAGACATTAGGAAACCCCCGCAGATTTTCACAGTCCGCTAGTATCAGTCCGAGGTCAATTATTGGAGCGATAACTACATAACCTCTTCCACCTTGCGCTAGCATTGCGTCAAGGAGTTCTGGCAAAAGTCGTTCTATAACTGCTAAAGCTTCCCAAGCAATATCATCAGGTATCTGTGGCTTTACACCTAGATACCAGTTCGCCACAACAGCAGACCAGTTTGAACCAAGATCAGAACGCCGTGCCAAGATTATTGCTATTTGGGAGCATATCGACCACTTTTGGGCAGTATGCTATAAAGGGGGTTGGGACTCTGAAATTATCTTTCATGTTTGGAGTTGTTTATTAGCATTGAAGAATACCACTACCAGGAGTATACCACATGTGTTGACTACAGGAAGTTATTGAGAGTGTGACTACGTAACCCACAGACCGACGATACTGGACATAGTTTTAATTAGATATGAAATATCCTTCAAGGATAATCTTGTCAGTCCTCTCAGAATGGCAGCGGTCACCTTCCGCTTAGAAAATCCTATCTTTTCCCCTTTTGGTATGCCCTTGCGCTGCGGTTCCTGGACGGTCTTCAGCTCATCATCTATAAACTCTTTGAGAACGTTATTGTACTGAAAAAAGTCCTCTGCCTTGGCTGGTTTCATGATATGTAATATTAAACACGTATATTTAACACAGGTCAAGCGTCATTGCGGCGATCGGCTTAACTATGGTGTTGGATAGGTATGGCTTTCCGTCGGCTTTGTCTTTCCGGTGACGCGTAGGTAATCACCCCTACTCGGGTAGGATTGTTAAAAGATTCAGGTATAGATAATTTTATAAGAGGACAAATAAAGAAATCGCAAAAGGGGGACCGGGGCCGGTTGGAAGTGAGAACGTTGACAGTCAGACAAGTTTCTAACATTCTTCACGTACACCGAAACACCGTAACTAACTATTTAGCAAAGGGATTACTACAGGGTCATGATCCCAACGGTGATAAAAAAAGCCGGGTAACGGTTGAGTCTCTTGAAAAATATCTCCGCGAGTTCCTTCTTGAAGGTTTCGATGAGTAGCTATTTAAGAATATCGTTGAGGAAAACAATAGAGCTGAGAAGAAGAACCCACTGTGATAATCTCTTCTTTTTTGTTTATTGATCCCCGGCTATTATCTCTGACATTTCCTCAAAGTTCCCCTTTTCAGCGTTCCAGCTTCAGGAGTTGGTCCTGATTCTCTTAAGGCAACTGAGGCGCTCTATAGACTTGTTGCAGTATGGAATTCAGGGGGCCAACTCCACGTTTTTGGTGAAAGTTCCAAGGAAATAGAAAAGAAAAAAAGAACTAAACGACTTGTAAGAAAAGCAAAGCTTGAATAAGAAAGCTTTATTCCCCATGAGCGAGTTTAAAGGGAACACTTTACCTATAAGGAGTGAGAAATGGATGATGTAGAAAATCAGCGATTATGAAAAGAAATGAACGCCAAGGGTCAGGCGCGCTGTAAAGCGTCGCCTGCACCCTCTTGTGTACGCCCGGCACGGGCGTGAACTTATGGGGTGAAAGTCCCCTGTACGAGAACCTGGAGGTGTTCATAGTCATGGATACTAACAAAAGTACGAGCCGAAGGCAAGGGCGTCTCCGCGAGGAGGGGTCTGAAGGAAGCCCGATGGCAAACGTGCGAGACGACGAACAGAAACCGCATATAAGGCTTAGCCCCTGGGCGAGTTGGCACAACATAACAAAGCCCGCAGGTTCAGGGGGCAGGGTAAATGCGGCGTTTGTGCACGGAAAGCTCACGTTCTTATCCGGGGAGATCTGCGCGTCACGCGATAGGAGGTTCACGAGAAAAATTCCCGAAAGCTTTCGGGATTGACCAAAGACCCGGCATATTCCGTTGCTGTTGACGGATATGAGTCCCTACAAAGGGAAACACAAAACAGACAGCGACTCATGATCAATCCTATAGCGCCCTTCATGGAAACATGTGGGGTAAGCACGCAGAAGTCAGCAAAGGGCATAGTACTTCCGGGCAACCGGAAGGAAGGCCCGAACGCAGAAGTGAGTGAGGCGATTCCATGAGCTCTCATGCGGCGATGAATCCGCCCGGAGGAGCCGAATTATGAGGCGCGTCATGGAAGACTGTCCCCTCGAACCTGTCTCAGTGGAGTGTGCTGTCAAAAGAGACAACATGCTCAGTGCGTGGAAACAAGTCAGGGCAAACAAAGGGGCTCCCGGCATTGATGGTATCACAATTGAGGAGTTCCCTGAGTATGCCCATGAGAACTGGAAAGGAATCAAACAATCTTTGCTGGAAGGGAAGTATGAACCTTCTCCGGTCAAGAGAGTCGAGATTCCGAAGGACAGCGGCGGAACCCGTGAACTCGGGATACCCATTGTCATGGATCGTGTGATTCAACAGGCGATCTCTCAGGTTCTCACCCCTGTATTCGATCCGTATTTCTCAGAATGCAGCTTTGGTTTCAGGCCAAACCGTTCGGCGCATCAGGCGGTCAATAAGGTATTGAAAGATATTCGTGAAGGATACCACTATGCCGTGGACATCGACCTTGAGAAGTTCTTCGATACGGTCGATCACGACATTCTGATGAGCCGGGTTTCCCGGCGCGTCAGGGACAAAGGTATTCTTCGCCTTATCGGGAAGTATCTTCGAGCCGGTGTTGTCGTTGACGGAAGGCTGAATAAAACTGCAATGGGAGTGCCTCAAGGCGGCCCGCTTTCGCCAACGTTGAGCAATATTCTTCTTGATGACCTCGATAAGGAGTTGGGAAAACGCGGTCATCGGTTTGCACGCTACGCGGATGATCTTACGATACTGGTAAAGTCGAAACATGCCGCTTATCGCGTGATGGCAAGTATCAGCCGTTTCCTTGAGAAGAAACTCAGGGTAAAGGTGAACAGGGACAAAAGTAAAGTTGTCCGTGCTCAGGATAGCTCCTTTCTTGGTTTCACATTCAAAAGGATGAAACTTACTGTCACTGAGAAAGCCGTCAATGGATTCAAGGCCCGGTTGCGTCGCCTTACCGGACGCAGTTGGGGTGTGTCCATGCAATACCGGTATGCGTCCCTTCGCCTCTATATCCACGGATGGATGAACTATTTCGGGGTCGGGATGAAGTACAACGATGTGGTTGAACTGGATCATTGGCTGCGCAGGCGTGCCCGCATGTGCTACTGGAAACAGTGGCGCAGGGCAAGAAGACGTATCGGTAATCTTATTCAGCTTGGTTCTCCAAGGTATCAGGCGATATTGACGGGGCTAAGCAGGAAAAGCTACTGGCATCTTGCAAAGACATTGTCAACGAATATGGGGCTGTCCAATGCGTATCTCGAAAAAGAGGGGCTTATTTCCATGCGCACGCTGTGGATTCAGATTCACTATCCGGCTAAGGCCCGATAATTTCTGCGAAACGCCCCGTGCGGACCCGCATGCGGGGTGTTGTGGGGAGGGACGGTTAATTACCGTCCCTTACCCGATTACCCTCTCGCGGAGCGCATTTTACCCTGTTCGCTGCTCAATTCGCGCATTCTACCCGAGCGGAGCGAGGGGAGAACGTAAAGCTAAGGGGCGCGGCTTTTTTTTGCCACGTCCCTCTTCAGCGACTTGATACTCATTAAGGCCCCCTTGAATGATACCCGAAACAGGTATGATTCAGGAACCAAAAAACTCTCTTAAAGGAGGCCTTGTATGAGATTTTACACCAAGCAGCACAAATTTTCCTGCGGCATCGATCTTCACGCAAAGACAATGTATCTATGCATTCTCAACCAGGAAGGGAAAATTCTCCTGCACCGGGATATCAAAACAGATCCCGACATCTTCCTGAAAACCATCGCACCATACCGGGAGGACATCGTCATTGCTGTAGAGTGCATCTTCACCTGGTACTGGCTTGCGGATCTCTGCAGTAAAGAGAATATTCCCTTCGTCCTGGGCCACGCGCTATACATGAAAGCCATCCACGGTGGCAAGGCCAAGAACGACAAAATAGACGCATATAAGATAGCAGCCCTGCTCCGAGGAGGCATGATGCCCATGGCCTATGTCTATCCTTCCGACATGCGCTCCACTCCCGAAAGCTTTCGGGACTCAGGCGTCGCACTCACCTCGCAAGAAAAAGGGCTGAGCTCATTGCCCATATCCAAAACACCAATCACCAGTATAACTTTGCCGATATGGGAAGGATCGCAAGGAAATGCGACAGAATCAAAATAGGCGTTGCCGACCGCTTCACCGATCCCAGCGTACAAAAAAGCATAGACCTCGATATCACCCTCATCGAGCATTACGATAAACTCCTTAACCATCTCGAACACGAACTCTCTCTTATCGCGAAAGTGCATGATGCCGATTCTTATTTCCGTCTCCGGTCTTTCCCCGGTATTGGAAGGATCCTCGGCCTGGTCATTCTCTACGAGATCCATGATATCAACCGCTTCCCCAGCGTACAGGATTTCGTCTCCTACTGCCGATTGGTGAAATCCGCCAAGGAGTCGGCGGGGAAAATAATCGGCTCATCCGGCAAGAAGATCGGCAACGCCCATCTGAAATGGGCCTTCTCCGAAGCTGCTGTCCTTTTCCTCAGAAGAAACCCGGAGGCAGTAAAATATCCCGAAAGCTTTCGGGACAAGGCAAAGTCTTTGACTATTCTTGCTCATAAGCTTGCAAGGGCTGTCTATAATATCCTCAAGAAAAAGGAGGTGTTTAATCCAACAATATTTTTTGCGAAATAAGGCTGGGGCCGGATGAGCCTGTGCGTCTAACTGGCGCCATTAGGGTGAAGTCCAATAGATGCTCTTGAAACATAAATATGTTTGCAGCTTCGACTGCGCTTCTGAGCATCCTGGAATATTATGCCCGGCGCAAATTGCTTTTGATTAGGACATCCGGTCCCTCATAACATATAAGAGATTGTACGGGTTCTGCCCCTTACCCGAGCCTGAAACTAACTGGATGACGCTCTAGGCGTGAACCATACCTTTGAATAGGACGGCATAAGGGAACTAAATTGTTTCCAGGTCGTGGAGAACAAGGGCGATTGCTCTCTCCACTGTCGTCGTCGGCGCGGGATAGACAAAATATCCTGTGCCGTGCGGCTATCCCGATAGCTATCGGGATAAGTGTTTGGTGCAGATATTTATCTGACGCCGTTTATGGAAACCAAGTCAGAGCTGACTGGCAGTCTTTAAATAAATATGGAAATGGAATTATTTTTATCTTATTTCCGATTAGGATCGCTTTTTCTCTTGACAGCGGTGGGCCTTATAAGTGTTAGCTGGTTCAAATAAAAGCCCGATCCCCTACCGTAAGATCAATGATCTATTGTTTGACGAACTCCACTCGACGATTCTTCGCCTTTCCTTCATCAGTGTCATTTGAGGCTACAGGCGAGTACGGACCGACTCCGGCAGACTTCAGGCGTGACGCTGCTACACCTTGCGCGGTTATCGCCTTAACCACGGAAGCGGCGCGGCCAGAAGAAAGTTTGAGGTTTGATTCAAGCCCGCCGACGTTGTCCGTATGACCGACGACATAAACCTTGAGTGCGGGGGAACCGTTGAGCAGCTTCACCATCTCGACCAGAGCCGGCTCCGACTCAGGCTTGATTGTTGCCGAAGCAGTATCGAAGTAGATGCCATAGACTATCGTCTTGCCTGTGTCGGCGAGGTCATTCCGCATCGCTTTGGCGTCTGCGACTACCTCCTGCTTCATCGTCTGCGACTCGACTATCGTTAGACTGTAATCCCTGCCGTCGTTGAACGCTTCCATGTAGACCCCGGTCAAGGCGCCTTCCTTTCTGATCTCGGCTGCCACCCGCCTTTCATCGCCGCCGAGGATCTTTCCGCCAGCCCGCTTGATCGCCGTTTCGTAGTTTCGCACGATCTGCAGCATACTGATGGGCCGGCCATCCTCCTTCCGTGAATATCCGTAGGAGTATACTTTCCCTTCCCAGTGAACATCCTTGCCCCCAATCACCGTCGGATCAAATCCGGCAAACTCAGATACATTATACTGGCTGATGTAGTAACCAGGCATGCGGGTTATCAATGGGTGATCCTTGCTTCCTTGGACATCTGTTTGGGCAAGAGCAATCCCCACAGTCAAAAAAGAAATAAATAGAATGCTGGGCAAGATGTAACCGATTCTTTTCATCATTTTTTTCCTCCTTTTGGTACTTCGAACGATCATGTCCCGCCGATAGTTGAAGTAAAGAAGCGACTCGATTAAACTGATTTTGCTCAAAAACCAAATTCAAAGGAGTCGCTTATAAAGAAAGAATACCGGAAAATGGCGCGGAAAGCAAACGGAAAGATCAGGGAAATAAAGGAAGGACGGGTCACGATAGAGGTTGCGCTTCCAATCGCGGAGGTGCTGATGGGGACGACAGAGGTTGTAGAGAATATTGGCCGGGAGATAGGGCTCATGGTGCTCTCGGCGGTAATAGAATCTGAGGCGGAACAGAAGGCGGGGAAGAAGAACGAAAAGAATCCGCAGAGGTCAGCCAACTGGTGGGGCAGTCAGATAGGGCCGATTTATTACGATGGGCAAAAAGTGCTGATAGATCGTCCCCGTATCCGGAGCAAGGAGAACAAGGAGCTTGCGCTTGAGACATACATCGCACTTCAGAATCCTCGGAAGATGAGGAAGACAGTGCTGAAAGACATGGTGCTGGGCATATCTTCCCGGAACTATGAAGAGACCGTCGAGAAACTATTACGCGGCTATGGGATAAAGAAGTCCAGTATAAGTCGGCATTTTGTCCAGGCGACAGCAGCGCAGATGCGGGAGTTTTTGGAGCGTTCACTTTCAGGGTTTAATCTGTGCGCGATATTTATAGACGGGATAGAGTTTAAAGGGGAACATCTAATCGTAGCACTCGGGATAGATATAACGGGTCATAAACAAATACTGGGACTATGGCAAGGTGCGACGGAGAATGCGGCAATCTGCGGGAATCTTCTTGAGGATCTGCAGAGACGCGGACTTGATACAGGCAAGGACTATCTCTTTGTCCTGGATGGATCAAAGGCATTACGGTCGGCTGTGACAAGGATGTTTGGCAAAGATGTAGAGGTACAGCGGTGCCAGCAACACAAACGGAGGAACGTAAAAGCGCACCTTTCCCCGGAGCATCAGACAACCATAGATGCGCGAATCCGTGCAGCCTACAATATGGTGAATTACGAAGATGCGAAGAAATCGTTGGAACTGACGGTCAGATATCTTGAAAGGCTCAATCCCAGTGCGGCAAGAAGTCTGGCTGAAGGATTGGAGGAAACACTCACGGTACACCGGTTGAGGGTTAACGGTCTCCTGAGGAAAACCCTTGCCAGTACAAATCCGATTGAGTCATGCTTTTCAATCACGAGGACGATAACCGGCAGAGTAAAACGATGGAGGAAGGGAGACATGGTGCAAAGATGGGCGGTAACTGCTCTCTTAAGGGCGGAGAGCAAGTTCAGGCGGGTGAAGGGTTACAAGGAAATCCCGCAACTCCTCGCTGTTCTCCATAATAAATCAATTGACAGAAAGGAGGTCGCTGCTTAGGATATGGCTAACAGGGTCCTTCTTACTTCAACTACAGAACGGGACAAGGTCATATGTAACTGCTCTGGATGTATTATACGAAATAGGTAACCATGAATTTCCTGTCTGTTTGTTTAACAGTTCATTTCATATAGATCCAAGAATTATCTTGCACCGAGAAGAAGGAATAATGCTCAAGAGTACAGCACCTGGTGTATCTATGTTCTATGATAGAAATATGGTAGGAAAGATTGTCTCGATGATGAATGTAAATCACGAACCTACCCCCTGGGATTATATAGCACAGGGATATTTAGGCTTACCGTGGATAACACCTGTAACGTCTTATTTGGAGCATTATGGAGGCGGAGGCATTCATAATATCGATTATGAAAGAGATAGGGCAATTAAACCTACAAAGTATCTTCAAGAGAGAAGAGAAACCATTTTAGAATATTTGAGATATGAAAATGAAATAGAGAACGTTTTTTGGAATTTTTGAATGGGAGACTTGTTAAAGGGGTATGTAATTGACAAATTATCTTAAAATTTATAGCTTACAATCAATAAGTTATTTTGCCCCCTTCAGAAAGCGAAGATAAACCAAAAATGTCAGAATATTCTAAAGATGTCGCTATTATTTTAAAATGTGAGGGGATGGGCGATTGTTTATTCGCTATCCCAGTAATAAAAAAACTAACTTGGGATCTCGAACCAGAGTCGAAATTTGTTGTTTTTACTCACCGTCCGAATTTATTCTTGAATTGCCCTAATGTCGGTAAGGCATATGATATTCGTGATATAGAAGAGTTAAGTAAATATGACAATAAACTTACACTTTTTGAATTAGATAAACTCCCGCACCATTTAATGGATACATTTGATTTCATCAGCTTGAGTATTTTCCCGTAGAAAAAGACTTTTCAGAACATTTCAATCTGGTCATAAACACCTCCATGACATGGCCTAGTCGAAGTTGGCCTCTTAATAACTGGCAGGATGTCGCAGATTTTGTTGCAGTTCAAGGGTATTCAGTTGCTGTCGTTGGCAAAGATACTTGGAGCAAGTCAGATAATGTATTAAAAAAAAGCTACAGTCTTAAAGGATGTGTTGATCTTACCAATAAATTAAGCTTAGATCAAACTTATTATACTATCAACAAGTGTGATATTTTTCTTACATCTCAAAATGAGCTTTCAGTTTTGAGCGGAGCAACAGATATTGAGACCATTGTTTTAGATATGTCTATAGAATGGAGCAAACGGGCTATTTACAGAAAACAAGATCCTCACTATAAAGTAACTTATGTAGGAGGAAATTGTGACATATATTGTTGTCAAGCTTTATTTTGCCCCGCATATAATGATTTCAGGTGTCAACCTACTGTTGACCAAGTATTAAATAATTTATCGAAAAAATTAGATGCAATAAAGAAATAGCTTTATTCAATTTTAAATAAAGGCATAAACGCTTACAAGTTAAATATTCAACAAAAATATGCGAGATGTCATCAAATAATGAAGGTAAGGGATTTGAGGATTAGCAAATGTACTTCGCACCTGATAAAGATTATCCATGGTACAGATTTGATGAAGTAGAACTAAACCGCTGCGCGGTGGTAACGAGTCGTCAGCTTTTTCCGGATAAGATAAAGCCTTTTCTGCGTTGTAGAAGTTAGTCCGTTAGTCCCCCCTTGTTGATAAATTGGAGTCTTTTTACAATTTCCTTTGTTTCACCGTCGACATTCGTCGGCGCATATTGATTCAAAGGAGATTGTGATATGAGCACGTTGAGAGAACAGATGTTGGCAGAGCTTCAGTTGAAGAGGACTTACCCCGAAAACCCAAAAGATATATCTGAGGGAAGTGAGCAAATTTGCCAAGTACTTCAACAAGTCGCCGGAGCAGCTTGGAGAGAAGGAACTCAGGGAGTATTTGCTGTATCTATTGAATGAACGGAAGTTGGCCAAGGGGACATACCGGTTTTATTACCAGGGTCTGAAGTTCCTGTACAAGAACACGTTGAAACGGGAAGAGGTCGTAGAGAAGATCCGTTGTCCCAGAGGGAAAAAGAAGCTTCCGGTGGTTCTGGACCTGGCTGAAGTAAAGATGTTGCTTTCCGTCATGGAGAATCTCAAACACCGGGCGATCCTGACGATCACCTATTCTGCGGGTCTCCGGATAAGCGAAACAGCACACCTTAAGGTAAGCGATATCGACAGCAAGCGAATGATGGTAAGAGTGCAGCAGGGTAAAGGAGGCAAGGACCGCTACACCATCCTGTCCCAGACCGCCCTTGAGTGCTTAAGGCAATACTGGAGACAGTATCGTCCGAAAGACTGGTTGTTTGAGGGACAAAAGGAAGGCACCCATGTATGCATAAGTTCGATTCGACAGATATTTCTTGAGGCCAAAGAGCGCGCCGGCATAACAAAACCGGTAAGCCCACATACTCTCAGGCATTCTTTTGCCACTCATTTGATTGAAGCGGGGACCAGCCTGCACCATGTCCAGTTGCTCCTGGGCCACAGGTCTCCCACAACCACGACCGTTTATCTTCATGTCAGCAGGATGAACCTCGCGCAGGTAACCAGTCCCCTCGATAGTATACCCGAAGAGCTTTAAAGCTTTAACGGTATCTTCGATGCGGACGTCTCAGGGCGTCGAGGTGGCCGATATCTTTCGTCAGTACGGTCAAGACTATAGAAGAGCCCACCGGATGCCTATTAATCATCTGCGCGCCATGCACGCCATTGAGGTGTGCAGGACTGCGACCCTTGGCGGGCATAGGTATAAGTACAGCTGCGGCCATGTGGACATCTCCTATAACTCCTGCCGTAACAGGCACTGTCCCAAGTGCCAGACCCTGCAGAAAGAAAAGTGGATTGAGGCCAGATGTGAAGACCTACTGCCTATTCAATACTTCCATCGTGGTATTTACCATACCCTCGGAGTTAAATCCCCTGGTGATCATGAACCAGAGGGTCATGTACAACATACTGTTCCGTTCAGTCTCCGAGACGCTTATGGAGCTCTCCAATAATCCGAAGCATCTCGGCGCATATATAGGGTTTATCGGCATCCTCCACACCTGGGGACAGAACCTCATGGATCATCCCCATATTCACTGTGTCGTGCCCGGAGGAGGACTGTCTCCCGACGGAAGCCGGTGGGTATCGTGCAGGAAAGGGTTTTTCATCCCTGTAAGGGTTATGTCCTCATTGTTCAGGGGCAAGTTCCTGGCCTATCTCAAAAGCGGTTTTGAAGCAGGTGATCTTATATTCCCCGGCGGTATCCGTCATCTGAAGGACCCCAGAACCTTTGAGGTGTTCAGAGGACAGTTCTACCATAAGAAATGGGTTGTTTATTGCAAGCCGCCTTTTGACGGCGCCGAGGGGGTCTTTAAATACCTGGGCAGATATACCCACAGGATCGCTATCAGTAATAACCGTATCCTTAAAGTCCAGGACGGCAATGTCTCCTTCCGCTGGAGGGACTATGCCGATGGTGATAAACAAAAGACCATGACTCTTAAGGCCGATGAGTTCATCAGAAGGTTCCTCCTTCATGTACTTCCCCGTCGATATGTGCGCATCAGACACTTCGGACTTCTGGCAAACAGAAGAGCGTAAAGACAACATCGCTCTATGCCGTGAGCTCATTGGCAGTTGTAAAACCGTAACAAAAGAAAAAGAAAAACCAGAGACCTGGCAGGATCAGTTGCTCAGAATCTGCGGTATCGATATCAATACTTGTCCGGTTTGCAAGAAGGGCACGATGGTCATGATTGAGTATTTGCTTCCTTCCAGGTGCAATGGTCCTCCGGATCAATGTTGATGAGTACCGTCGACAGCATCAAAAATCATATCTCCATCACCTTGCGAAAATAGCATTCCGTTTCGCCATACTCTTCTTTTGTCTGAAATCACTCTTTGGGATACTACTCAACTACCATGGTCACAATCCCAACCTCTGTTTTCACTCTCAGAATAATCTAACGCAGGTCAAAAGAAGACAGATGCACCATACACCATATCCATTCGATAGAAAAAGTTCCGAGAGATTTAATCGAATCGCCATATCCGGCGCAGCGGCTTAGTCCTTCACACGTCATTCCGCAACTGCCGCAGCGGAATGACGCTTATTCGAAGTTTTGAATTTTCACGCCGTTCCGTTTTTAACACCTTGTAGGTGCAGTTCGCAATTTCAGGGTATAATGGTTGTGGATACTGCCCAGTAAAAGCGTAATTAACAGACTGTATAGTTTTTGTATAGTAGACAGTCAAAAAAGAAGGGGAAAGGATATAAAACCCTTTCCCCTTTGATATCTTCTACAACATGGATTTATAATGGTTTATAAAGATTGGTAAATTCTTGATAGCTCACAGGATCACCTTGACACGGAAGAGGTCAGGGGTTCAATACCCCTCGCGCCTACCATCCTTCTCTTAAAAACTTCCCGCAGATTGGTTGAAAAAAACTTGCATATTCTCATAGCCATCGGGATTGACGGTTTTACAGGAGGCGGGCTTATGGAAATCAAGGTATTAGGTCCGGTTGTCCAAACTGTAATCGGATGAAAGAACTGAAAAAAGCGTGAAGAATGACCCCTCACGGATTGAGCAACTTTAAGAGAGAGATCCGGCAATATTACCGAATTCATGCGCGGGATTTGCCCTGGAGAAATACAGCCGATCCTTATCATATCCTGGTATCTGAAATCATGCTCCAGCAGACCCAGGTCGAGCGGGTAATCGGAAAATATGAACGTTTTCTTGCGGAATTCCCCGATTTCTATTCCTTGGCGCGGGCGCCGCTCCAAAGTGTGCTCTCAATATGGCAGGGGTTGGGTTATAATCGCCGTGCAATCGCACTGCACGTACAGCCAGAAGGTCATCGCGGAATTTGACGGAGTCCTTCCTTCATCTGAGGACGTATTAGTGGAACTTCCCGGAATCGGAAAAGCGACCGCCTCTGCAATAGTTGCATTTGCCTTCAACAAACCCTCGGTATTTATCGAAACAAACATACGGAGGGTTTTTATCCACTTTTTCTTTGTGATAGAGAAAAGGTCTGATGCGGAAATTCTGCCTCTCATTGCAAAGACCGTTGACACGGCCGATCCCCGTCAGTGGTACTATGCGCTCATGGATTACGGGGCGATGCTGAAAAAAAGCGTGCTAAATCCGAACCGAAAAAGCGCCCATTACAAGAGGCAACCTCGATTTGAGGGCTCTCACAGACAGGTCAGGGGCATGGTGCTGAAAGAGATGATTGAGCAGCGGGTAAGCGTATCTTCCCTCGCAAAAAAAATAAACAAGCCTCCCGAAAAATCCGTGAAGTATTGATGGAATTACAAAAAGAGGGATTTATAAAAAAACAAGGCAAAGAATTTGTCATATCGTGAAACAAAAATAGTGGCTACTCTTCAACCCTGATGATCTTGTCTTTGGGAATACGGCTTAAGAGATCTCTGAACGAACCGAGGACCGCATCATCAGGGGATTCCAGCGTTACCATCACGGAATAATCGCTGTTATCGAGCTCAGGGTACGAGCCTATTTTGACGTTTTTATAGAGATCGACTATCTCGTTCAATATCGGTGCGATACAGGACTCGGCTCCATTAAGGTAGATTTTTTTGAGATATATCGCCGGCTCATTGAACAATTTTTCTATAGCCAGAAATTTTTTCCTTAACAGTTGTGGAATCCCCGGGAAAACAAAGACGTTCTTGATTTTTATTAAAGGGAAGGACAGGGTCTCGTCACTTACGAGTTCGGCGCCTTCGGGTACCTCTGCCATTTTCAGTTGTTCGGGGGACAAAGTCCCCAGCCTGTTTTCGAGGAGTTCTTTTAGAGTATCGTGGATGACCGTTTTGACCCCGAAGGCCCCCGATATTCCTCCTATCGTGATGTCGTCATGCGTCGGTCCGATCCCTCCGGAGGTAAAAACATAATCGTACCTCTGAGAAAAACTTCTCACCTCTTCGGCTATTTCATCTATCCGGTCTGAGATGATTGATATGCGGCAGACGTGTATTCCATGAGACCAAAGCTCCTTGGCCATAAAAAAAGAATTGTCGTCATGGACCTTGCCGGAAAGTATCTCGTCACCGATAATAATTATTCCTGCTGTCTTACCCATGTTTCAATAATAAAATATTATGCCTTTTTATTGAAGAGATTACTTCCCCGGAAATATCAAAATTTTATTCCGTTGTTTTCTTAGTGAGATTGTCCCTCAGCCATCTCACGATATCGTCATACGACGGAGGGGTTATTAAAAACACCTCTATATCTCTTGGGAACTGCAATCTTGCCCTGTCTTCGTCTTTCATTATAAGCAGACCTGCCTCTGCCTCCCCGAGGTTATCGTCGATCACCTTGAGAATATGCTGGGACCTTTTTTCTGAAAACTCCATAAAAAAATCAAGGACCTTAGTGAACACCTCTTTGGTAAAAACAACCCTCAGACAATTGCCCCAGTCCGTGTAAGGCCCGAAAATTTCTTTACTTTCCAATGGGATAAGAGTATCTCCTTCGTCCAGCCTTTGTTTGATGATCTGATGGATCCGCTCATTGATCTTCTTTAAAAGACCGAGTTCTTCATCGGTCTGCTCCGAAATAAGTTCACAGAATATCTTCCCGGCCTTTCCGGCATTCTCAATTTTTTCTATCTGCCGGACAACCTCGTCCCAGTATTTGTCAGCCAGCTCTCTATAATCCTCAGGGGCGTCTTGTATGGGATAGATGTTCGCGACGCAGTAAAGTTTTCTCTTACCGCCGAATTCATCCACATTCGGTTTTTGAATCCGTCCTAGCTCAGCCATAATATACACTCCTTTTATAATTAAATGCTTTTCGACTCAATGCACCTTCCTATTCCCCCTTTGGTAAGACGGGATTTGAAGGGGGTCTTATTTTTACAGTCCTTTATTTTTCAACAACAGATTTTCCAGTCTTCTTTTTGCCTCTTGATTCTCAGGATCATTGAGCAATATCTTCCTGTATTCTTCCGCTGCATTGAAAGACGCTCGGAGCTTCTCATACAGGTCGGCTTTTACGCATTTTTATCCCGGCATCATGGGGAAGTGCATCCGCCGCCTTTTGCATAATATTCAGAGCATCTTCGAACCGGTTCCTTTTTAGATAAAACCCATAAACCGCATAAAAAAATTCAGGTCTTATTACACCTTCCTTCTTTATATATTGAAGGGCGTGGGAATATTTCTCTTCAGCCATCTTATCTTTTCCGGTTCCGGAAAGATAGTCAGCGAAGCGAAGATGCGGTTCCACACGTTCGGGCAGTGAAACAAGAAATTCCCTCGTCACTGAAGCCGTCAAGCACCATAAGGGTAATATATTCTTTTGTTTTCTGCGGCTCCA
>CAVZMO010000008.1:0-146540 GCA_963776195.1 Thermodesulfovibrionales bacterium
CTGATTCGAGGAAAGTTCTCTATCCGGCTGTTCATATGTATAGTTAAATTTAATTTATCAATCATAGTAAGTAACGAGTTTGCCGTGATTACACAATACCGGCAAACCTCCAATACATAAGACCTCGGTGGTTTCGGGGCGAAGCACATGTCCAGCCTCCGAGCTGGCACGCGCTCCGCCCCGGTTGTTCTCCGATATTCTCTTATTTATTTCCATTCTCGGAATCCATCGGTATCGCAGCTCTGCAGTGAAGGACATGTGTGATAATCTCCTGATGAGTCACCGAATCCGCTTAATAACGGAGCGTTACATTTCGGACATCGCGGAAGCCCTAATCTATCCGCTTCTGCTGACAATTCAGGCTTACACGCTTTTTTCTCAGTCCCCCTTAATTTCTTTTCAAACCCCCTCATACTTGACCTCTTAATTAACCTTTCAAATCTCTAATATGTTTTCCTCCTTTTAAAATTTCAATAGTTGCCAAATAAAAAAGCCGAGAATCTATGGATTAACTCCAATAGAAACTCGGCTTCCTTGTCTAAATGACTTGCTTGCCTTAGATGTGTTTAGTTACTGTTAGTTAAAATATTCTTTGTGTGACAATGACGACACTCGATTTCTATAACCCCCTTCTTCTTGTAAGTTTTAACTATATGTTTCTTTATTACAGTGGACTCTCTGTCATCATCAATCAACGTCCTATGGCAACGCCCGCATGTCAAATTGCCCAAGAAAGTAAGAGCGTTTATTATCTCTAACGTTTTCATTTCTTATGCTTACCTTCTATATCCTGTAAAAGAATCTTTTCGGTCTTTCCAGTTCTTCCTTTATCTTTACAAATGAATCCTTTTCAAAAGCCATAGAGGTGAAATAGAAAGCAAAGGTCTCAATTACATTTTTCAAATCCGACACGATATGTTTTTGATCCTCTTTGTCAGTGGTTTTAAGCTTATTAAGATTTTCCGCCAGAATTTCAGCGGCAGACAAGAAATGTCCTACGGCCTGCCTCTTGTACGCTCATCAATCGTATCTAGGTGCACAATAGTATTTTTTAAAATTGAAGGAATGGACAGAAGCATCAAGGCAGGGTGAAGTTGAGGATTCGCACGGTTTAATGGATTCAAAAAATCAGATACTAATAAAGGGATAAACTTTTCGAATTCTTTTGTGATCTGAGATTTTTCAGCTTCGTTCCAGAATGTAGGCAAATCCTCTTTCGCTCTTTCTAAAAGGGTTTCAAAATGCTTTCTGGTCAATTTGAAGTTATCATCGGTATGGGATTCGATATATTCGGAAAGAGACATACCTTTCCGTTTCGCCTCTCTTTGAATGAATTTCTTAAACTCCTTTGTTACCCTTATACCTATGAATTCATCTTTTGCCATATAAATTCCTTAATGAATAACCAATGTTAACCAAATGATAACCAATGTAATCTAAAGATGTCAATACTTCACATCATTTGAACTTATTATAGATTGATTAAATAAGCTAATATGAAGGGATTAAGAACCCACGAACAAACTGGTATTGAAAAATGAAATTGTTGACAATTACCGCAGGAAATGATTATAACGATTCAAATCAGCGGCGCGGTTTTTGCGACGTATGCTGCATTAGGTTGTTCGGCTTGTCATACGCGTCATAGACGAATCCAAAACTTACTGTTTCGATTCCCTCTTGGCGATGCCAAACCAGAAGGCAAATCCTGCGGCGCCAATAAGCATGATTACATTTCCCCAATTTGGACCGGATAAGACTATGTCATCACCAACGGCCTCCATTCCATCGCGAGTCCGAAACCACATCGTATTGCCTATATGAGACTCGGCCATGGCCCCAAAGATCGCCAATACCACAAACACTCCCCCCGTTGCGCCGGCAAGTGCACGACTAATCTGTTTTCGGTCACCGCATCCGGTTGCCACACTCTCCAAATCCATCCTACAAGAAACCATGTCGCCAGCGGAATCGCGACAAGGTAGCTTGTACGTATTACGAGCCACGCAGGCCACGAGTGGTCGATCGGTCCCCAAATCAGTAGGGCTACAAAGACCATGCCTACAATGTACTTTCGAGAACTCATTTGTCTCCTCTGCCGAACCAGTTATTAGATAGACGGAAACCGACACGATAATATCGGAATTTGTATATTAGTCAAACAACGCTCTACATTTCCCATAGTTGATTACCAATAATAACGTACACTATTTTTAAGCTTTTGAAAAGAGCGACTTACAGTTATTGAGAGGATGACTTCACCGCTTATCAACAGGTTCAAACTATTTGCAATAGTAAAGATTTGCGGGAGAAGTATGCAGGTAACAATTCCGACAACCCGCGCCGCGCACTATCTCAAGCGAAAGCATCTCATCGTCGGCACTGCGTCGGGTTAATTCGTGTTAGGCATTACCTTATAGCGTATCCCTTTTGGGGCTGCAATGTCATTAAGAGACATCTTCATTTGTATGTTTTCTCCCAACTCAGATTAATTATTTGCTGGTGCTTTGACTTAAAATAATGCCTTACAACATTGTCAATATGGTCATTATTTAAAACTAATGGCTTTATCGGATTTGCGACATAATGCCATTTTTCATTCTTAATTGCTGGTGAAATATTCAAAGATCTCATGGCAGAAGCATACAAACTATACCTCATAATTTCAGATATTCTGTTAGATAACATCAAATTCATAGCATCATTTTCTGAAAGTTGCGAGTAAAGCTCAATACATTTTAAAAAGTCAACTGCGGCCACAGAAACATCCAATTTTTGTTTTTCAAATAATGTGTCGTAGGTAATTGCTGCAAGATACGCATTAAATACAGCACTATGAACAAGCGATTTACTATGACTGCGAGCGAAAAAATAAATAATAATAATACCGATAAATAAGCCTAATAAGATAGTGATGTTAAACTCCATGCCGAGTTTGGCGCTCCTTTATTTCTTGTTCACGCATCCGGCGCTGCCATGCTTTCAGCTTGCTATCAGGCAGTTCCTCTAAAATCCCCCATCCATGCTCAAAGATCATGTAAAGCTTTTCACAGTAGTACTCCCCGAATCCAGCTTGTCTGAGGAGAAATTCTATTTCATCCCAAGACACGTGTTCGTTTCGTCGGTGGCAACAAATGATGAATTTGTAAAAATGCCGCCAGCTTGTACGACTCAGAAAGGATTTGTTTGCGTTAGTTGTGAAATCATCAAAGAACTTCGCTGGATACTGTGATAACTTGGGAGTCAGTTGCGCTATTGTTTGAACATGTAGTCTTCTATTGCTGCGATAACGTTTGTTGTAAGCCTTCAATACAGGACCAATAAAGCGCCTTGTGAGAGCGGTATATTCCTCATAGTCGGGATTGACTTCACGCCAGCCATTTGCTTCTGCATTTACGAAAATACGAGTCTCTTGTTCCTTGTCGGAGGACAAAACAATCCTAAGTTTCTCCGGAACATCAGGTTCGGTAGGAACCAATGTCAGAATTTGCTTCTGATGTTCAATGCCAACTTGAGAAAGCTGTCGAGCTATGTCTTTCAAGCGTCTGAGAAACAAAGGTGCGTCAGCGTCCGTACTGATCCACATGTCTGGCAAGAATGGAAAACTCATGTCTGGCCCTTCACACGGATAATGCGCGAGTTGAGCAGTGGGCCGGAGGCCCATCTGTTTCGAACTCCTGGTTCTTCCCTCGCGGAGCGCATTTTACCCTGTTCGCTGCTCAACTCGCGCATTCTACCCGAGCGGAGCGAGGGGAGAACAAGGTATTAGCCCACCCAGATAACATCCCTTTTCGGATGTTATCCAAGCATGACAAATAGTTTTTCCAGTTTTTGTTCATCTTTGGAAATATTATCATACTGAGCTGATTGTTATCACAAAAGTTGCGGGCTGGCTGACTCCATATCATGAATATTGGGATGATAACCACAATATGGGATAACTCCCTCATATAAATTCAATTACAAATCACGAATACCAAAAGAAACATCCCCTTCTAAACCCTGTCCAAGCGATGCGCATTTCAGTTATTATTGTTTTTTCACCATAGTAAAAATGTAGCAGAATTGTAGCAGAAAGCACCCCAATTTTACATAATATGGCGAAAATACTGGAGGGGATATAATGGGCAATTAGTCTTTATAATCAACAAATTAAGCGGAAACCCAGACCAGAAGCCAACCAGCTAAAATATGCCGAAATCGAATTTTAAGTCCCTTGCGTCTACCAATTCCGCCACTTCGGCATAGTTGATTTTATTAGATTATCAGGTGTTTGGTCAACCACTCTTTTTTACCGTCGGAATTGGACACGAGACCCGAAACTTCCGTATAGCGACGCCGATATCAATGGCCTGAGCATGGTTTTGTGCGTTCAGAAGGGTTGTCCGATATTTTGGTAGAATGCTAAGATAAAGTGAAATAAAAAGTCAGACGATGCCGTGTTTCAGAAGAAGAAGGCGGAGACTGTTTGGAGGTAATGTTTAAGCATGATAGCTAGAGAGAAGACAAAAAAGCGGCTGATGAATAAATTGGATGATCTGCGCAGGGTACTCGATGAACTTCAAGAAGCACTTTTCGAGTTTCATAAGTCTGAAGAGCAAATCCAGGAACATATTATCGAATATGAAAAATTATCTGCCCTCGGCAGACTTACCGCTAATGTCGCACACGAGATACGAAATCCGATTACGGTT
Source organism: Thermodesulfovibrionales bacterium (assembly GCA_963776195.1). Lineage (GTDB taxonomy): Bacteria > Nitrospirota > Thermodesulfovibrionia > Thermodesulfovibrionales > SM23-35 > CAVZMO01. The sequence continues at coordinate 4,695 of CAVZMO010000008.1, forward strand.
ATCGGTGGGCTGACGGAAAGGCTCAAGAAAGGCTTTGTCCATGAACCGAAACAAAAGGAATATCTTGATCTCATTTCACTGGAGGTAAAAAGGCTCGAAGAAATCTTGAAGGACGTTCTTATTTTTTCCAATAAGGCTTTTTTCCAGAGGGGACTAAAAGATATTAACGGGATAATAGATGAAACGTTGAATGATTATGAGCTTGCGTGTAAGAATGTTTCAATAATAATAAACAAATTTCCAGGTCATATTCCGCAGATATATATTGATGAAAGGCAGGTCAGGGCCGCCATTAGTAATCTCATTTCGAATGCGATTGATGCGATGCCCGAGGGAGGAACGCTGACCGTTACTACAAATATTGAATCTTTACGCGGTAAGAACTATGTGGCTGTGGCAGTTGTGGATACCGGGACCGGCATTTCGGAAGAGAATTTAAAAATGCTCTATGAACCTTTTTTTACGACAAAAATAGAGAAACAGGAGACGGGTCTGGGGCTTGCCATTACCAGAAAGATAATAGAAGGTCACGGTGGTTTAATTAAAGTTGACAGCGTTGTCGGGAAGGGGTCTGTCTTCACTTTATATTTTCCTTATAGAACAAAATAACCTGAGCAGACAATATGTCCTGTGACCGGACAACTTGTCCGTAAGAATCCGGGTATCTCTGCATACCAATGCCACAATGGATTTCTGAACGAAAACATGCCGACAACTGGCAAACAAGCGCATGGGAACGTAAATTCGGCTATCCGGCCGCTGGTCTGCCCGACGATATCAGGGACGAACATTTCTAAAGATAGTGAAATGGCCGGATAATCAATTATGATTTTCTAAATAGATCATCCAACCGTCTGAGCACATCTTCTTTTGTTTCGTCCGTTGAAGAAGATGCAGATTCTTTAAAGGTGAAATAGTCACAGAAATTCGCCCTGTCCCTTGACCTCTGGAATTCCGCCTTTGTCTCAAGGCATTTGTTGTGACTCGTTTCGGAATAAAACCTGCAATTAAGGCAGATATGAAGGTCCCCTCCACATTGAGGACAGGTGGATTTCCTCGAAAAATACTTGTCTATGTCAATTTGTTTATTGCACAATGCACAGATATTCATCTCTAAACACTTTTCATCTGATCGTCTTGATAAAATCCTCAATGGGCAGCGCTGCGAGTGTTAGAAGTTGTACAGAACCTCTTGAGCCGAGCTCAACGGACATCCTCAGCATAACTGCATTGTCATCAGCCTCGACGATGTTCACGAAATCATACGGTCCGAGGACCGCAAACTGTTCCTTTACCTTGATTCCCATCTTTCCCAGTTCCTTATTCACCTCAAGGATTCTCTTTGGGTTCTCCTTGAGCGTCTTCCTTCCTTCATCAGTGAGTGTACTTAAAACGACATAGTAAGCCATGTTTTCCTCCTTCACGGTTCAAAAAATTGTTGATAGGCAGACAGCAAAGCTCTTCTCACCCGCATTTATACAGAATACAACGCCATGTCCGTTCATCTTAAAGACCCCGCAAGAGATCAATCGACGCTTCTTTATTATAGATTCAATATTATTACATTCGAAGGACGATGTCCAATAATAATACTGACTGGAGAATATCAAAATAGTTGAAAATAACGGGGTTAAGAAATTGACAATTTAAGGCGTTCTCTGGTTAAATTAAACGATGTGGGAATATACTGAAAAAGTTAAACAATTTTTTTTAAAGCCTAAGAATATTGGAGAGATTGAGAACCCGGATGCTGTCGGTGATGTGGGTAGCATTGTGTGCGGTGATGCGTTAAGATTGACCCTGAAAATAGACAAAGAAACGGACAAAATCATCGATGCAAAATTTCAGACATTCGGCTGTGCAAGCGCAATCGCAAGTTCCTCCGCCCTTACCGAATTGATCAAAGACAAGACGATTGAAGAGGCGTTGCAGATATCGAATCAGGATATAGCGGAATTCCTCGGTGGGCTTCCGCAGGAGAAGATGCACTGTTCCGTAATGGGAAGAGAGGCGCTCGAAGCGGCTGTTGCCGACTATAAAGGCATTCCGAAAGAAGTGGAAGAAGAAGGCAAACTTGTCTGCAAGTGCTTCAACGTGACGGAAGAAAAAATTAGAAAAGTTGCGATAGAAAACCATCTGACGACCGTAGATGAGATAACGGATTATACGAAGGCGGGCGGCGGCTGCGGTGAATGCAAAACAGAAATCGAGGCGATCCTCAGAGATATATGGTCGTTGAAAGTGCCTGAGAAGCCTGCCAAACCGAAAAAGCTCACGAACCTTCAGAAGATCGCCCTTATACAGGAGGTTATCGAGAGGGAGATAAGACCGGTATTGCAGGCGGACGGCGGGGATGTCGAGCTTATCGATATAGAGGGCAATAAAGTTGTTATAGCTCTGCGAGGCATGTGTACGGGATGCGTCATGGCCGACGTGACTATTGGGAGCGTCCAGAATAAACTGAGAGAACTGGTTGGTGACGAAATAGTCGTGGAGGCCCAGTGAATACGTTATATTTTGACAATAATGCGACCACTGCTGTGGCCCCTGAAGCCCTTGATGAGATGTTTCCCTATCTCAAGGATCTCTATGGAAACCCGTCGAGCATGCACACCTTCGGAGGACAGCTCCATAGAAAGATCGAAGATGCAAGGGGTAAGGTGGCTTTGCTCCTTGGAGCAGATCCCGAGGAGATAATATTCACGAGTTGCGGGACCGAGAGTGATAATACCGCCATAATGAGCGCTGCGGAGTCTTTCCCCCAGAAGAGACACGTCGTTACGACAAGGGTTGAACACCCTGCGGTATTGAATTTCTTCAAGCACCTCGCGAGAAAAGGTTACCGGGTTACATTCCTTCCTGTGAATAATCAGGGACAATTGAATATTGATGATCTGATGAAGGTAATCGACGATGATACGGCGTTGGTGTCGATCATGTATGCGAATAATGAGATAGGCAATGTCTATCCTATCGCAGAGATCGGAAAGCTGCTCAAGGAGAGAAGGATATTGTTTCATACGGACGCCGTTCAGGCTGTTGGGAAGATTCCGATCGATTTGAAGACTTTGCCTGTGGACATGTTATCGCTTTCGGGACATAAGCTCCATGCCCCAAAGGGGGTAGGGGCGCTGTACGTCCGCAGGGGTACGAGGTTTTATCCCTATATCATCGGTGGTCATCAGGAAAAGGGAAGGCGTGCCGGCACGGAAAATATTGCTTCCATAATCGCACTCGGAAAGGCCTGTGAACTTGCCGGGGAATCCTTAGCGGGGGAAGTCACCTATCTCAAAAGATTGCGTGATAAACTCGAGACCGCCCTTATGCAATCATGCCCGGATGTCAGAATAAATGGAGACGTCGAAAGCAGATTGCCGAATACGACAAACCTGAGCTTTGAATATGTCGAGGGAGAAGCTATTCTCCTAAGACTGAATGAATATGGCGTGTGCGCCTCATCCGGGTCAGCATGCACTTCCGGTTCACTTGAACCTTCTCACGTCTTGAGGGCGATGGGTGTGCCGTTTACCGCGATTCACGGCTCGATAAGGTTCTCTTTAAGCCGGTACAACACGGAGGCCGAGATAGATAAGGTAACAGAGATTATGCCGGGCATCATAAAAAACCTGAGAGAGCTCTCGCCCTTCGGCAGGGAAAAGACCAGCCAGATTACCAAGTGTCCCTAAACCGCATCGTCCCGCCTTACAGATAAAAGGTATGATTGGATCTCTTTGAGGGTTTATAGAGAAAAGCCTTTAATTCATTCTTAAATTGTCGTTTCCTGCAGATATTGCCTATCGGGTTTACCTTTACAGCCTCTGAGTTTTCCCAGTGCTGGAATAAGTCCATAATCTGGTCCAACGAATCCTGATGAAGCTTTTCTATGGTGTCTCTCATAGGGAGGGTAGTGACAAGGTTTTTATCGATGAAATCGCCTATCCTTTCGCGATTAAATACCGAAAGGTATACCATGCTTTTTAATATCCTCTTATTCGTTTTGAAAGAGAAGATAAATCTATCGAGAAAATGTTCGAGGAAGAGATCGTTCCTTACCTGAATCTTCCTGTCGATTTCTATGGCTTGTAACCAGTATTTTTTGTCGATAATACAATCGGCCTTCAATTCCCATAATGTGTGCCTGATATTCTTTTTGTCCGCAGTATAAATATTGTGGGCGATGGTATCCGCTGCGAGATGGCTCAAGTATCCATACACAAAAGCCTTTTGTTGCCTTGTTTCGGTCACCTTCAAAAGATCAAAGGCAAAGTCCCAATTATGGGAGTTTTTGTGGTCAGGCAGATATTTTTTCCCGACAATAATATCAGCCATCAGATTTCCATAGATGAAATCTTTCCTGTAGCGCTTTATTATCTCGTAAATGCCGGCGGGAAGCAGTGAAGCCAGGGAGTAGAGCTCATTACCGAGGTATATGTGGGTTAAAGGACCCCAAGCGAATGCCAGCGTTGGTAGTAGTAAAAATGATAATATTATCAGTAACTTAAATAGTCTCATTTCAACTCCTTTATTAAGTTTAAAATAAGCCTGACTCCTACGCCCGAAGCACCTTTGGGTGAGTAGGGTCTTTCCTTTTCCAGCCAAGCCGTCCCTGCTATGTCAAGGTGAACCCAGGGAACATCTCCGGCAAATCCGGATAAGAAATACGCCGATGATATGAGAGCGCCGCTTTTCCCGCCCGTATTCTTAAGATCAGCTATGTCGCTTTTTATGTATTCTCCATATTCCTTGAACAACGGCATCTCCCACACTCTTTCATATACATTATCACCTGAAAGTTTAATTTTATCAAGTAATTCCCTGTCATTTCCCATCATGGCTATGGCAACGTTCCCGAAGGCTATGGAACATGCGCCGGTAAGGGTGGCAATATCAATGATAGCCTTTGGTCTTAAGCGCCTGGCATATCCGATGGCATCAGCAAGGGTCATGCGGCCCTCGGCGTCTGTACTGATTATTTCGATTGATTTTCCATTGATCGCTCTGACAACATCACCGGGTCTCGTTGCTGATTCACCTATGAGGTTCTCCGTAGCGGGCAGTATCCCGATGATATGGACCGGCAATCTCAATTCCGAAAGGGCTTTGAAAATACCAAGGACCGCTGCTCCTCCAGCCATATCGTATTTCATCTTTTCCATGCCGTCCGCAGGTTTCAGGGATATGCCTCCGCTGTCGAAGGTAACTGATTTCCCGATGAGCACTAAGGGCGAACCCTTGGCGCCTCTATATTCGAGGACGATGAATTTCGGCGGCTCTTTTGAACCCTTTGCAACGGAAAGATACGAACCCATGCCGAGTTTCTCCGCATCTTTCTTTTCCAGCACTTTTACCGAAAGGTTTTTTTGTTTCAGCGACGTCGCTTCTTTGGCGAGGTGTCTCGGCGTCATATCATTGGCGGGAGTGTTTATGAGGTCCCGTGCAAAACAAACTGCGGATGAAACCACTTCAGTCCAGCGCACCTTAGCTTTCAGGTCATTTGTCTGCTTTGCGAGTAATATGATACGGTCGACCTCTTTCTTGCCCTTCTCTTCGATATATTTCTGAAAGGTATAAAGTCCGAGTAACGCCCCTTCAACAAAATCCGACGGTGATATGTCAAGTGATGACAGGAGGCGGGTAGACAGTGCGACCTTTTGCATCCCCATATTCCTCAGGTAAACAGCAGCCTTGCCGCCCGCCTGTCTCACCTGCTCACTGGAAACGTCTTCTTTTTTCCCGAGACCGATAAGCAGCACCCTTTCGGGCTTATACTGATCAGGGGAAGGAATTAAGAGGACATCATTGGTTTTGCCGTGAAATTCTTTTAGAAGAAATTTCTTGATGAGTTGCGAGAGGGATAAATCGAGATTGTCATAAAACCCCGACCCTCCTTCTGTGAAAGGGAGAATCAGAGCGTCACAGGAACAGTCTGACTCTTTAATATCTTTTATCGATAAAATCAAAACTACTATATTTTATCTTATTTTTCAAAGAAATATCTACGAAAACCGTCGCCTCGATTGACAGAAAATTCTTTTTAAGCAATTATTTTACTATGCATATTTCTGATACAAATCAGTCTTTAACGGTAAAAGCAATACATGATATGTACGGAATCCCGTTCACGGATGGGAACAAGGTTACTCTTTTGTGGAAAGACAAGGAATTGTTCCACAACATATTCGAGATCATCCGAAATGCGAAGGAGCTGATATGCCTTGAATTCTACATTTTCAGAAACGATGAAACAGGGAACGAGCTGGCGGAAATTCTGAAACGAAAGGCTTCAGAGGGGGTTAAGGTTTATATCCTTTACGACCATTTCGGATCCCTTTTCACTCCGGCGAAATTCTGGGCCGGTCTCACAAAGGCGGGCGTTCATATAAGGGCATCTCACCCTTTCAGATGGACGAGACCTTTCCACTATGTCCACCGGGACCATAAAAAACTAATCATTATCGACGGCATTAAGGTTTTTACCGGCGGGCTTAACATAGCAAATGAGTACAGGGGCTATCATAGGCTCAGGAAGGTTAAAGGGTGGAGGGATACCGGCATATTCCTTGAAGGGCCCTATAGCAAAGACCCTTCTGGACATCTTCAAGAAAAGCTGGGAAATATGGAAAGGCATCCCGATCCATTTCGATAAACGCATTGGTCCGATGCCCGACGGTCTTCCTGTAATACCGATATTTGCGAGTTCTTCCAAGGGGAAGAAGGCAAGATGAGGAAATTGCTGTATTACAGCATCAATCGTCCCAAAAGGGTATCTACCTTACGACCGCATATTTTACTCCGAGCAGAAGGATGCTCCAGGTACTTGCAGAAGCGGTATTCAGGGGAGTGGATGTGAAACTGCTTTTGCCTGGAAAGACGGATGTCATAGCAGCACATTATGCAGGGAGGGCGTTCTTTGCGAAACTCCTTATAGAGGGTGTTGAAATATACAATTATCAGGGAGAGGTACTCCACGCAAAGACCTATGTTTTCGATGGGGTCTGGAGCGTAATCGGCTCAGCCAATCTGGATTTTCAGTCTCTCAGGAAAAACGATGAAGGCAACGTGGGGATATTAGATGAAAATTTTGGGGAACAGATGGTAGATGTCTTTCATGAGGACCTGAAACAGTCAGAGCGGATGACCCTTGATAAATGGCGTAATCGGCCTTTTTTTCAAAAGGTTAAAGAAAAATTCTTTGCGCTGTTCAGGAGAAGGCTGTAACTCCGATTCATAATTTATCTTCCGGCAAAAAAGTCTGAAAGATGGAGTGGATGAAAGGAGAATTATTATTTCAGGATTTTCGGCCTGTCCCTTTTCGAATTGACTATGCAAAAGAACCCAAAAGCTTCTTTAAAGGGATTCCGCAGTTGATGGGGAGCGTTAGGCTCTATATAGAGTGTATCCAGAAATCTGATCTGATATCTCTTCTTCCCTATGACACAAACACCTTTACCGCTGATCCCTATGACCACATGTTCGTGTTTATGCGTCTCGAAGCTGCTGTAACCGTAAGGCGCTATCTCGAAATATCGCAGATGAAATTTCGTTGTTTCGCCGTGACTGCCGATCAGGGTTTGCCTGACGACATCAGCCCACTCTCTGCTGGGCGGTTTGTATGCCTCAGCCTTTATTCCCCGCCAGGAAGATTTACCTCTATAACAATAAATCCTGCTTTTGTTCTCTCTTTGAATCTTTTTGCGACCGTCAGGTTTTTTCTTCCAATCGCAGGATGCTGAAATGTTTTTCTTTTCAGGCATTCAAAATCCTCTTATTCAAAGATAATAATGCTCTTCAATGAATCTCTCGCCTCTGCCGTTAATCTGAAAGCATCCTCAGTTCTCTCGATCGGGAATTTATGGGTCACGAGCCTTTCGGCTCTCACAATCCCCTCTTCTATTATTTCAAGCGCATCGGCTGTGTCTGTGGGACCGGAGGAATAACTTGTAATAATATTGATATCCTTGAAATAAAGATCGTTCGGGTCCACGATAAGTCGTTCGCCCGGTTTGGCGGGGGTAAAAAACAGGACTCTTCCACCCGCGCCTGTAGCCGCTAATCCCTGTCTCATCGCTTCGATACTATTAGGTCCGACAATAACAATATCTGCCAGTTCCCCATCGGTTAAATTCATGAGGGCATTGAGGAGATCAGTTTTTGATACGTCGATAATGTCATCAGCGCCGGACTCTTTTGCCTTTTGAAGTCTGAATGGTACCGTATCAGCGCCTATAATTCTCTCAGCACCATATTTTCTTGCCAGAAGTATGTTCAACTGCCCCATAATCCCGAGACCGATAACAAGAACGGTGTCCCCGCCTCTGATATTTACCCTTTTCAAAGCCTTAACAACACAGGCAGTAGGCTCAATCAATGAGCCGTCCTCATAACTTAATTTGTCGGAAAGATTCAGGGTATCGTTTTCGAGGTTGATCCGGGGGATCAAGATATATTCGGCGAGACCTCCCGGTATTATCTTTGAATTTTTCCACGTCTCGCAGTGAACATAATTGCCTTTTTTACAATGCCGGCAGATAAAGCATGGCGCATGATGGTGCACAAAAACCCTGTCCCCCGCCTTAAAGGATGCCACCTCTTTGCCGACTTCAACAACCTCTCCGGCCGGCTCATGTCCTAAGACCAACGGGGCCTTCTTCTCGATATACCAGGGCATAATATCTCCGGAACATATGCCGCAAGCTTTTGTTTTCATTAAAGCATCGTGAGTTCCTACTTCGGGGATCGGCATCTCCTCGATCCGTATGTCATTAAAAGTGTATAATTTGGCGATTTTCATAATGCATATATTCAAACAAAACTTATTCTATCACACTGCTTGTGGTGAAGGGGTCATGTCAGCCTGCACGAATTGACTAACAGTATTTCCCGGTATATACTATCGGTAATACTATTATTTGGGAGGTTAGCTGACATGTCGAAGATTCTTTCGTTAAAGGTAAAGGACGATGTTTTTGCTGAGACTGAAGACATCATCGAGTCGATGCATAAGCCGAGAAATGCTTATATAAATGAAGCGCTGAGTTTTTATAATAAGTTCATCAAGAGAAGGCTGCTCAAAGAACAGTTAAGAAAAGAATCCCGGATGGTCTCCGAATCGTCGCTGGAAGCGCTGCGCGAACTGGAACTCATTGAAGATGAGATCCCGGAATGACGTTTGTCAAATTCCATATTTATGCCGCTGATCTTAATCCTCGATTCGGAACGGAACCCGGCAAGATAAGACCTGTAGTTGTCGTCCAAACCAATCTCTTAAATCAAGAGCATCCAAGTGTCATAATTTGCCCAATCACATCACAGGTTAATCGCAAGGCTAATATCCTGCGGATTCACTTGAAAAGAGGCGAAGCCGGCCTGAAGAGTGATTCCGACATTATCGTTGATCAAATAAGGGCAATTGATAATAGAAGGATTAGAGAGCACCTAGGAGAGATAGCGGATAAAAATAAGCAACTTTTATTAAAGAGCCTGAGGCTCCTCATTCTGGAATGAGAGTATTCCAAAAGAAAATAAATGCAGTTTTCAAATCATTGCGTCCTCAAGGCAACACACCGCGACATCGACTCGGAGCGCCGCATTTCACATAGAAATACGTAGGACTGAATTTTTTCGACACCATTTATTTCCTGTTAAAACATGCGCGTCTGATTCATTTATTCGGCAGTCAAGACTACCTTTCGAAGTATTCGGGGTAGATGACTTCCTGTAATCTTGCATCACAGAAGTTCTGCAACCCAGACAGGTTTCGACATGTATTCAACGCATTTCTCTTGACTCTCATCCAATCAACGAGGTATAAATACTAATTTATTCTAAGGAGGTATGGCTATGCAGAACCGAAGCAAAATGCTCTTGATAATAGGTCTTCTACTCTTTTTCTTTGGGGTTGGTCTAATAGGCTACGGCTACTATCAACGGGTTGACAATATGTCGTTTATTAGTCAGAAGGGCGATAGTTATTATCAGGGGAGTGGCGACATGACTAAGTTCGCAGAGCAACTCATGCTGACACATCCAGATTCTCCTGCTGCAATTGAGTTTGCCGAGCAAGCGGTGAGGCAATCGAATAAGCAAAAGCAAAACCGTTTACTGTTCTTTATCAGCGGTGGATTGCTATGCGCGGGCGGCATTTTCTGTCTCGTTATCTCAAAGAGGGACAAGGGGGCATAATATGAAGCGAGTCCTTTTTTTGGCAGTATATATTTTTTTTATAGCCACGTATTTTGCTGAGGCAGATGTATCACATATGAATACTCAATTGATTAATGCTGCCTTTGAAGGCAACATACAGGCTGTCCAATCTGCTCTTGACAACGGTGCTGATGTAAATGTAAAGGAAACCACTTTTGGCGTTACAGCCTTATATGTGGCATCTCAGAACGGCCATATTGAAATTGTTAAACTCCTTTTGGCAAAAGGTGCTGATATTAATATGAAAAGGACTAAGGATGGCTACACAGCCTTAATGATAGCATCGCAACAAGGCCGTACAGAAATTGTGAAATATCTTTTAGAGAAAGGGGCCGATGTCAATATCAAGAGAACAAGTAATGGTACAACAGCTCTTATTATCGCATCATCAAAAGGCTATACCGAGATTGTCAAGCTATTAATAGATAAAGGGGCCAACATAAATTCTAAGAGAGAGAGTGACGGTGTTACTGCTCTGTTTATGGCAGCACAAGGTGGTCACTCTGACACCGTTGACCATTTATTGAAGAAAAACGCTAATGTTAATATGAAAGATAAAGAAGGCGTAACAGCCCTATATATGGCTGTAAACAATGGCTACACTGATATCGTCAAGTCTTTGACAGAAAAAGGCGCAGATGTTAATACCAAAACAAGTGACGGTGCGACAGCCCTACACATAGCGGTGCAGACTGGTAATGTCGAAATCGTCAATCTCCTTCTGACAAGAGGCGCTGCCGTTAATATAAAAGCTAAGAATGGCGAGATGGCTGTAGATGTAGCAAAGCGAAGGAATCATATAGAAGTCGTGCAACTTCTCGAAAAGGCTGCTGCAAAGAGGAAAAAGGGTCGCGGCGTGGAATAGGAGCCATTCTATTGAACGATACTAAGCCATATAGATGGAGATAGCATAACCAATCATTCCAGTGGGGAGTCCGCTCAACTGCCCCGTTCATTTCCTTTCATAATCGTCAATTTTCGTCATCATCCATTTTTCACTCTTAGTAGGTGTCGTCGAGAAAAATGGGGTGTTCCCTTTAGGACGAAAGAAGCACGGCATTCCAAAGAACCCCCAGAGGCAAACATCCTTCCTGAAGGTCTTATAAGTTTCACTTTTTAGTGGATGTCAGATACGCCACATCATCTGCAACATGGGAATAAAAGAAATTCAATGATTATTAAAAGAAATTAAGACGAAGTACTGAGTGAAGTCCACACGTCGAGCACGCGTGCATACTATGATATCTTCGTGAAGCTATTTACCACCTGAACGAATGGGCAGGTATTCACATGGATTCCACAGTCTTTCTCATTAACGGCATGCCAGCTTTATTTCCTTAATGAAGAGAATTAATCTGTCAGCAGAGTTCTACAGGTATTGCCACGGGTATTTTGATCGTCCCTCACATTCATATGATCACAAACCCTGCAGTGAGACGAATTAACGCTGTAACAACTCCCAAAGTGACAACTTACCATTGATGAATACTACTCTGTATATACTGGTTAAATACCCTTCAGTTGCTCCTTCAGTATATTGGTCTATTATAGCTCTACTATTTTTGATGGGGCCAATAAATCTGTCAACTTCTTCGAACGTTAACCCCATTTCGAGCTTTGACCAATTTTGCCGCACGTGATCGACCCATTTGGCATAACCTACTGGCAGCGCTGGCCCCGTACTCGACCAAAGTTCAGCTTTGGGCAGTGCGGACAAATGAGGGGATTGATCAACTAACATTGTCAGTCCATTCTGAATCATCTCACGCGCTGCAGCACTGAGCGCTGGTGGATAGGCACGGCTGCCTATTCCATGTGAAGCACCATGTCCCTTGACCTCATCGCAGAGCAGCACTGCACCATCTGCCGTTCGGATTAGTCGCCATATGGAAAACATGTCAAACATAAAACCTTGTCCGAAAACCTGAAGCCCGTTATGAATGTTTTCAACCCATATATCCAAAACATAGTCAGCGCTGCTCTGGCTAACTTGAGAAAACAGGCCATTTTGCATAATAGTATTTTCTAAAGCAACTTTCAGTTTTTTGTTATCCATCCAATCTGATATTTTCATACGAGGGATGTATGACTTCATGGTCGTGTATAAAGGAACGCTCACTTGTACATTGATTGTACCCTGATATTTTTGGATAGGCGCAGGTGGGATAAAGGACTGAGGGATAAAATCATTGTGAGTAGTTTTGACAGTGGCACACCCTCCAAGTACAACCAATATCGCTAATACCGTCAGGAACCGAAAGGCTAATTGAGAACAACTATTCACTATTAGATGCATATATCTTCCCTTAATAAAAATTATTGTTTCAATGGGACAGGCTCCACAGTTTGTTCATCATTTTTATTTTTATCAGCTTTTGGAGTTATGAATTCGAATAGATAATTCATGCCTGTACTACCACCAGATGTCGCGCCACCGCGCTCCTGATAATTATAAGTTGCCCACGAAGATACCTTATCCTGATTATCCTTCCTTATCCTGATTCGAACAGACCAATAATAAACGGTGGATGGGGCAAGAGGTATCTCAACTGTGTGTTCAGTTTGCACTATGGATTCCTTGTAATAGATGGGAGGTCTATAATATGTGGTTGTTTTTGTGCCTACCCCCGAGTTGTCGGTAACTTTTTCACCTTTATCCCAAATAGCAAAATCATATGTACACGGATACTTTGCACTGGATTCCCAGCGGAAGGTAGGTGTCAAACTATCAACATGTGACCACGACTCACCCATTAATGCGATTGATGAGATCTCGGGATAGATGGGTTTTATAGGCCCATTAAAACTCCGCGTGGCACAACCGGAAAGAAAGACAAGAACAATGAATATAATGGTTGACTGTCGTTTCATAACCCCCCCTTATGGCTATCATTCTCATTTTACTTTGTCATAGGTGTACTAATTATACAATTGAATATTGACTGCGTCAATTTAATCAAAAGAATTCCTCGATGCCCTGCATCGGGGTAAAGCTTCCTTGTTTTTTTGCCGTTGATACCTCGCAGCTCTGCTGCGGGGTGATTCATTTTGTTTGCCTTTCGATCTAGTGTAGTGTCCTTTAAATAGCTGGTGTTATAGTGAGCCTTTATGATAGACTATATACATGTCGCGGCGTGCTATGAAGGTAACTTTAAGCGAAACAGATAACCAGGAGTTGAAGCGGTGGGTTAGTGCCCATCACACGCCACAACAGGTCGCACAACGCTGTCGGATAGTATTAGCTGCGGCAAAGGGTGGACAAGACAAGGATATCGCCATGAGCATGCAGATCAACTATAAAACTGTAGCATCGTGGCGGCAACGTTTCTGTAGTGAAGGACCTGACTGCTTATGGGAAGTAGCGGCAGGCCGTGGTCGTAAGCCACACTTTACGGGAGACAAGATTGAGGAAGTTATAAATGCCACATTACAAACCAAGCCTACGGGTGCCACGCACTGGAGTTGCCGTACAATGGCTGAGGAGCAAGGCGTAAGCAAGTCAACGATTAACCGTATTTGGCAAAGTCACGGTCTTCAGCCGCACCGAATCAAACAGTTCAAGTTATCGCGCGATCCAAAGTTTTTAGAAAAACTTACCGATGTAGTGGGGCTGTATCTCAATCCTCCAGAGAAAGCTATTGTGCTTTGCGTGGACGAGAAAAGTCAGATTCAGGCATTAGATCGTACGCAGCCGGGGTTACCTTTGAAGAAAGGCCGTTGTGGAACCATGACCCATGATTACAAGCGTAACGGCACCACTACGCTTTTTGCAGCCCTCGAATTGGCCCAAGGTAAAGTGATCGGTCAGTGTTACGCTCGGCATCGTCATCAGGAGTTTCTCAAATTCTTGAAACGACTGGATGCTGAGTTTCCTATCGAAATAAAACTGCATGTGGTGATGGACAACTATGGAACACATAAGCATCCCAAAGTCCAAAGCTGGCTTCATCGGCATCCGCGTTTTGTACCTCACTTCATTCCGACCAGTTCAAGCTGGCTAAATCTGGTAGAACGCTGGTTTGGAGAACTAACGGGGAAAAGCATACGTCGTGGTGTCTTCATCAGTGTCACTGCCCTCATTGCTGCGATCGAAGAATATCTGGCAGCATGGAATACAAACCCGAAGCCTTTTATCTGGACAGCAACGGTAGAATCAATCATTGAAAAACTCTCTCGTTGCAAACAAACCTTGGAAAAGATTCAGCCGGGCTGCACCCTGCCACGCTCTCGTAAGACGAAAAGGAATAACACCAGTCGTTTATGAGACACTACACTAGTTTCGAAAAGGTGACATATTTTTCTTGTACTCATCACCCTCACGGTTAGTCATCATTCTGCGGAGTTTCATGGGGACTTTGGATCTGTTCAGACTATTATCAACTCTCTCTTTGTAGGTGTTTTTGGTACCCCGAAAATTATTAGATGAATAATCCTGGTTTCTTGCCTTCTGAGATGGCATCTTTAACAATTTTCATTTGTAAGTCTCACCTATCGAAAAGTGTCTGTGGTGTTGAGTTGATGAAGTTATCGATAAAATTTCAACCTTCTTGAAATTCTCCGTGTGTAGGCGGACTAAACAGAAGAGAAGTTTACAGTGATGGAACTGTATTCCTCCGTTGATATCGGAGCGGAAAAAGCCATGGAATGTTTATCAAAAGAGAGCAGGGTGATTCTGCAAAAAATCAATCGATAAACGCATCCTTGAGAAGTTTGCTCTGCCTTTCGAAGGCCTGTCTGGGATTTCTCGGATCTTTCATGAGGGATATTTCCTGGGTGATAAGTCTTGCCAGATTTAATGTATGGGTGTCAACTTTTGCGGATTCCCTTTTATAAAGGGGGTGATCGCGGTTGATATAAATTGTAGTCTCTTCAGAAAAGACTTCAGAGCCGTCTTCACCAAAGCTGTCTACCACACAGGATACACCTGTGTTTCCAAACTTTATTTTCTTGATTATTGCGTTTGGCGTGAGTCTTTTCACCTTCGGTCTCTTCTTTCTCTTCTTCTCAGGAGCTTTTGTTCTTCCCTCAACTTTCACCTCTCCTTCGGAAAACACTTCCTTTTTCTGCGATACGCTTGCCGCGTTCCCTATACCTTTTGCTTCATCTCCTATAGGAAGAGCTCCGAAAGGAGAAAGGTCGGGGTTGACCGCCAACGACTTATAAATCCTCTGAAGCGCATCCTTTAATGCACGGCTGACCTTTTTGCTTTCCTTCCTTATGGTCAGTTTCTGAAGGGACATTTTCACATCATCCATAACCTTGGACATGATTTCAGAAAATGCGCTATATTCAATAGAGTCCTTTATGAATCCTGTCCGGTCGCTTGTAATCTGAAGAAAATCGGCATTCACTTCTCCCCTGACCCTTGCCATTGTCTTTCCCCAGATCTCCATCCCGAAGAGTTCCCTTCTTACCGTCACCTGCTTCACTTTTACTTCGATGCCAAGGTCTGTAGTCGTAGAGGCTGTCTCGGAAAGAATAACGATTTCACCTGTTACAGGACCGAATGAGGTTCCTTCGAGCACAGGGATTCTGTGACCTGAAAGACTCCTGGGAGTTACAGTGTGGTTATTGATTCTCACTCTAAAGTGCGGGGCTTTGATCGGAGTGCCTTCTATTATTTTTGCCTCTATGTCCTTTAGGTCAAACTTCCTCCCCAGTCCCGTTAACATTACTGTCGTTCCATCCTGCTTTCTGAAATCCGGAGGAAGAACCTCAAGAGGCAATTGCCATACATTACCTTCCTTTTCCCATTGCTCTTTATCGAAGATGACACGGCCGATAAAATCGCTATTTTTCGTGATCACTTCAAAACGTCTGCAGGCGGAAAGGCTCGCGAATTTTCCGATACCGAACTGACCGATCCTGTCTCTTTTATATACCGGAGATTTCGGGGCATAGAGCTTTTGCTGGGAACCGATATTAAAGTACTGCTTAAGACCTTCCCTATCCATTCCGCCGCCATTGTCCCTTATCTCGATCATGTCTTCTCCGAGAACAACTTCAACCATTGTTGCATCAGCATCGTACGCATTGTTGACAAGTTCGCGCACGAATTCGATGCTCTCGGTGTAAAGCCTTTCGCCGATAGTGATTATATGGCTCTTATCAATGGTTACGGGAATATATTCAGTCATAGCTTTGCAGACGGGATGATCGCGTATTTAATTCCGACGCCTTTGGACAACTTATCAAAGGCTTTCTGAGTGTGACGGAGTGGATAACGCCCGGATATGAGTTCTGATACCCTGATCTTTTTTTTACACAGGAGCCTGTATGCCTTTTTCACATCGGTAGGAGTGAAGTGAAATACGCCCTTCAGGGTGATTTCATCATAATGCAGTTTACCCGCGTCATAACTCACCTTTGTCCCCGATTTACATCCTCCAAAGAGGATGACCGTCCCCCCCTTCGCACATAATTCACTGAATCCTCCCAGACTGCCGGGATACCGGTGCATTCGAAGACACAATCGAAACCCACTAAATTGGCAAATTCACTCTTCGGGAGATGCCTCTCATTCGCGCCCTTTCCCACGAGGAGAGCGGGGGAGGGTGAATATTCATTCCGGGCACTGAATATGAAATCAGCACCCAGTTCCTGAGCTATTCGAAGTTTCTCATTATGCTTATCCATCATAGTCACCTTTGCACCTTTTTCTTTCAGCAGAAGCAGATGGAGAAGTCCTATCGGACCGGCGCCAATAACAAGGGCAGATCGTTTTCCCTTACCCTTATCGATTCTATGCCGTGAACTACGCAAGAGAGGGGTTCGAGAAATGCAGCCTCTTCAAAGGAGAGCTTTTTCGGCTTGAGAAATACGTTCTGTTTGACGATATGAGAGGGCAATAAAATATATTCTGCAAACGCACCGAGGACCTTTGTCTTCATTATATTTGCGCAAAGGTTATACAGTCTCTTCCTGCAATACCGGCATTCAAGACACGGGGCGCTATGGACCGCCATGATTTCATCGCCTTCCTTGAATTTTCTGACTCCCCTGCCGACTTTTGCGACAATGCCCGAAAATTCATGGCCAAAAACGCCCGGCATCGGAATAACCGGATGACCGCGTTTAAAGGCCTTCAAATCGGTCCCGCAGGTGAGCGCAACCTTGATCTTTATGAGGACCTCTCCATAGGAAGGTTCCTGTCCAACTATCTCCCGAAGATCTATTTTCCCCGGAATGACAAGGATATTTGCAAGCAAGGTTAAAACTCTATCTTGCCGCCCAGAACCTGTCCAATGACAGCTGCCAAGACGAAGACCGGGATATATTTGATTTCGATCTGGGAAACGATCCTTATAACGAATATAATAGGAATAGGTACATGGATATAGAGAAACCAGCGAAAGGAATATTTCTTTGTCTTTGCTCTGGCGCGGCCAAAGGGCAGGTTGATCAAAAGGGTCAAAGCAAAAAGGATCAGAATAGCATAGAATTTATTAAATATCATTTTAGAAAATAACCGAAAAATGAAGTCTAAGTCAAATGCCCCGGAATAAAAGATTGACGCGGTTATGAAGGATTGTGAGCATGCTTGTGAAAGTGAGGTGGCATAATGGCTGATAAACCCACGGTCAACACCGAAGAACAGATTAAAGAAATCTTAATCGGTTTGGAATGTATTCTGGTGGCACACGACAGTTGTGCGGAGTTGGTGGAGTTTAAGGACAATAGGGCAGTCATTTATTGCGGCGGTCCCTGTGTTCATTGCGACAATAGATGCATCGAGGGAGCGATTAAGGAAAAGTTGCCTGATGTTGAAGTGATCATAATCTGATTGTTTAGGACGCAATATTATTCCAGTCTGTTTTATGAACTGCCAGTATTTCTTGCCTCGTCATCAATTTGCAGGAAGGATCACATTTGTATTTAAATAAATATAAGCATGGATTCCAATAAGGCATTTCAAAAAGCTGTTCAGCGTTATCAGGCAGGAGATTTAACGGAAAGGGAAATCTATAAGAAAAGTCGATTGGGCAGTATACATCCTATTTCATCTTCGCTACAGTCACCCCGATGCCGCCTTCTTCCATTGTTCCGCTCCTGAAGTTTTTCACAAGGGGGTGACCGCTCAGATGTTCATGTATCGCTTTCATTAACAGACCCTTACCGACGCCATGGATGACCGTAACCTCCTGGAATTCTGCCAGTGCGGCGTCATTCAGGAAGTGCTCAAGTTTTGACAACGCTTCGTCAACTCGCGTTCCTACGAGGTTTATCCTGGAGGACACATTAGCTTCAACTTTGTGACGATGCAAAGACACACCAGATGCCGGCATGGATTTCCCGCTCTTAAATCTTATGTCGGATATGGGAACTTCGATCTCCATATTTTTGGCCGCTATCTTTAGCCGATTATTATTACGGTTAACCTCAATAACCGATGCGTCATATCCCAGGGACGTAACATATACGAAGTCTCCTTTTGTTATTTCGTTTATCGAAGGAGTTCCCTTATCTTCAAGGTCAAATTCTCTCAGTTTTTCTGTAACGTAATCCTGTGCCGTTTCAACTTTTTTTATCGTCTTCTGTCTTTCGCTTTTTTCCTGTTTTTTGATCTCATCAAGAAAGGCGTTCATCTGCCTCTTCGTGTCCCAGATAAGATCGGAGGCCTCTCTATAGGCATTTGCGAGGGCCTCCTTCTGTCTTTCTCTTGCATCAGAAAGCATTTTGTCGAGAAGACCGCTTTTCTGCTCCAGTTCGGACTGCTGCTTCCGGAGACCGACGAGTAAATTTTCATATTCCGATCTTTTCGCATTCATATCGGATATCATATGGTCGAAATCAACCTTCGCGCTTCCGAGCATCCCTTTTGCATCTTCTATTAAGCTGTCGGGAAGACCGTATCTCTTTGCTATTTCGAGCGCATGCGACTGGCCGGGCTCTCCAGCCCTTAATCTGTATAGCGGCGTCAGCGTCTTGAGGTCAAATTCCATGGACGCATTGACCATTCCTCCGGTCCTGTGCACGAAACCTTTTATATCGGCCAGGTGTGTCGTTGCAAAAACGAGGGCCCGGCTTTTACGTATCTCCTTTAAAATAGCGCAGGCGAGGGCGGCGCCTTCGTCCGGATCTGTTCCGGTGCCGAGTTCGTCGATCAGGATTACTGTTTTCGCATCTTTCTTTTTCAGGATTTCTGAGATGTTTGATATATGGGCGGAAAAAGTGGAAAGGTTATTCTCTATTGATTGTTCATCGCCTATATCGACAAGCAGATTTTCGATGAAAGGAAAACTTGATCCGGAGTCCGCAGGCACGGGCATGCCTGACAATGCCATGAGCAGGAGAAGCCCGATTGTTTTGATCGTGATGGTTTTTCCGCCTGCGTTCGCGCCTGTTATGACCATCACAGTGTTGTCAAGGCCTAATTGGACATCAAGAGGGACGACCTTCTGTGCACCGGTCATCTTTTGAAGCGAAAGTTGAAGCAAGGGATGTCTCGCCCCGGCAAGATGAATGACGTTGAGGTCATTTATCTCCGGAGTTTCCATTCGCAGCTTGTCAGAAAACAGTGCGATGCAATTCAGTACGTCGAGATACACGACAGCTTTAAATTCTTCATCGATCTCATCGACTACTTTTCTTATCACCGAACAGATGTTTCTCAGGATACGGATTTCTTCGGCCTTCTGATCGGCAACCAGGTTTTCCAGTTCATTGGAGAGGTGTATGATACTCAGAGGCTCAATGAAAGCCGTCTCGCCGGACTTGGAAATATCATGGACAACACCCGGTACCATTCCCTTTGAGTCCATCCTGACAGGTATGACCCACCTTCCGGACCTTGTTGTGACAAAATCGTCCTGCAAAAAGGCGGAGAGCTTTTCGTCCCTGACTATCTCTTCGAGTTTCTTCCGTATCCTCCCTTCGAGCCGTCTTATCCGGGCCCTCAGATCGGAGAGCAGAAATGAAGCGCTGTCAAGGATGTTCCCTTCGCTGTCGATAGATTTCTTAAGGACCTTCAGGATGTCGGGAAATCCTGTTAGGTGTAAGGTAAGCTCTTTCAGAAAGGGCAGGTCAGTTCTGTCTCTTAAGTTGAAACGATATGGCGGAGGCGATGCTCAAAACAGGCATGAAATCTGCGAGTTCGATTGCTTCAAGGACAGCGCCTTCGGGCCTTATCATGACGATGAGCCGTGAAATATCCGGAAAGCCGTACAATTCGAGGCGGTTTCCCTCATGAGACATTTTGCGGATCTCGCAGATCTGCTGCAGCCTTCTTTCGATATCCGCCTTATTATTGAGCGGACTGGATATCCAGCACAGATAGCCTGGAGGCGTCGCTGTTGGCAAACTCAGAGATCAGCCTGAGGAGTTTATGGAATTCAAGCAGGTCAAGGGTGTTATTAGGAATCATATAATCAGTAAATCCATTTAAGGTTCATGGATTATAGTATTTCTTTTTCTTTTTCAGATAATCCTGTTCAACATTTCCGCCATAATCATGAGGATATTTATAGCCTGTTCCATGTCCCAATTTCTTGGCGCCCGGGTAATGGCTGTCTTTTAGATGGTCCGGCACTTCCATCGTTTCCTCGGTAGTAATGTCTTTTAGTGCGGCTTCAATGGCCTTATAAGCGGCATTGCTTTTCGGCGCTTTCGCGATATAAATAGTTGCCTGTGCCAATGGTATCCTTCCTTCCGGCATGCCGACGAATTCAACAGCCCGTAATGCGGATACGGCAATAACCAATGCCATGGGGTCTGCGTTTCCCACATCCTCGGATGCGCAAATGACAATACGCCTTGCGATGAACCGCGGGTCTTCCCCTGCATAGATCATTTTCGCAAGATAATACAATGGCTGCATCAGGGTCTGAGCCCCGCATACTTTTTATAAAGGCAGAGATCGTATCGTAATGCTGGTCGCCTTTTTTATCATAGACAACGACTTTTTTCTGGATCGACTCTTCAGCGATATCGACTGTGATACTTATCCGGCCATTGATCGTCAGGCGGTGTTGTGAGGGCTGCTATTTCCAACGCCGACAGAGCCTTTCTCGCATCTCCGTCAGACATCCTTGCAATATGTTTCAGACGCGTTTTCATCCGCAGCAATGTTGAAACTCCCGAGACCCCGCTCCTTGTCCTGCAGGGCATTGTGCAGGATACTCAGGATATCTTCTTCCGAAAGAGGTTTTAATTCGAATATCTGGCTCCTCGAAAGGAGCGCGGAATTCACATAGAAGAATGGATTCTCTACAGTTGCGGAGATAAGGGTTATGTTTCCCTCTTCGACATCCGGAAGAAGAGCGTCCTGCTGCAGTTTATTGAACCGGTGGATTTCATCGAGAAAGACGATGGTCTTAATGCCTTTCGCTTTTCTCTGCTTCGCCTGCTGGATGACCTTTCTGATCTCATCGAGTCCGATCGTTGCCGCATTAAGCCACTCAAAATGTGCCTTTGTCTTTTCGGCGATTATCCTTGCAAGGGCGGTTTTGCCCGTTCCGGGTGGGCCGTAGAGTATTATTGATGTGATTCTGTCCGCTTCGATAGCCCGCCTCAGCAATTTCCCGGGTCCGAGGATATGCCTCTTGTCCGGCATATTCGTCAAGGGTCCTCGGAGCACATCCGATAGGCCAAAGGCTGGTCTGACAGCGCTCTTCCTTAAATAAGTCCATGTATATATGTTCACTGATATTGGAGTAAATTTTCAAGTTCTCATGTGACTGTTTAAAGGTGACTTTGGAAATGATATACTATTTCCAACACCGAGAAATTGTATGAATTTGGGGGCCTTTGTATTGAGAGGAGGCGGGAATGTTCCATACGGCAGACCCTGAAGATATCCTTGACGGAAAGATCACGGATGTATATTTTGAGAGGTCACTGAGGATACTCAGAGCCGAGGAAGATAAATCCGGTTGTGAAAGCGGAATTTATAGCTAAAAAGCCTTCCCGATAACTGGCCGTGGGCGATATTTGCGGGACTCGAAGAGGCGATGTATCTGATGAAGCATTTGCCGGTCAAGGTCAGGGCGATGAGAGAAGGCAGCGTCTTTTACCCCTATGAGCCTGTCATGGAGATCGAGGGGAACTATCAGGACTTCTGCGTGTATGAGACGGCAATATTGGGGTTGATCTGTCAGGCGTCGGGCATTGCAACAAAGGCCGCAAGGTTTAAAAAGCTTGCGGGTGAAAGGGCCGTGATCAGTTTCGGCGCCAGGAGGATGCATCCGGTACTTGCGCCCATGATCGAAAGAAACGCCTATATCGGCGGCTGTGACGGAGTTGCCGTGGTAAAATCCGGCAGAGATGATCGGGGAAGACCCGATGGGTACAATGCCTCATGCACTTGATAATATGCATGGGATCTACGGTTGACGCGATAAAGGCATACGACGAAGTTCTCGAGCCGAAGTTCAAGAGGGTTGCCCTTATTGATACATTCCTCGATGAAAAATTTGAATGCCTGAATGTCGCTGAGGCGATGGGAAAGAGGCTTTTTGCGGTGAGATTCGATACCCCTTCATCGAGAAGAGGGAAATTTCTATCGCATACTCGAAGAAAGCAGATGGGAACTGGATCTGAGGGGATACAAGCATATCAGATTTTATGTGAGCGGCGGCATAAAGGAGGAAGATGTTCCCGTTTTAAATCCCGTTGTCGACGGTTATGGCATCGGAACAGCAATCAGTAATGCGCCTGTCGTTGATTACGCGATGGATATCATGGAGGTCGAAAGAAAACCCTTGGCCAAAAGAGGTAAATGGTCGGGGAGCAAGAGAGTCCTGGGATGTCCGAAGTGCGGTGCAAGAAAGATCGTCCCGAATAATAAAGAGAAATATACCTGTTCATGCGGCAAGAAGTTTGAAGACATACTCATCCCGGTGCTCGATAAGGGGAGACAACTTATTAAAACAGAGACGCCATTCAATCTCAGGAAAGAGGTTCTTGAAAACCTAAAAGGTCTTCCTTTAGAGTGATAATTAAGGTCTTGTTATCCCTTACCGCTTATTGGCTACAGCCCACCGCGTACTGACCGATATGGCTTCTCTTTATATCTTGCTTGCTATATTTCTCTGGAGTTCTCTCGGTGTGGTTGTCAGGCTATCGAATGTTGAGATACATGTCCTCATTTTCTATTCCGTCATAGCATCACTGATAGTCCAGGGAATCTTCATATCTCAGAAAAGGTATCGAAAGGAAATACCGCATATCAGAAAAATGATATATCCGGCGGTACTCGGCATTGTGTCACTCTTAAATTCCCTCACATTCTTTTATGCGTTTCAGAACACCACAATCGCAAATGCGGTACTTACTCATTATACGGCACCTGTAATCGTCGCTTTTTTTGCTCCGTTCTTTCTAAAGGAAAAAATAACAGCAAAGATTATTTTTGTAATAAGCTTGTCTTCTCTTGGTCTCTGGATTATGCTCAACGGATTTTCGCCGGAAGAAAGCCAGCTCAGGGGTATCACGGCCGGTCTTCTCTCGGGGATTACCTATGCGACCACGGTTATTTTTCTGAGGATGCATTCGGAGAAGTTCAATCCTCTGATACTCGTTTTTTTCACGAACATTACCATCGCAATCCTGCTCGCACCTTTTATCAATGGGTTCCCTCTCAATGCCCTGTGGAGCTTTCTTTTTGTGGGGATAGTCCACTCCACCATAGCACCCATCCTATACTATAAAGGACTCCAGTATGTTTCTGCCAACAGGGCGGCTGTCCTCGGTTACCTTGAACCGGTATGTGCAATAATTTTTAGTATGCTGTTGCTCAAAGAAATGCCGGGTGCCCATTCGGTCATCGGCGGAATACTGATAATATTTTCCGGATATCTGACGGTGAGAGACTCATGAACCTAAAATACAAAATTCGTATCTGAGAAATTTACGGTCTGCTGCTCTTGAAGGGCTTCCTGGCATATCACCACATAGTATTCTAAAGATAATCTTTTGGGTGGTATAATGGACTCGATCAAGGAAGTCAAACACTGAAAGAAGAAAATGGATCCAATTACTCACGGACTCACAGGGGTGGTGCTTTCAAATTTCGGTTTCAGGCGAAAATCAGCCTTCTGGGTGTTGCTCCTTTCATCGATTGCACCGGATTTTGACTACATAACACGATTCTGGGGCGCAGATGTGTTCCTCAGATATCATAGGGGGATAACACACGGTATACTGGCCCTTTTTATCGTGCCGGTAGTAATAGGAATCATATTCGGCAGAAAGAAGGATTTCTTCTACTATTCCTTTATCGCCTTCCTCGCGTATGGCGCACATCTCTTTATGGATCTCACAAACCAGTACGGAACAAGAATCCTTTCACCCCTTGACTGGCAGCAGTATTCTCTTGACCTGATCTTTATTATTGATCCGTACGTCATTATAGGGCTTCTTCTTTCCGTTGTTGTCTGCAAATTCAATAAGAAAAGCGCCCTAACCATAACGTTTATCACGATATTGCTCTTGATCGGTTACACAGGCGGACGATATTATTTTCACAGTAAGACGAAGGACTTTTTAAAGCAGAGACTCGACGAAAAGACTTATCAAGTGTGCCCTCTGCCGAACGCTTTTCTCAGGTGGTGGTTCATTGTAAAGTCAGATGATGCGATAAAGGTGGGGTTCGCGGATCTGTTTACCCAGAGGATATGCATTCAGGAGACATACACTACCTCGAATAACGATACCTTCATCGAACGTTCAGCAGAGACAAAGGTCGTAAGAAATTTTCTCTATTTTGCCAGATATCCCTATGCCGAAATTGCAAAGGAAAAGGATAAGACAATCGTTATCTGGCGTGAACTCGCATATTCATTTTTACCGGGTGATCATTTTGTCGCAAAGGTGGTTTACAGCAAGGAGGGAAGGGTGTTGGATTCTTCCTTCAAATTTTGAACCAGGTGGTGCGATAAAAATGGTGTTCACATCGAGATTGTTAAAAAAGACAAAATGAAAGGGTGATCTTCCCTTACACCTTTCCAACTAAAAACATACCTGCATCTTCATCCAGCAGAAAAAAGAGGTTCCCCTTTTCCTGTTCGACCAGTGAGGCGGGCAGGCAAGCGTCTTTATCTTGTATGACTTTCTTCACTACCGACGCCTTATTTTTTCCGCTTATCAGGAAGGCAATATTTTCCGCCTTGTTAATGACAGGCAGAGTAAGGGTTATGCGGGGATAGTTATGTTTTTGGTCGCTTACAGAGGCAACGAGACGGTCTTTCTCTTTCAGGACTTCAGTTCGGGGAAAAAGGGAGGCGGTATGGCCGTCTTCACCCATTCCCAGTAAAATAAGATCAAATTCAGGCAACTTGTTCTCAGGTAGTTTAAAAAATTGTCTTATCTCATTTTCATAAGTCCTCACCGAGGTCGATATCGAAGATTCATCGGTCCCCACGGGGTGGACATTTTCAGAAGGAATAGGGATTCTGCCTAAGAGATTTTTTTTGAGAACCCGATAATTGCTCTCTGTATGATCGTGAGGGACAAATCTTTCGTCAGCCCAGAAAAAGTGCACATATCTCCAGTCAATTCGTTCCCTGTAATCTTCCGAGCCGAGGAGTGAATAAAGCCTTATCGGCGTGGAACCCCCGGAAACGGCAACTGCAAATCTCCCCTTTCTCGCAATATATTGTTCGGAGAGATTCAAAAAAATTTCCGCGGCCTTACGGCTTAATGCCTCTAAATCCGGCAATATTTGGACTTTCATGTCCCTCCATGTAGTCAGTCTTGAAACTGCAATCTGTTAATACGATGATAGTATCAAACAAAAATGTTTGCCAGTGTCGTGATTCCATAATAGTTTTACACTTTTTTTTGTGCCGCACTTGCCCCGGTCTACGATTCATGGAGCATTTGGACCTTTCAATGCGGACCGCGCTTTCGCGGGAATGAATGGTAGAGATGTTTCCGTTAAGCCGGTCATTCAAAGGTTTACTTGTTTGCTCGGCGAATCTTCTGTAGCGTTGTACCTCAGTGCTTTGAGGCCGCCTTCCATCGTTTACGAATCATTTTTAGATTAGTATTTACTTACTGAAATATATAACTTATAATATGTGGGTACTTTTGGAGTTATGGCAACTCAGCGACTTTAAAAGTCTCTGGGTTTTTTTTATTTTTAATAAGGAAGAGGAGAAGAAAAGATGGAAAAAAGGATTTACGTTGGGAACCTTTCGTTTAAGGCTACTGAAGAAGACATCAAAGAACTCTTTTCTAAGAGCGGAGAGGTTGAATCGGTAAAGCTGATCACCGATATGAACACGGGTAGCCCGAAAGGTTTTGGCTTTGTTGAAATGGCAACCCCTGACGATGCCAAGAAAGCGATAGAAGCACTGAATGGTTCATCATTTATGGACAGGACACTTGTTGTTAGTGAAGCGAGACCTCAACAGGCAAGGGAAAAGCGCGGATTCGGTGGTGGCGGCCGCAGAGACAGTTACGGTGCAAACAAAGGTGGTTCCGGTAAGAGCAAAGGGACAGGAAGAGGATGGAGATAAACCGTTTTGGATATAAAAGTTTACGGAAATGATATAGAGAAAGCACTAAAATCCCTTAAGCGTCAACTCCAGAAAGAAGGACTTTTCAAGGAGATAAAACAGAGGAGCTTTTTTGAAAAACCTTCGGTAAAAGAGAAGCGGAAACAGAGAGAGGCGAGAAAGAAAAGGATGAAGGCCCTCAGATTCAAGAAATCCTATTAGGCGTGACTGTGGAGAGAATCGGGTAGTTTGGGTCATTTTTACGGGGGTTATTTAAGAAAAAATGCTATGCCGGTATATCCACCTGTTGCGGCAGTGAACGCAAGAAGCTTTTTGGTGTTTAAAGGAGAAAAAGGGAGTGGCACGGGTAAAAAGTGGCGATACCGTTAAAAGTTCATTATACGGGTAAAGTGGATGACGGCTCGATTTTCGATACTTCTGCTGGCAGGGAATCTTTGGCCGATAAAGACCTGACCTTTGATATTCAACTCGTAGAGATCCTGTGATTGATTGACGTTAGATAGTAGCTATCCTGCAAATAATCAAGAATCTTAAAATATAAAATTCCGGGACGTGGGACTAAGGCAGAAATGCGAACGCTCTGTTTTTGAGAAGGCATACTGCCTTTTGGGGCTATAATCTGCCTGTTTACTCTGGATTTTGTCGGCTTTCAAAAGCGTTAGGACAGTTGGAATCGGTAAGATTGCCGGTTTCTTGAGACTTATCTCCGGGAAGTTTCCATATTTTCTCCTCCCTCGATGGCCCCCCAGACGACTCGCTGAAGCATTTTTCAATTGTAAAATTACATTTTTTTATGAAATAATTTATTCAATGGCTGCGCTTTCAAGTCAAACAACTTCAGGCAGGAAGAAAACTTATTTTTTTTATCTTTTTTTGGCGTGGACGGCCTTTGTTGCGTTTTCTTTATCTCTAACTATTTATGATCACCAGAAAGCTATTTTGCAGGAAGCTGCCATTGAGGCGAGGACTCAGTTAGAAGTGAATCTTGAGTTTAGAAACCTGATTTCTCAGCTTGGAGGAGTATATGCTTCTGTCGACAATATTCCTCCTAATCCCTATTTAGAGGTACCAAAAAGGGATATAACTACAAAAGATGGAGACAAACTTACCTTGCTAAATCCGGCATATATGACTAGGCTGATGTTTGAAACAATGGGGAAAAAGTCATCATTACTGATTGTTAACAAGATAACAAGTCTGAATTTTGTTAATCCTATTAACGCACCGGACGAATGGGAAAGGAAATCATTGCATTCTTTTGAAAAGGGACTGAAGGAGTCAAGCGAAATCACATCTATAAATGGCGAACCATATTTGCGGCTGATGAGGCCATTTGTTACGGGAAAAAACTGTCTGAAATGTCATGGATATCAGGGCTATGAAGAAGGAGACATCCGGGGTGCGATTAGTATAGCGGTCCCATTGAAACAATATAACGAGATTGGGACACGAACGCGAAATGTCATGATCTTGACGTATGTATTATTATGGCTCTTAGGAAATATCGGGCTTGTTATCTTTTCAAGATACAAGCAAAGACAAGAACAAAGAATTATAGAAAGTGAATGGAAATTCAGGACCGTGTCGGAATCGGCAAATGACTGGGAGTTCTGGCTTTCTGAGAGGAGACAAATAGTTTATATGTCTCCGTCCGGTAAGAGTATTACCGGCTATAGCCCGGAGGAGTTTTTAAATAATCCGGACCTTCTGACGGGCATAATTCATTCCGACGACAGAAATTTGTATATGGAGCATATCGGCAATTTCGAAGAAGAACATCATGAGGAGATAGAATTCAGGATTATCACCAAGGATGGTCAAGTGAAATGGCTGACGCATGTGTGTGCACCTTTATACATGCAGGATAAATTTCTCGGAAGGAGGATAAGTAACAGGGATATCACTGACCGGAAGGCGGCAGACGAAGCACTGCGGAAATCAGGTGAGGAGATACGCGATCTTTACAACAACGCGCCCTGCGGCTATCATTCGCTCGACAAGAATGGAGTTTTCGTTCAAATGAACGATACGGAACTTCTCTGGCTGGGCTACTCACGTGAAGAGGTTATCGGGAAAATGAAGATTTCCGATATTCTCACGCCGAAGAGTCTAAAGACCTTCGAGGAGAACTTCCCGCGTTTCAAGACGCGAGGGTGGGTGCGGGATCTTGAGTTTGAGATCATCCGCAAAGACGGTACCGTTCTCCCGGTTCTCTTGAGCGCAACGGCCATAAAAGACAGCAGTGGCAACTTTATCCGGAGCCGGTCGACAGTCTATGACATTACGGAACGTAGGAAGATGGAGGAATTGCACGCCAGATTAGCTGCTATTGTAGAAAGTTCCGACGATGCGATTATCGGAAAAGATTTGAACGGCATCGTCACCGATTGGAATAGGGGCGCTGAAGGGATGTACGGCTTCACTGCTGAAGAAATCGTAGGCCGTCCGGTATCAATACTTGTCCCTCAAGGTCATACTGATGGGATCCTGCAAATTCTCCGGAAAATCAGCCGCGGAGAAAGTGTAGAACATTATGAGACCGTATGTGTGAGGAAAAACGGTGAACAAATTAATGTGTCTCTTACAACATCGCCCATTGAAGACGGCGCTGGAAATATAATCGGTGCATCAACAATAGCACGTGATATTACCGAGCTTAAGCGGACAGAGGAAGAATTAACAAAATATCGTGAGCACCTTGAAGAGTTGGTAGAACAACGCACAGTTGAACTGGAAAAGATGGCGGGTGAGTTGACACGTTCTAATGCCGACCTGCAACAGTTTGCTTATGCAGCTTCACATGATCTGCAGGAGCCTTTGCGTACGGTTGCAGGCTTTGTGAAACTGTTAGAAAAGCGGTACAAGGGGAGACTCGATAAAAATGCCGACGAGTTCATTGCGTATACCCTTGATGGCGTTAAAAGAATGCAGTCGCTGATCAAGGACCTCCTGGCATATTCACAGGTCGATACAAAGGAGAGGATCTTTACTCCTACAAATTGCTCAGTCGCCCTCGATCAGGCAATCTATAATCTTCATTCGACTATCGAGGAAAGCGGTGTAGAGGTGACATATGATCTTCTGCCTACGGTAATGGCTGATGCTTCGCAAATGAGTAGATTATTTCAAAACCTTATCGGTAATGCGATTAAGTTCCATGATGAGAAACCATTGCGAGTCCATATTTCAGCTGAAAGAAAAGGAGACGAGTGGGTTTTTTCCGTGCGGGACAATGGTATCGGAATAGATCCGAAGCAGACAGAAAGAATATTTGTTATCTTCCAGCGTCTTCATACCAGAGAGGAGTACCCGGGGACGGGAATAGGCCTGGCGATATGCAAGAGAATCGTCGAACGTCATGGTGGGCGCATCTGGGTGGAGTCAGAGTTAGGGGAGGGCTCAATATTTTACTTTACGATTCCTTCTTTATGAGTTATTTAAAAAAATCATTTCCCGTTAAAAAGCAGCGTCTGCTGTGAATTTGCCGAATGTGAAAAGCCTCTGCAATATTATCAGATGCGAAGACAGGATTTGATATAATGGTCATAGCTTGATAATGAACAATTAAGAGATAAAAACCTTTGTGCAGTAAAAACTCGGATGTGGATGTCCGGAAGAAGTATTGCAATATATTAATCGTCACTGTAATAGAGGGGAGAATTGCTATGCTAAAGATGCTTTATGCACTAAAAAGCTTACCCGAAGCTATTACGACTTTGATCGGTGCCCACAAAGTCGATATCCTCAGAGAAGATGAATCGTTACTTACATTTGCAGCGAGAAAAAGTTATGATCTTGTTCTGCTTGAAGGTGAAATTAATATATTACCGTCAATTAAGGCAGTCGACCCGCGTGCAGAGGTAATTTTGTTTGGTCATGGAGAAGATATGGTTGAAGCCATAAAACAAGGTGCCTATGCCTATTTCTCATTCCCTATCGAACTTGAAAGGCTAAAAGATACTATTGACAGCATTGCAGATATGGCTGTTATAAGACAGGAAAATGCCGGATTAGAAAAGCAACTAAGTACGAATTATACTTTCTTTAATGGAGTGGTGGGCCGGAACCCCCGGATGTTAGAGATATTCACTTTTCTTAAACGTATGGCACCATACTACAAAACGCTGCTTATCACGGGGGAGACGGGTACAGGTAAAGAGGTTATAGCAAAAACCCTTCATTCCCTAAGCCCGGTTTCGAAGAATCCTTTTGCAGTTTGCGACTGTGGGGCGCTTGTGGAGACCCTCGTCGAATCAGAGCTTTTTGGTCATAAAAAAGGTTCCTTTACAGGTGCAATCGCGGATAGCACAGGTTTTTTTGAAACCGTGGGTGATGGTACTCTTTTTTTAGATGAAATAAGCGAACTTCCGCTGCCGGCCCAGGCAAATCTTCTCAGAGTATTGCAAACCGGGGAGTTCAAGCGAGTTGGTGATCAAAGAATATTAAAAGCAAAATGCAGGTTTATCTCTGCTACAAACAAGGATTTGCAAAACGAGGTGAAAACAGGAAATTTCAGGGAGGATCTTTTTTACAGGATTACACAATTCACAATAAATATACCTCCCCTTCGTGAAAGAAAGGATGACATACCCCTTATGGTGCGATATTTCCTCGAGAGATTTAGTAACGGAACCGGGAAGAAGGTCCTTGGAATATCGAGACCCGCCCAGATTATTCTCATGTCTTACGATTGGCCCGGTAATGTAAGAGAGCTTGAAAA
The DNA here is from genome assembly GCA_963776195.1 of Thermodesulfovibrionales bacterium. Taxonomy (GTDB): domain Bacteria; phylum Nitrospirota; class Thermodesulfovibrionia; order Thermodesulfovibrionales; family SM23-35; genus CAVZMO01. Next base: position 36,075 of record CAVZMO010000008.1, read on the forward strand.
TGCCCTTGAACGGGCTGCTATACTGACTACCGAATCATTTATCAGAGTAGATGACCTCCCGGAATACATAACAAAGATATCACATGAGACACTTCATCATCCTTCATGCCTCGATGACGTTGTAAAGAAGCATATTGAAGAAGCACTCGGAAGATGTAAAGGTAATAGAAGTCATGCATCAAAAATACTGGGAATAAGCAGAAGGTCTTTATTGCGGAAGATAGAAAAATACTCAATAAAACCTCCTTTTGAGCAGACGTATACCTAAACCGCACATCTCACGTATTAGTCATTCTTGGTTTGTAACTACTTAATTTTTAAGGACAAATCATAATCACTGACGAATGTAGCTATTAAAAGAGCTTTTTAATAGTACAAAACCGCACACCTAATTCTTTACAGGTAATCTTAGAAATACTATTTTCTCTTATAAATCGCATCGTTAGTAGTGTTTGATCTTATGGCACAGTGTATGCATTCAATTTCAACATGATAATAAAAATTGGCGCAGAACCGAACATGCAAGACAGATTTTCAAAGGATAATTCAACAATAGGAGGAACATAAAGTGGAAACAACCAGGTTAGGAGAGTCTATGGAAAAGGATCACACTCAAACGGGACCTATTAAGATTGTCGTCCGATATGCTGACGGCAAAATCTTGAAAGGTTGTACTCAAAGCTTCTTCCCAAATAAACCTACTTTTCTTGTTTTTCCGTTCTCAGATATGCCCACAAACCAACCAATGGAGGTTCATGTAAATGATCTCAAAGCCCTGTTCTTTGTTCGTGATTTCCAGGGAAACTCCTCCTATGATGAGCACAAGAAGTTTATCGAGGATAAAAGACCTATTGGTCGTAAGGTGGAAGTGACCTTTAAGGATGGAGAAGTACTTGTCGGTACAACTGTCGGCTATGACCCGCGTCGCTCAGGCTTCTTCCTCTACCCTGCTGATCCCCGAAGCAATAATCTGAGAGTTTTTGCCGTATCGGCGGCAATAAGAAAGGTCCGGTATCTGTAATGTCACTTCGATATTAACAAATAGAGGAGGTGAACTTATGCTTATAGCGGTGGTATATCAAAATAATGAAACCGGTATGGTAGAGGCTTATCAATTGGATGAACTAATTTCTTCAAACAAAATAAAAATGTTTAAACGCTCTGAAGGTTGGGTCACAATCGGTGTTGACCAGATAAGAAAAGAAAGTAGAGTGGATTTCAAAAGTCAAGAAAGACGTCAAACATGATAGAAAAGCTGTTACGGGTTAACGTGAAACCCATTTGGAGGAATTTTAGATGGACAAAAGAAAAGACAGGAGATTTGATAAGAAACTTTATGTAAAAGTCAATTCCGGAGCATTGATCTCGTGGGGGCAATTATGTGATATTTCTGAAAATGGTCTATTCATAAGAAGTAACCGAGGCTTTACGATAGGTACGGTCATGGATATCGAAATATTTATGCCGGATAATAGCATTTCCCTTCTCAAGGGCACTGTAAGAAGAATCATAGACCTGCCTGAGTCGGATAGAAAATTTGGGATCGGGGTCGAACTTTTGGAAAGAGACTTGACCTATAAACGCCTTCTGAAATTATTGAACGGACAAAGAAAAACAGACGTACCCACGTTATCAAGCATCTGTAATAAACAAGGGGTTTTTAAATTGTTCTTTTTTTAGATGAAAAATTGAAATCATAGAGGGATATTACAGGAAAAAGAGGAGGGCAAGGTGGTTTTTAGAAAATATTTATTTGTCGGTTTATTCAGTATTACTTTCTCTTTCTTAAGCCCATTTCATATTCAACGGCTTCAACAGATATAGATATGGAAGAAAACATAATCGCAATAAAACAAATTTCTTTTCCTTTGCTGCTTATAAGTCTTAGTATTTTGCTATACAGTATAATTCGTTTATTAAAATATCATAGGGTTATTGAAAAAAAGACCGAGGCACTGAAAGAAAGCGAAGAGCGATATGCCCATGCTGCACATGGGGCAAACGACGGGCTCTGGGACTGGAATTTGCAGACCAATGAAATATATTTCTCTCTTCGTTGGAAATCCATGACCGGATACAATGATGACGAAATAGGCAATAATCCCGATGACTGGTTTAACCTTATACATCCTGACGATGTGGAGAATTTAAGAAACGCCATTACAACCCACCTGAAAGAAGCAAGTGTCCATATGGAAAAGGAGTATCGAATAAAGCACAAAGATGGAAATTACTTCTATATGCTCTGCAGAGGTATTGCTGTGAGAGACGAGGAGGGAAAGGCTGTTCGGATGGCAGGTTCGCAGACTGACATAACCGCCAGAAAAAAGATGGAAGAACAATTAATATATGATGCTTTTCATGATGGATTAACGGGCTTGCCCAACCGTGCTTTGTTTATGGATCGCCTTATGGGCTCCTTCGTGCGTAAGAAACGTCGCAGAGATTATCAATTTGCTGTTCTATTTATAGACCTCGACCGATTCAAGAACATCAATGATAGCTTCGGCCACTTTTTCGGCAATCACCTGCTTGCAGAAGTCGCAAAGAGGCTGAATAAGAACCTGCGCTTAGGTGATACATTTGCTCGTTTTGGAGGCGATGAGTTTGCAATTCTCCTTGACGATATTGAAAATCCCGGGTATGCGAAACTTGTTGCAGAAAGAATACACCGCGAACTATTATTGCCTTTTGATATTAATGAACGACAGGTGTTTATCACTGCGAGCATAGGTATTGCAATAAGTGAGGAATATAATCGTGCAGAAGACATTGTGCGTGATGCCGACGTTGCGATGTATAAAGCTAAGTTTAATGGCAGAGGGTGTCATATGATATTTGACGAAGCTATGCGCCAAGATGTTTTGAGTTATGTTCAACTTGAAACTGACTTACGGCATGCCGTCAATAATCGAGATTTTATTATTTACTATCAGCCAATTATATCTCTCGAAACTGACAGGATATTTGGATTTGAGGCTCTCTTACGGTGGTATCACAAGGAGCGTGGTTTTATTCCAGCTACTGAATTTATTCCGTTGGCAGAAGAAACTGGTTTAATCGTACCTATTGGTAGTTGGGTACTTCAAGAAGCCTGCCAGCAAATACGCCTTTGGCAGGAGCAATTTCCTTCAAATCCGCCTTTAACAATAAGTATCAATGTATCCAACAAACAGGTTTCTCAGCCTGATTTCATCAAGCAGGTGGCACATGTTCTTGACAAGACAAGTCTCAACCCCCGAAGTTTAAAGCTTGAAATTACAGAGTCTTTTTTAATGGAAGACACAAAAATAGCAACAGTGCTTTCACAACTGAAAGAAATGAATGTCCAGATTCACATTGACGATTTTGGCACCGGTTACTCATCTTTGAGTTACATACAACAGTTTCCCGTGAGTGCATTAAAGATTGACCGCTCTTTCATTAATAAGATGGGACTTGAGGGTGAAGATTCCGAGATTGTCAGGGCAATAGTTAATTTGGCTCACAACCTGAAAATGGATGTGATAGCCGAGGGAGTCGAAAAAGGAGAACATCTCCCTATATTAAAGGCCCTGAACTGTAAATATGTGCAGGGATATTTTTTCTCTCAGCCGTTGAACGGTAAAGAGGCAGAGGATTTTTTGTCAAAATCAACCATTGAGTCATCTCAAAATAACATTTTTAAGATTGGGATCAAATAAAACCGGTGTAAAATTTACATGGTACTCATGAAAAAACAAATCTCTCTGGAACTGAAATTATTGAGGGCTTATTACCTATGGCTTGGAATTTCAGGCAACGTAGAAGGTCATGATTACAATTAAAGCAAAGCAGAGACTCGAAAATAAGAGGAAGCTAAGAAGATTTAGTAATCGCTGCAAAATAACCTTTACTGTTGATAGGGTGACTTACAGGGGGTTGTCGAGCAATTTCTCTTTAAATGGTCTCTTTATAAGAACAAATCATCTTTTTTCGCCGGAAACGCTGATAGACATTATCATTCATTTCCCCAATGATTTAAATTCTGCAGTAAAGGGAAAAGTTGTCAGAGCTTCAAAAGATCCTCTGCGGGGTGTGATCGGAACTGCGGGAGGATATCGGGAGAAGGGTATGGGGATAGAAATAATAGAAAAGGATCCTTTATATCTTCACTTCATCAGAGCACTTCTTTCACGTGAGGGAGAGGACCTTTTTGAAAATTTACTATTTTCTGAACAGGAATCAAAATATCGAAAAATCAAAACTGAGTTGCAGAACACAACTCAACTCTTTGACGTCGTTGCTCTATTGATCGGGGAGCAGTCAAAACAAGTCGGATTTTTGGGCAAAGTATGGTTTGAGGCCAAAATGAAAAATAATACGGGTTATTTCCTTGTGGAACCCATAGTAGTATTCATGACAATCAAAAATGATGAACACATACAAAGTGAAAAGGGTAACAGCTTGCCTGAGATCGGTACAGTGCTGATGAGTTCTTCAGATAACATTTCTCACTGGAAACCGGGTGAAACAATACTTTTGGCGGGTGAAATAGACCTATTGTCGGAAGACGTTCTGCAATATGAGAGTAAATTTGTTGATTATTTGACTAAGACACTCGGACTTGCGCTGGATGAACCTGTCGACATCGATGTCTATATTTCAACTCTGTGGGTGGGATCGCCTTACCTCGTCTCTGATTGTCCGGATGTACAATGCAGGACGCTTTCAATTGTTTAAGCCCTGTCAAGAATATATGCTTGGTGTAACAATAATTATAAATTATATAGAGCATTAAAATACAAATGAACCAAATGAATTCTTAATATTTAAGGAATAAAAATCAAGATGATTGAAACGATCGAAAATATTCCTCCTGATACCAGGTTGATAGAAGAAGTCATCATAGAGTTAAATATCTCACGCCGGAATATTTCGATATACCCAAGAGATCATCCGGCTGTTGAAAAATCCCTTAATCGAGTTTACGGTGTATTACAAAAATTAATTGAACTCACACCAAGAAGTACACTCGCTGTTGCAAAGAATACACTTATTTTTGACAACCATACCCTTGATAAGAAAAATACGGTATATAGACAATTTGCACAGCATCTCAGAGGACTGAGTATCGCTTATATCACCTTTTATCAGGGCCTGACAATAGAGGAGCTTTATAAATTTCACCGCTTTATATCTATACAAGAAAGAGATCGATCTCATGAAGACATTCGTGAAACCCTAAGTAATTATGGTTTATCTCATATCGAGGTGGGATTTATTGCTTATGAAGCATTTTCTTTTGAGGAAGGGAAAACCGTACAAGAAATTCCCCAGGAAGATCTTTGGGAACACTATATTTTAGGTATCATCAGCGGACAACTGAAGATCGAAGAGGTTTCTGAAAAAATCGGAGAAATTTCCCTTGATACGTTTGCTGAACTTTTCAGCAGATTGTATAAAAATAGAATTGATAAGGCAACTTCTAATAAGATAATTACCATCTATATCAAAAAGTTTTTCGAGAGACCATTTCCCAATAAAGAAATAAAAAAGCTTCTTGCTCTTATGGATGAGTTACCACAGGATCTTAAGGAGCAGTTTTTTTCTGTAGTAGCTGATACACTGTCGAAAGATATATCTTTAACAGCAAGGTTGCCTCAGAACATATCGGCGGATTTAATCATAGAATTATTTGAGGCTATCCGATCGCAAAAAATAGCTATACCCGAGACCCTCAGAAATCTTTTCGACAAATTACTGCGGATCGATCAAAAAGCTCTTAAATATATCACTGTTGGAGAGAATTTTCTTGTAGATGATATTTCCCTGCCGTCTGATATGATGGATACGCTTTCGAAGAGTGACCGAAAAGAAGCTATCTCCGATTCTTTTGAAACCTCTGTAAGTGGTGAATATCGGAAGGAAATCAAGAAAGTTATGGAATTTGATGCATCGGAGGTTGTTTTAATAAAACTGCACGATTTAAAAAAAGAAATTGATGATGATTTTATCGAAAAGAATTGTAATCTGGTAATTCTTGAACTCATGTCATCAAATCTCGTCTCACAAAATGAATACCTTCAATTCATCGAAAACCGCAAGGAACAGACGTTTCAGTTTCTATGGACAGGACAATACGGACAGGTTATACAAATAATAAAGCTACTACGGTTAAATATTGAAAACAACAGGTTTCCTGACATAACTTCAGAAGCGCTCCAGTATTACTATACACAAGAGTTTTTCTTAACCTTTATAGAATCCCTCAAAATCATGGGAAGACAGTCGAGGGATGAAGCATGGCAACTCTGTGAAAATTACGGTGAGATTATAATTCCGTTTCTCATGGATGTACTCACCACGGAAGATTCGCAGACTTTCAGAAGTTTACTGCTGAGTCTGATCAAGCAATTTGGAGATACTATGGTTCCTGAAGCTTTGAAGCGCCTCGATGATACAAGATGGTTTGTGAAAAGGAACATGCTTTATTTATTGAATGGTTGTGCAAATAAGGAAATAATCCAGGATGTGAGGAAATATTGCCATCATGAAAACCATAGGCTGAGTTTTGAAGCAATCAAATGCCTCTTGAGCATGGAAGACCATTACGGGATTGATGTAATCAAGGAATATCTCCTTTCTGAGTCTAAGGAGGAAATCGAGAAAGCTATAGCATTATTAGGAGCCTTTAGAGTTAAGGAAGCGGTTCCCGATCTCATTAAGATGCTTAGGGAAAAAGGAAAGAATAAGACGGATTTATCACAAAAGATCTCCATCATCCAAGCCATAGGAAATATGGGTGACGTAAGCTCTCTTGACGCTTTCAGAGAGATAATATTCAGGAGAAGCCTCTTCTTCAAGGGCATATTAGAAAAGCTAAAGGAAGAGATATACAAAACTTTGAAAAATTATGCATACAAAGATATTGAAGATATTATTCAAGTAGGCCTGAAATCCAAGAACGACTATATAAAGATTGAATCATTACGCTTAAGCAAGATGAGGAAACGATAGATAAATGGATACTATTAAAGTTTTTATTTCTACGCTCACGTCCGCCATTTCAAATTGTTCATTATATTCAAAGGATCATACTTCTATTGATGAGTTTACCCGAAGGTCTCTCGCGATACTGGAAAAACTTCTGGAGGAATCGGGTGGTTTTGAGATAATGCTCATTGAGGATGATTTTATCATTAACAAGACATCATTCAAAGAAATTGGACTTCAGGTTAACAATCTTAAAAAACGTCTTAAGAGAAAAGGGCTTTCGCGAATCGAGTTTTTACCGGGTGTGGCATTCGAAGAGCTGAGGCAATTTATTCCGGAAATATTGGAAATCGACAAAAAAGTGCCTGCGTTTCCTCATATCAAAACTGGTGTCCTTGATATCCAGACAGAAGAATCAAAGACTAAAGATGATTTCGACAACGATGATATTTCAGGTTTTGTATCAAAACAGACAGAAATAGTAAAACAAATATATCAAGACATTTCACACTCCAAACAAACCAACATTGAAAGACTAAATAATGTTATAGGAAATTTTGTCTCTGCATTTAGGGGAAAAACCAATATACTCAACCTAATAACTTATGCCAAATCTCGGGAAGAATATACATATATTCATGCAACAAATGTATCGGTATTATCAATCTTCCAGATGGAGACTTTAGGTATAAGAGAAAGTCTTTTTTTGCGCGATATTGGCATTGCAGGGCTTCTCCATGATGTTGGGAAGTTATTTATTTCAAAGGAAGCACTCGATAAAAAGGATGTTCTTGAAGAAAAAGATTGGGAAGAGATCAAACTGCATCCATTGTATGGAGCACGGTTTCTTTCTTCAATAGGAGAACTGCCCCCACTTGCTCCTTTAGTGGCATTTCAACATCATCTGAAATACAATGGTCAAGGATATCCAGAACTTCGCATGAGTCACATGAAACAACACATTTGCAGTCAGGTTGTAGCAATATCAGATTGTTTTGATGCTTTAAGAAGCACAAGACCCTACAGAAAAGGGTTTGAGATTAAGGAAATACTTCCTCTTATGCAGAAAGATGCCTCATGTTCATTCAATCCATTCCTTCTATCAAACTTCATACGTAGAATTAATAAAGCATTAACTTAGGGGGTGGTAATAGGGAGCAAAAGCTAAACGACTTCCTTCTGCCCCTGTTGATTTCATACGTTTTTTTCTTTGAGCAGTCTCAATATAAAGACAGGATTTGATATAATGGTCATATTGCTATGATGAATGATAAAGAGATAAAAGTCTTTATAAGGGAAACGCTCGGCTGCGGATGTCCGGAGGAAGTATTTCAATATGTGGATTATCAATCCAATATCATGTCCGGGGATGTCCTCTTAAGAGCGAGAATAAATGTCGGAAACAGGCTCTTGATATATGTGGTAGATGTCGAAAAGAGGGAATCAATAAGAAATATTTTGTCGCGGCTGATCGATATCGGGAAAAAGGAAAGGGACGATCTGGGTTTCAATAGATTCAGGCTTGTGTTAGCCAGCGATAATATGAATGAAATAAGACGGACTTCCGAGGAACTGTTCAGAGATAGCGTCAAAGATGAAAAAGTTCACCTGCATATAGTTCAAAAAGCTGTTATACCTCTATAAAATGTCTATGAACTTTTGATTTTGTGAATGAAGAACCCCGATGCTCCTTTTCCTCCAGGTATTTTTCTGAAGAACCAAAACGTATGTGCGCAATAGCACTCCTTTACTCGCTTCCGGAGAATGATACAATTTAAGTGAGGTTTGTGCAGATGGATCAAATATTTAAAGACAGGGAAGACGCGGGCCTTAAGCTGGCTATGAGATTGAAGGAATATAAAGACCAGAAGAACGTTCTTGTCCTTGCGTTGCCGCGAGGCGGGGTCGTAACAGGTTATGCAATTTCCTCTCCTTTATTCCCTTATTCAATATAATCATGAAAGACCTCCTCATTTGTATAGGAATTGTATTTTTCCGGATACCTATATTACTATTTTAGAGGACTTGGAAAATATTATGTATAGAGAACACTTCGGCCTTAGAGAACTCCCTTTTTCTATCGCGCCTGACCCTCGCTTTCTTTACATGAGTGAACAACACCGCGAGGCGATGGCCCATCTCGTCTACGGTATGAGCACGGATGGCGGGTTTGTGATGCTTACAGGGGACGTGGGAACGGGTAAGACGACCATATGCCGCTTTCTTCTCGATCAGATAAGGGAAAAGACGGACATTGCCTTTATCCTCAATCCCAAGATGACGGCTGAAGAACTCTTGGCAACGATATGTGATGAACTGGGAATCGAATATCCGCGAGGCAATATGAGCATTAAGGTATTTGTGGACAGCATAAATACCTATCTTCTTAATGCTTATGCCGGGGGACGCAAAATAGTGCTTATTATAGAAGAGGCTCAGAATCTCAAGCCCGATGTTTTGGAACAGGTGAGATTGCTGACCAATCTCGAGACAAATCAGCAGAAACTGCTCAAGATCATTATGATCGGCCAGCCCGAACTGAAAGAGATGTTGGCGCGGGCGGATATGGAACAGCTTTCGCAGCGTATCACTGCACGTTACCACATCGGCCCGCTGTCAAGAAATGAGGTCATTGCCTACGTGAACCACCGGTTATCGGTTGCCGGGGCCAGAAGCAGACTCTTTTCCGATTCAGTCGTCGGCAGACTACATCGGTTGAGTCGGGGAGTTCCCCGGCTGGTTAATGTAATCTGCGACAGGGCATTACTCGGGGCATATGTTCAAGGAAAGTATACTGTTGATAAAAAGACTTTAATCAAAGCATCCCGTGAGATATTCGCTGAATGCGGCTCACAAAAAGGACGGAGAAGAATATTGAGATGGATGGCTGCGGGTGTCGTGCTCATCGCTTGCGGCGCACTGATTGCCGGCGTCTTTTACGACAGTATTAATGATCAATTTTATCGCCATAAAATACAATCGGGTTTAAAGACGGCGGAAGTCGTGACTGCAACGGCAAGGGAGACAGAGATTAAGAAAGCAGATGTGCTTCAATGGCCGTCCGGACAACCAATTGATCGTAGTAGAGAAATAGCATGCGAGGTTCTGTTTAAGGAGTGGAATATTTCTTATCGGATGAAAAAAAACGATAATGCCTGCGCGCAGGCGCAGGCTAAAGGACTCCATTGTGTGGAGGGATCGGCAACTTTAAGAGAGCTGATTAACCTGAACAGACCTGCGGTGCTGAAGCTCTTTGACGATAAAGGAAAAGGGTTTTACGTGACATTAAGAAGAATCGAAGGTCAAAACGCTGATCTCGTTGTCGGTAAAGAAACAAAGACGCTGGGTTTCAAGGAAATCGAAAAGCGATGGTTCGGAGATTACCTGTTGTTCTGGAAAGCACCGGAAAATTACAAGGGCAGTATCCATCCCGGGGATAAAGGCCCTGCAGTGGAATGGCTGGATAGACGCTTGTATTTGGCGGAGGGCAAAAAGTTTCAGCAGCGAAAATCTCTTTTATATGATAATGAGCTTGTCAATAGCGTAAAGAAATTCCAGCTCGGCGAGGGTATGGTTCCCGACGGGATTGTAGGCGCGCAAACTATGATACACCTTATTAACAAGGAAGGAACGAACGAACCTTTATTGACTGATAAGAAAAGGGGGGATAAATAGAGATGTCTTATATTCTCGATGCCCTGAAAAAATCAGAGAAAGAACGCCTGCGCGGGGCGATGCCTGACCCGTTGGCGATACAGGAAATCGTTCCACACATACCGAGAAAAAGGGCTTTATGGCCGTACATCATCATCTTTGGGCTGGTACTGAACGCAGCAGTATTCGCTTTCTGGTCCGGCCTCTTACCTTCAAAGAAATCTGTCTCGATTGTAAAGTCATTCTCCGGAACAACAGAATCGAATAAGGAAGAGACACCCCCTTTATCTTTGACCAATAAAGACGAAAGCGGTCACGCAATGAAAGAAATTAATAGGCGTGAAGTGGACCTTCCTTCAGGGGCGATCATATCGAATAACAAGGGGACTATCCAACAGGCCCAGCCTTTGCCGGCTGGGGCGGAGACAAAGAAAAAGGTACAAGATTATCGAAGAACCTCGGGGGAAGCCGGCAGAAAGCATGCACTGCCTCCCGCCGAATCCTTGGAGGCAACAGCCGTACATTCGCCGACAGAAGCAAGACATCCCGATATCCTTCTCCCGGAACCGAATAGGGTATATAATTTAAGCGAGCTTCCCTTATCAATAAGACAGAACCTTCCCGACTTTTTGGTTTCGGTCTTCTTTTTTTCCGACGATCCGGCTTCCCGGTTGGTGAGAATCAATGGCCAGATGATGAAGGAAGGGGAGTATTTGAAACCGGGACTGAAACTTGAAGAGATAGTTCCTCGCGGAGTGATTTTCAGTTATCAAAACTACCGTTTTCTTATAGGGCCGAAGTAGAGACGGTATCCGGAATCTTTACTTCATCAAAATTAACGTCGTATAATATCAGTCCGACTTGTATCTAAGAAAATAGTTTTGGCCGAAGGGGTAAACAGGATGAATATTGTTGTTTGCATCAAACAGGTTCCGGATACTGCTGAAGTTAGAATCAACCCGGAAACGGGAACGCTCATAAGGGAGGGGGTACCGAGCATTATCAATCCCTTTGATATGCACGCGATTGAGGCCGGACTTCAAATAAAGGAGAAGACCGGCGGAAAGGTCATTGTCCTTACTATGGGACCCCCTCAGGCCGAGACCTCCTTAAGAGAAGCCTTATCAATGGGGGCTGACGAAGCAGTGCTCCTTTCCGATCGTGCATTTGCCGGCTCCGACACCTGGGCAACGTCGTTTACGTTATCCAAGGCAATAAAGAAAATCGGTGCGGACATCATAATATGCGGGAAACAGGCAATAGACGGGGATACAGCACAGGTAGGGCCGGAGACCGCAGAGTTTCTGAATATCCCTAATATATCTTATGTAAGAAAGATAGAGGATATTTCCGGTAGTTCCATCAAGGTCCAGAGAATGATGGACGAAGGGTATGACGTTGTTGAATCATCCCTCCCGGTGCTTTTTACGGTGGTGAAAGAATTGAATGAACCGAGACTGCCTTCACTCAAGGGCAAGATGTCTGCCAAAAAGGCGGAGATTAAGAAATGGGGCAGTTCCGACATCATGGCGGATGAGAACGATCTCGGCCTTAAAGGGTCGCCCACTCAGGTCAAGAATATCTTTACACCCGATGCAAGATCCGGCAGAAAAATTCTTGAGGGCAAACCTGAAGAGCAGGTCGAAGCCTTAATACAGGAGCTAAAGGGGATCAAATGCCTGTAATAGTCAACGTGGATACATGTAAAGGCTGTGAAGAGTGCCTCTCTTCGTGCCCCTTTGATGCGATCGTCATGAAAGACGGGAAAGCTCTTATTAATGAATACTGTCAGGTGTGCATGTCGTGTATCAGTGTTTGTCCTGAAGGCGCAATCATAGAGGTTGAGAAAGAGAGTCCCCGAGGGCATCGATATTGAAGGATATAAAGGGGTATGGATATTCGCTGAACAGAGGAGGGGAAAGGTTTCTTCCGTAGCATATGAACTCCTCGGTATTGGAAGGAAACTTGCTGATGATCTTAAAACAGACCTCTCTGCCGTCCTTTTGGGAACAGCCGAGACAGAAGCTAAGGAGCTTATCGGATGGGGCGCAGACAAAGTATATCTTTCAAAAGATCAGATATTTGAAAGTTTTAATGATGAACCTTATTCGCAGCTTCTCACTTCGCTTATAACAGAACATCGACCGGAGATAGTTCTTGCCGGCGCTACGCCGATGGGACGTTCCTTCATTCCGAGGGTCGCCGCAAGGTTAAGAACCGGATTGACTGCGGATTGTACATCTCTCGCTATCGATAAAGGAACAGGCAATCTTCTCCAGGTCAGACCTGCGTTCGGCGGAAACATCATGGCCACCATTCTATGCCCGAACAACAGGCCGCAGATGGCTACTGTGAGACCAAGGGTTATGAAGCGTAGAACATACGATGAAGGAAGAGCAGGCGACATTATCGATGTTGAAGCAGGAGGAATAACTTCACGGACAAAGGTATTGGAGACGGTCAAGGAAATCTCTGATATAACAGTCAATCTGCAGGAAGCTGATATTATTGTGTCTGGTGGCAGAGGTCTTGGAGAACCGAAAGGTTTCAAGCTTATGGAGGAACTGGCCGAACTTTTTGGAGGCGCCGTCGGGTCTTCCAGGGCTGCAGTCGATGCCGGTTGGATACCTTATAGACATCAGGTTGGGCAAACAGGAAAGACGGTATGCCCTAAAATATATTTTGCCTGTGGCATATCAGGTGCTGTTCAGCACCTTGTCGGGATGCAGTCATCGGACATCATCATTGCGATAAATAAAAATCCTGAAGCCCCGATATTCAATGTGGCGACGTACGGGGTAGTCGGTGATCTGTATGAGATTGTGCCTCTGCTGATTAAGAAGATAAAAGAAGCTAAAGGGATATCTTGAGGTCTCAAATATCAAACATTATTCTTTAAATTGTCCATATACGACATTCCCGCCCTACGGGGCGTAGACTGGTCCGGAATCCCTCCTGAATCGACCCGTACGTATCGAATAATAAAGGATTTCGAACAGGTCGGAAGGGCATTAAAGGAGTTGAGGTACTTAATATGAAAATCGCCTTTGTCTTCCCAGGTCAGGGTTCACAGTATGTGGGAATGGGTAAAGAGATCTATGAGAATTATGAGATCGCAAGGAAAATATTTGAAGAGGCTTCTGACGCATTAGGATATGATCTCGCCGGTTTGTCTTTCAACGGGCCTGTGGAAGAGCTCAATAAGACCTTCAGGACCCAGCCATGTATCCTCACGGTAAGTATAGCCATCAATGAAGTGCTTTTATCAAAGGGTGTAATGCCATCAGTTGTGGCCGGGCACAGTCTCGGTGAATATTCGGCGCTTGTGGCTGCGGGGATACTGACGTTGAACGACGCGGTGAAGCTAACGGAAAAAAGAGGACAGTTCATGCAGGAGGCCGTACCTGAAGGGAAAGGCTTAATGGCCGCAGTCCTCGGTCTGGAAAGGGACAGGGTTAATCGGATATGCGGGTCGCTGAAGTCTGGATATGCATCTCCGGCAAATTACAATTGTCCCGGCCAAATTGTTATCGCCGGCGAAAAGAGCGCTGTCGAGGAAGCGATAGAACTCTGTAAGCAGGCCGGAGCAAAAAGAGCAGTGCCGCTGTCGGTCGGTGTACCGTCTCACTGTAAACTAATGAGCGATGCTTCGAAAAGGCTCGCTGAACTCTTTGAAGGAATAGAATTCAAAGAACCTGTAATCCCTTTGGTAAATAACGCTGATGCCGGATTTCTTAATAATATTGAAGATATAAAATCTTCTCTCATACGTCAGCTGCACAGCCCTCTGTTGTGGGAAGACTCCATAAAGGCCATTGTCAATCTCGGTATCGGAACCTTTGTAGAGGTCGGTCCGGGAAAGGTTTTATCAGGTCTGATTAAAAGGATAGATTCATCGGTAAATGTCCATAATGCGGAAGATATGAAGAACCTTGATAAAACCCTCACAGAATTGACAAATCGTTAGCCGTTGCCCGCACAATAGCATCGCGGATATCCGGCCAGTGCTTGATTCCCTGTAATTAAAAAGCCGTTGGCGCGTTGGAAAATGCTAAAATATGCGACATGAAGGACTTCATTGAATTGTTTATACGGCATCTTGAGGTTGAGAGAGGTGTTTCTGCCCATACGGTGCGGGCTTACAGAAAAGATCTCGATGAATTTTCCGGATATGTGAAAGCCGTGCCCGACAAGATAGACATGATAGATGTACGAGGATTTATTGCGGAACAGATTGGGAGGGGGCTCAGCAAGATAACGGTCAGCAGGAGGCTTTCCAGTATCAGGTCTTTTTTTAAGTTTCTTTACAGGGAAGGCTACATAAAATGTAATCCCGCGAAACTTGTCTCTAACCCCAGGGTCCCCAAACTTTTGCCCAGATTTCTCACTGTTGATGATGTTTTTTCGCTTATCGAAAAACCCGAGGGAATCGGTTTTATCCCTGCCAGGGACAGGGCTGTCCTTGAACTTTTATATTCGAGCGGCCTGAGAGTGGCAGAGCTCGCGGGACTCAACATGGATGATATCAATATAAGAGAGTCTCTTATTAAGGTAAGAGGAAAAGGGAGAAAAGAGCGGATTGTTCCGGTGGGTTCAAAGGCTATCGATGCTCTTAAGTCCTATACGATAGAGAGGATTCTCCTTAAAAGTAAGGATAACGCCTTGTTTCTGAATAGAATGGGAACGAGATTGACAGACAGGGGGGTTAGACGTATAGTAGTAAAATATGCGAAAGCTGTATTCATACAGGGCCGGATAGGACCACACACTTTGAGGCATTCCTTTGCGAGCCATTTGCTTCAGGGCGGAGCAGACCTCAGGGTGATACAGGAGCTTCTGGGCCATTCATCCCTCTCCACAACCCAGAGATATACCCATCTGGACATAACACATCTGATGGATATTTATGACAAGGCACATCCTATGGCAAAAGAAAAGAATACCAGCAAAAAGATAAACTGAAGGAGCATAAATGTTTAAAGGGACAACGATACTCTGTGTAAGGCGTGATGGGAAGGTAGCAATCGGAGGAGACGGGCAGATTACCATGGGGAATACCATCTTGAAACAGAATGCCAGGAAGATACAGAAAGATGTACGGCGAGAAAGTTCTGACAGGATTTGCGGGTGCGACTGCGGATGCGCTTACATTGTTCGAAAAGTTTGAGGGCAAGCTCGAATCTTACAGGGGGAATATCACAAGGGCCGCTGTCGAGCTTGCAAAAGACTGGAGGACCGATAAGATATTGAGGCGCCTCGAGGCGCTTCTTATCGTTGCCGACCTGGAGCACACCTTTATTATTTCGGGCACGGGTGATGTTATCGAACCGGAGAATGGAGTTGCTGCAATCGGCTCAGGAGGACCTTATGCACAGTCTGCCGCACGAGCGCTATCGGAAAACACGGTTCTGGAAGCAAAGGATATCGTTGAAAAGGCGATGAAGATAGCATCGGATATCTGTATCTTCACCAATGAAAAAATAACGGTAGAGGAGCTAAATGGATAACCTTACACCAAGAAAAATCGTAGAAGAACTTGATAAATACATCATAGGGCAGCACAAGGCAAAAAAGGCTGTGGCTATTGCGATGAGGAACAGGTGGAGGAGGCAGAGGCTTTCTCCCGAGCTGAAAGACGAAGTTTTACCAAAAAATATCATCATGATCGGGCCCACTGGTGTCGGTAAGACGGAGATAGCGAGAAGACTCTCGAGACTGGCTAGTGCTCCCTTTGTTAAGGTTGAAGCTTCAAAATTTACAGAGGTGGGATATGTGGGCAGGGATGTAGAATCTATGATACGGGACCTGACCGAGATATCCGTCGGTATGGTTAAATCAGAGCACATGGAAAAAGTCCAGGAGAAGGCAAAAGTCCTTGCCGAAGAGCGGCTTCTCGATCTTCTTCTCCCTGCGCCGAGGGGTGCAAGGGGGGCAGGGTTGGAAGAAGAGGAGAAGGAAAAGCATAAAGAGACGAGAGAGAGGCTCAGAATGCAATTGAGGGAAGGGAAACTCGATCATAGATACGTAGATATCGAAGTGAAAGAAAAAATGATGCCCTTCGGGGTTGTTTCGAATGTCGGACTTGAAGATTTAGAGATAAACCTCAAAGAGATGCTCGGAAATTTTCTGCCCGAAAAATCGAAAAGGAAAAAGGTGAGGGTTCCTGAAGCACTGAGCATCATGCGGCAGGAAGAGGCAAACAGACTTATCGATATTGACAAGGTAACGAAAGAGGCGATCGACAGGGCGGAGCAGTCGGGAATTGTATTCGTTGACGAAATAGACAAGATAGCGAGTCGGGGATATGCTCATGGTCCTGATGTCTCCCGCGAAGGCGTTCAGAGAGACCTTCTGCCTATTGTCGAGGGCACAACGGTAACGACAAAACACGGTCCTGTGAAAACAGAGCATATCCTTTTTATCGCTGCCGGGGCTTTTCATATGACAAAACCTTCCGACCTTATCCCCGAACTCCAGGGCAGGTTCCCGATCAGGGTTGAGCTGGAACCGCTCGGAAAAGGGGAATTCATCAGGATACTTACAGAGCCGTACAATGCCTTGATTAAACAGTACATAGCGCTACTGGCTACAGAAGATGTGTGTATAGACTTTACAAAGGATTCGATAGACGAGATTGCCGGTATAGCAGCACACGTGAACGAAAAGACGGAGAATATCGGCGCAAGAAGATTGCATACGGTTCTCGAAAAGCTTCTCGAAGACATATCATTTGAGGCACCGGAAAAAAAGAACGGGAAGCTCGTGGTAGACAGGACATACGTCAAAGAAAAGCTGTCCGAGATTGTAAAAGACGAGGACTTGAGCAGGTATATATTGTAGGAAATCCATTAAAGACTGAATAGGGTAAGAGATTTTTTTCAAAGCAATAAGTAATCCCTCTTTGTCCCCCTTTAGTAAAGGGGGATTAAGGGGGATTTTATTATTTCTATTTTTTTATTCCTCAATTGTTCTTCTGACCTCCTGTGCTACTTATGAAAAATATCCCGGGTCAGGCTATGGTGTCGCCTCGTGGTATGGTTCCGAGTTTCACGGCAGACCGACCTCATCGGGAGAAGTATTTAACATGTATGCCCTCACGTGCGCACACAGGGAGTATCCCTTCGGGACAAAGTTGAAGGTGACCAACGTTTCGAACAACAAATCCACCGACTGCCTGGTGAATGATAGAGGACCTTTTGTATCGGGCAGGGATCTCGACCTTTCTTATGCCGCAGCGAGAGAGATCGGTCTTATAGGAACGGGCATATGCAGGGTCAGGATCGAATATATGGGAAGAGATAGTTCTTATGCTAAGGAAGTTAAGTATCTGGCAAAAGCGGGCCCCTTTACGATTCAAGTCGGCTCTTTCGGTGAGTTTTCGAATGCCTTGCGACTTAAGACGGCTTTGGAACTTAAATATGGAGGAGTGTATGTCACCGAAGTTGAGATTAACGGTAACAGATTTTACAGAGTAAGAATCGGCAAGTTTCGAGTTAATGAAGAAATGTTGCTGCTTGCGCAAACTCTCGCACAGGAAGGGTACACTGTTTTTATAACCAGATATGAGGAGAAGATGTAATATAATATGGAAATTCAAATGAGAGCATATTATGGAGTTGTATATACCAGACAATGAACGGTAAAACCTGAATGACTTTAGGCTGAAAAATACTTGGAGATATAGAGAAAGGAGTTGTAATGGATATGGATATTAACGGCAGGACAAAGATTACAGGACTCTTTGGATATCCGGTGGAACATACACTTTCCCCTGCAATGCATAATGCTGCGTTTCAGGAGCTTGGTCTTAATTACTGTTATGTACCATTCCTCGTGCATCCGGATTATCTTGCAAGTGCTGTAAAAGCGATAACGGCTTTAAATCTGGCCGGTGTCAATGTTACCGTACCCCATAAGGAAAAAGTATTACCGCTGCTTGATGAGATTCATGAAGAGGCATCTTTTATCGGTGCAGTCAATACGATAGTCAATTCAGAGGGCAGACTCATAGGGTATAACACCGATGGGAGGGGATTTATGCAATCCCTTTCTGAAAAAAGCATTGCCATAGAAGGCAAGGACATAATAATAATCGGCGCCGGCGGAGCGTCGAGGGCGATAAGTTACTATCTGAGCCAGAAAGCAAAAGCACTCTATTTATACGATATTGATACGGACAAGGTAGGGAAACTCGTCAGCGATTTAAAACAAATTCGTAATAATGTTTCCACTGCTGAAGACGTTTCCGTCATTGAAAGATTCCATATCATAGTCAACGCCACACCCCTGGGGCTGAAAAAAGAAGATCCATTGCCTCTGAACACTTCCTTCTTAAGGGAAGAGCAGACCGTTTGTGATCTCATATACAAGAAGACTCCTTTGCTTGAAGCGGCATCGAAAAAGGGATGTGCGACTATCGACGGGCTCGGCATGCTTCTGTGGCAAGGCGTATTTGCCTTTGAACTATGGACAGGGAAAAAGCCTCCCGCCGAAATAATGCGTGATGCCCTCGTGAATTCCATTGACAAGGACCCTATATTTTGATACTCATGTATATATGAATGAAAGTTTTGTATCGTTTTATGCTGGTATTCATAGTTGTTCGATATTAAGAATTTACTGAGCAGAGTCCAGAAGGAGGTGACAATTCGAAAAAAAGGAATAATCTTCTCTAACGGAATGGTGAAATTTTATAAGGAGGTCAACGTATGAAGGAGGAAAGTTTTGTGGATGAAAGACTCCTGAAAGCAGCAGAATCTCAAGGCATCAACAGGAGAGATTTTTTGAAATACTGTGCTGCTACCGCTGCATTGTTCGGTCTTTCTGAATTTGAATTTATGACGAGAGTCGCTCACGCGATAGAGTCAACTTCAAAGAAACCGGCTGTGATGTGGCTTGAAGGGCTCGCGTGCGCAGGATGTACCATTTCATTGACGCAGAGTCTTTATCCGCCGGCGTCCAAAATTATTTTGGACAAGATATCCCTGAGAATGCACGATACAGTTATGGCGGCTGCGGGAGATCTCGTGGAGGCAGTTTATGATGCACAGATAAAAGAGGGTGGCTATATCCTGATTGTAGAGGGCGCAATTCCTTCTGCGGATGATCGTTTCTGCAGGATAGGCGGGCGGACGTTCAAAAGCTTAGTGGAAGGCGCGGCGAAGAACGCTACGGCTGTCCTTGCCGTTGGGGCGTGCAGTGCTTTTGGCGGCATACCCAGGGCAACGCCGAGCAAGGGCATAGCGGTAAGCGAGGCGCTCAAGAATGCCGGGATTGATAAGCCGGTTATCAACATCTCCACGTGCCCTGTACATACGGACCATCTCGTGGGAACAATCCTTTATGTTCTTGTGACTGGAAAAATACCCGAACTTGATTCGAAAGGACGTCCTGCGATGTACTTTGGGGAAGTGACGATGCATGATAATTGCAGAAGACGCGCACATTTTGACGCCGGCGAGTTTCTCAAAGACTGGAACGATCCGAAGCAGAAAAACTGGTGTCTCTTTGAAAAAGGCTGTAAGGGGCCTCAGTCCTACATCGATTGCACGGTACGCAGATGGAATAGCGGTATAAACTTCTGTCTGGACTGCGGCGGGCTATGTCAAGCATGCGGTGAGCCTGCATTCTATGACAAAGTGACACCGCTTTATCGCTGCGGACGAAACGTCCAAAAAGATATTTGCTGCGAAGAAATTAAGTCACTTCGAAAAAGAAAACAGTTAAAGGAGGTGAGATAGATGGCGAAGAAACTTGTTGTCGATCCTATAACAAGGATCGAAGGACATTTAAGGATCGAGGTAGAAGTTGAAAACGGTAAGGTGGTGGACGCATGGAGTAGCGGCACAATGGCTCGTGGTTTCGAGGCCCTTCTCACGGGGAAAGACCCGAGGGACGCCTCATATATAACCAGCCGTTTCTGCGGCGTCTGTTACAGTGTCCACCAGTTGTGTTCCGCCAGCGCCCTTGATGCAGCTTTCGGTGCAAAGGTCCCCTGGGGAGGAAACCTCATCAGGAACCTTGTTATGGGCGCGGAATATATATACGACCATGTATTGCATTTCTATCAGCTCAGTGCCCTTGATTATATCGATATCATGGCTGTCGCCAATTACACCGGCAAAGATAAAGACCTGCTGGCTGTAAAGGATAAGATCGTGGGCCTTGTTAATGCAAAGGATACCTATCCGCTGACGCCGAGATATGAACCTGATGAGTTTACCGTGAAGGACCCGGATATCGGTAATCTCTGCAGTCAAACACTATATCGATGCCCTGAAAATGCACGCCAAGGCCAGAAATATGGGGGCAGTATGGGGCGGCAGGACGCCGCATTATCAGAATATCGTTGTCGGAGGCGTTACATCATATCCGGACGTGAATCAGGTCGCACGATTCCGTACTATGCTTGACGAGCAGGCCAAATTTATCAATAATGTCTATATCCCTGATGTTCTTTCCTTCGGTACCGGCCCCTTATGGCCTCTGGCTCAGATGGGGTTAGGCGGCGGTCATTACAACTATCTTTCTTATGGTGACTTCCAGCTTGATCCTGACGGCAAGAAACTTGTTTTCCCTGCGGGTGTTATCAAGGGCCTCAATCCGGCAGACATCAAAGTCGATGCAGTTAACCCGGAGATGATCACCGAATCGGTGAAATATGCGTGGTACAAAGAAAATAAGCCCGTACATCCTTATGGCGGAGAGCAGGTTTTTGACCTTGACAAAAAGGACGCGTATTCATTTGTTAAGGCGCCTCGTTATGACGGCGTGGCGATGGAAGTCGGACCTTTGGCCAGAATGATCATCGCAAAGAATCCGGATGTCCTCGGATTGGTTCAGAAAGGTGCAAAGCCGGGTGTTGTTGCCAGACACGCGGCAAGAGCTATCGAGACTAAACTCGTAGTTGATGCCTGCTACAACTGGCTGGATCAATTGCTCACCGAAATGACAAAACCCGGATTCAAGATTCACGACACGGATCACTGGGACCCACCTGAGAGCGGTATGGGTGTCGGATTCTCAGAACCGCCGAGAGGCGCGCTGGGTCATTGGATCAAGATCAAGGGCAAGAAGATCGAAAATTATCAGGCCGTTGTGCCTTCCACATGGAATGCATCTTCCCGGGATGAAAAAGGTGTTCGCGGCCAGTATGAAGAGTCCCTCATCGGGGCGCCGGTACCGGATCCTAAAAACCCGAACAATATCGTGCGGATAATCCGGTCATTCGATCCCTGTCTGGCGTGTGCTGTACACATTATCGACCCGGAGACGAATGAGATACGGAAGTTTATAGTAGAGTGAGTGAGATAAAACCGGAATCCGCGTCATTCAGTGAAGGGGGAGAGACGCTCTCTCCCCCTCAAAAAATAGTCATCCTCGGCATTGGCAATATTCTGCTTTCCGACGAAGGGGTAGGTGTTCACGTTGCAAATGAGCTTGCGAAAATGGATCTGCCTCCTGATGTGTCGGTTGTTGAAGGAGGCACAGACGGCTTCCGTCTTTTGAATGTCATAACCGAAGCAGACCGTTTAATAATCGTTGATGCATTAAAAGGCGGTGCAGAGCCGGGTTCGATCTATCGTTTCGACGTTGGTGACGTTAAGAGTTGTCCCTCAGGGTTTAAGACATCGGTACATCAGATCGGTATCTTGGAGGTCATTGATCTATCGGGACTGATCGGAAAGACACCCCACACAACAGTTATCGGCATAGAACCGAAATCTCTCGAAATGACTATGGAACTTTCTCCGGAAGTCAGGGAAAAGGTTCCGAAGATAATCGATTTGGTTCTGGATGAGGTGAAACGTTCGATCTTGTAATATTCACACATTATTGTGGATATCATGGTAGCCGCAGGCTTCAGCCTGCGTTTTTAAAGAAGACCATATAAAATATTCACCGCGCTGTGCATCCAATAGAACCTTTTCAATCTCTCCATGATAAGACCAATTTCCTTAATGGATTATCACAAATCTATTTTCTTAACCAATTCTTGGGTGACGTTTTTCTTAGTATCGAATAAACACATAGAATGCATCTTTTTCAGAAAAAACGAATGGGTTATAATAAAATGGTGGTAATTATCAGACAACGAGTTGTAGAGAGAACTGTGATGTCAAAAAAATCATTAATAGTCCTGATCGTGATATCTACGCTTATAGGTACGGTCGGCGGTTTTTTATACTGGACTATTTCAGACCTGCCGAACATAAAAGTTCTTGAGGAATATGCGCCGCTGGAGTCGTCAAGAATATATTCGAGTGACGGTCAGATTATTGCCGAGCTTTATCTCGAGCGGAGAACCTTTGTTCCCCATTATCAGATACCGGACCATGTGAAGAAGGCATTCGTTTCGGTTGAGGACATTAGATTTTATAACCATCCCGGAATTGATTTCATTGGAATATCGAGGGCGTTTTTGCAGGATATTAGGGCTGGCGAGGTTGTCCAGGGGGGAAGTACCATCACCCAGCAGCTCGCAAGGCTGCTTTTTCTGAAGTCCGACAAGAGCATAAAAAGAAAGATCAAGGAAGCAGCCATTTCTATTCAGATAGAACAACGCTATACCAAGGATGAGATCCTCGGGATGTATCTGAACCAAGCGTATTTTGGGGCAAGGGCTTACGGCATTGAAGCAGCTTCGCAGACATACTTCGGGAAGTCGACAAAGGAATTGAACATCGCGGACGCAGCGCTTCTTGCATCAATGCCGAAAGCTCCTTCCGTGTATTCTCCCTTCAAAAATCCTGAAAAGGCGAGGGAGAGAAGGTCAATTGTTTTGAGACAGATGGCGGATCACCATTTTATAACAGAGGTGCAATATGAAGAAGCTGAAAAGACTCCTGTTCCGTCGAATCGTCACTTCAGAAAATACGAAGCGCCCTATTTTGTAGAGGCATTGAGACAGCAGCTCGAAGCAAAATACGGGCATGAACTCTATACATCCGGGTACAGAATATATTCGACGTTGGATTTCAGGATGCAGCAGATTGCCGAGGAAGCGGTTAAGCATGGGATAGCATCGTTGGAAAAAAGGGTGAAGCCGGGGATTGAGGCGGCGCTGATAGCTATGGATTTGAGAACAGGACATGTAAAGGTAATGATAGGCGGTTCAAATTTTTGGAAGAACCAGTTCAATAGAGCAACGCAAGCATCAAGGCAGCCGGGGTCTGCCTTCAAGCCCTTTGTTTACATTACCGCTATCGAGGACGGCATGACGTCCGAGGAGAGAGTCAATGATTCCCCGATCTCCTTTAGAGGCGCAAAACAGGGCCAAAGATGGAGTCCCCATAATTATGACGGCAAATACTACGGAAGCGTGACCTTAAAGAAAGCTCTTGCCAAGTCTTTGAACTGTGCAACAATAAGACTTGCGGCCCATGTCGGAATCGACAATATCATAGAAATGGCGAAGAGACTCGGAATAAGAAATGAGCTGCAACCTTATTTGCCTCTGGCCATAGGGGCTTCTGATGTTACTTTGATAGACATGGTTTCCGCTTATTCAACATTCGCTTCGGGGTACAAGCCAAAACTTGAATTTTACGAAAAGGTATTGAACCGGGATGGGATTATTATCGAGGAGAATGAGCCTGATGGTGAAGAGCTCTTGTCCGAGGATGATGTAGAGGAGATGAAGATCCTCCTGAAGGCTGTTGTCGAAGAAGGTACGGCTATGAAGGCAAAAGAACTCAAACGGCCGGTCTATGGCAAAACAGGTACAACGAATGATTATACCGATGCATGGTTTGTCGGATTTGATGACAGGCTTGTCGTGGGTGTGTGGGTCGGAAGGGATAACCATACACCGATAGGACCGAAGGAGACCGGCGCAAGCGCAGCCCTTCCGATATGGATAGAGTTTATGAAAAAAGCGCCTCCGCAAACTCTTTCGGATCAAAATCCCTAAGATCATCAATACGTTCTCCGACACCGATCAATTTTACAGGGATCCCGAGACCTTTCGTTATGGCAAAGACGATTCCCCCTTTTGCGGTGCCATCGAGTTTCGTCAGGGCTATACCGGTTATCCCGATTGTCTGATTAAACATGTCTGCCTGTCTGAGAGCGTTCTGTCCCGTCGTTGCATCAACGACAAGAAGGATCTCGTGAGGCGCTCCCGGCATCGCCTTATCAATCGTTCTTCTCACCTTTTTCAGTTCATCCATGAGATTGATCTTTGTGTGTAGTCGCCCCGCTGTGTCAACAATAACGACATCAATGCGTCTATTCTGCGCAGCCACGATGGCATCAAAGGCGACTGCAGCCGGATCAGACCCTTTCTGGTGTTTAACAAGCTGTGTATCAGCCCTTTGTGCCCATACTTCGAGCTGTTCAATAGCGGCGGCCCTAAAGGTGTCTCCAGCGGCGAGGAGTACGGAAAGTCCCTGGGAGCGGAACCTGCTCGCGAGTTTTCCTATTGTGGTCGTCTTTCCGACTCCGTTGACACCAACAGCGAGGATTACAAATGGTCTATTCCCGAAGACTACAAGAGGGTGGGGTTCACCGAGAACCGCTGTCATCTCTTTCTTCAGTAATTCTTTTACGGATTCGACATCCTTGGCCTCGCCTCTCTTGGCCTTCTCCCGGATAACCGCCATGATTTCCGAAGCGGCTTTCGTTCCGACATCGGACATGATAAGAATATCTTCGAGCTCTTCGAGGGTTTCCTCATCGATATTGCGGCCTGTAAAAATTGTCTCTACTCTTTCGATAAGGCTTTTCTTCGTTTTTGTGAGGCTCTCTTTCAGTCGATCAAAAAAACCCATCATTCCTCCTTGAAAACTTGATTGGTAATTTTAATTTCTTTTACGGACAATTATCAATCTTGTCTTCATAACATATCTCTATGTGTTGTTTTTTGAAAAGCAATGATTATAATAGATTAGATGATTTTAGTTCAGAATTGAGAACGGAGGATGTCGATAAATGCTCAAGAAGAAGAAAAATTATATTGTCGCAGTTGTAGGAGCGACAGGGGCGGTCGGAAACGAAATGATCAAAACCCTTGCACAGAGAGAGTTCCCTGTAGAGAAATTAAGGCTTTTTGCTTCTGAGAGATCCGAAGGAAAGATTATGGAATTCGGGGACACCGAGATCCCGGTGGAAACCTTGAATGAAAAATCCTTTGAAGGTATCGATATAGCCCTTTTTTCAGCCGGGGCTGAAAGGTCAAAGACATGGGCGCCGGTGGCTGCGCGGTCAGGCTGTGTTGTTATCGATAATTCAAGCCAGTGGAGGATGGACCCTGAAGTTCCTCTCGTTGTACCCGAGGTCAACCCCCATGACCTGAAAGGCATAAAGGGATAATCGCAAACCCTAACTGTTCTACGATACAGATGGTGGTTGTGCTCAAACCGATACATGACGCGGCAAAGATAAAGAGGGTGGTGGTTACGACGTTTCAGGCCGTATCGGGCACTGGCCAGAAGGCGATGGATGAACTGCTGCAGCAGACGACGGACCTTTTAAATTTCAAAGAGGTCAAGAGTAACGTGTATCCTTATCAGATTGCATTCAATGTCCTTCCCCACATAGACAGATTTCTCGAAAACGGCTACACGAAGGAAGAGATGAAGATGGTGAACGAGACCAGGAAGATTCTCGGTGATGACTCCGTAAGACTTACGGCAACAACGGTGCGCGTGCCGGTGTTCAGATGCCATTCGGAGAGTGTAAATATCGAGACCGAAAAGAAGCTTGCCGCAAACGAAGTGAGAGCGATCCTTTCGACAGCGCCCGGTGTGGTAGTTTATGATGCTCCAGAGAAGAACCTCTATCCGATACCAATTGATGTTGCCGGAGCGGATGAGACTTACGTGGGTAGAATAAGAGAGGATGAGTCCATTGAAAACGGCATTAATATTTGGATCGTTGCCGACAATCTCAGGAAAGGCGCTGCCCTGAATGCGGTGCAGATAGCCGAAAAGTTGATTGAGATGTCATAAATACGATTGGTTTAAGGGTAGGGATTCACGCGAAAGATAACTCGAGTTCTTTAACCTCGACCCCTTCTTAGCAATTGATCCGGAACAAAACCGCAGGAGTAAGGACTGAAGAAATTGATAAGTGTCGATTATATCATATGCGGTGACTATGTCCTTCCGATGGACGAATCATGTGGCGTAGTAAAATACGGTGCCGTTGCAATAAACGGCAATAAGATTCTCGAAGTGGGGACCTCTCACGAAATTCTCAGTAAGTATGTTTCCGGTAATGTCATAAAGGGAGAGGGGAAGGTAGTACTCCCCGGCCTAATAAATACCCACACCCATGCGGCTATGGTCTATTTCAGAGGGATCGCCGATGACCTTCCCCTGAGCGAATGGCTTAACAACCATATCTGGCCTGCAGAGAACAGATGGCTCGGTCCTGAATTCATCTCAGACGCGGTAGAACTTGCTTGTCTTGAGATGCTTAAGGGAGGGGTTACAACCTATAATGACATGTACTTTTTTGAGGATGCAGCAGGTGAAGCGTCTAAAAAGCTAGGTATGAGAGCCGTGTTAGGGAGCGGGATTCTTGATTTTCCCTCTGTTTCCGCAAAGTCGTCCGATGAATATCTCGATAACGCTGAGCGATTCGTCAACAACTGGAAAGGCGATGAACTTATTACACCCTGTATTGCACCCCACGCACTCTACACCTGCAGCCCTGAGACATTAAAAAAATCGAAGGAAAAAGCTGACAAATTGAACGTACCGTTACATATCCATCTTTCAGAGACTGAATGGGAAGTGGGAGAAATAGTAAAGAAATATAAGATGAGGCCGGTTGAACATCTCGAAAATCTTGGGTTCTTAGACAAAAATGTTGTGGCAGCGCATTGCGTATGGGTTGAGGACAATGAGATCAGATTGCTCGCAAGAAGGGGAGTGGGGGTATCCCATTGCATGGAGAGTAATCTCAAGCTTGCTTCGGGATTTGCGCCTGTTGCCGCAATGCTCGCTGAAGGCGTAAGGGTCGGTTTCGGCACAGACGGTGCCGCAAGCAACAATGATCTGAATATTCTGAGTGAAATGTCCACTACGGCAAAGGTTCACAAAGCACTATCCAAAAATCCGACGGTACTCGATGCAAAAACCGTTGTTCTTATGGCGACGAGGTGGGGAGCTGACGTTTTAGGTCTCGGGAACAAGGTTGGAAGTATCGAGAAGGGGAAAATCGCTGATATTATTATGATTAATCTTAATAAGCCGCATCTTACACCCCTCTATAATGTATACTCCCATATCGTATATGCCGCTATGGCCTCTGATGTGGAGACCGTGATGGTAAACGGTAAGATAGTTGTGGACGAAAGGAAACTCCTGACAGCCGACGAATCGGAGATTATTTATAAGGCGGGAACGTGGCGTGAAAAGATAGGCATCAAATGATCCGTTATTGCAACGCTCCGGCTTCACGTTTGGGGGTTCAATGAAAGCGAGACAAAAAGCAATTAAGATAGAGCAGAAGAGCAAGTTAAGAATACTTTTTTTCAAGATTCTTTCCAGCTCATTGAACTGACATATTTATACAGCCCAACCGTATCCGCCCTTATTTATCTATCTATTACTGTAAAATGTATAAGAAAGCAAACTTTCTTGAACCCACCATAGACGGGGAATTCAAAATATCTTTCATGCGGGTAAAAAGTGTGTTTATGATAATTGGAGCAATTTTTGTGTCGATAAGTATTCTCATTTGACGAGAATTCGTGTATACTGTGAATAATTTAAATTTCATAGGAGGTAATATGACAAAGGCTGAACTTATCGAAAAGATGGCAAAGGATGCAGGTGTCGCAAAGACTGTTGCGGGAAAGGCTCTTGAATCATTCATCGAAGGTGTCACGAAATCGTTGAAGAAGGGCAATAAGGTTTCTCTCGTCGGTTTTGGCACATTCGCGGTCTCCAAGCGGAAAGCCAGAAAAGGCAGAAACCCCCGCACAGGCGAGACCATAGCGATCAAAGCCGCTAAGGTTCCAAAGTTCTCAGCAGGGAAGGCTTTTAAAGAAGCTATCAAATAGATGTTCATATAAATTTAAAACAGTTTAAAAGGTAGCGAAATGCTTTTCGCTGCCTTTTTTTTGTACAAAATCACATGAAAGACATACTGAGATAATACGGAACGATAAAGACATGCATCAGTAGAATTGTTCATCATGGATATGGGAAGAAAAAATTACAAAAAATCTATCGCAGGGCTCTCACAAATTCGACGTACTGTAAAGGCGGGTCGATAATTTCCAGACCTATGCTGTCTGTTAGACCATTCGGCGGAATTTTTATGCATGACCATCTTACTTTGCAGCGGAGCTTAATAGTTTCTCCCGAAGAAAGAGAGAATTTCAGATCGACGTCTGTCCCTGAAGTGTATTTCATATGTTCTTTCGAAGATGAGGTTGTCATATGAATTCCGGTTTCAGAAATGTCTTCTATAAATACTCCATGCTTTTTATCTCCGGAAATGCGTTCCGCTTTTAAAGTGATGCTGATCCTTTTGGAACGCCTTCTTTCCATGGGCGATATTGTAAATATTTTTGACTCAGATAGCAATACAAGTTTTGCTTGCCAAAACGGCTCTTACATCTCTCTCCTGCCATCAAGGGCTTTACTGAGGGTTACCTCGTCCGCAAACTCGATATCTCCGCCCATCGGTAGACCATAGGCGATACGGGTCACCTTCACGTCATAGGGTTTCAGCATTTCCCTTACATACTGTGCCGTCATCTCACCTTTTGTATTGGGATTTGTTGCAATGATGATCTCCTGGACCGAATCTCTGCTGACCCTTGCAACGAGTTCGTTTATCTTGAGCCTATCCGGGGTAAAACCGTCGATAGGAGAGAGGGCCCCGAGCAGGACATGGTAGAGGCCGTCAAAACTCTTCGATCTCTCGATCACCATGATATTGCTCGGCTCTTCCACGACACAGAGCTTTCTTTTATCCCTCGATGCATTACTGCAAATATTACAGATCTCATTTTCTGTGATGTTGAAGCATTCCCTGCAGAAACGCGCCTTATCTTTCACCTCATCTATTGCCCTGGAGATCCCCTTTGCGTCTTCCCCCGGCATCGTTAGTATAAAAAATGCCAGCCGTTGCGCAGTCTTCCTGCCTATGCCGGGAAGCTTTGAGAGGTTGTTGATGAGATTTTCTATGATACCCTGTTCCAATAAAATCACTGGTCCATTAAGTATATAAAAATACCGAAACCGCTTACAAGGAGATTGTGGCAACCCCCGATAAAAGGGCGCTTAAACCCTTTCTTGACAACCCCGGCCCTGTCTGGTAGCCTTTTTTTATGGATAACCCCGATTCAGAAATATGCAGGATATGCACCGATCTGGCTAAAGCCCCCGACCTGAATACGACCCTGAAAGTCCTTGCCCAGAACATAACAAAGATTATGGGAGTGAAGGGGTGTGCCATCAGGCTTCTCGATGAAAAAAATCAGACTCTTGAAATCTCAGCAACTTTCGGCTTAAGCACCGAATATCTGAAAAAAGGTCCTATCAAAATCAAGGAACATCCGGTCGATCAGAAAATCCTAAAGGGAAAGGCGATCAGCACAAAAGATATAACAAAGGAACCCCATGTGTTTTATCTTGAGCAGGCCAAGAAAGAAGGTATCAAATCTGTTCTGAGTGTTCCTCTTATGGCAGGGGACAGACCCATAGGCGTAGTCAGGGTTTACACATCGGAACCGCATAGTTTTACAAAGGAAGAGATAGAGAGACTCGTTGCCCTTGCATCACTAGGCGGCATACTTGCCGACAGGGCCAAGATATGGGATGAGATGAACGCCCTCATGAGAATATCCCGGTCTATAAATTCTTCTCTATCTCTCGACGAAGTACTCCAGATGATCGTGGAAAACGCGGCCAAGATTCTGGGCATGAGAGGGGCATCATTAAGGCTTCTGGATGAAGAAAGGAAAGTGCTGAAGGTCAGGGCTGCTTACGGTTTAAGCAAGGCATATCTGGAAAAAGGTGCTGTAGAAGTGGAAAAAAGCGCCATAGATAGAGAATGCCTGAAATGCAAGCTTATTAACGTGAAAGATATCAGGAAAGACAAGAGGCTCCAATACCCGGAGGAACTGGTGAAAGAAGGTATCAAGGCTTTACTCTCTTTGCCGCTCATCGTAAGGGGTTCTGCAATAGGTGTCCTCAGGGTATATACATCGAACCCTTATACCTTTAATCAATCAGAGATAGATTTTCTCTCAACCCTTGTGTGTCAGGGCGCCATAGCGATAGAAAATGCGCGTCTTTTTGAGCACATCAAAAGCGAATACAGCGAGCTGGCAAGGGATGTATGGAAATGGTATGACTGGGGAGAGCGCTTTCCGAGACTCTAAGCAGGTATGAAGAAACCAAAACTCGGGTTCTTTAAGTACTCATGCTGTGCCGGTTGTGAGTTTCAATTCATGTATTTTCAGGAATATGTTCTTGAAACGCTGACAGGCTTCGATTTTGTCTTTGCCAGGATGCTCAAAAGAGGAGGAAACCCTCACGGGCACTTTGACGTTGCCCTCGTTGAGGGCACCATAACAGAATCATGGCAAGTGGACGAGCTCAAAAAAATAAGAGAGCAGAGCACCCTGCTACTGGCCATCGGCGCCTGCGCTGTAAACGGAGGAATACCTGCGATAAAATCAACGATCCCTGAGCTTGAGGCGGAAAAAAAGGTTTACCGGGATCTCTCCGGGATTCATTCCATAAGGCCCCACTCCCTGGATGCATATGTAAAAGTCGATGGGTATATTAGGGGATGTCCGCCGGGAGAAAGAGATCTGTATGAGGCGTTGTCTTCCGTGCTTATCGGCAAAAACCCTGACTTCCTCGAATACAGTGTTTGTATTGAATGTAAATTGAAGGGCAACATATGCGTCTTAGTGTCTTATGATATGCCCTGCATGGGGCCTGTGACAAACGCGGGATGCGGTGCGCTCTGCCCTTCTATGAACAGGGCGTGCTATTCATGTTTCGGCCCGATGAAACATGCTAACGGTCCGGCGCTGGCAAGGAAATTCAAGATGATCGGTTTTTCAAGAGATGATATTGTGAGAAAGTTTACGGAGTTCGGGGCGGACACGACAGAATTCAGAAGGGCGATAGAAGCGGATGAAGATTAATGTAGATTATATAGCGCGTGTTGAGGGTGAAGGCTCCGTAAAGTTCGAGATAAAAGACGGAAAGCTTAAGAATCTGACACTGAATATATGGGAACCGCCGCGCTTCTTTGAAGGTTTTCTTGTAGGAAGAAAATTCGATGAGGTTCCGGACATCGTTTCGAGGATATGCGGTATCTGCCCTGTCTCACATATGACGACTTCAATAGCTGCAATCGAACAAGCGATAGGTTTTACGCCTTCTCCGGAGATTAAGAAAATCCGTGACATTATGGTCTTAAGCCAGATAGCAGCAAGCCATCTGGTCCATATTTATGCACTTGTTTTGCCTGACTACCAGGGGCTGGACATGCTCATCGGCCCTGATAAAGAAATGAAGAGACTCCTCAGATTGAAGGAGGCTGTAAATAATGTCACGGCTACCTTTGGAGGCAGAGCACTTCATCCTGTCTCTATGATAATCGGAGGATTTACAAAACTCCCGTCAAGGAATGAGATCGACCAGATGATAAGACGACTTGAAGGCGTAACAAAAGACGCGATTGATACCCTAAGAATGGTATCGACGCTGAATTACCCTAAACTCAAGGGCGACTCAGAATATGTCGCTCTTTTTAGAGAAGACGAATATGCAATAAATGAGGGGACGATTATGTCAGGTTCCGGGATTAAGGCGGAAATACAAGATTACTATTCTTACTTTCAAGAGGATGAAGTTCCTTATGCAAATGCAAAAAGGACGATATTAAAGGGAAAGGCGCCGGTTATGGTGGGCGCACTTTCAAGGCTTAATATAAAAATAGATATGCTCCATCCCGAAGCAAGAAAAGCCGCTGATATTGCCGGTTTTATAACGTTAGGGCAAAATCCGTTCTTCAACGTTATTGCTCAGGCAATAGAGGTAGTTCATTGCATATGGAAATGCATCGAGATCCTTAGTGTACTTTCCCGTAAGGATTTCCTTATGCCGGTAAGGCCCGGGAAAGGTTCAGGCGCCGCAATGACCGAAGCTCCCCGGGGGTTGTTGTATCATGAATACGAGGTCAATAGGTTGGGAGTTATAGAAAAAGCCAATATCGTTACGCCGACGGTATACAATTTTCTCAGCCTCGAAGAGAACCTCAAAAAACTGGTCAATGAAAATATCGACAAGCCTATTGAAGAACTGTCCCTTTTATGCGAGATGCTCGTTAGGGCCTATGACCCTTGCTTTTCCTGCTCTGTGCACTGAGGTCATATCTGTTTGGGTCCAAAATGATCATTTCAACAGGAAACCTCTTATGTTGTTAAGAACGTCATACGATGGATCGATCACACCCTGATGCGTATCGACAAGGATATTTCCCTTTGTGTTTTTTCTGATCACAATCGTATACGGAACCCTGGGATTTCCCAATGCTTTATGGGCAGTAAAATGAAGGTCGGTGAGAACAGGATATAGAACTTTGTATGCTTTTTTGAAACTTTCGACTTCGTTAGCGGTATTGCCGACAGCAATGCTGAACACCTTCACCTTTCCTTTTAATCCGGGATCATTTTCAATGGCGGAATAAACATCATTAAAGACTGGTACATTTTTGGGACAACTCGTGCAATACGTGCTGAAGACTTCGATGAGAAACAGTATTCCGCTTACCTCCTTTAAAGAAAATTTTGTCTTCCGTGAAAGTCCCAGATATGAACGCTCTTCCTTCAATAGGTTATCTTGAAAAATTACATTGGGAAATCGCGCGCCTTTAGCGATCGGCTTGATTTCGGCACGGACGAAGCCATTCGACAAAAAAAGACAGAAAATAGCCAGGGAAAAAATAAACCTATTTTTCAAGTTGTTCCAGCGCTTTCACCAAATCCTCGAGGGCGGGTCTCTTGTTAATATCATGAACATCGATATAACGGATTATTCCCTTTTTATCTATCACGAAAAGCGCACGCTCGGAGACCCCGTTGGAACGTAAAACGCCGTATTTTTTTGACACCGCCCCGTGAGGATAAAAATCAGACAGCACCGGGAACCAGAGGTCACCCATTTCTCTTGTCCATGCATACAGTGTCGGAACGTTGTCCACCGTGATTCCAAACAATATCGCATTGTATTTATCAAATATATTCTTCGTTATGTTATATCCGGGCCATTGATCGGAACAGACAGGCGTCCATGCGGCAGGAACAAAGGAAATCACCACATTCTTTTTCCCGCGATACCGTCCGGGGGATATTTTTTCTCCCGATAAGGAGGGCAAGGTAAAATCGGGTGCCTTCATGCCGGCTTTGAGTTTTGTTTTGCTGTCTACGGGTTTTAAAATACCGGGATTATAGATCTTGCCCTTAAATTGCTCTGATGCACTATAAGCGGTATTGAACAGAAAAAGGACAGTAATAATTCCTAACGTTGCTTTGAGAGACAATTTATCAGACATTGTGACACCTCCTATTTTAGCCCTGTTTCCTTAATTATCATACCAAGAAATTGCTCCGGATCTTGAATACCGCCGACTTTCGAATAGACGATATTGTTGGAACCCGCGCTGTTGACTTTGATCACAAAAAAATACGGGGTCCTGACTTCCCCGACTGATTTGTGGATAGAAAACGATTCGTCGGAAAAAAGCGGAAACTGGATATTATATTGGTCTCTGAAGACGTCAATCTCAAAGGGCGTGTTGCCGGCGCCGATCCCTATGATCTTGATCCTGTCCTTGATGTCGGCCCTTTTATTGATTATTTGATAGAGTTCATTCACGTTCGGGGCTTCCTTCTGACAATAAGGACAGTACATGCTGAAGATTTCGACTATCACTAAGTCGGCCTTTATCTGGGATATCTTGAAGGAGTCCTTCCCCG
This sequence comes from Thermodesulfovibrionales bacterium, assembly GCA_963776195.1. Taxonomy (GTDB): domain Bacteria; phylum Nitrospirota; class Thermodesulfovibrionia; order Thermodesulfovibrionales; family SM23-35; genus CAVZMO01. The sequence goes on from CAVZMO010000008.1 coordinate 70,645, forward strand.
ACAGCCCGAGATATTCCTTTTCAGCAGTCTTTTGAGGTATTGGTAAGGATATTTCCGGGAAATCACCCCCCTTAGGCGGCGTGGACTCCGCAGCGTGCACATTCCGGTCCAAAAATGCAAAGGACAGAAAAAATGTCAGTAAAAAAATAATTTTACACCTCATGTTTCCTCCTTATGTTCCTGCTTTTTTTCACACTTAATCATATTGTCTTTTACTTCCGGTCTTATGTCAAGAAAATTGACCGTATTGTCTCGGAAAGGATTGAATTTATCGCTCTTGTGCGGTATGCTTATGATTCAAGGAATACGGCTAATGTCATTATGTTAATAATTTAATAAATGATTATGGGGAGGGCATTTTAATGACGAAGAAAGCAGTCAAAAAGTATGTTTACTTTTTCGGTGGCGGAAAGGCTGACGGCAAGGGGGACATGAAAGACCTCCTCGGTGGAAAGGGTGCCGGACTTGCAGAAATGACCAACCTGAAGATTCCTGTCCCCGCAGGTTTTACTATAACGACGGAAGCTTGTAATGAATATTTTATGGCTGGAAAGAAATACCCGCCGGGCATGTGGGAACAGGTGGCCGAGAATCTGAAAAAGATGGAGAAAACAATGGGTATGAAGTTGGGCGACCCTGTTAATCCGCTTCTTGTTTCGGTCCGTTCGGGAGCAAAATTTTCTATGCCCGGTATGATGGACACGGTCCTCAACCTCGGACTGAATGAGACGACAATAACTGCATTGATAAAGAAAACCGGGAATGAACGTTTTGTTTACGATGCATACAGAAGGCTTATTACCATGTTCGGAAGTATCGTGATGGGGATCGACAGGCAGAAGTTCGAAAAAGCCCTTGAAGAGATGAAGGAAAAGAAGAGAGTTCGTCTGGATACGGAACTCACTGCTGAAGATTTGAAAGAGCTTGTCAAAGAATTTAAGGTTATTTATAAGAGAAACACCGGGGAGGATTTTCCTGCCGATCCTTCGGAGCAGCTTAGAAAGGCCATAAATGCGGTCTTTGGCTCCTGGTTCGGTGACAGGGCAGTGAAGTACAGGAAGTTGAATGAAATTCCCGATAATCTCGGAACTGCCTGCAATATCCAGTCAATGGTCTTCGGAAATCTGGGAGATGGTTCGGGAACGGGAGTGGGTTTCACAAGAGATCCGTCTACGGGACAGAAGAAGTTTTTTGCGGAATGCCTCATAAATGCACAGGGTGAAGATGTGGTGGCGGGAATCAGAACTCCGCTCCGTATAGAAGAGCTGAGAAAGAGACTTCCAAAGGCTTACAGCGAACTGAACACGATATACAAAAAGCTCGAAAAACATTATAAAGACATGCTTGATATCGAATTTACCGTCCAGGAAGGCAAACTCTATATGCTCCAGACCAGGGTCGGGAAGAGGACCGCTGCAGCAGCCCTTAAAATAGCCATTGATATGGTCAAAGAAAAAATGATCGATAAGAAAACGGCCATCTTGAGAATTGACCCGCAGCAGCTTGATCAGCTTCTCCATCCCATGATTGATCCAAGGGCAGAGATTAAGGTGATTGCCAAAGGTCTTCCGGCATCGCCCGGCGCCGCGGTAGGAAAAGTGGTATTTACCGCAGAAGATGCGGAAAAGGCAGCGGAGAAAGGAGAAAAGGTTATCCTTGTCAGGACGGAAACCTCTCCTGAGGATATCGGGGGAATGAATGCGGCACAGGGAATTCTGACGGCGCGGGGTGGTATGACCTCACACGCAGCTGTTGTCGCAAGGGGTATGGGAAAATGTTGTATTGCAGGCTGCGGTGCTATAAATATCAGCGAGATACAAAAGTATTTTACCGTGAATGACCTTGTTATCAAGGAGGGTGATTATCTGACGCTTAACGGTACGACAGGAGAGGTCATCCTCGGTGAGGCGCGACTGGTAAGGCCGGAGCTTACCGGCGATTTCGGAACATTCATGAAATGGGTGGATGAGTTTAGGAAACTCGGTGTCAGAACGAATGCAGATACACCTCACGATTCGGAGGTGGCCAGGAAGTTCGGTGCCGAGGGGATCGGTCTTTGCAGGACAGAACATATGTTTTTTGCTCCCGAAAGGATTAGTGCCGTAAGGGAGATGATACTGGCTGACGACACCGAGGGGAGGAAAAAAGCGCTAACCAAGCTCCTTCCGATGCAGAAAGGCGATTTTATTGAGATATTCAGAGTGATGAAGGGGCTACCCGTTACCATACGTCTTCTCGATCCGCCGCTCCATGAATTCCTGCCCCACACGGATGAGGAGTTGAGGGCTTTAGCTTCCTCGATGGAGGTTCCCGTCGAAAAGTTAAAGGCAAGGAATAAGGCTTTACATGAATTCAACCCGATGCTCGGTCACAGGGGTTGCAGACTCGGCATATCATACCCCGAGATTTATGAGATGCAGGTAAGGGCGATCATGGAAGCCGCATGTGAGCTGTCGAAGCAGAAGGTCAAAGTGATACCGGAGATTATGATCCCCCTCGTCGGCCATGTGGCGGAACTGAAATTGATGAGAGAGCTTACCGTTAAGGTAGTAGAAGAGGTTCAGGCTTACTACAAAACGAAAGTCCTTTATACGGTCGGAACGATGATAGAACTTCCAAGGGCTTGCATAACTTCCGATGAGATAGCGGCAGAGGCGGATTTTTATTCATTCGGGACGAATGATCTTACGCAAACGACTTTCGGACTTTCAAGGGATGATGCCGGCAGATTCCTTCCCTTTTATATCGAGAAAGGAATACTCGAAAACGATCCTTTCGTAACAATAGATCAGAACGGCATAGGGGCTATGATGAAGATGGGCATAGATAAGGGAAGAAAGGTCAAGAAAAAGCTGAAAATGGGTATTTGCGGAGAACATGGCGGAGATCCGAAGTCCGTCGAGTTTTGCCATAAGATAGGACTCGACTACGTTAGTTGTTCGCCTTATAGAGTTCCCATTGCGAGATTAGCAGCGGCACAGGCCACGCTTAAGGAAAAGACAAAAAAGGATCTGAGTAAAACAACCGTATAAAAGAATCCATTGCTCGGTAAGCACTTGTTTTCCTTTTCTCTGAGGAGATTTTCCATGCCTGCCGATATATCGGCAGGCATGGAAAATCCCGATGATCAATGTATTTCTCGGTTCATTGACCGGTTTAGCGTGTAATCGGTAGAATATTTATAGCTTTAATTAAATTTTGGGGGACCTCCTATCTTAACCTGAAAGGCAGCGGATAATAGAGCTTAATGGAAAACGTCAAAATTGACTTCTTAAAGGATATACAGCTTTTTTCGGGGCTCGATGAACAGGAATTGACCCAAATCAGCGGTAAGGTTACTTTGAAGGAGTTTAAAAAAAATGAGGTCATCCTTTATGAAGAGGATACCAATGAATTTATGTATATTGTTCTATTTGGTAAGGTGATCGTCGTTAAGATGACGGAAGACGGAAAAGAGATAATCCTTGCTGCACATCAACTGGGTGAATTTTTCGGTGAAATGTCTTTGATTGACGGGAGAACTTCTCCTGCTACCGTATTGGCAACGGAAAACTCTCTCGTCGCTATTATATCAAAAAAGGATTTCTACTCATTGCTGACGGATTATCATAAAGTGCTCGAAAAGATGTTGCAGATCCTGTGCTCGCGACTTCGCGATTCGTGGAAAAGGATACATATGCTGAATTTCAAAAACGCAGCGCAGAGAGTAAAAATGCTTTTTCTTACCCTTTCTTTCGACAAGGGCGAGAAGGAAGCCGGCGGTGTGACACTGAATATTAAACTCACTCATCAGAATATAGCGGACATGATAGGGTTGACGCGCGAGACCGTTACGAGGGTACTCGATAAATGGCAAAAAGACGGAGAGATAACCATCAAGAATAAATTTATCCACTTGAATGCAAAGTTCCTCCAAAAAAATGTGGAGATGTGATTTGTATGCATCTTGTTTGATTCATTCCGGAGAGAAGATAATTCTTGCTTCGCTATGATTTATTGATCTTTACAGACTGCGCTATTATGTGGTATTTTAACAGGGATAACATTTTCGAAAGGTGGTGAATTGATGGCAATTGATAAGACACAGAAGCAGGCTATCATTGGTGACTATAAACTCCATGACGGTGATACCGGTTCGCCTGAAGTGCAGATAGCTATACTGAGTACGAGGATAAGCTATCTTACTGAGCATTTCAAGACCCATAAAAAGGACCACCACTCGAGGAGAGGTCTTTTAAAGCTGGTCAGCCAAAGGCGTAAACTGCTGGACTATCTAAAACAATCTAACAAAGAACGCTATGAAAGGATAATAGAAAGATTAGAAATCAGGAAGTAATAAAAAAGGTTGAAGTTGAAGTTCGTGGTAAGAAGCTGACGTTAGAGACAGGAAAGCTTGCGAGACAGGCTGACGGAGCTGTAGTTGCACGGTATGGTGATACCGTTGTTCTCGCTACTGCGGTAGCAGACAAGAAGCCAAGGGAAGGTCTGGATTTTTTCCCCTTCACGGTGGACTATCAGGAGAAGGCATATTCGGCGGGAAAGATACCGGGAGGTTTTTTTAAGAGGGAAGGAAGGCCAACCGAAAAAGAGATATTGACCTCCCGTCTGATCGACAGACCTCACAGACCCCTTTTCCCGAAGGGATTCTATTGCGAGACACAAGGTATCATCCAAGTTCTCTCCTACGGCGAGGAGAATATTGCCGATATTCTCGGCATTATCACCATGTCCGCCGCCCTTACAATCTCCGATATACCGTTCAAAGCACCTGTTGGGGCTGTAAGGATCGGCAGGATAGCAGATTCGTTTATTATCAACCCTGATCTGCGAGAGGTCGAAGAGTGTGATTTAAATCTGGTTGTTGCAGGAACGGAAGATGCGATCCTTATGGTAGAAGGGGAGGCGCAGGAAATATCCGAGCTTGTTCTTCTCGAAGCACTTGATGTTGCACACAAGGAGATAAAGCGCCTGTGCGCTGTTCAGCATGAGTTGCGGGCCGCTGTTGGCAGGGAAAAAAGACCTGTTGTCGCACCCGTTCTGGATGCAGAACTGCAAAGGGCAATTACAGAGTTTTCTCTGGAAAGCATAAAGGCCGCCGTAACTATTTCTGATAAATTGAGAAGACAGGACACTCTCGATATGCTTCTCAAAGAGGCGATCGAGAAATTTAATACACCGGAGACGGACAGAACAAGGGATATCATTGACGTGTTTAATCACATCGAGAAAGGCCTTGTAAGAGGCATGATCCTTAATGAAAACAAAAGGGCAGACGGAAGGGCCCCCCATGAGATAAGAAATATCAGCGCGGAAGTGGGAATTCTTCCGAGAACACACGGTTCAGCGCTGTTTATCAGGGGAGAGACCCAATGCCTTGCAGTCGTCACTCTCGGCACCTCCGACGATGAGCAAAGAATAGATTCCCTTGAAGGAGAGACTTACAAGACTTTTATGCTGCATTACAATTTTCCTCCCTTCAGTGTTGGTGAGGTCAAGCCGCTGAAATCACCGGGAAGACGCGAAATAGGTCACGGCGTACTGGCTGAGAGGGCACTGAAGTCTGCAATCCCGCCGAAAACGGAATTCCCCTATACCATAAGAATAGTCTCGGATATCCTGGAGTCCAACGGGTCATCTTCCATGGCAACAGTATGCGGAGGTTCTCTTGCATTGATGGATGCAGGCGCCCCTATCAAGTCTCACGTCGCGGGCATAGCGATGGGATTAATAAAAGAAGGGGACAGGGTTGTTGTCCTTACCGATATACTCGGACTTGAAGATCATCTGGGCGACATGGATTTTAAGGTAACAGGGACAAAGAATGGGATAACGGCGTTCCAACTTGATACGAAGATAGGCGGTATATCACGTGAGATAATGGAAAAGGCGCTCGAGCAGGCACGGGAAGGCAGATTTTTTATCATCGATAAAATGTATGAGACGATCAGTACGCCCCGGGAAAATCTTGCACCCTATGCGCCGAGGATTTATACGATGCAGATCCGGCAGGAAAAAATCCGTGATGTGATAGGAACAGGTGGAAAGGTTATCAGAGGAATAGTGGAGCAGACAGGTGTAAAGATAGACATACAAGACAGCGGGCTTATCAATATTGCCTCAGCTGATGAGGAATCCGCAAAAAAAGCGATAGCGATCATAAACAGCATCACAGCTGAGGCAGAACTCGGCAAGATTTATCCCGGGAAGGTAAAGAGGATACTTGATTTCGGCGCTTTTGTGGAAATCATGCCGGGGACAGAGGGTTTGCTGCACATCTCACAGATATCCGAACAAAGGATAGCAAAAGTGACGGACGAGTTAAACGAGGGAGATGACGTTGTTGTAAAGGTTATAGAGATAGACAAAACGGGCAGAATACGCCTTTCAAGGAAAGAGGCATTAAGAGAGCAGGAAGCAGACAAGAGCAAATAAAAGGAAAATAAGAAAGGAAGAAACACGAGGGGATAGGTTTTGATATCCCCTTTTTAGTTTGAAGCGTCCAGAGATCAATAAATAAAGGAAACAATGCTATGTTTAAAAAAGAACATCTCATAAACGGCGTTCCCGTGGTTATGGAATCACTTAAGAATATGAGGTCTGTGGTTCTCGGCATATGGGTTAAGGTGGGTTCAAGGTATGAGCCGCCCGAAAAAAACGGAACTTCCCATTTTCTGGAGCACATGTTTTTTAAGGGAACGAAGAAAAGGAGTGCGAAGGACATTGCCTTTGAAATCGATTCCCTTGGAGGTGAACTCAATGCCTTCACGTCAAGGGAGACCACAACGTTCTATATAAAAGTGCTTGACGATTTTCTTGAAAAAGGACTCGAATTACTGGCGGACATCTTCCTTAATTCTACATTCCCGGAGGAAGATATCGAGAAAGAGAAAAAGATAATAAAAGAAGAGATAAAAATGGTTGAGGACACGCCCGATGACTACATACACGATCTGACCAATCAGACCGTGTGGGGGCGTTCCGGACTCGGACAGCCCGTTCTTGGACGAAGGGAGACGATAAAGTCATTCGCAAAAAATGATCTCATAACGCATATCAAAAAATATTACGGTACAAAAGATATGATATTATCCTGTGCCGGAAATTTCGACCCCGATCATCTCCTTTCCCTCCTCAATAAGAATCTTGGTCATTTAAGGAGGGGCTCCGAACCGGACAGGGGTGCCCCTCCGGACTTCCAAAGTAAGGTCGAAATATTCAGCAAAGAGCTTGCAGAGGCGCACCTCTGTCTGGCGATCAAAGGCATCCCCCAGGCAAGCAAAGAGCGGTATTGCCTTTTCACGCTGAATACTATTTTGGGTGCGGGAGTAAGCTCACGGCTCTTTCAGGAGATAAGGGAAAAACGTGGATTTGCATATGCTATATATTCTTTTATAGCTTCGTATCTCGATACAGGGCTATGGGGTGTTTATGCCGGCGTCAGCAGAAAAAAGGTACGTGAGGTAATAGAATTGATCCTGAAGGAAATCCACGGCTTGAAGGACACCCTGAACGAAGAAGAACTTGAGCGCGCGAAAAATCAACTGAAGGGTAATGTCATACTCGGACTTGAATCCTCAAGCAGTCGTATGAACAACATTGCACGCCAGGAAATATATTATGGGAAATATTTTTCTCCCAAAGAAATTATGGGCGAGATTGACTCAATAAACCTTCAGCAGATTAAAGAACTTGCCGAACGGACCGTAAAGAAGGAATGGTTTTCTCTCACGGTTCACGGGCCGGTTCATGAGGAGGATCTGAGAGGAATATTATTCTAGAAATCCTGCACAATTTATTGCCAAAAAGTGAAGAATTCTGAAAACTGAATTGAGCCTGTCTGATTTCAAGAAAGAGGTATCCGTAAAACGTCACTGACCTTATTAATTAATTCATTGATATTAAAGGGTTTTGTGATATAAAAATCTGCTCCTGTTTCCTTTGCTTTGTGTTTATCTATTTCCTGTCCCTTTGCGGAAAGTATAATAATATAAACGTCTTTTATTTTTAGATCGTTCTTCAAGATATTGCATACCTCGAAGCCGTTCATTTTGGGCATCATAACATCGAGAAAGACAAGTTCGGGGTTTTCTTTCTTCACTGATTCAATGGCGACCATGCCATTGTCAGCCATCAGTAGTGTCACCCCCTTTTCTTCAAAAGGCTCTAATATCTGGCCTAACAGATTTCTGATGAGAGGATCATCATCAACAATTAAGATCTTCGGCATTATTCCCTCCGCTCCAATATTTTTCACACAGCGGAAATGTGGTCATGGACCATACCTACCTTAGTCTCTTCTTTTGAGATCGGAGGAATAGTAAAGGAGAAAGTACTGCCTTTCCCCGGTTCACTCTCAACCCATATTCTGCCACCGTGATATTCCACAATCTGCTTGCAGATCGAGAGACCGAGTCCCGTGCCTGTCGGTTTATCAGTGAGGGTGTCTCCCGCCTGTCTGAATTTTTCAAAAACCTTTTCCCTGTCAACTTCAGCGATTCCCATGCCCGTATCGATTACACTGACAATGATCTCACTGCCGGTTTTCCTGACCCTGCATGTCACAGAACCTCTTTCCGTAAATTTTACGGCATTTGATAAAAGATTAATGACTACCTGAATTAATCTGTCTCTGTCTCCTATGACTTCCGGCAATCCGTCCTCAATATCGTTGATAAGAGGGAGCCTTTTTTGTTCAAAGAGCGCTGAAGAAGCGCCGATACCACGTTCAATTATATCAGATAGCCGGAATTTTTCCATCTTCCATTCCACTTTTCCCGCCTCTAATTTCGATATATCAAGGACATCGTTTATCAGCGCCGTGAGCCTCTCTCCCTCCGATAAAATAATCTCAAGATTTTCTTTTACGCGTCCAATCGACTTCACGATATTCCTATTTTGGGAAATATCAAATTGTGGGAATATATCCCCGTTGAGTTTTTTCTTGATGACCTCCGTAAATCCACGTATAGAAGTCAAAGGCGTTCTCAGTTCATGAGACACCGTAGATATGAAATCCGTCTTCATACGATCGACTTCTTTTTCAGAGGTGATATCTCTTATAAGAATTACCGATCCTATGCCCTTCTCTTCCGACTGAAAAATGTCCTTGTGGATGCCGGTCGCCACCGCCTTTCCTATCCTGCCATGCGCGAGCCCGATCTCGGAGGTGAAGACCTGTTCCGTGAAATTTCCGGTATTTTCTACAACCGCAGCCAGCCCGGAGCCAAATACGGTTTTGCAATTCTTGCCGATCATATCAGCTTCCCTGAGATCGAACATATACGAGAGTGCGGGATTGACATGAGTAATGACGCCATCGGTATCGGTGACGAGAAGCCCGTCCGCCATGTTGTCTATGACGGCGGTCAGATAGGCGAGGGTATTCTGGAGTTCGACTATCGCATCATTTATTGCCTGTTCATATCTGTCAAAGACCTCGTGAAGATCCGTTGCCATGGATTTCATCGTATCGGCTAACAGACCTATCTCATCGGTCGATTCGATATCAACTGCGGAGGAAAAGTCATGAGACGCCAGTTTTTTTGCATATTCCGTAAGTTTGTTCAAAGGTTGAGAGACTTTGTTGACAAATATGTAAGCCATCGCGATACTGAGAAGAAAAATGATCGAGAGAAGATACAATTGTCTTATCATTGCCGATTTCATCTGGGACATGATAATCCCTTTATCCATTCCGACATGGACAAACCCGATTGCTCCCTGCAATATGGGAGCCGATATGTCTATAAAATCACCCTTACCCCGGATGCGCAGGTCCTGAATCTTTGCGACGGTCTTCGTTTTTTCGCTCTTGATTATTATTATCTCTTCGGGCACGCTGGGCACAAAGGTGTGCGATATTATCTCTCCCTGGGCGTCAACGACAAAGACATAGGAGACCCCGATTATTTCAAGAAACTGGTCTATCATCGCCTGGACCGTCGACGCATCCCGGTTGAGAATAGTTTCAACACTCGAACCGGCAATACTTTTTGCTATAGCAGTACCCTTACTTTTATACTCTTCCGTCAGGTCCTTGTAGAGATTCCATCCTGAAGAGATCGCGATTGTGACAGCTATGACTGCAAAGAGGACTATAATAATAAAAAGGGTCTTTTTAAAGAGCTTTGACACTATCATTTGCGCCACCTGTTCCAGTCCCTAAGGGGAACAAAACGCCCTTTTTCGAATGTCGTATAATAGACCTTGTTCAATCCCTGATGCTTGTTTTTGCCGAATGAAACCTTTGCATCTATCCCTATATCAAGGTCTTTAATATTTTCAACTACTTCTTTAATATGGGACTTCTCGGGGTTTTTTCCCATCCTCTTGAGTATCTCCACAAGGAGCTTGGCGTTAAGAAATCCTTCAAACCCGACAAAGCTGTATCTGAGAGGTTTGTATCCTTCCTCAGTAAGACTCTGCGGAGCCGTCGGATTATATTTGTCCATCAGTTCTCTGTACTGTCTCACGGCTGGAAATGACATATCTTCATAACTCGGAACAACCTGGGAATTCATCAGATTAAATGTATAGTCCTTTCCCTTTTCTTTGCCCGTCTTCAGTAAAAGATTCATTAAAAACTCATTCCCCACAAAGGATACATTTGCGATCGGTACGTTCCAGCCGGCATCTCTCGCATCTCTGATAAAGGCGGCGCAAGCGGCATATGCGCCGATAGAGATAACGGCATCTGCACCAGACTTTTTAAGAAGTTCGACCTGTTTTTCAAGACTTTCCGTATATTGTGTCCCTCTTTTGTATGTTGCCTCTCCGACAATCTTGGTCCCGTGCTTTGCCAGGGTCATCCTTACCCCGTTCCATCCGCTCCGTCCATAGGCATCGGCCTGATAGAAAACGGCGATCTTCTTTCGGCCGATGCTTACCAGATGGTTGACCAATCCCTCTGTCTCTTGATGATAGGACGCCCTCAGATTAAAGACGAATACGTCGTACGGCGGCTGTCTGTGAGGTTGAGCACCCGTAAAAGGAAAAAAGAGATACATATACTTGTCACTGTAGCTTTTTAAAATGGGTAGCACCCTTGTGACTGTGGGAGTCCCCACATAATCGAAGAGGAGAAAGACTTTGTCTTTCTCGATGAGTTTTATGGTATTTTCGATCGCGGGTATCGGATTATACCCGTCGTCATATGCCTGTATTCGGATCTTTTTGCCACTGAACACCGCCTAAGCTGTTAATATAATCCAGATATGCCATCGAGCCCCTGTAAAGCTCTGTACCAAGACCTCCGGTTGGTCCCTTAAAAGCCGCCGACATGCCTATGTTAAGATCTTCCGCGACAACATTCTTCAGAGGAAAGAATGATATGAGGATGCAGAGAAGAAATACATAAAAAAAGGTACCTTTTACCGGTGTACTTGAAGATGGGGTTGTTTGAATACCATGATTGACACTGTCAGGGATCATATCTATCCAACATTATCTAGAATTGCACCTCACAGCGTTTCACACCGTCACCTTCATCCCTCAACCAAAGGAGGACTTTGTTATTGCGGCGACACCAGTTCTTCACATCATTTTCGAAAGTGGAACAATCGGCTACGACTTCGAGAACATCGCCTTTTTTTAATTTTAATGCCTTGATCGTCATCTGGATTGTCGGCTGCGGACATTTCAATCCTTTAGCATCGAGTAAAACTACTGACATGCGTATACCTCCTTGAAGAACGCTTTTTGTGGCCAAATTGACGTTTCAGTCACATTATAAAGCAATCGCACATATAATAAAAAGCACAAAATATCAACACAATCCGGATTATGTCATCCCCGGGGCATGTCGGATATCAGCAGTTTGTGGTAGTTTTCCTTGACAGTTTGTTTGTCGAGAATATAAAATGTCTCGCATTTCCCGGAAGTCTCGTAAATTTTGAATAGTGAATAATTCAGATGACTGGAAACGTTTTAAATACTGAATTCCCCGATATCGACCTTCTCAGACGCGGCAAGGTGAGGGACATTTATGACCTTGGCGAGCATCTGCTTCTCGTAGTCACCGATAGGATTTCAGCCTTTGATGTCGTTCTTCCCGACGGGATACCCGGTAAGGGAAGAGTTTTAACGCAGATATCAATCTTCTGGTTCAAGCAGATGGAGGAAATCGTACGCAATCACATTGAAACCACCGATGTGAAAACTTTTCCCGAGAAACTGCAGAGATATGCGGGTATCCTGGAAGGAAGAAGCATGCTCGTAAAGAAGACGAGACCAATACCTGTTGAATGCATCGTGAGAGGGTATTTATCGGGAAGCGGCTGGAAGGAGTATAAAGAGACGGGAATGGTCTGTGGCATTAAGCTGCCGGAAGGACTTGTTGAATCCTCCAGACTTGCGGAGCCGATATTTACGCCGAGCACAAAGGCAGACGAGGGGCATGATGTCAATATATCCATTGCTGAGGTGCAAGAAATTATCGGTGTTGCTCTCGCCGAAAAATTGAGGGATACGAGCCTGCGAATATATTCCAGGGCAAGACAAATAGCAGAGCAAAGGGGCATCATAATAGCCGATACCAAATTTGAATTCGGCTTATACGGTGATGAGTTCATGATTATCGACGAGATTCTGACTCCCGACTCGTCGCGTTTCTGGTCTTTGAAGGATTATGTTCCCGGAAGGAGCCAGGACAGCTATGACAAACAGATTGTGAGAGACTACCTTCTCACCCTCGACTGGAATAAAACATATCCGGGTCCTGCCCTGCCGAAAGAAATAGTAGAGAAGACGGCCATGAGATATAGGGAAATTCTCAAGATAATTACTGGCCGGGAATAACCTTCATAATAAGCCTGTCTTATTGCACTAAAATCATTATGAGTCTGCACCCCGAAGGGGTTTAATTTACCTTGAAACAACAGTGTATCTGTTATAATTAAAAATTATTGCCGGTGGTCTGACGCCGATACATCCGCGATACTCATTATTGAGGAGAAGTGTTATGTCCATAGCAGAAAAGGTTAGATCGATATTTTCTGAGGAAGATAAAATCCCCGCGGAATTTCGCCTGAAAAGTCCGGTTTTCCAAAAGGAATATCTTGTCAACGGAGAATCGCGCGTGTGGAACGGTGCAATGCAGGAAGTTTTTTCCCCCATCTGGTTAAATACTCCTGCAGGTCTTTCTCAAAAAGTGGTCGGGAGTTATCCACTGCTGACAGAAAGAGAAGCTCTCGATGCCCTTGAAGCAGCTGTTCATGCTTATCAGAGCGGAAGAGGGCTCTGGCCGACGATGCCGGTTTGCGAAAGGATCAGGTGCGTCGAAGAATTTTCCGAAAAAATGCAGGAGAAAAAAGACGAAATCACACATCTTTTGATGTGGGAAATCGGCAAGTCCTATCAGGAATCCGAAAGGGAGTTCGACAGGACGGTGGATTACGTAAGGAATACGATCGAAGTACTGAAAGACCTTGACCGTACTTCCTCACGATTTGTTGCAGAACAGGGCATAATCGGACAAATACGCAGGGCGCCGTTAGGGGTCGTTCTCTGTATGGGGCCCTTTAATTTTCCCTTAAATGAAACCTTTTCAACGCTCATCCCTGCACTGATAATGGGTAATACCCTTATCTTTAAACCCCCAAAGATCGGGGTGCTTCTCCATTATCCTTTGTTGAAAGTATTCCGGGACACTTTTCCGCCCGGCGTAATCAATATTGTATACGGAGACAGCAGTGAAGTGATAACCCCGATTATGTTGTCCGGCAAAATAGACGTTCTCGCCTTTATCGGATCGAGCAAGGTTGCGGAGATCTTAAAAAGCCAACATCCGAAATCCCACAGGTTGCGTTCTGTTCTCGGTCTTGAGGCCAAGAACACGGCTATCGTTCTTCCCGATGCAGATATGGACTCGACGGTACGGGAATGTGTAAGGGGAAGTCTTTCATTCAATGGTCAGCGTTGCACCGCACTGAAGATATTGTTCGTCCATTCTCGGGTTGCCGGCACATTTCTCGAAAGATTTATTGATGAAATGGAGAAACTGAAATTCGGTATGCCCTGGGAGGAAGGTGTTACGATAACCCCGCTGCCGGAACCGGACAAAACAGCATACCTGAAGGGTCTTGTTGAAGATGCCCAACGGTTAGATGCGAAAATAATGAATGCATACGGCGGGACTATAAACAAGACCTTTTTCTATCCTGCGTTACTCTATCCGGTAAATTCAAGGATGAGGGTTTACCATGAAGAGCAATTCGGTCCGGTGGTGCCTGTTGTGCCGTTCGATGATACTGAGACGCCGATACAATACATAATCGAGTCCAGCTACGGGCAACAGGTGAGCATATTCGGAAAAGATGCCGATGTCATTGCGAAGCTCGTCGACGTCTTGGTCAATCAGGTTTGCAGAGTCAATATAAACAGCATGTGTCAGCGCGGTCCCGATATTTTCCCTTTTGCCGGAAGAAAAGATTCAGCAAAAGGGACGCTTTCGGTTAAGGATGCCCTGAGGATTTTCTCGATAAGAACGATCGTTGCTGCAAAAGATAGAGAGGCCAATAAAGAAATACTCACAAAGATCGTGAAAGAACGCAAATCCAATTTTCTTTCATCGGACTTTGCTTCGTAAAAAGTTGTTGGACTATAAATCTCCTACCGCGTATTTCAGGCGAATATTTGCCGTTACGGCGTCATAGATTGCAGTGTAATAGTTGCTGTAACTTCTGGTACGGAGGGTTTCCGCATCGAGGACCTCGGTGTTGGTTCCGACTCCTTCACGATACCGGTCCTTCACGACCTTTAGGTTCTCCTCTGCCTGTGCCACAGCATCGCGGGTCACATCAATGCGTTTCAGCGTCTCTTCAATATCAAGATATGCCTGCCTGACCTGTAAGGCTATTATTGAAGCAGTGTCATTACGGAAATTGGTTATGGAATCGGCCTTTTGGAGCAGCGCACTGGCGTTGTGCCGTGTTATGCCGCCGTCAAAAAGTTCCCATTTCAGACCAACGGTGGCAGACCACAGATCTTGAAATACCTGATATTTATTCTGCTGGTAATTATAACCCCCCGAGAGGGCGAGTTGAGGCAATGTGGATGAACGCAGAGTGGCGGCCTGGAAACGCAATACCTGCGCCTGCTCGGACAACGAAATCAACTCAGGACGCATATGCAATGCCTTGCTGGTCAAATCCTCTATTTTTGTCTTCACCGGTTCTGCGGACAGGTCATCGATTTTAACCTCCTGGTCAAGCCGGCGTCCCAATAGTCTGTTATAAGAAGCGTTGGCAATATTTAAATTATTAAGCGATTGGGTAAGCCGTTGACGCGCATCGGCGAGGGAAACCTGGGACGCCAGAAGATCATTTTTCGTAACCATGCCCTGTTCATAGAAATTGGTCACATCTTTGGAATGGGCAGACAGAGCGGCAACATTACTTTCCGTTACCTCAACCCCGCGTTTCGACCGCAATATTCCCAGATAAGCCTCCGCAACACTCAGTTTGACATCCAGGATGGTTTTCTTTTCGTCTTGAATTGCGGTATTTAAGCCTGAACTCGCGGCGTCGATGCCATTAGTGATACGCCCGCTCGTAAAAAGCGGGATGGATAACGTAGTCTTGTAAGTTAAACTTTTGTCTTCTGCGGTAGGCAGTTCTTTAAAGGGGAAGTGAGGGTTGTTAATCGCTGCAGTAGGTGCGTGATTAAGAACCGTGTAACCGCTTTCGATAGCGACAGAGGGGAGGCGCTCGGCTTTAACCGCCGCAAGAGTCTGTCTGTTTGATTCCACATTCTTACGGCTTGCCTCTAATCGTTGATCGGCAGTAAGTGCTGTTTTCCAGGCGTCCTCAAGTGTTTCGGCAAATACGGCAGATGAAGTTAAGAATAGGGCAGCCAACAAAGAGAGAGCAGTATATGTTATAGAAATATGATAACGTTGTACACGATTTAACAATAATTTTTTATCCATCCCTTTTACCCTCTCGAAATGTGATCTTTATATTTTTCGTCTTGTAAGTCTAATTTACAATACGAACATTGTCAATTATAATCTCTCCTTAATATGCCGATAGAGTACATAAACCTTTGCCGGGATTAACATTGCGGACGCCGGTATTCAACTGTATTAGCAATTGGAATAAATGACCAATTTATGTTAAAGCTTTTTTAGCTAAACTCTCTCAGGTTGCTTTTTTAGGGGTCGCCGCATCCGACCCCGCCAAATTCCATCTATTGTCATTTATGGTCGATTACTGATAATATCGTTATATGATATTGTCGTTCAGGGACGAGGAAACGGAATTAATATGGCGGGGGAAGTTCTCAAAGAGGATCAAGCTCCCCACGAATCTTCACAACTTGGCAAGACGAAAACTTAGAATGATTGCGGCTGCGGTGACACTTGAAACGTTGAGAGTTCCTCCGAACAACAGGCTCGAAGCTTTAAAGGGAGATAGGAAAAGGCAATGGAGCATTCGCATTAACGACCAGTGGCGTATTTGTTTTGAATGGCAAAACGGAAGCTCCCATAACGTTGAGATAACCGATTATCATTAAAGGAGCGCAAAGATGAGACACTTGAAGAACATTCATCCAGGAGAGGTCTTACAGGAAGAGTTTCTGGTACCGATGGGGATATCTGTTTACCGGCTCGCCAAGGAAACGGGCCTATCCCCGACACGGCTCGGGCAGATCATCAGAGGTAAACGTGGCATTACCGCTGAAACTGCTATTAAAATCGGGTTCTTCCTGAATACTGGCCCCGAGTTCTGGATGAACCTGCAATCGCTGTATGATATTGAAGAAGCTGAAAGGCTCTATAGCAAAGAGGTCAAAGCAATACATCCTTATTCCCAGACGGATCGGGCAGCCGAAGTGGCATGTAAATAGTGAAGAGAACAATGATTCTGTAAAACCGCTGCGCCTATGGAAGCAAGATGTTCAAAAACGTGTGTTTTGTGAGAAGTTATCCAAACCAAGGATAAAGTGTTCAGATTGCGAAAACCGCGAGCTTATTTCTTTAACAAAGGATGTAATCCAACACCATCTTACATAGTTGACGAATGCCACCATGTTTCAGCTTTCAGTTTCGAACAGGTGCTAAGGCAGGTGAAAGCCAAATATGTCAATGATTCAAAAATTATCTGAGTCTCAATTTACGAAATATGATTCCGAGATACTTATTTAGTGGATTACTCCTTTTCAAAAAGGGAATAACAGGATGTTTTCTTATCCCAAGCTTAGTCAATTCATCGATAATTTGCTGATTTACTTCAAACTTCAAGCCTTCCCTGAATATCTTTACCGCATCTGCTTTTCTTTTTAAAAGGTGATATATCCGGCCAAGGTTTAGATAAAGTAGAGTGTTTTGAGGTTCTTTTTTTATGGCTTCCGAGCATAATGAAATTGCCTTACTGAACTGCCCTCGTTCTTTAGCTATACAAAAAGCATAATAAGAACTGATAAGAGGGCTATTTTCTATATTGAAAGCCTTTTCAAAATGGTAGAGAGCAGAAGGTATATTGCCCAGAGTAAAAACTTCTATCGCTTTCTCTAAGAGCCTTTCTGCCTCTATATGGCGGTTTGAATCATCTTCTTTTGTATCGGAATATATTTGATGAGTTAAGCGCATAGATTTAATGAATATTTCTCTATCAGTTCCTTGGAGATATTCCAATAGTCCTTTCTTATCATATTCTCTTCTTAATAAGCATCTTTTATGCCAAGGAGAACCGTTTTATGACCCATTGATTTTAAAGTAAAAATAGCATCTTATGTCGGCTGAATTGAGGGGATATGACAATTTTTGTAAGTTTTGATTATGTGGTACTGTAAGGCTCTTGTCCCTTACTACCCTGGGCAGGTAAAGTGGGTCTGCGTTGATCCACCTTATAACACCGGAAACGAAAGGTGGGTTGGTCTACGGGAAAAAGACAATATCCCGGTTATGCATTTCAGAGGGCAGAAACTATTTTATGGTATAATTCTTTTGCTATGGACATCAAGAAATTTGTCAGACCGAATGTGTATGCTCTGTCGGCATATGAGGCAAAGGAGGTACCCTGTAAGGTAAAACTTGATGCTAATGAGAGTCCTTATGGGTTCGAGGATATCGTGAAGGCGTTAAAGTCCGTGAGGACGAACAGGTATCCTGACCCTGAAGCACGGTCCCTCAAGAAACTGATTGCAAAAGACCTCAAAGTAAGGCCGGAAAACATACTCCAGGGCAACGGGTCCGACGAGCTGATCTATTATCTTGTCACGGCTTTCGGTGGTCCTGTCCTCTATCCGGTTCCCACCTTTTCGATGTACGGTATTATCTCTCAGGCCCTCGGAGAAACGAAGTTCGAAATTCCTCTCGATGAAGAGTTTGACCTCGATTTGAAAAAAATACTCACGATGGTCCGGAAAGAAAAACCCAAATTGATCTTTCTAAGCTCGCCCAATAATCCGACGGGAAACTGTTTTTCTTCAGGGAAGATATTAAAGATCATCGAAACGACATCATCAAAATCCATCGTCGTTGTCGATGAGGCATACCAGCCCTTTGCGAGCGATAAAGGATTTATTCCGATGCTCGATGATTATGAAAACCTCGTTATTATGAGAACATTAAGTAAGATAGGTCTTGCCGGATTACGAGTCGGGTTATTGATAGCGAAGCAAGAAATCATTCATGAGGTGAACAAGGTAAGGCTTCCGTTCAATCTCAATTCACTTTCGCAGGCGATGGCTTTGGAAGCGATGAAGAAAAAAGATTTGATGAAACAAAATATAAGATCTATTGTTTCGGAAAGAAAAAGACTCTTCAATGAAATTTCGAATATAGAGGGAATAAGGCCGTATCCATCTGAGGCAAACTTCATATTATTCAGGGTGGAATCCCCCGACAGGACTTACACAGATCTCCTGAAAAATGGTGTGCTGCTAAGGAATATGAAGGGTGTCGCGGACGGCTGCCTCAGGGTGACTGTAGGGACTCCTGAGGAGAACCGGATATTTCTGCAGGCATTAAATCTGGCTGTAAAAAAATAATAGGAACGGAAAATACGAATGAGAACAGCTAAGGTAGAAAGAAAAACCAGAGAAACAGACATAAAAGTATCGGTTAATATCGATGGAGATGGGACATATGCGATAGATACATCGATCCCATTCCTCGATCATATGCTTTCCCTGATGAGCAAGCACGGTCTCTTTGACGTGAAGATTAAGGCAAAAGGGGACATTGATATCGATGACCATCATACGGTGGAAGACGTAGGCATTGTTTTCGGCAAAGCCGTAAAGCAGGCAATCGGAACTATGAAAGGGATATCACGGTATGGCCAGGCAGCTGTGCCGATGGATGAGGCGCTTGCCGTGGTGACCGTTGATGTCAGCGGGAGACCTTATCTCGTTTATAAGGCAGAATTTCCGAAAAGAAGCAGGGTGAAGAATTTCGATCCCGATCTGATCGAAGACTTTCTTCAGGCTTTCGTAAGCAACTGTGCTATAACCCTCCATGTTGACGCCCCTTATGGCAGGAATACCCATCATATAATCGAGGCGATATTCAAGGCGCTGGGCAGAGCGCTCAGGCAGGCTGTGACTATAGATCCAAGAGTCAGAGGAGTGCCGTCTACAAAGAGTGTTTAACGCGGGGATGCAATTATGAAAATAGCGATCACGGGAAAGGGCGGAGTAGGCAAGACTACACTCGCGTCTTTATTGGCCCATCTTTATGCAGAAGAGGGGAAAAAGGTTATCGCAGTAGATGCAGACCCTGATGCAAACCTTGCATCGGCATTGGGTATATCAAAGGAAGAGGCCGAAAAGATCAGGCCGATCGCGGATATGGCGGAACTCATAGAAGAGAGGACGGGAGTAAGGCCGGGCAGCATGGGAGGCGTGTTCAAGCTGAACCCGAAAGTCGATGACCTCCCTGAAGGTATCGGATACAGGTTAGACGGGATTATTCTCCTCACTATGGGTAAGATGAAGGATGCGGCATCAGGCTGTTATTGTCCCGAAAATGTGCTCTTGCGGAGCCTGCTGAAACACCTCATCGTAGGGAGAAGCGAAGTCGTTATTGTAGACATGGAAGCCGGCATCGAGCATCTTACGAGGGGCACCGCTGAGTCTGTAGACGCCTTTATCGTTGTCGTAGAGCCGGGACAGAGGAGCATGCAGACGGCGAAGACAGTCTACGAAATGGCGAAAACCCTTGGGGTGCAGCAGGTCTTTGTCGTTGCAAATAAGGTGAGGCGCGACCGAGGACCTTCACTTCATCAAAGATAACATCGGCGGGATGGAAGTCATTGGTTCAATTACATTCAGCCACGCCGTCATGGAAGCTGATATGAAAGGTTCCTCGCCGTATCTTTTTTCACAGGAGACGGTAAAAGAGGTAAAGGCTTTAAAGGAAAAGATCGAACAAAGCTTACATCTTACGGAATGAAGATCGAGAAAATCTTAGCAGGCATTGACTTCGAAAAGGATACGGAGGGGGTGCTTGCTTATGCATCATATTTTGCAGGGGTATTCGGTTCATCATCTAACCCTTCTCTCTGTAATCGATTATCTCACAACCCCTCCCGCATATCTTCTCCCGTATATTGAGGAAGAGAAGAAGTCATCCGAGAAGAAGTTTGAAGCGCTGAAGAAAGAATTGAAAGAAGCCGGTATAAAAGCCGAAACCGAGGTGGTTGTCGGAAGGCTTCAGGAATCATTTGATGCGGCAGTCCGGAAGATGAGGTCCGATATGCTCATGCTCGGCTTTGCGTCACACCTGTTCAGGAGAAGTAGTTCGGAAAAGCTGATTAAAGGATTGCAGGTCCCCATGCTCGTTGTGAGGGGAGACAAAGCAGAGTCAGCGCACATCGGCTCATTCAAGATCAGAAAAATCCTCTGCCCTGCGGATTTCTCCGAAATATCGGGAAAGGCCTTGCACGCGGCAAAGGAATTGGCGGATAAGCTTTCTTCTCAATTAGACGTCCTGCATGTTTTTCCGGATAGGATCATCGAGAAAATGGAGACGCGGGATGATAAAGACAGGGCATTGAAAGACTTGAATGAGAATGCAAAAGATCAACTCAAAAAAATCCTGAGTGACTGCGGGCATAAAAGAGACGGGAGTGATAGAGGCAGGAGAACCTGACAGAAGAATAGTCTCCTTTGCAAAAGAAAACGACATCGATCTGATCGTCATGGGTGCTCGCGGTTTAGGGCTGATCAAAGGGATGCTTATCGGAGGCGTGACCGATGCAGTGCTGAAGTCATCTCCTTGTCCGGTTCTCGTGATTCACTGATGGTTGGCGAGGTATTCCTCCTCCTCGCAGGTCTCCTTTTGATACTCCTTGCTGCTGAAGGGTTTACGAACGGTATAGAGACCTTCGGGAGCAGGTTTAACCTCTCACAGGCGGTCGTAGGAAGCCTTCTCGCAGCAGTAGGTACAGCCATGCCGGAGACAATACTTCCCGTCGTCGCGATATTTTTTTATAGCGGAGCATCCGCAAAGGATATCGGTGTAGGGGCTATACTCGGCGCACCCTTTATGCTGTCCACACTGGCTTTTTTCCTCGTCGGCCTCACTGTCATCGTGGCGTCCATAAAAAAGAAAAGGGGATTTAAGATCAATGTCGAAACCCATACCATAAAGAGGGACCTGCTCTTTTTTTTACCGATGTATTCCATTGCTGTTTTAATACCCCTTGTGGCGGGAAGGTCATTTTCCATACTCATTGCCGTTCTCCTCATCGCAGGATATGTCCTCTATGCATACCGGACATTCAGGGATGAGAGCGCCGGCATTGAGCATTCCGGAGAGATGTACCTCTTAAAATTCTGCAGGAAGATGAAATTGGCGAAATCCGATAGTCCTCACCTTATATTGATAATATTGCAGGTCATCGGTTCGTTGTCGGTCATGCTGGCCGGAGCCCACACCTTTGTTCAATCCCTCGAGCATGTTTCGGTGCGGTTCGGCATGAACCCTTTGCTCTTCGCCCTTTTGCTCGCTCCTGTCGCAACGGAACTCCCGGAGAAAGTTAATAGTGTTACCTGGACATGGAAGGGAAGGGACACCCTGGCACTCGGAAATATCACGGGGGCCATGGTGTTTCAGGCGACCTTCCCTGTTTCTGTCGGATTATTGTTCACGGATTGGAAGCTTAGCGGGATGGCGCTTTTCTCGGCTGTTATTGCCCTGATGTCTGCATTGATCGTGCTCATGGATCTGATATTCAGAAAACGTCTCTCGCCTGTAACGATGCTCTTCGGGGGCGCGTTATATTTGATATACGCGATTGTTCTGGTCGTTAATAAAACATAGGATTCTTACAGCGTAACTTCCCGAATAAACACTGCACGTGTCTGGAAGACGCCGAAATTCCCCCTTTGCTAAGGGGGAATTAAATGCGAAAGGTTTGCTGTAGTAGTCAATTGTTAGAAAGACATGAAAAAAACTATCAGAAAAGAAGTCCTTAATAAACGTGACGAGATCTCTCCTGATATAAAGTCGATAAAGGACTCTCTCATCAGGAAGAGGCTTATTCCCTTACCGGAATTTATTGCCGCAAAGACAATACTTTTCTACGCATCCTTCAGGTCGGAAGTTGAGACACTAAGCATGATTAAAGAATCCCTTAAAACGGGTAAGAGGATTGTGCTTCCAAAAGTCGATATTGAAAGACACATGCTCATGTTATACGAGATGAAAGATATGACTGCATTAACCGCGGGTTATATGGGTATACCGGAGCCGCTTGCGGCGGATGAGAGAGCCCTGAGTATCGATGATATCGATCTTGTGATTATACCCGGTGCTGCGTTTGATCCTTCAGGCAACCGTCTCGGATACGGCGCCGGCTATTACGACATCCTGTTGGCAGAAAGGAAAAAAAAGATACCCGTCATCGCCCTCGCTTATGAGGAACAGGTTGTTGATTCCATCCCTTCAGAGAAGCATGATGTGAAAGTAGATGTAATTATAACGGACCAAAGGGTGATTGAGATTAAATGACCGGAACCGATGAAATTTTCAATACCGCAGTTAAGGCTGCAAGACTTGCCGGGAAGATTATCGTCGAAAATCTCGGGAAACTTTCGAAGGAAGACATCCATCTCAAACAATCTGCGGATTTTGTCACGCGTGTCGACAAAGAATCTGAAGAGATCATCATTACCACGATAAGAGAGCTTTTCCCCCATCACCACTTCCTTGCCGAGGAGTCGCTGAATCAGGTCGGGACGGACCAATATCGCTGGATCATAGATCCCCTCGACGGAACCACGAATTTTATTCATGGCTATCCCGTATTTTCCGTTTCGATAGCGCTGGAATATCAAAGAGAAATAATCTTGGGTGTCATTTTCGATCCGTTAAGAGACGAGCTTTTTACCGCCGAAAAAGGAAGGGGTGCATTCCTCAATAAACACCCGATAAAGGTATCTGCAGTACGAGAGATAGAATACAGTATGATCGCGACCGGGTTTCCTTTCCGCAGAAAGGAGTTCATTGACCTGTATCTTGAACTTTTTAGAAATGTATTTCTTAAGGTCAGTGATCTGAGGAGGGCTGGTTCTGCCGCGCTCGATCTTGCTTACCTCGCCTGCGGCAGGTGCGAGGGTTTTTTCGAGATAGGTCTCAGTCCCTGGGATATAGCCGCAGGAGAGATCATGATCAGAGAGGCCGGCGGAATCGTTACGGATTTCGGCGGGGGCGGAGATTATTTATCGACGGGAAACATCGTGGCCGGAAATCCTCTCATTCATGAGATGTTGCTGAAAGAGGCGATCAAAGCGTTTGCCGGGATTATCGATAAATGACTGATTTTTCGGTAAAAAATGACATTTGCTCAGTCCTTTAAGAAGAATGTGGATAATGGGAAGTCAGTGCGGTTGATGACAGAGGGAAATGATGTGACTAAAACCTATTCGATGCAAGAAACAAGACTCAATCCGCAGATTCTTTCAGCGAGTTTCTGATGGGTTCACGGGCGCAGATGTACAAATATGAATTTGGTTGGGTGGGGAACAATAAGTGGCGTCTAGAAATCTGGATGTGTGAAACCTATGCCCCTCTTTTGAAAGAATATCTTCCTAAAATTGAGTTTAATTTCAAGGATGGCTTGAAAGGGACGTGTACAGCACTTCTCTCTTTAACAAAGGAAGAGGAACAAGCAGCAAGAAAGCTTCTTGACGTCTTTAAGAACCATGTACTATTGAAGAAAAGCGAAAATATCGAGCCATATTTTGAAGATGAATTAGATGTGTGCTACGCCTTAGATTATAATCTGTCCGAGGATTTTATAACTCACGAAGTCGGATATACAACGTGCGGCAGTCTCGAACATAAGGCAAAGGAAAACCAAGACGCAGAAGCACGTGCGCAAATAGTGGAAACCCTTGCTAATTTTTGCGAAATCCACCCAATATGAAATCCACCCAATATATAGAAAAGCTGGAACAATTATGCCCATTCCTCCGAATCCCTCGAAGACTTTTCATCTGCCCCTTGAACTAGTAAGAGAGCTGGCCGAAAGAACCGGAAAGAGAGACGGAACAACGATGATAAGGAAAGTGAGAGAGACGCCAAAACTTCAAGACCTACCACTCGATGAAAAATTAAAAGCTCTGCGGGGCGCGATAGAAATCACTGGAGATGTTGAGGGCAAGAGCATCATACTAATTGATGATCTGTACCAATCGGGTTCAACGATGTGGACAGTGGCAAAGCTTTTGAAAAAGAAGGTGGCAAGAAGGGTTTTAGGCTTGGCATGCGTGAAGTCCTGGCGAGATACTGACAATCAATGATTAAAGAAAAAGATATTTTAACTTTATTAATTACCAAAGGACTCGGTCCAAAAGGGATAGGTCGGATTATGAGCCGCGTTTTGATTCAGAACAGCCAAGTCGATCTGTCTTCAATGTCGACTGATGAAATGATAGAGCACATGGGTGTTAAGCCTGACATTGCCGCTCAGATATCGGTTTCGATTAATAAAGCAAATGAGTTACTAAAAGAATTTGAGATTGAAGGGATAAAGATACTTGTTAAAGGACGTGATGGTTATCCTGAAAGGTTATTAAAGACCCTCAAGGAAGAAGCTCCAATGCTTCTGTTTGCCAGAGGCAACATTAAGCTGCTTGCACGAAAAGCAGTCGGCTTCTGTGGCTCGCGCAAGGCGTCTCAAAAAGGTCTCGCTGTGGCCGGAGAATGTGCAACAGAGCTTGCGAGAAGGCAAATCAATGTTATCAGCGGTTATGCCCATGGAGTTGACTTGGCAGCGCATAGGGCTGCACTTGAAGCTGGAGGCGTGACGACATTTGTTTTGGCGGAAGGCATCATGCATTTCAGGCTAAAAAGTGATGTGAAAGCCCTGATAACCGAAGACAATCATGTTGTCGTCTCTGAGTACATGCCGAGACTGCCATGGCTTGCCCGTAATGCTATGCAACGCAACAAGACGATTTGTGGCTTATCTAACGCCGTTGTTGTTATCGAATCCGGCTTGAAGGGCGGCACGTTTGAGGCAGGGAAAGCCGCGCTCTTGCTAAGAAGACCTCTTTTTGTTGCGGAGTATGCCCAGCCTGCCGAGTCAGCGGAAGGGAATGCCTATTTTCTCAAGCAGGGTGCAAGATTCCTGCGCAAAAAAAATGGAGCGGCCTATCTTGATGAACTCTTTCAGGCGGTCGAAAAGGACGAAGCCGATATCCCGCAGAAATACGAATGCAAGAATGACGCGTTTACAGAGAAAGCCGGTAATGAAGTCGAACAACTGAGCGTGTGGGAACTGCCGGGCGTGTATGGCAGCACGAAAAAACCCGAACAAGATAAAGACGACGAAAAATGACTTGTCCTAAACGCCGACTAAAAATATAGCGCATTACTCATTATATGGGAAGAATATAGATAGTGGAGTCAGTGAGTTTGAGGAGAGGGGAAATTGATGTGACAGAAAAATGCAGAATACAAGAAACAAGACCTGACCCCGCGCGTTCTGGTCGCCCACTCAGCGTAAAAATTTGACCATACGATATCTTGAGGTCGCAATTTAGCACCTCAAGTTTGGAGAAAAAATGGAGCTGCTGAACAACGAATCGAGCGGTCGCAATTTGCGACCGATTCTCAGAAGCGGCGTGGTGGTCCTGGTTATTACCGTGGGGTTTCACTGAACAACATGGTGCTATAATGGCAGCGGCTGCCCTGAACAGCAGACAAGGAGGTCAGGAATTCCTCTCATTACTGTTATGGCGGCATTTGGATGACGGGAGCTTAAGGAGAATAAATGAAAGAAGTGATGGCTGTTGAGATTATTGAGAGAAAGATTTATATGATCAGAGGGCACAAAGTATTATTAGATAGCGAGTTGGCGGAACTTTATGGTGTTGAGGTCAAACAACTGAAAAGGCAGGTCAGAAGAAATATAAACCGTTTTCCTGAAGATTTCATGTTTCAATTGCAAAAGGAAGAATATGAATCTTTAAGGAGCCATTTTGGCACCTTAAAGCGAGGCGAGCACGCTAAATATTTTCCCTACGCTTTCACCGAGCAGGGCGTTGCTATGCTCTCAAGTGTGTTGAACAGCGATCGGGCGATTGAAGTGAATATTCAGATCATGCGGGCGTTTGTGAAGCTCCGCGAGATGCTTTCAACCAATAAAGACCTCGCCCGAAAACTCCTCGACATGGAAAAGAAATACGACGCTCAATTCAAGGTTGTCTTCGACGCGATTCGGCAGCTCATGTCGCCTACTGTACCCCGGAAGGGCAAGATTGGTTTCGGGAGAGAATAGGATGTGTAAGAGACTGAGGTCCTCCTATTTGATTTATCGGGTATCTTACCGCCCACATTCCCGGCAACGTGCCCAGGCCAGTGTCAAGGCTTTTTCCTCCCCTTGAAGATAGGACGGAAAAATAGAGTAACTGGCGGATAAATGAACCCCAAGGGCCATTACAAAAATAGAGCAGACTGATGGCGGACGACGTCCTTGAAAATGAGATTAGTGAGTCTGAAAGATAACGTCAGTAAATATGCAAGATGACGAGGCTTTATTGGATGACCCGGCAGGCTGCGAAGAAGCACCTCTGGAGAAAGCTGTTTCATATGCGGGAGGAAACGCCGGATATGTCTATGGGTGATCCGGAGAGAAATCTCCTTTACTACAAGTATGAGAATAATTTATGCCGACACTGAATTGGATAGGAAAAGAAGCTGTCGTCAAGCACCATAAGGATGTTCCGTATCGCCTTCTGGAGCCGGTGCCGGAGCTTTCTTGCGGCGACCCCGGAAGCGGAAACCTGATTGTGCAGGGCGACAATCTGCACGCGCTCAAAGCGCTGTTGCCACGTTATGCCGGGCAGGTGAAGTGTATCTATATTGACCCGCCCTACAATACCGGCAATGAGAACTGGGTATACAATGATAACGTCAACAGCCCGGAGATCCGTAAGTGGCTGGGACATGTTGTCGGAGGAGAAGGTGAATCTCTCGACCGCCATGATCGCTGGCTGTGCATGATGTATCCTCGCCTTTCTCTTTTGCGTCATTTTCTCCGAGAAGACGGAGCCATTTTTATTTCTATTGATGATAATGAAATTGCAGCGTTGCGGTTGTTGATGGATGAAATATTTGGCCGGAGGAATTTCATTGCATCTATTGCATGGCAAAAGATTTATACAATAAAAAATAGCGCAAGACACTTATCCGAGATGCATGATTATGTCGTGATTTATGCTGCAAAGGCGGATACTTGGACTCGCAACCTCCTGCCACGGAGTGATACTGCCAAAGGGAATTATTCAAATCCTGATAACGATCCAAGGGATGTATGGACAAGCAATGCGTTGCAGTCTCGAAATTATTACAGCAAGGGAGAGTACTCAATCCGGTGTCTTGGCGGGCGAGTTATAGAAGGCCCCCCAAAGGGAACGTATTGGCGGATTGAAGAGGTTAAGTTCTGGGAACTTCACCGAGATGGTCGCGTATGGTGGGGGAAGTCAGGAAATAATAGTCCCCGAATCAAGAAATTTCTTAATGAAGCCAAAGAAGGTGTTGTGCCCGCAACGTGGTGGGAACATTCATTTGCTGGAACAAACTCGGGGGCGAAGACAGAGCTTCGAGATATTCTTGGAGATGAATCAACAACTTTTTTTATAACACCGAAACCTTGGACACTCATCCAGCGCATCCTACAAATTGCAACTGACAAAAATTCGCTGGTTCTCGATTCTTTTGCCGGTTCGGGGAGCACGGCACACGCTGTTTTGAAACAGAATGTTGAAGATGGCGGCAAGCGCCGTTTTATCCTTGTTGAAATGGACGACAATATCGCTCGCAATGTAACCGCTGAACGTGTACGGCGCGTTTCGCAGGGCTACACAAATGCAAAGGGTGAAAGTGTCGAAGGTTTGGGCGGAGGATTTCAGTTCTGCAAACTCTCTAACGAGCCTTTGTTCACACCTGACGGGCAGGTTCGAGCTGACGTAACCTTTGCGCAATTGGCGGAGTTTGTCTGGTTCATTGAGACCGGCACGGGGTTTACCGGCAAGGCCGAATCTCCGCTGATTGGCATACATGAAGGCCGTGCTGTTTATCTGCTTTATAATGGTATTCTGAAGGACAAGTCGGTCGCTGGTGGCAATGTGCTTACCGGGCCGGTTTATGAATCTCTTCCGCGCTTTGACGGTGCAAAAGTGATATATGCGGCTGCGTGTCGCCTGGGTGCGGCCCGGCTTGCGCGTGAAGGCATTGTCTTCAAGCAGACGCCGTATGCGCTGGAGATATAGTCTATGCTGACCTTTCAAGCGAAAACATATCAGCAGCAAGTTCTGGAAAGCATCGAGACCTATTTCCGGGCCTGTCATGAGTTGCCGAGTCCTTCGGTAGCCTTCAACGCAGTAACGGAGCGCTTATGGGGGCGCGGGCTTTCATACAACCCTCTCTCCGGATTTCCCTCTGACATGCCGTATTTTTGCCTGCGTTTGCCAACCGGAGGCGGCAAAACGTGGCTCGCCGCCAAGAGTGTGGCATTGATCAACACTCACCTCCTCCACGTTGAGCATAGCGTGCTTCTTTGGCTTACCCCTTCCAAACCTATCCGGGAACAGACATTAAAAGCCTTGCGTGATCGTCACATCCATATGCGGCTGCGTTGCGCGAAGCCGGACCTGTGACGGTGCTCGATCTGGAAGAGGCGAAGAATGTCACCCGCGCTACACTGGAAACATCAACAGTGGTAATTGTTGCAACCCGGCAGGCATTTCAGGTCGAAGACGAGGAAAGCCGCAAGGTTTATGAGTCCAGCGGTTCGCTGATGCATCACTTTGATAATTTGTCACCCGTCCAGCGTGACGAGCTACTGCGTGATGGGGAGATAATAGCATATTCACTCGCCAACGTGCTTCGCCTTCGTCGGCCCTTTGTAATCGTCGATGAAGCGCATAACAGCCGCACTGAGCTTGCCTTCGACACCTTGGCCCGTTTCCGCCCGAGCGGCATCATGGAGCTGTCCGCTACGCCTGATACAGAAAAGACCCCGAGCAACGTGCTGCACAGCGTATCGGCGGCAGAGTTGAAGGCCGAAGAGATGATCAAGCTGCCGATTGTGCTTGAAACAGAGCCGAACTGGCAGCAATGTCTGGCCGATGCCATCGCCCGGCGCGAGGAACTGCATAACCTCGCTGATGAAGAACGCCGTCGCGGATCAAACTATCTGCGTCCGGTGGTATTGATACAGTCCGAGCCCCGGCGTCAGGGTATCGAGACGCTGGATTTTGATCGGGTAAGGCAGGAGCTTATCGATAATCACCGCATTCCGGCAAAGGAGATTATTGTTGCCACGAGCGAAGAGAAGGGGCTTGAAAAGATCAACAAGGACTACCTGCACGGCATAGCCGACGAAGCCTGTCCGGTGAAATACGTTATTACCCAAAGGGCGCTGGCCGAGGGATGGGACTGTCCGTTTGCTTATATATTGGTGAGCATGGCGTCTTTGCATTCGGCTACGGCAGTAGAACAGTTGCTTGGGCGCGTGCTGCGTCAGCCGGAAGCGGGCAGCGTGAGGCGCATGTGCTCAATCAATCGTATGCTTTTGTCGTATCGCGAAATTTTGCAGAGACTGCGGGCGCCTTGCGCGACAGTCTTGTGGAGAACGCAGGTTTTGAGCGGAAGGAAGTGGCCGAGTTCATTGCAGCGGCAAAGGCCGAACAGGGGCGTCTGGACCTGGAAGCACATTCGGGGCGTATTATCGTCCATCCGGTTGCTGTGGCGCTTCCTGAAAAGCCCAATCTTAAGAGTGTCCCGAAGCATATACGGGAGAAGGTTTCATGGGACGAAAAGGAGAAAACACTTACCATCTCCAAACCTTTGACTGTCGATGAAGAGGCAGAACTTAAGCAGGCAGTAACAGGCGAAGAGTCGCGCATAGCAATTGAACGGGCCGCGGAGACCAGCCGCACAACGGCAATAGAGTTCTTCCAGACACCCTCAGAATTGGGAGAGCGGTTTGTTGTACCGCAGATCGCTTTAAGAGTGCAGAGTGAACTGACATTATTCGATGATCCCGAGGTCTTGGATTATCCGTGGGAGTTGTCGCTTTATGATGCTTGGCCTACAGACGATGACTTATTGGTTCTCGGTGCAGCGATGAAGGTCTCCGAAGGGGGCGAAATTGATGTAGATGAGAAATCCGGCAAGGTGATCCAGCGCTTTCTTCCTGAGCTGCAGCGCGACCTTGGACTGGCTTACACGCCGGAGAACTGGGATCAGGTGAAGCTGACAGCATGGCTCTGCCGCAATCTACCGGAACAGTCAATAACCCATGAGAGCAAAAGGGCTTTTGTTGCAGGATGGCTGCAGCGCTTTCTCGGCGAACCCGGATGGACCTCGGCTGTGCTAATTTACAAAAGTTTCTGATCAGAAATCTTATTGAGGGCCGCATAAAAGAGCTGAGGTCTGCCGCCATCGGAAAAGCCTATCAGCAAACCCTCTTTGGAGAGGGGCGGGAATCGCGTGTCGCGGTGGACGATAGTTATATATTTGAGTTTCATCCTCAGGCGTATGCTCCGAGCCGGGATTATGACAGCCGTTTCGGCTTTTTCGATTTCCGCAAACATTATTACGGACGTATCGGTGATTTCGACAGCAAGGAAGAGTTCGAATGTGCGGTAGAATTAGACAAGCTGGCGCAACAGGGGCGCGTCAGCTTTTGGGTGCGTAATCTTGTGAGAAAGGAAGGATGCTCGTTCTTCCTGCAGAAAGCGGACGGCAGATTTTATCCCGATTTCCTCTGCCGGCTGCCGAACGGTTCGATTCTTGCCATCGAATACAAAGGGGCAGACCGCTGGGCCGGCGCTGATGATGATCGCCTAATCGGCGGTTTGTGGGAGGAACTATCGGGCGGACGTTGCCGTTTCGTGATGGTCAAGGATAAGAAGTGGGATTTGATTGGGGATAAACTCAGGGACTGATGTGGCTTTACACCCGGAATGATTTTTTTGACAAGGAGTTATAACAAATGCTAAAATGCAAAATCCGCATGGTATGGGTCTTGTGAGATGATGGATCTAAAGAAGATAGAGAAAGGTGTGAGACTCATTCTCGAAGGTGTCGGCGAAGATCCTGAAAGGCCGGGTCTTAAGGAGACACCCGAGAGGGTTGCACTGATGTATAAAGAGGTATTCGCCGGCCTTGAAACCCCTACTGAAGAGCTCCTGAAGGCGATTGAGGGCGAGAGCCACGACGAAATGGTGCTCTTGAAGGACATAGCGTTTTATTCCGTTTGCGAGCATCATTTACTCCCCTTCATAGGAAAAGTCCACGTTGCATATATCCCATCTGGTGGTAAAATTGTAGGGCTCAGTGAACTCGTTAAATCAGTCGAGATTCTTGCCAAAAGACCTCAAGTGCAGGAGCGGCTGACGACGCAGCTTGCCGACCTCATAATGGAAAGACTGAAACCAAAAGGTGCGATGGTTGTTATTGACGCGGAACATTTGTGCATAAGTATGAGAGGCGTAAAAAAGCCCGGCTCAAGGACGGTCACATCAGCGGTCAGGGGCATATTCAGGACAAAGCAGTCTACGAGGGAAGAATTGTTGGAGCTTATCAAGAAGAGGGAATAATTGATAAGGGGGAAAACTGTTTTTTAGGAATATCTAACTTTTCACAATAGGGAGGACAGATGTCAGCGCAAATTATTGACGGGAAAAAGGTAGCGGCAGATATTCAGGAAGGTCTTAAAAAAGAAATTGCCGACCTGAAAGCCAGGGGGATTGATCCATGCCTCGCTGTTGTCCTTGTAGGAGAAAATCCGGCATCTAAGAAATATGTGGCCTCCAAGGAAAAAACGTGCGTTCAACTCGGGATAACAAGCGTGGCAAACAAGATACCGGAGACAACTACGCAGGAAGAACTCATAAATCTGGTGGACACGCTTAATAACGATAAAAAAGTTCATGGAATCCTCATCCAGCTCCCCTTGCCGAAAGGTCTCGATGAAAAGGAGGTTATGCACAGGATCGCGCCTGAAAAAGATGTGGACGGTTTCGGACCGCAGTCGCTCGGCAGGTTAGTCCTTGATGAAGCGGGGTTTCTGCCGTGCACTCCCCACGGTGCAATGAAAATGCTTGAAGCATACGGCATTGATCCGTCCGGAAAACACGCAGTTGTATTGGGGAGGAGCGTTATCGTCGGAAAGCCGTTGGCATTGCTGCTTCTCAAGAAAAATGCTACCGTTACGATATGCCACAGTAGGACGGCAGACCTGCGGCAAGAATGCCTCAGGGGCGATATCTTGTGTGTCGCCATAGGAAAACCCAAGTTTGTGAAAGGTGACTGGATAAAAGAAGGGGCGGCAGTCATAGATATCGGTATCAATGTTACGGATGAAGGCAAGATCGTAGGAGACGTAGACTTTGATGCCGCCAAAGAGCGCGCAGGTTTTATAACGCCTGTGCCCGGAGGGGCAGGCCCTATGACGATAGCAATGCTTATGTACAACACGGTACAGGCTGCCAAGACGGCACAAGATTAAAGTGAAGTTGTGCAGGGATATGTGTTATATTTATATATATAAGTATATAAACTAATAAAATAGTCTAAATTATATTGAAGGAACCTGATATGTCGGTCTCTGTTATTCAATTCGACCCTAAGCTTTCCCGGTCTCTGATAAAGGAAGTAATGGACAGGTCAGGGCAGAACCTGCTTGCATGTTACCAGTGTCGGCGATGTGCGGCCGGTTGTCCCGTAGGGGACGAGACCGGAGTGACTCCCGACCGTTTGATCAGGACGATCATCTTCGGCGATAGGGAGAAAGCTCTCAATAACCTTCTTGTATGGAAGTGTGTTGCCTGTTATACATGCGGTGCGCGCTGTCCGAACAACATACAGACCGCAAGAATTAATGAAACACTGAAAGAGATGTCCAAGGAAGTACACCTGGAACCGCTTTTGCCGAAAGTCGCAGCATTTCACGATGCATTTATGAGATCTGCTTCTCATTTTGGCCGTATCAATGAGCTTGTATTTATGGGTCTATACGAGTTACAGAACGCGAAAAGGGAGGTTAAGAACGGCGGGGGATGGAAGGCTGTCGCTGATGAGATGAGAAGCAACGCAAAACTGGCAATCTCGATGATGAA
This sequence comes from Thermodesulfovibrionales bacterium, assembly GCA_963776195.1. Taxonomy (GTDB): domain Bacteria; phylum Nitrospirota; class Thermodesulfovibrionia; order Thermodesulfovibrionales; family SM23-35; genus CAVZMO01. Next base: position 104,227 of record CAVZMO010000008.1, read on the forward strand.
GAAGAAGCGGCTGCACTACCGGCTGCACAAGATTAAGAACCTTTCTGAAATAAAGCGGCTCTTCAAAAAAGCCAAGAATGAATCCGGAGGCTGAGACTTGCAGATAGCCTATTACCCGGGATGTTCACTCCATGCCTCTTCGCAGCTCTATGATATCCAGTGCAGGAAAGTATTCAAGCGACTGGGGATAGAGCTGAGAGAGATTGAGGACTGGAACTGCTGCGGAGCAACGTCAGCCGGCAAGACCGATTACTTCCTGTCTGTGGCGCTTCCCGCCCGTAATCTGGGTATTGCGGATTCGAGCGGTCTCTCTGAGATGCTTATTCCCTGTTCATCCTGTTACAACCGGACGTTGGTCACTCAAAAGATACTGTCTGAAAATGGTGAATTAAAGAATAAAATAAACACGGAACTCTCCAGGAAGATTCGAAGGGAAGATAAGAATATCCAGCATCCTCGACATTCTCGTGTCCAAAGCGAACTCGGGCGAGATCGCGGAAAAAGCGACAAAAAAATTGGAGGGGCTGAAGCCCGCATGCTATTATGGCTGTCTGCTGACAAGGTTTCCCGATGATATAAAGATATCCGATAACATTGAGAATCCCGCGGGGCATGGAGGCCGTGTGCAGGGCTCTCGGAGCGGAACCCATCGACTGGAACTACAAAACAGACTGCTGCGGAGCTTCAGCGGCTGTAAATGACGCTGAGACATCGCTGTCGCTCATGTCCAAAATATTAAAGGACGCTCTCGCACGCGGGGCTGAATGCCTTGTCACCACCTGTCCGATGTGCCAGATGAATATGGACGCATATCAGGACCGGGTCTGTGATCTCTACGGCATCCCGAAGAAGCTGCCTGTTTTCTTTATTACAGAGCTTCTGGGCATCGCCATGGGATTCTCTCACGAGGAACTGGAGATAAACAGACATTTCGTGGACTGTACTGGATTGCTAAAGGCGTTGAAACTCATATGAATAAGATTTCCTCTCTGAAGAAAGGATCCGTCCTGGTGGTCGGAGGCGGTATCGGCGGAATGCAGGCGGCACTCGACCTTGCGGACAGCGGGTTTAAGGTCCATATGGTCCAGAGAGACCCGTCAATCGGCGGGACCATGGTCATGCTCGATAAGACCTTTCCCACGGGCGACTGCTCTATGTGCATGATATCACCCAAAATGGTTGAAGTCGGCCGGCACCTGAATATCAACATCCATTCATTGGCGGAGGTGGCGTCTGTTGAGGGTGAGCCCGGAGATTTTAAGGTTAAGATCAGAATCGCCCCCAGGTCTGTGGATCCCGACAAGTGTACGGGTTGTGGAGATTGCGAGGCGAAATGCCCAAAGAAGGTATCGAGCGAGTTCGAGCAGGGACTCGCGGTGCGCAAAGCTATTTATTCTTTGTTCCCCCAGGCGGTGCCGAATACCAGGGCTATCGACAGGAGCAATTGCCTCTACTTCACGAAAGGCCGTTGCCGTATCTGCGAAAAAACTTGTAAGGCCGGTGCTATCAATTATCAGGATGCGGAGAAAGAACTTGAATTGAACGTCGGAGCGATCATCCTTTGTCCGGGGCTGGACCGCTATGACGCAAGGGTGAGGGGGGAGTTCGGGCTCGGCAGATGGAAAAATGTTGTAACCTCGATCCAGTTCGAGCGTATTCTCTCCGCTTCCGGTCCATATAAGGGTGAAATAAAGAGGTCCTTTGACGGAAAACATCCGAAAAAGATTGCGTGGATTCAGTGTGTGGGGTCCAGGGACCCTCACAATGCAAATCCGTGGTGCTCTTCCGTCTGCTGCATGTACGCAACAAAACAGGCTATCATCGCAAAAGAACACAACTCAGAAATAGAACCGACAATCTTCTTTATGGAAATGCGCGCCTTTGGAAAGGACTTTGACAAGTATGTTGAACGCGCCAAAAATATATATGGCGTGCGGTATCAGCGCGCGATGATCTCCGCGGTCCGGGAAGAAGCGGGTACAGGCGATTTACTTCTTCGTTATGCCGCGGAGGACGGGAAGCTCATCGACGAAGCCTTTGACATGGTGGTTCTTTCCGTCGGGCTTGAGCCTCATAAAGATGCCGTGGAATTTGCAAAGACTTTCGGGATCGAGACGAACTCGTATCGTTTTGCAAAGACGTTTCCGCTCAACCCGGTTCAGACTACACGGAATGGGATCTTTGTCACGGGGACCTATCAGGGACCAAAAGATATACCCGAAACAGTGATGCAGGGGAGTGCTGTGGCCGGTGAAGTTATGGCGCTGCTCGGCGAGGTCCGAGGAACAGAGACGATTACAAAAGAGCTTCCGCCGGAAACTGATCTGACCGGGGAGGGGCCGCGAATAGGTGTGTTCGTTTGTCACTGCGGCATAAACATCGCCTCCACCGTTCAAGTCGAAAAGGTTGTCGATGCGGTGAAGGATGCGCCGGGGGTCGTGTTTGCGACGGATATGCTTTATGCGTGTTCACAGGACAGTCAGGAAAAGCTGAAAAAAATCGTCAGGGAAATGAGTCTGAACAGGGTGGTCGTTGCGTCCTGCACACCGCGGACGCATGAACCCCTCTTCCAGGAGACGATCCGTGACGCCGGGCTGAACAAATACCTCTTCGATCTCGCCGACATCCGCGAACAGTGCTCCTGGTGCCACATGGGACAGAAGGAAGGCGCTACAAAGAAGGCAATCAAGATTGTAAAAATGGCAATAGCAAAGGCAAGGCTACTCGAACCGCTCAAGACCGATACCGTAGGCGTGACTCCCGCTGCAATGGTCATAGGAGGCGGAATCGCCGGTATGACCACAGCCCTCTCACTGGCTGACCAGGGTTTCCAGGTCTGTATCGTGGAGAGGGAGAAAGAGCTGGGCGGCCTTTTGAGAAACCTTTACCATACACTTGAAGGAAATGACGTCCAGGAATTCCTGAAATCAAGGATAGCACAGGTTCAGACCCATAAGCGTATCAAGGTATATAACGGCGTTGAGGTCAAGAAGACCGAAGGCTTTGTGGGCAATTTCAAAACAACCCTTACTGACGGAACCAAAATAGAACACGGAGCGATCATACTGGCCACCGGCGGCGTGGAATATGAGACGGCTGAATATCTCTATAAAGAAAGCGACCGTGTTATTACCCAGCGGGAACTGGAAAAGAAGCTTGCCATGGGCGAGAAGCCGAAATCCGGTGAGTGCTTCGTTATGATCCAGTGCGTGGGGTCCCGCGAAGAACCGAACCAGTACTGCTCACGCATATGCTGCCAGGATGCAATTAAGAACGCAATCGCCATTAAGCAGGGGAACCCTGGAGCGCAGGTGGTCATACTTTATAGAGACATCAGAACTTATGGGCTGCGTGAAGATTATTACAAGCAAGCACGCGATTTAGGCGTGATCTTTGTACGCTATGATGTGGATAAAAAACCTGTGGTCGAGAGAGCAGCAGGTGACAGGCTCAGGATAAAGACCTGGGACTACATGTTGAACAAGGACCTGGCAGTGGATGCAGACTGGCTGGTCCTTTCGACCGGGCTCAGACCGCACCCGACAACCGACAGGGTCGGTGAAATGTATAAGATAACCCGTAACCGAGACGGCTATTTCCTGGAGGCGCACGTGAAGCTTCGTCCGGTTGACTTCCCGAGCGAAGGCATTTTTGTCTCAGGTCTGGCTCATGCGCCCAAGAACCTTGACGAAACCATTAGTCAGTCATTGGCCGCAGCAGGCCGTGCCGGCGTTGTTCTCTCTAAAGATCGTCTATCTGTTTCAGGGATCATCGCCAAGCATAGAAAAGACCTGTGTATGTCCTGCCTGAGCTGCTTCAGGGTATGCCCGTTCGATTCACCTTATATTGATGAGGAAGGCAAAGTCGCTCATAACGAGGTCAAGTGTCATGGATGCGGGATCTGTGCCGGCATTTGTCCGGCCAAGGCTTTTCAGGTAAACAGCTTCCGTGACGACCAGATTCTGGCCATGATCGACGCCGCAACGGCGGACAAAGAATAACGAATATTGTTTTTTCTGAGGGATAAGATGAACTTCTTCTCTTTAGCTCCCCTCCTGTTTTAGGAGGGGAGTAAGGGGTGGTAGTTGGACGATGGGTTGGGAACCGGGCATGAAGCAGGCAACTGCCCATGAATTAGGCAACCACCCCTGCCCTCCTTACAAAGGAGGGGAATTAAAGATTTTGAATTTGAGCAACGGAGATAAAGGAATGATGAAGACATACGAACCGGAAGTGAAGAAGAAGGTTCCTTCTATCGAGAGACCTCACGAAATACCTCTGACTGGGAGCCGAATATCCTCGCCTTTGCATGTCATTACTGTGCCTTCGCGGCTGCAGACCTGGCCGGAGTGATGAGGCTCTCTTATCCGGCGAGTGTAAAGGTGTCAGGCTCCCCTGTACAGGCAAGCTGGACTACATCCATATCCTGCATGCATTTGAGCGGGGTGTGGACGGAGTTTTCGTGGCAGGCTGACTGCCCGAGCAATGTCATTACCTGGAAGGTAATACTTATGCAGCAAGAAGAGTCAAATATGCAAAAAAATTGTTGTCATGGTAGATATCGATCCTGCGCGCCTGGAGATGTATAATCTCTCTGCGGCAATGGGACCGAGGTGGGCCGAGATACTGTACCGAATTCACCGAAAGAATTCTTAAGCTCGGACCTTCGCCTATATGGCTTGCAGTATGCAGGCGAAGCGGATGAAAAGGAATGAGACAGCAATGATTGTCGGTAAGCAGAAACCATTTGAAGAGATTTGGGAGATGATAAAGAGCTTCAAGAAGGTTCTTGGTCCTCGGCTGTAATACGTGTGTTGCGATCTGTCATGCAGGCGGAGGCAAGGAGGCGGAGATACTTGCTTCCTTGCTAAGGATGAAGGCGGCACAGGAAGGCATGAGAATGGAGGTCAAACATGCCGCGATCGAAAGGCAGTGCGAGTCTGAATTCTTTGAGCCTGTAATGGACGAAGTAAGGGCGTCTGATGTGGTGCTCTCTCTGGCCTGCGGCGTCGGAGTGAATTTTCTCTCGGAAAGAACAGGAGATATTCCTGCATATCCGGGCATTAACACGGAGTTCTTCGGGGCTGTTGAAAAGGCCGGTATATTTAAGGAACTCTGTGCGGGATGCGGAGGCTGCATTCTCCACCTGACCGGCGGGATATGTCCTGTAGCCCGCTGTTCAAAATCTATCATGAACGGACCATGCGGCGGAACGAGCGACGGCAAATGCGAGATAAGCCGGGACGTGGACTGCGCCTGGTACCTGATTGTGGAGAGGATGAAGAAGCTGGGTACTCTGGAAAAACTCTTTGAAATTCAACCTCCCAAGGACTGGTCAACCGGATTATACGGAGGACCTCGTCGGATCGTATTGGAACATATAGCCGAAGAAGGAAAAGAATCGTAGGGAGGGAGAGAAGATGAAAAGCGGAAGCAATCTCGAAAAGGTACTTGAAGGCGGCCATTTCGCCGTGACCGCTGAGGTGGGGCCTCCGAAAGGCACCTCCGCCTCGGTCATTCAGAAGAAGGGCGACATCCTCAAATCATATTGCGATGCCCTGAACGTAACGGACAATCAGACCGCCATAGTGCGCATGTCAAGCCTGAGCGGTTGCGTCATATTAAACCGAATGGGTCTCGATCCGGTAATGCAGATGGTAGTCAGAGACCGCAACCGGATCGCCATCCAGAGCGATATTCTGGGCGCCGTTGCTCTGGGAATTCGAAATCTGCTCTGTCTTTCAGGCGACCACCAGAAATTCGGTAATCATCCCACAGCGAAGAATGTTTACGACATTGATTCCATACAGTTAGTGCAAACCGTCAAGACCATGAGGGACGAAAAGAAATTCCTCTGCGGAGAAAATATCTCCGGGGAAGTTCCTCTGTTTATCGGCGCCGTCGAAAATCCCTTTGCCGATCCTTTCGAGTTCAGGGTCATAAGGCTTGACAAGAAAGTGCAAGCGGGCGCAGACTTTATTCAGACCCAGGCTGTCTTCGATGTAGCAAAGTTTGCAGAGTGGATGAAGATGGTGAGAGACAGGGGATTGGATAAAAAGGTCCACATACTTGCGGGAGTGATACCGATAAAGTCTGTGGGAATGGCGCGCTATATGAGAGATAACGTCTCCGGTGTAAGCGTGCCGGATGAGATAGTCACCCGTTTGGAGGATGCCAAGGATGTCAAGGAAGAAGGGGTAAAGATAACCCTGGAGATTATCGACCGGTTGAAAGAGATAGACGGAATCCACGGCGTTCATATTATGGCCGTGGCCTGGGAAGATATCGTGCCCGGTATTGTAGAGAAGGCCGGTTTTCTGCCAAGGCCTATACTGTAAACAGTGAGCTTCTGTCTATGAATTTTTGGAGGGTATGATGAGTGCGAAAATATTGGTTGTTGATGACGATCCGGAAATCCGGGAAGCTATAAGCCTCATTCTGGAAGCCAATGGCTATGAGGTGGTCACCGCTGAAGACGGGATAGATGGCCTGAACAAGCTAAAAGAGGAAAGACCTGATATGATGATTTTGGATCTTCTTATGCCCAAGCTGGATGGTTTTGGAGTGTGTAAAGAGTTGAAGGATCCTCGATGGGCTAAGTATGGCCATATACCCATCATCATTCTGAGCAGTGTTAGGGAAGATGCCAGCAAGCGCCGTTATGAATTGGAAACGGGATTGCAGCTCGACGTGGATGATTATGTAGAAAAACCCATTGAACATACGATCTTATTGGAACGTATAGGGAAGATCCTCAAGAAAGTAGGCAAGGCTTAAGGAGAAAGAGATGGAGAAAAAGAAAATCTTACTGGTGGATGACGACGCAGATTTTACGGAGGCCGTCAAGCTCCTTTTAGAAAGTAGATCTTATGATGTGACTGTTGCCAATGATGGCAAAGAGGGGCTGAAAAAGGTCCAAACAGAAGGGCCGAATTTAATCATTTTAGATGTCATGATGCCTGAAATGGATGGCTATGAAGTTTGTGCTAAGCTCAAAGCTGACCCTAAATATAGACAGATTCCCATTCTGCTATTGACTGCAGTAGGAGAGGCTATCACCACAACAGGTTATACAAAGGAAATGGGCATGAGAATAGAGGCAGATGACTATATCCCAAAACCCGTAGAGCCGATTGAGATTGTGGAAAGAGTGGAAAAGCTATTGAGAATTTCTATGGGGAAGAAAACTTGAGGGATTTTTTCTTCAATTACTTCATACTTATGAACTCCTTTTTATATTATATTTATGGTAGGGAAGAGATATGCCTTATAGAGCAATGAGAGAATCATTAAATGCTGTAATTGATAGTCTGTCGGATGGGATACTGGTTACCGATAAGCAGGGTAAGATCATCCTTTATAACCAAAAGGCCGAAGCATTTCTGGGCATATCGGGAAAGGCTGCCTTAGGTCAGCCGGTCCGGGATCACATCAGAAATGATGTGCTGGTTGGACTTATTACTAAGATATTAACACTTGATGTGCCCTATCATACTGAAGAGGTATGCCTCATGGATATAGGTATTACCAGGCTCAGGGTTCATGTCAACCCTGTGAGAAATGAGAATGCGGTACTTATTGGATCGGTAACCCTGCTCCATGATGTTGCACGGTTAAGTGCTATAGATAAGATCAAGACTAATTTCTTATCAATGGTTTCTCATCAATTAAAATCCCCATTGAGCTCTACGTTACTTCAGACATCTATCCTTCTGGATGGGATAGTGGGAGAGTTCAATGAGAAACAAAGGGATTTGCTTCAAAAGGTCAGAACCAAAATAAAGGGCATGGTTGACCTGATTCATGATATCCTTGATGTCTGCTATATCGAAGAGGGAGGATATCTAAGACAGATAGAAAATCTGGATCTCGCTGAGATTTTACAAAGGACAGTCGAGTTAATGCAACCTCAGATCCAGGACAAGAATATCGCCCTTCAGGTAAAAATAGAAGATCACCTTCCTTTGATTATTGGCAACAAAAGCAGTGTGGAGGCCATGTTTATTAACCTGATTAGTAATGCCATTAAGTACACACCTTCAGAGGGGCAGGTTCGTGTCGAGATGAGTGAGAATGCGCAGAACGTTCAGATAGAAGTTTCCGATACGGGAATAGGCGTTGAAAACGAGGATATTCCTCGAATTTTTGATAAATTCTACCGGGTAAGATCCGAGATAACCAAAAATATCAGCGGTACGGGTCTGGGCCTTTCTATTGTGAAAAACGTTGTGGACGCCCACTACGGCGCTATCAATGTAGAAAGTAAGGTAGGGGAAGGCACTACATTTACTGTCCTGCTACCCGCTGGAGTGGATAATTTAAATAGGGGCGCAGATGAGGTACATAAGTAGATTTTTTAAAAGTTTAGACAAAGGATTGAAAAAATGAGGAAAAAGCCATACCCCCTTGCCAGGCAGCCTGCCCGATACAAACCGATGTGCGGGGTTACGTCTCTGCGATCGCCAAGGCGATGTAGAGGGCGATCCGTATAATCCGTCAGGTAAACCCTTTGCCCTCGGTGTGCGGAAGGATATGTACAAGGGTATGCGAAAAGGCCTGCAGGCGTGCCCAGGTGGAGAAGCCTGTATCGTAAGGGCTTTGAAACGATTTGCCGCAGATCAGACAAAAAAACTGCCCTCCTGAGAAGACCCCTAAATTCATATCGCGAAAAAATTGCCGTAGTCGGCGGAGGACCGGCGGGTCTCACCGCTGCCCATGATCTCACATTGCTTGGCTATAGAGTCACCATATTTGAAGCACACAAAGTGCTTGGCGGGATGATGAGCAAAGGAATCCCCGAATACAGACTTCCCAAAAGCTGGTGAAAGAGGAAATCGATAATATCTGTCGCTGGGTATTGAGGCAAAGACCGGAATGTCTCTCGGAAGGATTTTACTATTGAGAACTTCTTAAAGATTATCAGGCCGTTTTCTTTGCTGTAGGGAGCCAAAAGAGCATATTCCCGAAGTGCAAGGGCAAAGAATTGTCCGGGGTCATTCCGGCGTCGAATTTCTTAAGCAGGTAGGCAAAGGACAGATTCCGGATTTGGGCAAGAGGGTTTTGGTCGTCGGCGGCGGGCATACTGCAATCGATGCGGCCCGTACCTGCATCCGTCTTGGCTCTCCTGATGTTACCATTATTTATCGCCGGACCCTGGATGAGATGCCCGCGGGCCAGTGAAGAGGTCGAAGAGGCGGAAAACGAAGGGATAAAGATCCTGTATCTCACGTCTCCCGTCGAATTTCAGGGAGAAGGAAAGGTCCGGAGGGTGAAGTTGTGTGAAGATGACTCGGAGAGGCGGATGCTTCCGGAAGGCGGAAGGCCTGCTGCCGGTAGAGAACAGCGAGTTTGAAATAAAGGCCGATACCGTGATATTGGCGATCGGTTATATTCCGGATGCGGAGGATCTAAAACAAATGGTTTAATATAGATAAGAAAGGGACGGTGATAGTTAAGGACGAGACGGGCATAACAAACATAAAGGGAGTTTTTGCGGCTGGTGATGTCGTGACAGGGCCCATGAGCATAATCGAAGCGATGGCATCTGGAAGAAGGGCCGCCGAAGCGATACACCGGTATTTTCGCAATGTGCCGGATAAAGGACAGGAGCGCCGACCTCTTAGATCCTTGGATGAAATGTAGTCAAGTTGATAGCTAAATCAGAGAGACAGAAGATGCCTACTTTTCCTGTTGAGGAGCGGATCAATAATTTTGCAGAGGTAGATTTGGGTTTTACCCAGGAACAGGCATGCAGTGAAGCTCATGCGCTGCCTGAACTGCGGGGCAGGGGCATCGGTTGCGGACCTGTGCGGCGTGTCTCAATTGTGTTCTCATATGTCCGTTCGGAGTGCCCGTCCGGAAGGGAGAATGCTGAGATAGATATCAGCCAATGTCAGTCCTGCGGCATCTGCGCCGCCGAATGTCCGGCATCGGCGATAGACGTTGGAAAGAACAGGAAAGGAAGATCTTCGTACGGAATTGAAACAGATTGTAGATTCCGCAAGACAGGAGGAGCCGGAAATTTTCGTAATAGGATTCTATTGCAGATATAACAATCCTTTGAGTCTCCGCCTGCCGAAAGGGACGATTATAGTGCTCGGAAGATATTGCGAGGAATCTGAAAGTAATCAGATCATCTATCCCTTCGAACTTGGCGTCGAAGGGTGTGGATATACAAGTGTGCGCAATTGACGCGTGTCGTTTCAGAGAGGTGCCCGATGAATGGCAGGAACATATAAAAAGGGCAAAAAAGATACTCAATGAGATAGGTCTAGGAGAAGACTAGACTGCTCTTATAGCCGGAGATGAGGATTTAAATCATTTCCGAGAAGGATTGATGCCATGGATATCAATCCCTTACGAAGGGAAGAAGGTGGATCAATGGTTGTTGCGGAAATTAAACCTTTTGAGGAGATAAAGAAGATCTCAGGGAATACAAGAGAGTCTATGATTGTCGGATGCGGCACGTGCGTTACCGTATGTCTCAGCGGAGGCAAGAGACAGGTTGAGCTGCTGGCGTCGGCACTAAGGATGTCGCGGAATATGGAAGGCGATGAAGTTATCATAGGGGAAAAAGTATTACCTAGGCAATGCGAACCCAAATTTGTTGACATGCTAAAGGATGATGCAGGGCAGTACGAAGCAATCCTCTCGATGGGCTGCGGCGCCGGTGTACAAGGAATCGCCGAGAGGATAATGGACATACCTGTTCTACCGGCACTGAATACCACTTTCATAGGTATGGCGGACGAAAAGGGCAGGTATCTTGAAGTCTGTGCAGCCTGTGGAAACTGCATCCTCTCCGAGACCGGAGGAATATGTCCCGTGTCGAGGTGTGCCAAGGGCCTCATCCACGGGCCATGCGGCGGCTCGCAGCGCGGATTATGCGAGGTCTCGAAGGATAACCCCTGCGCATGGCAGTTGATTTATGAGCGGCTGGTGAAACTGAATAAAGTCAATTCTCTGAGAGAAATGTCTCACCAGAGGAAGATTCCAGTCCGGCCCCGTAGGTTGGTAAGGGAGGAGGAGTTGAAACCAAAGAAGGAGCCAACAAAAGGAGCATAAAGATATGGGATTCAGGGAAGCTTTAGATTCCGGCAAGTTTGTCGTCACTGCTGAAGTAGGACCTGTAAAAGGAACTGAGACAAAGGAGTTGTTGGAGGATGCAGAGCTTATCAAAAAAAGGGTGGATGCTATCAATGTAACCGATCTTCAGAGTTCCGTTATGCGCCTGGGTTCCATGGCTGTCTGCCATCTCCTTGTGGATCAAGGGGTCGATCCCGTCTTTCAGATGACATGCAGGGATAGAAACCGGTTGGCGCTCCAATCTGATCTGTTAAGCGCCTGGGTCTTGGGTATCAGAAATGTGCTCGCGCTGACGGGGGATCATCCGACCCTCGGAGATCACCCCGATGCCAAGCCGGTTTTTGATCTGGATTCTGTGAGCTTGCTGAAAGTCATAGGCAGGCTGAACGAAGGTTTCGACATGGCCGGAAACCAATTGAAGGGCGCCCCGGATTTATTTCCAGGGGCTGTAGTGAATCCGGGAGCGGACACCGAGGCCTCGATCGAGATGCAGATCATGAAGATGGAAAAGAAGATCGAAGCGGGTGCCAGGTTCTTTCAGACCCAGGGTATATTCGACCTGAACCTCTTTGAGAAATTCATGAAGCGCGTAGAAGGCTTCAAAGTACCTGTGCTGGGCGGCATCATACTGCTCAAGTCGGCAGGTATGGCAAAGTTTATGAACAAGAACGTGGCCGGGGTGTTTGTCCCCGATACCCTCATTAAAGAAATGGAAGAGACGAAGGATAAGGTCAAAACCAGCGTCAAGATAGCTGCACAACTCATTAAGGGATTAAAGGATCTCTGTCAGGGAGTTCATATCATGGCTATCGGCTGGGAGAAAAGGGTACCAATGGTCCTGGATGAGGCGGGATTATAGCGGTCTGCGGATCGTTTGGCGACCACGGCAGGGTAGACTTCTTACTGATTATCTGAGGGACAAGAATCAGGGAAACAGCGGCCGTCATCCGGGCTTCAAACATGAGACAGGTTTTGCGTAGTTATTCAGTTTCCTTTCCGACGTTTGTGATTAAATCTATACACATCTTTTGATTCCCGGGTAGCGTGACGCCCTTCCTGGAAACCCTGGAAATCATCATAAATGCAGTCAGCATCCTCTCCATAAATTGTGGGACCAAGAAGGGATTCACCGCTGTCCGAACGTATCGTCACAAGATTTTCACTGCCGTCGGTTATTACAGCGCCTTGTGCAATCAATTCAATGAGCCGACGGTTTGAGGTAATTCGCACGCGCCCGATTTGCCCTCCAAATCTGACGTTCATGACAAGTGCAGGGTAGAACAAGGAGACGATGCTTGCCGGCTTGCCAAAGAAATTAGTCGCTCGCGCAGAATTAATGCCGCAGACATATCCATTTTCGGAGAACACGGGACCACCGCTCATGCCATGATTGATTTCAGCATCGATTGTGAAACATGGGCCACCGATGAATCCATTTTCGAAACGCTGTGTGAATATCCGGGTGACGCGTCCCTCAACGGCAAGAAGTCTGTGCTGATACGCATCAAGCAGATTTATTCGTCCACATTGTATATCATCCAAAGAGAGCCCTCCATCCGGTACCGGTAGATCGCTGAACCCGACGCACACGACGCGAGAGCCTATTCTAGGCACGGCAAAGGATATGGGTAACGGGAGGTAGGGAAATCCGCTTTGAAACTGCGGGGAGACGTAACCCACGTCTGTTGGAGGAGCTCCTTCAATGGATTCGAGACTCGATATATTACCCGACAATCTGCCGCCGGGGAGCGCTTGATGATGAAAGAGAGCCATCCCGATGTCTTTCATTGTGTAACCAGCGGATAAGCTGTCCATTTGACGCATAAAATCATTCTCCCAATGGCGGCGAGCAGCCTCAAGGATGTTGTGCAATGCTGTTATCGAAACGCCGAGGCTACTGATACAAAAGGCTGTTCCGACAGGTATCAGGCGCCGGTTTTTTGTGACAAACAATGGATAGACACCGAGAGCCAAAGGGTGACCCCAGGCGGGGATCTCCCATGTGTTTTTGCCTGGCTGACGTGTTGCTTCGATGTCGGTGGATACAGGTTTTCCACTAGGCACCAGTTGAGAAATGATCCGCATAGAATGTCTTGCTATATCCCCTCTTTTTGTTTGTCATGCATTTGAATTGCCATATGAAACATTATAGCCTCTCCGCTGGATGGAAAAGCAATGCTTCAAGAAGAACGGGTTATATCAAAAGGAAGCTATAAAATGGTAAAATTTGACTCTGAATTTGTAATGCATTGGATCAAAACTCCATAAATATCAGAAAGGATTAAGCGCATAAATGAAAGTTCTTGTAGTTGACAGTGGAGGTCGTGGCCATGCAATCGCATGGCAGTTTAAAAATGACCCCAATGTGAAGGAAATAATATGTACCCCCGGCAACGCCGGCATAGCTCGGGAGGTGAGGTGTGAGACTGCGAGGGCGAATGAAGAGATCCTCGAACTTGCAAAGAGGGAGAAAGTCGATCTCGTCTTCGTCGGTCCCGAAAGTCCTCTCACAAAAGGGATAGTAAACCTCTTTATGGAAGAAAAAATACCTATTGTGGGCCCCCAAAAGGAGGCCGCCGTTCTCGAAGGAAGCAAAGCATATACGAAATTACTGTGCAGGGAAATAGGCGTTCCGGTGCCTGAGTTCGAGGTTTTTGACGACGCTGAAAAGGCCAAGAACTATATTGAACACGTAAAGTATCCTGTTGTGGTAAAAGCAGACGGTTTGGCGCAGGGTAAAGGCTCTATCGTCTGCTCAAATACGGGAGAAGCCTTTCAGGCTGTCGATCAACTAATGATAGAAAAGATATTTGGCGTTGCCGGTGAGAAGATCGTAATAGAAAAAAGACTCTTCGGCACGGAAATATCCTTCTTTGTATTTACGGACGGCGAGGTATTGGCTCCGATGCCGGTTGCCCAGGATTATAAAAGGGCCTACGATAACGACGAAGGACTGAACACCGGAGGAATGGGTTCCTTTTCCCCCCATCGACTCGAAGGCAAATGGCTTACCGCGTTGGTATGCGAAAAGGTTGCGCTGCCTCTGATACGCGGCTTTAAGGAGAGGGAGAGGGTGCCTTATAAGGGAATACTTTACTGCGGACTTATGCTGGTTGATGAGATTCCTCATCTCTTGGAGGTGAATGTGCGTTTTGGAGACCCTGAGGCTGAGGTGATCCTCCCCCGCTTGAAGACACCTTTGAGTGATATCAGTTTTCAGATAATAAACGGAGTTCTCAGCGAAAAGAAGGTGGAATGGTCCCAGGACTATTTCTGTGATGTGGTGGCTGCGGCGGGCAGAACAAGGCAGCTGAAAAACGGTAAGAACAAGGGGTGGTATCCTGGTTATCCTGCCCGCTACGGTAAGGGTCATCAGATTTCGGGAATTGAAAATATCGATGACCCGGATTGTAAAATATTTTTTGCAGGTGTGAGCAATTCGGAGAAGAAAGGTCTGGTTACCGACGGCGGAAGGGTTCTCCATGTGGTCGGTAAAGGCAAGACCTTGAAGGATGCAAAGGATGTCGCTTATAGAAATATAGAAAAAATTCATTTTGAAGGTATCCGTTACCGGAAAGACATTGGAAATGAATGATTGCAGAATATTCTTTTGTGAACAGGATGCATCTCATAAGAAAAAGAAGAACTCTGATATAATTGTTCCAAGGAGTGATAGAGAACCATGAAAAAAAAGAACCCGGAAAATACGAGAAACTGGTATAGATACCAGTTTTTTGGAAACGCATCCGTTATATTTCCGAAGGAAGATAAAATTATTAACGCTACGATAGCCAATATCTCGCTGTCCGGTTTGGGTCTCTATTCTACGGTGTCTGTGGGAAAGGGGAAAAAAGTTAAGGTAAATATATCTTATGTCGATAGAAATGGCCGGGTGCGGGAAGATGTTGCAGCTGGTAAGGTCGACTGGCAGAAAAAATTCTTAAATATGTATCTCGTGGGCATCAGATTTGAGGAGGAGTTGAACACGTCCGGCCAGCCCCGTCTTTTGGATCATCTGACATATCTCATCGATACCTATCATTGGCCACAGCCATTTAAAGACAAAAGAATAGCGATGCTGTGAAGACCTGCTGCTTATGGAATACGGAGATCTTTTTCACGAGATGATTCCTGAGCATCTAAAAAGAAAACTCTCAAGGTTAATGGATAAGGTTTCGATAGGGACATACGAGATTTCGGTGACTATGCCGTAATCAAACTTTGATTGCGTTAAGCAGTTCCAGTTCTTTCGATTTCATTTTTGTTTCATGATACCTGCCCTTTTCATGATCATAGCCCATAAGATGAACAAGACCGTGAATCAAAAGTCTTTGCAATTCCTCATTCAAGGTTACCCCGTATTCTTCGGCCTGTCTTTTTGCCTTATGGAGATTGATGACGATATCGCCCAGGGGTAGGCCATAATCCGAAGTACGAAGTTCCAGAGTATCAAAACTCAGGTGTTTTGAAGATACTTCCGCACTCTTGCGTTTCTGCTCTTCTGCGCCAAGCAACGGGAATGAGAGGACGTCTGTGGTTTTATCCATCCCGCGATACTGACGGTTCAGTACCCTCATCCTCCTGTCATTAACGAAGAGTATGCTGAGTTCAGCCCTGTGGAGGCCGAGCAGACGGAGCGCTTTCCGCAGAAGACCGGTTATCCTCCGGTGACTTACTTTTACCAGCTTTTGCCGGTTCTTTATATAGACCTTCATTGCTGAAATCGAAACCCGGATAATCCACCCTTTTATGGAATATGCCGGTAAGGATATACGTAAAGCGTTTCTTTATTTCATGGATATCTTTAAGAGTAAGTTCGCACTCGTCGAGCTGGCCTTCGAGGAATATATGGTTAATGATCCTGTCCACCAATGAAGCGATCCGCGCGGGTGTCGGATCGCTAAGGACCCTTGATGCCGCTTCCACCGCGTCAGCCATCATCACAAGCGCGGCTACCCGGGTTTGGGGTTTGGGACCGTGATATTTATAGTCCTCGGCCACGGGTAAACCGTCCTCTCCCTTCTCCCTTGCCTTCTGATAGAAATAGCTGACGAGCATCGTGCCATGGTGTTGTTCGAGAATATCGATAATCGCCTCGGGAAGCTTGTATTGTCTGGCAAGTTCGACGCCTTCCTTCACATGATTGACGATGATCATACTACTCATGTGGGGGGTCAATTTCTCATGCCTACTGACCGGAGCGGCCTGGTTCTCCACGAAATAATCGGGCATCTTTATCTTACCGATATCGTGGTAGTAAGCGCTCACCCTTGCAAGCAGGGGGTTCACTCCGGCGGCCTCTGCAGCGGACTCCGCAAGGTTTCCTACGATGACGCTGTGATGATAGGTTCCCGGCGCCGTTATCATAAGGCTCTTCATGACAGGCTGATTGAGGTCGAGAAGCTCAAGAAGGCTTATGTCTGTGGTGACCTTGAACGAATACTCTATCAAAGGGAGTAAAAGCGAAACGATTGCCGCAACGCTCATCCCTCCCAGTGAGGCAAAGAGTATAGACGGCGGACCTTTTTCCGTAAAAAGTTCACTCTTGAATAGGAGTATAATCATTACCGCTATGACATTTGCCGCAATTACATAACCTCCGCCTTTCAGAAGTCCTGACCTCTTCTTGCACCGTATAACGCTAAAGGCAGCGGTAATGCTTCCGACAAAGGCATATATGGTGAAAGACGCGTCATGGAGCCACAGCCCGGTGAGCAGACTCACCGTGAACGAAAACGTAATAGCAGTATGGAAGTCAAAGAGGAGTGAAACAAGCATAGCCCCTGCCGGGATGGGAATACCGAACAAAGCGCTATCCAGGGCTCTATATTCCAATCCCTTCGAAAGGCCTGACATTAAGTAGGCAAAGAGCCGTCCTATGAGAAGCGTGCCTATCACCAGAAGACCGAGAAGCAGAAGCATATTGTATTTCTTTATGTACGCGGGTTTGTACCGCATGATGTCCCTGTAAAGGATAAACATGAGGAGAGAGGCGATAAGGAAGCCCCCGAGTAACTCTTCCACTCCGAATTTGACCTGTATCGAGAGGGCACCGATAAATCCGCAAAAAATGATAAAAAAAATCCTGGTAAGGTTGTCCCGTTTGCTATAGGGCGACGGAATCCCGTTCGCCTTTACAGGTTTTCCGTTGACAAGTGCCTTGAGAAAGGCGGTAACCTTGGGCTTAGTCTTCTGTTGACCGTTTTTCATATCTTTCATATGCCTTGACGATCGCTTGTACGAGCCTGTGCCTCACGACATCTTTTTCGGAAAAATAGATAAATTTGATACCTTCGATACCGCTCAGTATCCTCTCAGCCTCGATAAGACCTGAAGTCTTTCCAGGGGGGAGGTCTATCTGTGTTATATCGCCGGTTATGACCGTCTTTGAATTAAACCCCAGCCTCGTTAGGTACATCTTCATCTGTTCGGAGGTCGTGTTTTGGGCCTCATCAAGAATTATGAAAGAATCGTTGAGAGTCCTGCCCCTCATGAATGCAAGGGGTGCGATTTCGATAATTCCACGGTCTATCAGTTTTCCCACCTTTTCGGGCTCCATCATATCAAAAAGAGCGTCATAGAGCGGCCTCAGATAGGGGTTCACTTTCTCATAGATATCACCCGGGAGGAACCCGAGTTTTTCACCCGCTTCCACGGCCGGCCTCGCAAGGACAATCCTGCTTATCTGTTTTTTAAGGAATGCATTCATCGCCATTGCCATCGCGAGATACGTCTTTCCTGTGCCGGCGGGCCCGATGCCGATGACGATGTCATGATTTTTGATGGCTTCTATATACAGTTTTTGGGTCTCCGTCTTCGGTATTATGAAACGCTTTTTTGAAGACACCGGTATGTTATTCAGAAAGAGGTCTTTTACCGAAGTATATTCTCCGTCCGATGCGGTAGACCTCAGAGCATAAAGTATATCCTCGGGTTTGAGATTATAGCCCTCGGAACTTATGGACCGGATATCATGGATCACTTTTTCCGCCTTTTCCACCGAATTGTCATCGCCCTGCAGAAATATCTTGTTCCCCCTCTGTGAAGTTATGACCCCGAGGATTTCCTCTATTACCTTAAGCGTCTTATCGAGCTTTCCGTAAAGAAGGTCAGCGTCCTTTTCGCTGTCGAATTCTATTTCTCGTGTTAACGTATTCCCTCCAGATCTGTCTTTAATGTTACGAATGCCCGCATACCCTCTGCTTTCTTTATTTTGACAGAAAGCAGTTCTGCTTCTTTCCTGTTGCCGAACTCCCCAACCATGACTTTATAAAGTTTTTCATGTTTTTTCGGTTTTGCCGCTATAATGAAAACTTTGTATCCTTTCTCGCTGAATTTCGCCTTGAGAGAATCCGCTTCCGAGGTGTTCTGGAACGCGCCTATTTGAACGGTATACTTTGCTTTCTTTGAGGATTCTTGAGTCTCCCGGGACTTTTTGGCTTCCTTGGTTGTTACGGCTTTTTCGTTTTCTTTGCTCTGTTGGGGCTCCCTATTTTGCTTAACCTGAGGTTGCTGCACTTTTTGGATTTCCGGACTCTCCTGTGTCTCGTCCATTTTCTGTTGTTCCGGTTTCTCAGGAGGTCTCTGCACTTCAGAAACGTGGGCTGCCGGTATCTGCTGAAGCTGCTGTGGAACGGTCTCTTTTTCCTCGGTTTCAATATTCTTTTGGACCGTGTCAGCCAAAGGCGTGATAACGGAAGCCTGACCGGCTGAGGAGGGCGCCATACTTTTACCGACAAAAAAGCCGAGCATAAAACTGAGCGAAGACGTTACGATTATGGATAGGATGATGACACCTTTTCCGATATAAAATACCGGTGATTTTTCTTTTAAATCAGACTTTTTCATAAAATAAGCATAGCATCACCATAGGAGAGAAATCTATAGCTTTTGGCGATAGCTTCCTGATAAGCGGCAAACAATTTTTCCCGCCCGGCAAATGCCGATACCAGCATCAATGGCGTAGATCTGGGTAGGTGAAAATTAGTCACGAGAGCGTCGACGATCTTAAAAGGATACCCCGGATATATGAAGATATTTGTCGTTCCCCGTATCAATCCGGAACTTTGTAATCCCCCCTTGTACTCCTTTTTTGCCACAGCGAATCCGCCCGAGTGCGGAAGAAAAAAAGGGATGCGATTTGAACCGTTGTCATATTGACCGCTTATATAACCCTCCAGCGCGCGTGTCGTAGTAGTTCCTACGGTGATGACCCTCTTGCCCGCTGCCTTCACTAATTCCATCTCAGAGACCAGCTTTTTGTCCATCTCAAAATGCTCAGCGTCCATAGAATGTTCGTCCACGTTATCTGTTCTTATAGGCTTGAATGTGCCGACACCGACATGCAGCGTGAGTTCCCTTATTTTCACTCCCGCGGCTTCAATCTTTTTCAATAAGGCATCGGTGAAGTGCAGTCCCGCTGTAGGAGCCGCTATAGAGCCTTCTTTCTTTGCAAATATCGTTTGATAGCTTTCTTTATCAGATTGGTCGGGAAGACGTTTTATATAGGGCGGGATGGGCATACTGCCGCATCTCCGGAGAATATCCATGAAATCTCCCGAATACCGAAATTGCGCGGATGAACCCTTATAGAGATCTACCCGCAACTCCTCCGAGACCTTCAGACGACCGGTAAAGCTCCCCTTCGAAAGCACCTCCCATTCTTCATCGTTTATTCTTCTCACGAGCAGGATCTCCAGCTTGGCCCCGCTTTCTTTAAAACAGGTCAGCCTTGCAGGAAAAACCTTTGTGTTATTAATAATGAGCATATCCCCTTTTTCGAGGTGAGAAGGGAGGTCGGAAAAGTTTTTATGTTCCAGCGCGCCGCTTTTGTGAACAACGAGAAGTCTGGAGCCTGCTCGCTCGTTGAGCGGTCTCTCCGCGATGAGATTTTCGGGCAGGATAAAATCGAAATCAGTGATTTTCATATGATTGTATTACCGCACCTGGGTAGAAAAAGGACAAGATTTCCCTGTAATTCTTACCATCCCGTGCCATCTTCAGTGCGCCCCACTGACAGAGGCCGACACCGTGGCCGTATCCTTTACCCTCAAACAGTATTAAGTCCCCATGACGGGAGAGAGTGAAATTCGTACTCGGTAAACGGCTCCACCCGAGGGCTTTTCTCAAATCTGTTGCGTTGATCGTAGTTATTCCGGAACGGTTTTTGATATTGAGTTGTTTAACCCTTTTTGTCGAAGTAAAGGATTTTACCCGGATTTCTTTGATGTTTTGCATATCGAGTGCCCTTTCAATTTCCTCGAGTTGGATCTTTCTTTCCCAGGAAGAATAGGGAGAGAGATCACAACTCGATTCTGTCGACTTCAAATAGGGATAACTCTTGCCGAAGACTTCTTCCGGGTTTTCCGTCCTCCCACCGCATGTCGAATGGTAAAGCGCCTCTATCGGCCTTCCGTCAAAGGTGAGAATTTGGCCACTCGTCTCCGAAACCGCATAGGCTATTCTCGCATCCGGGTTCTTTCCCTTATAAGCCTGATGGAGCACGGAAGACGCGATATGGTAGAAGCTGTCGCCGTTTATCCTTTTTTGATAGAGGGCGTATGTTCTCGATATAACGGCCTGGGCCTTCAGCGCTTCCATGTCCCAGTCCGAGCCGACCTCAGCGGCGACCACATCCTTAATATACTCTTCCAGCGGGAGTTCGTTAATGATATAGAGACCGCCGTCACCTTTCCAAATACCGATAGAGCCTGCGTAACCCGTGCCCATGAGAAGCAGGTCTCCCCTGATGCTGCCGACTCTCTCCGCTTTTTCGTTTTTTGACGGAATCCGGCGGTAGACTTCATTCACGATGAGTACCTTTATATTTTCAACGGCAAAAGCGTTCCACGCGATACCCAGGATAAATAACATGACAAGGAGGAGCCTGACTCTATTCGACATGCTTTTTATTTTTTCCCGAGAATCCAGAAAAGGAGGGTCAATATAAGGCTCAATAGTATGCTTGTAGCCAGAGGAAAATAGAAAGTGAAATTCTTCTTCTGGACGATAATGTCTCCCGGAAGTCTGCCAAGCCAGGGTATCTTGCCTGAAAGAAGCAATAAACCGCCTATCGCTATGATGATGACCCCGAAGATAACGAGAAATGTTCCCATATATTGTATGCCGTCTGTCACGGTTTTATCTTCGCTCTTCACCTTTGTCTGCGCCTTTAACTTTCTTCGTATATCTGTCCATCTCGGAATATACACATCCGCAGTATTTCTGCCTGTACAGCCCCAATTTTTTCGACAAGCCGACGCTTTCCTTCCATCCCGGCCTGAAGTCTTCTGAATAAAACGGTATAGAATATCTCTTTCCCATTTCCCTGCCGACATTATTTATGATATCAAATTTTTGATAGGGACTCACAAGCAATGAGGTCGTAAAGCCGTCCAGCCCCATCTTCTTCGCAGTTCTTGCGGTTTCTTCTAGTCTCATCGAGTAGCAAATGCTGCATCGGTTATCTTCATTATTTACTACCGCCCTGATGAATTCCTTCAGGCCGTAATGATCAGAGTATTCAAGTTCAAGACCCCACGTCTTCTCAAGCTCCTGCAACGACTCAAGGCGCATGCGATATTCAGTGTACGGATGAATGTTCGGGTTAAACCAGAGTCCCTTTATATCGATACCCTTTGAGCAAAGGGTCTGTAGGGGATATAAACAGCAATTGGCACAACAGATATGCATGAGAAGCTTCATCTATGTGTTGCCCTGACAGATACCCCGTTTCATCAAGCTAAGATCTCCAACCGTCTATTTTTACCGAGGTTTCTGGGATCCCACTTCCTTTGAAGGCGCTTTTTCAGGAATCGCCTGAGGTTTTGTCTCCGGTTGTTTTCCTTTAGATTCGGAAATGGGAGCTTGCTTTTCCGAAAAAACTCTTTTAGCCGATGTTTTCTTGGTTTTCTTTATTTTCTTCTCCGGATATTTTTGAGGGGTGCCGGCCGGTCCAGGGGAGAAAGAGGGATCGATCAGGTATGCCTGTTTAAAGTTTTCCTCTGCTTCATGATACTTCTCAAGCTTGTACAACCCATAACCTATGCGGTAATATGCAGCCGCATCAGGTTTCTTTTTTACGTAGTCCTGAAAAAGCCTGACAGCCTCTTTATAATTCCCGCTGTCATAATATTGAAGAGCCTTATTGTATTCGGGCCCCTTTTCTGCAAAAACACTCGATACGCAAAATAAGGCAAGAAACATTGCGGCGACAACAGTGATTGCTTTCATGGTCATCTCCATATTTTTAGATTCTTCAGACATTTTTGGGATAGCCGGTCGGATCGACCGTGTACCGGATAATCCCGTATAAAACATTGTCCATTTCACATCCGATTCATGAATGCTTTCTATTTTTGGGTCCTTCAAATAGGCCACGTTCACTTTTATAGGAAACATTGAGATGAGTGTACGCTCTTTCTGTAGCCTTTCTACCCTGGGACGTCCTGATGATAAACCCTGTCTTTAATAAATAGGGTTCCACAACGTCCAACAGAACGTCCGTCTCTATTTGAAGAGTCGAGGCGAGTGCCTCGATACCGACGGGACCGCCCTTATAGTTCAATATTATCGTCTGCAGCAACTTCCTGTCCATTTCTCCCAGACCGGTCTCGTCGACGCCCTCTAATGCCAAAGCCTCCATCGCAACATCTATAGTTATCTTCCCTTGCGCTCGGACCTGCGCATAATCGCGCACGCGTTTCAAAAGCCGGTTTGCGACCCTCGGTGTGCCTCTTGCCCTTCGGGCGATTTCGTATGCCCCTGTCTGGTCGATGGAGATATTCAATATCTCCGCAGAACGTTTAACGATGAGGACAAGGTCTTTCTCACTGTAGAAGTCGAGGTCTCTCGTGATCCCGAACCGTTCCCTTAAGGGTGAAGATAAGAGACCCGATCTGGTGGTTGCGCCGATTAACGTAAAGGGTTCGAGTCTGTAACGGTGCGTCCGTGCATGAACGCCCTTATCGAATATGAAGTCTACCGCAAAATCTTCCATTGCGGGATAAAGGAATTCCTCAACAATCTTCGGGATCCTGTGGATCTCATCGATGAAGAGGATGTCCCCTTGTTCCAGATGGGTCAAGATCCCCATCAGGTCGCCGCCTTTTTCCAGAGCCGGCCCCGAGGACGTAATGATCTTTGTGCCCATTTCATTGGCTATAATATGTGCCAGTGTCGTTTTTCCCAGACCGGGTGGACCGTTAAACAAGATATGGTCCAATGCTTCCTTTCTCTGTAACGCCGCTTCAATGGCAATCCTTAGTGTCTCGACAATTTTTTCCTGTCCGATATATTCCGGGAGACTCTTAGGTCTCAGGGAAAAAATGTTTTCCTCGTCTGACGCGCTATTTTCCCTTAAGATCTCCGGGATATTACCGGCTTCTTCATGTATCACTTCTTCTGACCTCTGTAAACTTCCTCGAATAATTCCTCGAAAGAACCGATACGGGGATTGTGCTTCATGGCGTCTTCTATCATTCTCCTGGCTTCCAGATGTTTATGCCCAAGCTGGTCTACGAGAACCTCTTCAACATCTTTCCTGAAATCTTCGGCGACTTCAGGTACCGCTTCAACTTCGGGCATTAACGCATACATTGCCACTTTACCTTTAAGAGTGGCTATGATCTTTTCTGCTTTTCTTTCACCGATACCTTTCAGCTGCCTTAATGCCCGAGTATCTTTTTCTTCAATAAAGCGGGCGATCTCTCTTACGGGTTTAACGAGGGCTTTAATTGCAGCGGTGGGGCCTATATCTTCAACGGTTATAAAAAGCTCGAAGAATTTTTTGTCCAAAGGTGACTTAAACCCCACAAGAATCGGCTTCGGTTGTCTTTCAGTCTGGTTATAAGAGAGATACAATTTTAAGTCCCGGTCCGATGCGGCATCTCTTTTTATCTCATTCATTGCATAGGAAGGGATTAATATGTCATAGCCGATTCCGTTCACCAATAAGGTAATCCTGTCATCGTATGTCTCTATTATTTTGCCTTCCAGATAGGATATCATCTATCTCTCCCTGAAGGAATTTCTATAAAATGCGGTTAGAGCAACGGCCAATGCATCGGAAGCGTGCAAGGACTTTATACCGTTAGTCTTAAGCAAGCTCTTTACGGTGGCCTTCATCTGATATTTATCCGCAGCCCCATATCCCGTTAAAGAATTCTTTATTTCTCTTGGCGTAATCTCTATCATCGAGATATCATGTTGAAAAACGGATAGATATATAATACCTAAAACACTTCCTAATAAGATACCGGCTTTTGGATATCTCACCAGATGAGAAAGCATTCTCGACCGCCACTAAATCCGGCTTGCACCGAATCGAATGAGGTTATTGATGTCCGTGTGAATCTGAAACAGTCTGTTGGAGATCTGTTCTTTCGGATCTGTTTTAATGCAACCGCATTTTAGCATCAAGGGGGTTTTATGATCGCATCGGATTGCACCAAACCCGGTGGCGCTGAGACCAGGATCAATGCCGAGTATTACCATATCGCAAGAACGGGACACGTCACGGATAAACAAAAGATTATTTCTTTCTCGGCGCTTCAAAGAGTATCTCTTCCACCATCTGGCAGATGACATGTCCGAGAGTTATATGGGTCTCCTGGATCCGTGGTGTATTGTCCGAAGGAACGACGAAAGCAATAAGTTGCTTTGGAGGCAAACCTTTCCCCTTTTAAGCCCGGTAAAAGCGATCGTTGTCAATCTTTTTCTCTTTGCGACATCCATAGCCTTAAGGATGTTCGGCGAATTCCCGCTTGTGCTGATCGCAATGACGATGTCTCCTTCGACAGAAAGGGCTTTAAGTTGTTTTGCAAATATATCGGAGAAATCATAGTCATTGGCAATGGACGTAATCACAGCCATATCGGTATTAAGCGATATAGCCGGGAGGCCCGGACGTTCTCTTTTGAAGCGGTTTACGAACTCAGCGGCAATATGCGAGGCATCGGTTGAACTCCCGCCGTTGCCGAAGAGGATTACTTTCTTTCCGTCATTAAAGGCATTGGCAATAATTTTTGCAACTTCGAGGATTTTATCGATATTTTTTTCATCGATAAATTTTTCTTTAACCTGAATACTTTCTTCAAATGCCTTCCGTATTTTGTCTTTCATGTGAGGAAATTACCTCTATGTTCCAGCTCTTCAATATAACTACCCAAAATGAAACGTTTCTGTCAACACCGGGTGCAAAATTCTTGACCTTTTTTTTATTCTGTGCAATACTATCTGCGAAGTTTCGGAAGTATAGTTGTATACGGCTTCAAGGACTTTGGACTTTGTAGCTCTTATACCATTATTCCGTAATCTTCGATTTTTAATTATCAAGGAGGTGTGGCAGTTATGGTAAAAGGGACCGTTAAATGGTTCAACGAGTCCAAAGGTTTTGGATTCATTACCAAAGAGGATGGCGGAGACGTTTTTGTTCATTATTCCGCTATTCAGGGCAATGGGTTTAAGACGCTGACCGAAGGTCAGGCAGTCAGCTTTGAAGTTGTTGATGGCCCGAAAGGACCCAAAGCAGAGAACGTAACGAAAATCTAACCAAAAAATGCAGGTCCCGTAATCGGGACCTGCATTTTCAATATGCCTTCCTTTTCATCCGCTGCAAGAAATATTATAACCATCAACATCAACGATCCGTTCATGGCGTTGAAATACGAACAAAAAAAGTTTAATATAGGTTAGGTATTGATAATGACCCCGGTAGAATACTTGGAAATAGTGGATTACAACGGCAAAGTCATCGGTTCTGCGCCAAGATCCGAAGTCCATGGCGACCCATCCCTGATTCACAGAGTAGTACATGTACTCGTATTAAACAAAAAAGGGAAGATCCTTTTGCAAAAGCGCTCACGGAACAAAGACGTTGCTCCCGGCAGATGGGATACATCGGTGGGTGGGCACGTAGGGGTAGGTGAAGACTTAATCACATCATTAAGGCGAGAGATGCACGAAGAACTCGGCATAATCGGAAATGAGCCGGAATATCTGTACTCATATATGCACAGCAATACATATGAAACGGAACTCGTTACGACTTTCCGCTATATATATGAAGGCGAATTTTGCTTTAACCGTGAAGAGATCGACGAGATACAATTCTGGAGTCTTGATGAAATAAGTGGGGCTATCGGCAAGAAGATATTAAGCGATAATTTTGAGCACGAATTCAGGACGTATATTATTGGGGTAAGAGACTGTGACTTTTTATCAAATTAGACCCAGCCGCGCAAATCTGCCGCTTTGCTTTTTTATCTTTCTCATAGTTGCCGCTATGCCGATAGGTACAGCCTTTTGTGACACTCTGGAGGTAAACAAGGCAGGTTCAGGGACCGGTACCGTTACCAGTGATGACGGGAACATAAATTGCGGATCCGCCTGCAGTCACACTTATATCGATCCTTTGGGTACTACCGTAATATTGACGGCGACTCCGGACGTAAGCTCGACCTTTGTCTCCTGGTCGGGTTGTGATTCGAGCAATGGAAATGAGTGTACGGTGAGCGTACCTCCTGATATTGGGACTACAACGGTTACAACTACCTTCAGTATAAAGACCTTCATAGTAACGCCATCAGCGGGTTCCAACGGAACCATCAGTCCGTCCGATCCACAGACGGTCGACTACGAGCAGACGGCATCCTTCACCTTAACACCAAGCCCCGGTTACCACATCTCATCCGTTGCGGGAACGTGCGGCGGCACATTAGCCGGCAATACATATACGACAAATGCAATAACCGCCGATTGTTCAGTGATAGCGAACTTTGCTATTAATACTTTTACCATCACGGCATCTGCAGGAGCCGATGGAACCATATCGCCGGCAGGCATGGTAATGGTAAGTCGTGGAGCCAGTCAGTCCTTCACCATTACGCCTAACGCGAACTACCAGTGT
This sequence comes from Thermodesulfovibrionales bacterium, assembly GCA_963776195.1. Classification (GTDB taxonomy): domain Bacteria; phylum Nitrospirota; class Thermodesulfovibrionia; order Thermodesulfovibrionales; family SM23-35; genus CAVZMO01. The sequence continues at coordinate 131,219 of CAVZMO010000008.1, forward strand.
AGCGGATGTGCTGGTGGACGGCTCTTCTGTGGGTGCGATATCGAGTTACACATTCACTAATGTATCAGCAGACCACACAATATACGCATCCTTTGCTATCAACGCTCATACTACTTGGACGAGTCATGGGCCTGAAGGCGGGTATATATATGTCGTTGCCGTCTCGCTTAATCTTTCAACTACATATGCCGGTACTTATGGCAATGGTATTTACAAATCGACCGATGGAGGGCAGAGTTGGACGCAAATGAACGACGGCCTTACGAACCCGTATATCTTCTCAATAGCTCTCTCCCCTAACTATGATAAACCCGGTTCACCCGATTCAACGGTCTTTGCCGGCACCGACGGTGGCGGGGTTTATAGATCAACCGATGGAGGACAGAACTGGATTCAAATTAACGACGGCCTCACAAATGCATTTGTAATCTCTCTTTCCGTCTCCCCCAATTATGTTTCGGATTCAACGATCTTTGCCGGTACCGATGGCAGCGGGGTTTACAAGTCGACAGACGGAGGGCAGAACTGGGCTCCGGTTAACAATGGCATTACGAATCTGTATATCTTCTCAGTTGATATCTCCCCTAACTATTCAGCCGATGCAACAGTTTTTGCCACTACATACGGCGGTGGGGTTTACAATTCAACCGATGGAGGGCAGAACTGGGATCAGATCAACAGCGGCCTTGCAAATCAGTCTGTCCTCTCATTGTCTGTATCTCCGGACAATTCAACGGTATTTGCCGGCACCGATGGCGGCGGGGTTTACAATTCAACTGATGGAGGCTTGAGTTGGGGTCCGGTCAACAATGGCCTTATAAATACATATGTGCTCTCAGTTGCTACAACCGACACATCCGTTTTTAGCGGTACCAAAGGCGGCGGGGTTTACAAATCGACAAACGCAGGGCAAAACTGGGCACAAAGTGGTCTTTCGGGTCTGAATGTATCCTCAATAGCTGTTTCTCCCAGTTATGCAAACATTTTTGCCGGTACCTGGAACGGGATTTATAAGTCAACCGATAGTGGACAGAACTGGACCCAGATCAACAACGGCCTCACAAATGCAGTCGTATTCTCAGTTGCTGTCTCTCCAGACGATACAGCGGTCTTTGCCGGTACCAACAGCGGGGTTTACATATCGGCTGACGGAGGGCAGAGCTGGTCCCTAAGCGGGCTATCGGGTTTGCGCGTCTCCACGATCGCCTTCTCTCCGGACGGCACAGCCATCTTTGCCGGTACCGACGGCCGAGGAGTTTATAAATCGGACGATGGGGGCCAGAGCTGGACACAAAGCGGACTGTCGCGTTCGCGCGTCTTCGTGATTGTCGTCTCTCCGGACGGTGCAGCTATCTTTGCCGGCACTTACGGCGGAGGAGTTTACAAATCAACAAACGGAGGGCAGAGCTGGATCCAAGTTAACAGCGGCCTCACAAATACATTTGTATTTGCAATTGCCGTATCTCGTGATGCTCAAGTTTTTGCGGGTACCGGGGACAGCGTTTTTATATCAACGAATGGGGGGCAAAGCTGGTCTAAGGTTGACGGCCATCTTACAAATACATATGTACTTTCGTTTGATGTCTCCCCTGACTACACGGACGATGCAACAGTCTTTGCGGGCACCAATGGCGGCGGGGTTTTTAAGTCAACAAACGGGGGGCGGAGCTGGACCCAGATTAACAGCGGTCTCACAAATACTTATATTTTTTCAGTTGCTATTTCTCCAAACTACAAAGACGATACAACAGTCTTTGCGGGCACCAATGGCGGTGGAGTTTACAAATCCACGGATGGAGGCGAAAGCTGGGCCCAGGTTAACAGCGGCCTTACAAACACATATGTTTTCTCAGTTATTATTTCTCCTAACTACAAGAACGATACAACCGTCTTTGCCGGCACTTACGGCGGTGGTGTTTATAAATCAGTTGATGGAGGTTTAAACTGGACCCAGATTAACAGCGGCCTTACAAACACATACGTCCTCGCAGTTGCTGTCTCCCCCAACTATGCAACTGACGCTAATGTTTTTGCCGGCACCTGGAAAGGCATCTCCAAATCAACCAATGGAGGGCAAAACTGGATTCAAAAGGGTTTGTCGGATTTCAATGTCTTCTCAGTCGCTCTTTCCCCTATCTATAATGCACCCGTTTCACCCGATGCAACAGTCTTTGCCGGCACCGAAAGCGGAGTTTACAAATCGACGGATGGAGGCGAAAGCTGGACTCGGATTAACAATGGACTTACAAATAAGGATGTGCTCTCAATTGCCGTCTCTCCCAACTATGCGACTAACTCAACCGTCTTTGCCGGCACCAGAGGCGACGGTGTTTACAAATCAATCGATGGGGGGCAGAGCTGGACTCAGATGAGTAGTGGACTTATAAATACCTATGTTCTTTCTGTTGCTCTTTCCCCCAACTTTGCTTCCGATTCAACGGTCTTTGCCGGTACCGAAGGTGATGGTGTTTTCAAATCAACCAATGGGGGGCAGAGCTGGACTCAGATAAACAAAAACCTTGCAAATACCTATGTAACCTCTGTTGCTGTCTCCCCTAATTATGCTTCCGATTCAACGGTCTTTGCCGGTACCGAGGGAGGTGTTTTCAAATCAACCAATAAAGGGCAAAGCTGGACACCGGCCAACGACGGCCTCGATAATACTTACGTCTTCTCAGTTGCCTTCTCTCCCAATTATGCAGCGGACTCAATAGTTTTTGCTGGTACAGAAGGCGGCGTTTACAAATCAACCAATGGGGGACAAAGTTGGAACCAGGCTAACAGCGGCCTTGAAAATACATATGTGCTTTCACTTGGTATTTCTCCCAACTATTCAACAGATGGAACACTCTTTGCCGCTACCAATGGCGGCGGAGTATTTAACGATCCCTTAGTATCGACCCCTATCTTTAGACAATGGAATGTGAACATAACAGAGAAAATAAAAATCAGCATTAAAGGATATAAATCAAAAACAAATGTAACCAGTTATTCCGAGAAATGGACTTTATATGCGAATGGTTCTTTTGGAATTGCAAATGATCTTTTCGGCACGTGGAAACGAAAAGGTAAAGGCATCATAATGTCTTTAGACCCTAAAGGCGCAGGTGTGGATGTGCGTCGCGTTCTGGGAAGCATGTCCTATGATAATGTTGAAGACCCGCTCGTATCCAAAATAAGCTTTACTATAAAAGAAAATAAAGATGAGACCTTTCGGGGGAAATATAGTGAAAACGCGAGGTTCCGAATGAATGGTGCGGCAGGTGGGATAACGGTCAACAGGAATTTCACAGGGATGCCGACCGAATAGTCCGATGCCCATCGTTCTCTGCTAACCCCATAGCGGAAAGTCATCTTTGTTTGATAAAAACGACCCCTGTAATCTCTGCCGGAGGCCCCTCCTTCGATGGGCCTATAGCGGTCACCCTGTAATTCCTCTTTGTCAGCGGGCTGTCTTTATCGAGAAATGAAGGTGTCTGGCTTTCGCCGATTAATACATATCCATCTTCTTCCCCTATTTCCCGGTAAATTCTGTAACCCGTTATCCATGTCTCAGGGGGTTCCCTCCAGATGAGATATACATTTTCCTCTGTGACTGCTGCCTGTAAGCCTTTAGGAGCCTGCGGGACGAACGCAGACGGATCTATCCTGATCTCCTCTGATGCCGGCCCCTCGTCCCTGAACTCGCCTCCTGCCAGGCTTCTGATTGAGTAATATACGGATTTGTTTATACTAAAGGCATCCTTAAAATAAGTGTCTGCGAGAGGTGCTCTATTGAGAGGCATAAGAGGATATGTGCCTAGTCGTATCACTTTTATAGATATTATAGAAGATCCCTTCTCCGGCGGATTTCCACGTAAGCGTAACTGAATCGTGTTCGATTGAAAAGGAAATATTTCCCGGCGGAGTGGGCGGGCTTTTTGGTTTTATCTCCAGGATATTTGAGTCATTGCTTGTAATGCCCTTTAAACTCTCTGAAATAACTTTGTATTTATACGTATGTTCCGTTTGAAAGTCCTTGTCCGTATACGAACGATGGTCACTTTCGATAAACGCAATCTTCTCAAAAGCTCCTCCTGTGGATTTCATAAGATGAAATCCTTTTAATGACGGTCCCTTGCCTTTGGGAAAGTTCCACAAGAGAGTGATCTCCGACTCTCTGTGAATGGCTTTGAGTTCTGAAGGCGCGGAGGGTTTTTCATACGATTTAAGTGTCGGTTCGCCCTTCTTTCCGCACGAAGCAAGCAGGCTGCAGGCAACAAGCAGTAAACACAGGAAAGATAAAAAAAAACGTCTGTTTTGAATATTGATAGAGATTTCCAATTTCAGCCTCAGTGTTTCCAATGACTGCCCAGCGCTCACTGTTTACTGCTGACTATTTTTCTGAGTCTTCTGATCTGTTTCTTGACCTCGTCAAGCGATGTGCCGCCGAGGGACTGCTTATTTCTGACAGATTCCTCTGCCTTCAGGCAGGAATAGATGTCCTTTGAAATCATGGGAGAAAAATTGTTCAATTCCTGAAGGGTGAGCCCGTCGAGTCTTTTTTCCTTCTCGATGGAGTAAAGGACTATCTTGCCGGTGATTTCGTGGGACTTTCTGAAAGGAACACCTTTTTTTACGAGGTATTCTGCAAGGTCGGTTGCCGTTGAATAAGCATCTCCTGCGGTATCACGCATCTTCACGGTATGGAAAAGAACACCGGGAAACATCTCATTGAGGACGATAAGACAGGATTTTATCGTATCCACGGTATCAAATACCGGCTGTTTATCTTCCTGCAGGTCCCTGTTGTACGATAGGGGAAGCCCTTTCATCATGGTCAAAAGGGACAACAGGTTTCCGTAAATCCTTCCTGTTTTTCCCCTGACGAGTTCTGCAACGTCAGGGTTCTTTTTTTGCGGCATGATACTCGATCCGGTCGTAAAAGCATCCGGCAATTCGATAAACTTGAATTCCTCCGTCGACCACAGAATAAGCTCTTCCGCGAGCCTTGACAGGTGCATGATGAGTATGGCGGCGTTTGCTAAGAGTTCTATCGCAAAATCCCTGTCGGACACTGCATCGATGCTGTTTTGAGCGACGCTATCAAACGCGAGGAGTTTTGCTACGTAATCCCTGTCTATGGGAAGGGTTGTTCCTGCCAGGGCACAGGCGCCCAAGGGAAGGCGGTTAACCCTTTTCAGACAATCATGAGCTCTTTCGACATCCCTCTGCAGCATCTCAACGTAGGCGAGCAAGTGATGAGACAAAAGCACGGGCTGAGCTCTCTGCAGATGTGTGTATCCGGGCATTAATGCATTAAGATGTTTTATCGCAACATTGATCAAAATTTTCTGGAACTGTTTTATGAGCGAGATGATCTCTTTTAACTCCTCCCGAACATATAACCGGAGATCAAGTGCCACCTGATCGTTTCTTGATCTCGCCGTGTGGAGCTTTCTGCCTGTGTCACCGATTTTCCTGATCAGGACAGCCTCGATATTCATGTGGACATCTTCGAGGTCTTCCCTGAACGTAAATCTTCCCCTTTCTATATCTTTCGCTATTTCTTCGAGCCCATTGGTGATCTTCAAGGAGTCTTCTTTTGTGATGATGCCCTGCCTGCCGAGCATTCTTGCGTGGGCGATACTCCCCTGGATATCGTATTTCCAGAGACGGCGGTCAAAAGATATGGATTCCGTAAAAGACTCGAGGACCTTTGAAGTCTTTTCCTTGAACCTTCCTCCCCAGGGTTTTTTCATAACTTCTTACCGCTGAACGGCATGACCGATAAATCACTCTTTATTGATGCCATAATATCTCCTTATTATCTAAAAGAAACCACCAATAATAATAAAGTTCGGGGGAAGGGCTGTCAAGAGATTGTTGAAAAGGGTTTTACAAAACAAACCATTCCTCCGTCTTCTCATCGCTATAGATGTCATAAGTTGAACCGTCACTACCCTTTATTTTGAAAAACCGTTTCCTCGTTCTGTCTCTTATCCCTTCTTCTATCCATTGAGCAATTATTTCGGTTATCTCGATCTTCTCACCCCGGAAGATAAAAGACCTGGGTACTTCCTCGGCCCGATAACCTGAATAGGATTTTACCTCAATTCTTTCGTCAGGCATAAACAGTCAACTTTGTAGCCGCAGGCTTCAACCAAAAAAATGACAACGCGACCTAAAGGTTGTGGCCACACCTTTCTAATATAGCACCGATTACTGCCTTTGTAACATTCTTCATAAAAGAAAAATCAAGGGTATCGTATCTGTCGTGGTGAGTGTGATAATGCGGGTTTCTGAACATGGCTGTATCCGTCAACATAAGTGCAGGGTATCCATAGTTCCAAAAGGAAGAGTGATCACTGAATCGGGATTCCGGAATAATCCGACCTGAAAAAGGCACCTGATATGGAACAACAATAAGTTCGGGGACATATTTATTCGAGCAGGCATGAAAGGCTTCCATGATATCCTTAGACTTCCGGTTTGCAATAACACCGAGGAAATTTCCCTTCTTTGGCACCGGCGCTCCAATAAAAAAGGGAACGATTTGGCTACCCTCCGTATTATCCGTATACCCAATAGATTCCAGAATAAGAACGGCATCATATCCTCTGTTTAGTCTCCTTGCCTCTTGGGCAAACAGATCACTGCCTATCAAAAAATGTATGGTCTGCGGCTGGGGTTCCTCGAGGGTAAAGGCAACGAATTGAACGGTCCTGTTCAGTTTCAATGTGCTCAATATATCTGCCGCCTCGAGTAACACCGCTACTCCGCTGGCATTATCATCGGCGCCGGGACTTCCCAGGGCGGTATCGTAATGGGCGCCCAAAAGGAGCCATTCTTTTTCAGCATGGGCGCCTTCTAAAGTTGCTATTATGTTGCGGTAGGCTCTTCCGTGGAAGGGCACCTCCTGATTTGCGACGGATAATCCGAAAGATCTTAAAATCCCTTCGATAAAGGACGCCCTCTTCTCCAGGGCTTCATAATTCTCCCATCCGTGGCGTAATCCTTCTATCCTTCTTACATACTCCTGAAGTCTTTCAGCATTGACCTGCGAAAGGATGTCCCTCATCCGAGATTTTCTGCCCACATGCTTGTCATCGCTTGATGGCTCGGCTCAATCACAATCTGCCCGACCTTATAAGTTCTCCCTTGAACTAGTCTATAAGTAAAAGCATAAGGCCAAAACAGCAATTTTACAAATTTTGACTTTGGTCGTATGCAAAACAGTTCATGAATAAGGTTACTCGTATGTCATTATCTATGAAAAGGGTGTTGTCTATGCCTACGATTGCTCTTTTCTGCATTTGTTGTTGAACTCCATTCATAATATAAATCAAAAGCATTATAATTGATGGGGTCTCTAAAAAAATGGACATGGCTACGGGTGACTGATAGAAAAGGAAGTTGGATTTTTTGAGAGTAATCGTCTTGTTCTCAGAAATGGGGATAGGTCTGTGAAGATGAAACAATTGACCTATTGAGTTCTGTATGAATGCTTGGAAACAAAACATATTTTTTGTCCTTGTCGAACCGGGGGAACCGGGTAATATCGGCGCATCCGCACGCGCTATAAAGAACATGGGGTTCAGAAACCTTTGCCTCGTTAAGCCCCCGCCTGAGATGTCGGTAGAGGGGAGATGGTTTGCCCGCAACGCCCATGATGTACTCGACTCCGCAGAGGTTTATGATGCCGTTGAAGAGGCGATAAGGGACAAAGCTGTTGTCGTGGGAACGACCAGGAGAGCGGGAAAGCGACGCGGGGTGATATTGCCTGTTGAACAGGGGACGGCAAGGATTCGTGATGTTGCCGCAAATAATAAAGTCGCTATCCTCTTCGGGCGGGAAGCGCGCGGGCTTTACAATGATGAGGTGGACCAGTGCGGTTTTCTGCTCAAAATCCAGAGCAGTCAGATCCAGCCCTCGCTGAACCTTTCGCAGGCGGTCCTGATCATCGCCTATGAACTTTCAAAGCATGGTCGGGAGATAGATAATACATCCGGCAGTGCCGGGAAAAAGAAATATGACAACTCAAGACTGATTGAAGACCTCAAGGCACATGGAGAGATCGCACCCTTATACGAAAGGATATCCCGGGTGCTGGAGCTGCTTGAATACATACCGAGGGGCGACAGGAATCTCATGAAAAATATCATGGTCAATCTAAAGCACTTCATCGGCAGGGCCGGGATTACAGAGAAGGAACTGAACATGATTCAGGGTTTATGCACACAGATAGAGAAGAAGGTGGCGAAGAGATAGAGATGCAAGAACACCTTACCTGAATCGATCGATGAGTTTATGGGTCCCGACAAAAAAGAGTTTATAAATGTTGCCTTCCTGCCTGAAGATGCATCGATAGAAGTCATCTACATAAAACTCCCGGAAATCAGAGCCTTCGAGTTTATGGATTTTTAGTGAGGGGTGTTTGGGATTTTCTTTGAGAAGAGACAGTTGTTTCTTAAATTTTTTCTTTATGTCTCTGGGGAGTTCGTCATACTGAGGAAAAAACTCCGGTTCTATGGCGATGAGAGATGTGCTCAATCTCTCTTATCCAGTTCCTCGATGAATTCATCAATCTTATATGCTTTGGACTTGCCGTCCCTGAAATTCTTTTCAGCCTTTCTTATCTTCTTCTGTACATCCTCAGCCCAGAACCACGCCTGTGAGCGAGGTATCTGGATAGAGGGCTCAAGGACGATTTTCCCTTCCCTTATCTCTACAATAAGCTGATCGCCTTCCTTGATATGGAGTTTCTCACAAACCTCTTTAGGAATGGCTATCTGTCTCTTCGGCGAAACTGTCAGTGGTTTCATAATGTTAGCTCCTTACAAACGTTATTGCTTAGTAAAATAGTAAAATAAACTTACTATTTTGTCAATGTCTATGTGCCTGCAGGAGAGAGGGAAAGAGACGCGGGGTGATTTGCCTGTTGAACAGCGGACGGCAAGGATTCGTGATGTTGCCGCAAATAATAAAGTCGCTATCCTCTTCGGGCGGGAAGCGCGCGGGCTTTACAATGATGAGGTGGACCAGTGCGGTTTTCTGCTCAAAATCCAGAGCAGTCAGATCCAGCCCTCGCTGAACCTTTCACAGGCGGTCCTGATCATCGCCTATGAACTTTCAAAGCATGGTCAGAAGATAGATAATACATCCGGCAGCGCCGGGAAAAAGAAATATGACAACTCAAGACTGATTGAAGATCTCAAGGCACATGGAGAGATCGCACCCTTATACGAAAGGATATCCCAGGTACTGGAGCTGCTTGAATACATACCGAGGGGCGACAGGAATCTCATGAAAAATATCATGGTCAATCTAAAGCACTTCATCGGCAGGGCCGGGATTACAGAGAAGGAACTGAACATGATTCAGGGTTTATGCACGCAGATAGAGAAGAAGGTATTGAAGAGATAGAGATACAAGAAAACATCGAAAAACAGTATGTCTTTATTTATTTTATTCATCCTTCCTTTTACTTTCTCTCTTCTGTTTTGATAGCGGACCGTATAATGTATTTTTTGGGCAGAAAATATGGTCGGGGATATAGAGAAAAAGCGTCAGGTTTAGGTTGCATTGAAAGGTTTTCTGTAATAAAATTACCCTAAGATGGTCATCATGAATGAGGTTTGGAAAGTATTGTCGGTCTCGATTTCGGAGGAGAAGAGTTCGATGGCAGTGGAAGGATTGAGAAACGGGAGGTCGAAATCAGAGGCGGGGAAGGGTTTCCCGAAGAGAGAGACATAACATGTATGTAGCCACCAGGATGTTCCTCACGAAAGGGGTTGGTCAGAACAAGGAGAAACTGGTGAGTTTCGAACTCGCGCTCCGTGCCGCACAGATGGCCTCTTTCAATATTGTCAGGGTATCGAGCATCTTTCCTCCTCGCTGTGAAATTGTCACCGTGCGGAAAGGGATAAAGGAACTGACGCCGGGGCAGATTATCCATACGGTCCTTGCCGAGGCCTCGACTAACGAACGCCACCGTCTCATCGGCGCTTCCATAGGCGTGGCTATACCCAAGGACCGGGGCCGCTTCGGTTATCTCTCGGAGCACCACAGCTTCGGCGACGACGACAAGACGACCGGCGACTATGCCGAGGACATTGCGGCCCAGATGCTGGCGACGATCCTTGGCGTGGAGTTTGACGTTGACGAGAGTTACAACAAGCGTCTCGACCAGTGGAAGTTGAGCGACCAGATAGTCAAAACGCGCAACATTACACAAACGAGCGTCGGCAAGAGCGAGGTCTGGACGACCGTTGTGGCTGCCGCAGTCCTGATACCGTGAGGGCATGGTGAGCGGGAGCGGCTACCTCAGGACAAAACCGATCAGGCCAAAGAAGATCGTCAGCGGGATCTCTGCCGCTGAATTGATCGAAGAGACTTTTTTGGCCTATAACGCCGGCCGCCTCCGGGAGGCATGTAGGCTTTTCACACGTTAAGATGCTCGAGCCCGATGTAACCGTGGGGCTAAGCATTACCGGCGCCCTGACGCCTGCCGGGCTCGGCATGTCTTCTCTTATTCCTTTGATAGAGTCCGGGTTCATCGATTGGATCGTGAGCACCGGCGCGAACCTCTACCACGATACGCACTTCGCCCTGGGGCTCACCATGCACCCGGGCAGTCCTTTTCTCGACGATCGAAAACTCCGGCAGGAAGGGGTTATCCGCATCTATGACATCCTGTTTGATTACAAAGTCCTCTCTCGACCGACGCCTTTTATATGAAGATCCTGAAGGAACCTGAGTTCAACAGGGAGATGTCGACAGCGGAGCTCCATTACAGGATCGGCAGATACGTCAACGAGCTGGAAGCCCTCCCCGGCGTGGGCGGGGTGAGTGTCCTGGCAGCGGCTTACAGGGCGGGCGTGCCGATATATACGTCATCCCCCGGGGACAGTTCCATCGGGATGAATGTAGCCAGACTTGTGCTGGATGGCAGCGGGCCCCGTTTGGACGTGGCCAGAGATGTAAACGAGACCGCTGCTATCGTGCTGGGTGCTAAGGAAAAAGGGAAGAGCGCCGTCTTCATGCTGGGAGGCGGGTCTCCGAAGAATTTTGTGCTTCAGACCGAGCCCCATATCCAGGAAATTCTGGGGATTGAAGGGGCAGGCCATGATTACTACCTCCAGCTCACTGACGCTCGTCCGGATACGGGCGGCCTCTCAGGGGCCACGCCCGGCGAGGCGGTAACCTGGGGCAAGGTCGACCCCGATCAACTTCCGGATGCTGTCGTCTGTTATGCGGATACGACCATAGCGCTGCCGCTTCTGACCGCGTACGCCGTCGCCTCCCGTGGCGCCCCGGCCTCCTTCCCGTCTGTACGACCGGCGCGAGGACCTCTATCAGCGGCTTCTCGAAAAATATTCGGAAGCGAAAAAAAAGAAGTGATTCTCCTTCCCCCGAACAATTTTCTGGCTCTCCCGGAACAATGGTCGGGACTCGAACTGTCCCGGGTGGTGGTTCTTCCTGTTCCTTATGAGCACACATCAAGCTTCGGAAAAGGCACGGCCTCAGGTCCGGTATCGATCCTGGAGGCTTCCGGACAGGTGGAGCTATACGATGAGGAATTAGACACCGAAGTTTATACATTAACGGGCGGGATCTCCACGCTCGAACCTTTGGACCCCGGCGGCAATGATGCCGTTGCAGTGGAATCGATACGGGAACACGTTCACGGCCTGATCGGAAAAGACAAGACCGTAGTCTGCATTGGCGGCGAGCATACGATTTCCATCGGCTCCGCCCATGCCCACTCTGAGCGATATCCGAACCTTTCAGTCCTCCAGTTAGACGCCCACTCAGACCTCCGGGAAGAATACGAAGGGAACAGATACAGCCACGCCTGCGTCATGGCCCGGGTTTATGAGTTCAATAAAAGTATCGTACAGGCCGGCATAAGGAGCCAGTGCAGGGAAGAGGCCGATTTCATAAGGCAAAAGAAGATCAATACATTTTATGCCTTTGATCTCAAGAGCAGGCGTTACGGTTCAGATCAAGATGCATGGCACGACGCGGTCATCGGTTCCCTCAGGGAAAACGTCTATCTGACCATCGACTGCGATTTCTTCGATCCCGGGCTTATGCCCGCTGTGGGGACACCCGAGCCGGGCGGGTTCGGGTGGCATGAGACCATCTCTTTCTTGCGCAGTCTCGCTGAACGGCGGAGGATAGTCGGGTTCGACATCACGGAGCTGTCGCCAATACCCGGCCTCATACATCCCCAGTTTGTCATCGCGAAACTGATCTATAAGCTGATAGGGTATATTTTTTCCCGCTCGCGTATTGCAGATTGAAAGCGGACAAGAAATAGATACCGCACATAATCTTACACTTCAAATGTAATCTTCTGATGGATTGACAGTCTCTTGACGTGTACACCATTGCATGATACCTTGAAATCAAGATTTACAAATTGAATGGAGGCTGAGATGCGCAGAAAGGGCCAGACTTTTTTGTGGGCAGTCAGCATAGTATTCCTCTCATGAATGCGAAGAAGAAAAAAGTCCTTTTTGTCCTTGGCGGCGGCGCCGCAGCCCTTGTTCTTGGCAGTAGTCGTTTTCGCCCTCACCTTCAACATAAATTTCTACAGGCCCCGCATCGAGGCCGCTGCCTCCGGGGCGACCGGCCTGGAGGTCAGGATCAATGGGAAGATGGGGCTCTCTTTCTTTCCCTTTGGCGTATCGGCTAAGGATATCCACGTCGCCAACAAGGGAGGCGAAATCATTTCCCTCGAAAACCTCAAGCTGGGGGCGGAGTTGATGCCCCTGCTGAAGAAGCAACTCAAAGTCACCAGTTGCGAGCTTGTCAAACCTGCCGTCACCATCGTGAAGGACGCCGATGGGAAATATAATTTTGAAAGCACTGAAAAGAAATCGACTAAAGGGCAGCCGGGAGCAGCCTTCAGTTTGAATGATCTCAAGCTGTCCAAAGGGGTACTTGTCTATCTCGACAAGAAGACGGGGGAAAAGACGGAGTTTAAGGATTTCAATCTGGCTATCAAGGATCTCTCGATAGCAGGGAACGTCATAAAGAACGCCTCGTTCACGGGAAGCTTCGACTGCAAGGAGGTGCTGCAAAAGGACTTCAGAATCGAGAATCTCAAGGCCCCTGTGAAGGCGGTCAAGGGGATATACAATTTCGAACCTCTTGCCATCGGGGCCCTCGTCTACTTTGACAAGAAGGCGGGTGAAAAGACCGAGTTGAAAGAAATCAATCTGGCTATCAAGGATCTTTCGGTAGTGGATACCTCAGGGAACATTATAAAGAACATCTCATTCACAGGAAACATGGACTGCAAGGAGGTACGGAAAAAGGACCTCAAGATCGACAACGTCAAGAGTCCTGTAAAAGTGGAGAAGGGAGTAATCTACCTCAAACCCCTTACCATGGATATCTTCGGCGCGAAGGCTGAGGGAGATGCCACGGCAGACAAGTCGGAAGTCGATGCTGTGTATAAAATCAATTTGAAGGTATCGAAGCTGGACTTCGAAAAACTTCAGGAGTCCTTCGGCACAAAAAAGGTTATCGGCGGAAAGGGTGATCTTTATGCCTCCCTGACGATGAAAGAAAAAGGAAATCGCAATCTGATGAGCAGCATGGACGGTACTTTTTCTCTCCGGGGCGATAATCTCGTCATGTATACTATGGACCTCGACAAGGTCCTCTCATCGTATGAAACAAGCCAGAAGTTCAATCTCGTCGACCTCGGCGCTTTCTTCATCGCCGGCCCTCTCAGTACCGTTGCGCTCAAGGGGTACCGTTACGGGGACGTTTACAACCAGACCCGGGGAGGGCAGGGCGCCATCACACAGTTCATCTCCCACTGGAAGATCAAAGACGGTGTGGCAGACGCTACGGACTGCGCCCTTGCGACGCACCATAATCGGGTTGCCCTTAAGGGCAAGCTCAATCTTGTCAGCGAACGATATGATAATGTAATAGTGGCGCTTCTCGATGACAAGGGATGCGCAAAATTCAAACAAGGCATCAGCGGTTCCTTCAGCAGTCCCCAGGTCGGCGCGGTGAGCGCGGTCGAGTCCCTTGCCGGCCCGATCTTCAATCTTTACAGGAAGGCAAAACGCTTTCTTCAAGGCGGCAAATGCGAGGTCTTTTATAACGGTGCTGTGCAGCAACCTCCAAAATGATTCTCTTCTTGTGATTGGCTTTGTTTTTGTTGCTCGTTCCGGGGACACCATACTTAATTCTCCTCGCCCTTTGTCTTTGGGCCGGGTTTTCGACGCCGTAACGATCTACCCGAGACACTCTCCAATCTCTCCACAAAACTGACGTCGCCCAAAGGTCGCCCTGTACATTCATGGCGTCGTATCTCTGTCAGTATCTTGTCCTCGATCTCTGCCATTAGGACCCCCGCCCAATCGTCTACCATTTCAAGAAGAGGTGCAACTTTAACGAGCATATCATCCCTGCCTGACAAATGGGCAGATGCACTGCTCCACGGGTAGTCCTCAGGCTGTGATACAAGTTTCGCCCTTACAGGATTCAGTTCCACATATCGTGCAACAGTGAGATAATAGCTTTCATCCATCGGAAACGAGTGAAATCGCCCCTGCCATAGATGCCCACGCCAGCCCTCGCGGAAATTTACATGTCTTGTGTACCTTCGATGCGCCTCACCGATTGCGCTTCGCAGACCATCTTCCGATCTCGGTACAGCTACAAGATGAACATGGTTCGGCATCAAGCAGTATGCCCAGACTTCGACGCTATGCTTATTACACCAATCTGCCATAAGGTTTCGATATAACCGATAGTCTTCGTCTTGGAAAAAAGTCTCCTGCCTGCGATTCCCACGCTGAGTTATATGATGCGGAAGGTTAGCGGCTACAATCCGTGCGATTCTTGCCATGCGATTATACTATGGATTACTAGCCCAGATTATTCATAAATTCTTCTGAAAAAAATAGCCAACAATCCTGAGACCTTTGGTATTATTGAGTTTACGAGAGCTCAAAACCAAAGAAAGGATGGTTGGCTATATGACAGAGTGTATCACAAAACAGCTCACCTTTTCATTCATACGGAAGCAAAAAGTAACGGTAGACTTTGAGGGAGGGGAAATAACCTCTGATTCAGGATTGTTGCTGGTAAGACAAGCAGACAATGCTTTGCAGTTGATGACAGGGATCGCAGGATGCATCGCGGATCGAAGAGACAACCGTTACACAGATCACAATCTTGAGACACTGCTACGTCAGCGGACATATCAAATCGTTGCCGGATATGAAGACTGTAACGATGCAAACGTAGTAAGGAAAGATCCAGCCCTGAAGACAGCTTGTGGACGGAAGTTGAGCGATGAGGATCTGGG
>CAVZMO010000009.1:0-56922 GCA_963776195.1 Thermodesulfovibrionales bacterium
TAGGCAATTCAACATAGCTCAAAGAATGATTCTTTACCAAGATGCTTGATAAATTTCTTTGCTTGTTTTCCCAATGAATCAGTTCCTCCAATGTAAATCCAGTCATCAATACCCCCCATAAAGCAAAACCGCTCTGTTGTAAATAATCTCTTTTCTTTGTCTTCCAAAATGAATCTCATTATCGGTAAATATGTAGCATTCTCCAGAAAATGTTTCTCTATTTCTGATTTATTTGTAAAGGGAAATAAAGCCGATAGTCCTTCAATATCTTGATTAATTTCATACACCGTTATGATGTTCTTCTTTGCCCCATATTTATAATGATGTGGTTTTGTTTGCTTTTGTAATTCTTCTTTGATTATTTTCAGTTCTTCATCTTGTATTATTTTTGGCTGTACCTTTATCAAAAATACCTGGGCATTAACATTCTCATAAATTTCATATCCTTTCGGAATACTTTGAGCAAGATTCCCATTCGGCTCGCTTGAAAAGAAATACTTATCATTTCCTTTTTTTGTCTTTCCAATGTGCAGGAAATATAATTTCCCTGTTCGACTTGTATATTCAATGCTCATTTATTATTTTCTTCTTCTCTCTTTTTGCCTAACGCCTGAAATCACGGGCGGAGTAAAACGGAGTCCCGTGAATTGATTCGTTATGTGTTCAAATCATTGAATTAAATCTTTTTCTTAATGTAATTAATATTATATTTTGTGCAAAACTCTTTAACATCTGATGGTATGGCCCAAGCCACAATAGCGGCACGGATATTAGGAGATGATAGGGATAACCCTCTTTCGGCACATCTTAAGGCTTTATATTTAATTGCCTGATAACAACCTGGCAAAGGCTTAATAGTCTCAATTTCTACCACTACATCGTTATCATCGTTAAGCTCAAACAATAAATCTACAGCATCGCCAGAAATATATACATGCTCCATCTCAACTTTTCTAACATTTGTTAAACCAATTACTTGAGGATTTTTTGCTATCCATTCTTTTAATAGCTTATGCTCTGCGCTCTCCCCACCATCTCCATATTTTTTCCATAATGCATATGTTTTGTTTGTTCCTTTATTGTACAAAGAATCCCACAAGGTATCAGAACGTACATTATCTTGTATTTTCGGCCAACTTCTTGAGCGCACGATTGATTTGGGTGGATTTAATTTCAGTTGATTCTCTAATTCTAATAAACTTATTCTTGTGTTTTGTAAAGTATCTATGTCTATAAGAAAGAAATAAGGATATTTTTTTTGTCTTTTGTCAGTATTGTTTATTCTCCCGCTGTTGGCCATAGCTAAATAACAAATAGTTCCCCTGTATGAAAAAAGTAACTTCTCGCCCTTTTTCAGTCCGTTTTTTCCTATGAGATTTTGAGGAATTCGAAATTTGCCGGGAGGCTCTTTTCGAGGAAGATCATTTTCAAAATATCTTCTGACATCTTCTATGCTTGGAAATTCTACAGTGCCTAATTTGATTATACGCATTACTTTTCCTTGAATATATTATCTCTACACATAACGCCAATCATCAGCCGACCCCGCCACCGACGCCGGAATGAAAAAGAAAAACGGCTATTCGGGGTCGGCTGGATGAAATTGTTGCACGGCCTTTCATTGTTTGTTGATTGCCTGCTTTATCAGATCACGTGCTTTTTTAAAAGCCAACATTTCAGCAATGTTATTTGCTATGTGTAAAGGCGAAATAAAATCGTCCTCAAAATTCCTAACCCAGACGGTTTCAACTATTGCTATTTTTGACGTATTGATAATTATTCGGCAGCCAACCCGAACCGCATTCTTGCTTGCCTCAATGCGTTTCTGTAAAACCTTGATGTCTTCAAATGGATCACCATCTGGAAGAGGTGGATCATTAAGGTAGACTGTCTTATAGCCCTTCGCAATACCCTTTTCAAAAACCTCACCCTGATATTGCGAGGCCAATTTGGCAATTCTATCGTTCTGTAATTCTGCCATCGTCTCAGCATCCCAAACCAAATCTTGGACATATTCTCTTTGTGCATATTGAGGTAAAGACTCTATCATTTCTCGGTTGTCATCATAGAGTGTCTGTACGCTTTCTCTAAATTCCTTCTTTGCAAGCACTTGCCCAATAATGCCATCAACGATAGTAAGGCTTAAATCGGGCGCAAGATCCTTTGATTCTTCAAAAGAAATAACATAGAAGGGATAGTTGAGTTTCTTTGCTATTTTTATTTTTAAATCCAGTTTGAGTTTTCTGTAAGGGTCATGCGATGCCTGCACCTGAATATATTCACCGTTCCTGCTAAAGCCTTTGCCCAAGCCATCAAATTCGATTGATAAGACAGGCAAACCGTTCTTTGTGCATAAAGTGTAGTCAATATTTGTGTTGTAGAAGAACTTACGCTCCTTGTCATTTAGAGACGGCTCAGCCTGCTCAAGTTCGACAATACAGGAAAAGGGAAGGGATGGCCACAGATCAAAGTCGCGAGACCATCTATTTTGAAGACTCTTGAATAATTCATACTCTGGCTCGTTACCAAATATTGATCGTTTAATTTTCATTTATCGGCTGTGCTTTAACATGTTCTTCGTGCAACGACCATGCTCAGGGGCGCGGGAGCAACCAGCGATGATTGAAAAAAAAACGGCTATTCCCGCGTCGCCTGGAGCAGATTGTGTACGCCCGGCATGGGCGTGAACTTATGGGGTGAAAGTCCCCTGTACGAGAACCTGGAGGTGTTCATAGTCATGGATACTAACAAAAGTACGAGCCGAAGGCAAGGGCGTCTCCGCGAGGAGGGGTCTGAAGGAAGCCCGATGGCAAACGTGCGAGACGACGGACAGAAACCGCATATAAGGCTTAGTCTCTGGGCGAGAATGAGTGAGGCGATTCCATGAGCTCTCATGCGGCGATGAATCCGACCGGAGGAGCTGGATTATGAGGCGCGTCATGGAAGACCGTCCCCTCGATCCTGTCACAGTGGAGCATGTTGTCGAAAGGGATAACATCCTCAATGCGTGGAAGCAAGTCGGGGCAAACAAAGGGGCTCCCGGTATCGATAACATATCGATAGAAGAGTTCCCCGAGTACGCCCATGAGAACTGGAAAGGAATCAAGACATCTCTGCTGGATGGGACTTACCGTCCCCAGCCGGTCAAGAGGGTCGAGATTCCCAAAGACAGCGGCGGCACCCGTAATCTCGGTATCCCCGTTGTCATGGATCGCGTAATTCAACAGGCGGTCACTCAGGTTCTCACTCCCTTGTTCGATCCCCATTTCTCAGAATCCAGTTTCGGGTTCAGGCCGGGACGCTCGGCACACCAGGCCGTAAAGAAGGTGCTTAAGCTCATTCACAGAGGATACGCCTATGCCGTGGACATCGACCTTGAGAAGTTCTTCGATACGGTCGACCACGACGTTCTGATGAACCGGGTCTCCCGGAGAGTCAGTAACAAGGGCGTCCTCCGTATGATCGGAAAGTATCTTCGGGCCGGTGTCGTCGTAAAAGGAAGGCTGAACGAAACGTCCAAAGGTGTCCCTCAAGGCGGGCCGCTTTCACCCCTCCTGAGCAACATCCTTCTGGACGACCTCGATAAGGAGATGGAGAAAAGGGAGCATCAGTTCGCACGGTATGCCGATGACCTCATGATCATGGTGAAGTCCAAAAGGGCCGGAGAGCGGGTGATGGAAACTATCAGCCGGTTCCTTGAGCGGAGGCTCAAAGTCCGGGTTAATAGGGACAAAAGCCGGGTGGTGAAGGCCGAAGAAAGTTCCTTCCTCGGGTTCACCTTCACACGCAAAAGGCTTACTGTCTCTGAGAAATCCCTCGCGCGCTTTAAATCCGAACTGCGCCGCCTTACTGGTCGTAGGTGGGGCGTCTCGATGGACTACCGATGCTGGAAAATCCGTACCTATCTTCAGGGATGGGTGAACTACTTCGGTGTCGCTCTTAAGTATAACGATGCCGTTGAGGTGGATCATTGGTTGCGTCGGCGCGTCCGCATGTGCTACTGGAAGCAGTGGCGCAGGGCGAGAAAACGCATCGGCGAACTGATCAAGCTTGGTGCCCCGAGGTATCATGCGATTCTTACAGGGTTGAGCAGGAAGGGCTATTGGCATCTTGCAAAGACTCTGTCTACGAATTGCGGCTTGGGTAACGAGTTTCTTCAGAAGCAGGGGCTTGTTTCTTTACGCACACTGTGGATCGGGATTCACTATCCGGCCAAGGCCCGATGATCTCTGCGAAACGCCCCGTGCGGACCCGCATGCGGGGTGTTGTGGGGAGGGACGGTTAATTACCGTTCCTTACCCGATTGTATGCTGTCTTATTATTTTGTTGATTTTCAGTTAACGTTGTGGACTTGGCCGTGTGCCTGCAAAGGTCAATCTTAATCGCAATTATAAAACAGGCACATGGAGCGACCCCAACGTCGGATATGAATATTGGAGCATCGCAAAGGCTGTTGTTATGGATGTTTGGCCATTTCATTTTTGTAAGTGTTCTTTTTTCCGAAAAGAATGCCAATGACAGAAAATACCAAAATTGGAATTGCCCAAATACCAAAACAATATATTGGTAACCAGATCTGTCTAAAACAGGTTTTAGAAAACCTCCGATCAAGGTACTATAGATGTGCGAACAAAAATAGAAACCAAGATCGGAGGGATATATGAATAAGTTTAGCAGCATCTTTGGACAGATTCTACAGATTTTTTCTAAGAAGGAATTTTACCGAGCAGTGATAGAGACCAAGGCCGAAAGAGGAGCAAAGGGGTTTACCTGCTGGCAGCAATTCGTAGCGATGATATTTTGCCAATTAGGGAGGGCACAATCATTAAGGGAGATAAGCGGAGGGCTTGCCAGTTGTCTGGGGAAGCTAAGGCATCTTGGGGTAGACAGTGCTCCCAACCGTTCGACATTATCATATGCCAACGAACACAGGCCATGGCAGTTATACCAGAAGGTATTCTATGCGTTTTTAGATCAATGCAAACCACTTGTAAAGGGGAAGCAGAAGTTTCGTTTTAAGAGCAAACTGTTCAGTCTCGACGCAACGACTATTGAACTGTGTGCGAGTCTTTTTGACTGGGCAAAGTTCAGAACGACGAAGGGGGCGGTAAAGCTGCATTTATTATTGGATCACGAAGGATACCTGCCTGTCTTTGCTCATATTACGGAAGGCAAGACACATGAGGTAAACATAGCAAGAGGGTTGCACATCCCTAAGGGCTCTATTGTCGCGATAGACAGGGGGTATATTGACTATGCTCTGTTTGGCAGATGGACTCAAGATGGTGTCTTTTTTGTAACGAGACAGAAGGATAACGCTGATTATATCGTTATTGAAGAAAAACCAATACCTCAGAATCGCAATATCCTCAAAGACCAAATTATTGAACTGAGCGGATTTTATTCTCAGCAGAAATGTCCTTATCCGCTAAGAAGGATTGAGGTATGGGATGAGGAGAACAGACGGACACTGGTTTTATTGACGAATCATCTATCCTTTGGCTCAACGACCATAGCTGCTATCTATAAAGACAGATGGCAGATAGAGATCTTCTTTAAGACGATCAAACAGAACCTGAAGATAAAGACTTTTGTAGGGACATCGCCGAATGCTCTTATGATACAGATTTGGACAGCACTAATAGCGATACTTATTTTGAAGTATTTAAAGTTCCGTTCTACCTTTGGCTGGTCGCTCTCGAACCTTGTAGCGATGCTCAGGTATAATCTCTTTACGTATAGGAACTTATGGGAATGGATACATAATCCATACGAACCGCCACCGATTGTTCCTGATGTTGAGCAGCTTTCATTAAGAGGTGTTTAATTGGACAGCATACTGAAATTGTACAAGAAACAATGTGGGAACCTGATTTTGAAAATGAGGATTTACCCGTCTAAAAGAGTTGTTTTATAAGGCTGGTCTCTATGAATTTAAATTATCTTAGACAGCAATGATTGGTAACATAAAATAAAAATTACCTTCAAGGCTATTTGTCTCACGATATTCAAGAGTCTTAGGGTTTTGGGCTGCAATCTCTTTAAACCACTTCGGGATAACGCCCGGCGGCTCGGTTAAGGATTCTATTTTCAAAACATCCTGCCACCCTCCACCTGACTCCTTTAGCATATTAAGTTCAACTTTTATCGATTGAGAGCCTAACTTCATTTCCTTGTAAGATACAATGAAAATGCCAATACAAGCGATCGACCATCCTATTACTAATAATTTAAAGAAAGCCCTCATATGCATTCCCCCTCATTTTATATTTTTTTGACACTCAAATTTTGGATAACTATGGCAATAACGCCATTGGTTTTCAATTTATTATTCCGTACAACGATCTAAATCAGTGGCACGGGGCAATGTGCTTTGATTAAAAATCGAAGCAGGCTTATCCCGTGTCCACTGGATTTGCTTGTTATGCCCGCTTTCTCATCTTCTGACGCCGTGTAATATCCAGTATCGCTTCAGGATGTGCTGCGGCAACCCTCAATAAAACACGAGCTGCTCCTTCAGGCTTCCGCCGGCCCTGCTCCCAGTTGCGTAGGGTGGCTACGCTAATTCCCATAAGAGAAGCAAATTTATCCTGGGAAAGGCCATACTGCTCACGTATCTTCTGAACTTCGGATTCAGGAAACTCAACACTGCGCAAAGGTTTCATTTTGCCTTTCATTATGGCAGCGCCTTGCTTAACACTTTCCAGCAATTCTTCAAATAGTTCCTTTTTCATGTATACTCCTTTTCAACAATCTTTTTCAATTGTTTAAGTTGTTCCGGTGTTAAATCGTCCTGCTCATTCTTTGGATAGGCATAAAGAAGAAGAATGATGTCCTGAGACACGAACCAATAATAAATACTTCTGATACCGCCTCTCTTCCCATGACCTCCGGCAGACCAGCGGAGTTTTCTTAGTCCACCGCTTCCGGATATTATTTTGCCGACATCAGGTCTATTGACTAAATGAGTCTGCAAAAGCCGATATTCATCATCAGTTATTAATTCCTGAATTCGCTTTGTGAATATCGGGGTCTCGATAATGACCATAATTAATTATACGTCAATGGCGTATATTAGGCAAGTTGATTGATATTTAATTTGAAGCATAACGAGAAGCATCAGCCGCAGTGGCAATCAGGCTGGATGAAAATCACAACAGGCTTAATCCCTGTCGGCTGGATGCAGGTGTTGTACGCTGTCTTGTAATTTTATTTTTTTGAGTATTCGTTTTTTTCAGTGACCTATGCAAATAATCCCATAACAAAACTCATTATCAAGCTCATGACAACTAAACTGATAATTCCTGAAATTAATGAAGACAATATTATTTGTCGACTAAATTTCTCAGTTTTTAGTAATCTATTTCTCAAGAAGAAATAAAAACCCAATAGAAGAATAAGACCAACAATTATTATATAATTGCCTGTCTGTTCGCTAATGCTATTCCTGTTCTTATTCATTATTTGCACAAATAATCCTGCTAAAAAAATCCAACCCAATCCATAGGACATTTTTGAACTAACAGGTTTATAATCCTTATTGTCTTCATCTTTTTTCGTCATCTTTAATTCTCCTTTCCAACCTTTTAATTGAAGTACATCCCATTTGCATGCCACCGGCTGCATTGAACGGCTAACCATGGGAATGACTTTATTGACTTTCTATTAATTCTTACGTACAACAATGATTATACCGATACCGTATTTTTCGGTTTTATGGCGAAATCATAGCACATCTGAAACGTTATGAAAAGTTAAGAATTGAATAATATCAATATGTTTTATCAGGCGGCATTCGGCATTTGGTGGTAATAAGGACTAAAAACCGTTTCGGTATAACATAGGATATTTGTCAACTTCTCATTATTCCCTTTTGTACTCAGCACAATTATGTCATGTCCGGGATGTGCGGTGTTCAGGAAGAAACAAGCCTTTTCGCTGCAGCAAAGCCCTTTCCTATAAAAGACGAATTCTTACCATCTGGTATAATGTGGTCGTAGTCTAAAAGACCCTGTCAATGGGAGGTGAAAGATGCACTTTCCTCACATATTCGTGGAAGGAAAAATCGGGACGTGTGTTTTAAAAAATCGCCTTATCATGTCTTTATATCCGACAAAATACTCTACTGACAGCAAAGTAAACGAACGGATGATAGAATTCTACAGGGAGAGGGCACGCGGCGGTGTTGCCATGATTGTGCTTGATTGTCCATGCCTTGATTATCCACGCGCGTATAAAGGTCCCAATGAATTGCGATTTGACATTCCCGAGTTTGCAGAAGGGATTACAAGACTTCTCAAGGTAATTCATTCAGAGGGTGCAAAAGCATTCATGCAGCTTAATTACCCCAAGGAGCGGATCTTCGACCATGAGGTTCCCGGAGCTAAGCAGAAAGGGAATATATGGATTGCGCCTCTGATAAAAATTATGACTACCGACGAGGCAGAGGAGATATTGCAGACAATGGCGCATGGCGCAAAGCGGGCTATGGAGCTGGGATATGACGGAATAGAGGTCCAGGCGAGTTACGGGGATCTTATATCACAGCTCCTCTCACCGCTTTCAAACAAGAGGACAGATGAGTACGGCGGAAGTATTGAGAACCGTATGAGGTTTCTCATAAACCTGATAAAGCTTATTAAGCAGGAGGCCGGGAAAGATGTCCCGGTAGTGGTTAAACTTGTCTGTGATGAGTTTGTTGACGGAGGGCTTACACTTCAGGAGACCACCGTTGTTGCTCAGCATATAGAAAGGGCAGGCGGCGATGCGATACTTGCAAACGGAGGGAATAAAGCCACGAAAAGGATGACTATCCCATCGCACTATCTTCCTCCCGGGCCTCTTGTTCATCTGGCGAGGGGGATTAAAAAGGCGGTCGCCATTCCTGTCATTGCAGTCGGAAAGATTCACACACCGAAGCTTGCAGATGAGATCCTTAAAGAACAGGATGCCGATTTTGTTGCGATGGCCCGGGCGCTTATTGCTGATCCGCATCTGCCCAAAAAGGCAGAAGCAGGAATGACTGAGGATATCCGGTTTTGTCTTTCGGACCTTGAAGATTGCGCGGACAAAGGCGTCAAAGGATTAGGAAGAAGCTGCACAATAAACCCCTTTTCCGGCCAGGAATACCGCCTGAAAATAACTCCGGCCTCAGAGAAGAAGAAGGTGGTGGTTATCGGCGGCGGACCCGCAGGCATTCAGTCTGCCATCCTCGCGAGCCGGAGAGGGCACGACGGTTACCCTTTACGAAAAAGGGGAGTCCCTCGGCGGGCAGTTGCATATTGCCTGCAAGGCTCCATTCAAAGAAGGGATAAATAATTATTGCAGATATTTGAGACATTCCATCGGGAAGACGAATGTGCAAGTCATCCTGGGAAAGGCTGTTTCTCCCGAAGAAATCCTTTCTCAAAAGCCTGACGCGGTCATCATTGCCACAGGTTCAAAGTCGTGCCTTCCAAGTATTCCGGGAATCGACCTGCCGTTTGTCTTCACTGTCAGATCAATATACGAAAAGATATCTGTTCTGCCCGGCGTAAATATTATCATCATCGGCGCCGGAGATATCGGCTGCGAAACAGCAGACATGCTTTCCTCGGAATCGAAAAACGTGACGATTGTCGAATTTTGTAACGAGCCATTAATGAGGATGAAAGAGATTCCGAGGCAGGAACTCCTTAATAGACTGAAAGAGAAGGGCGTGTCAATTGTTACTACTTGCAAGGTGACGGCCGTCGAAGATGGGAAAGTGCTCATAGAAGATAAAAATGGCCAGGTAAAAGAACTGAAGGCTGATTCTGTCGTTGTTTCTGTCGGAAGCATTCCTGAGAATTCTCTCTATGATGCTCTTAAGGATAAGGTCAAAGAAATATACACAATTGGTGATGCAAAAGAACCCGGCAACATCGGGGAGGCATTGCGAAGTGCGACGGAAGTCGGGGTAAAGATGTAGCCACAACCTTCAGGCTGCGCGGGGTTGCATACTTTTTGAATCTGTGGATTAACTCTTAACCTTTGGCCCGCGCCTTAATAATATCAGGCAAAGATTCCAGGGCGGTGTCCAGTTTTTCCAGATCTCTGATTCCTCCCTGCGCCATTTCGGGTTTCCCTCCGCCTTTACCGCCGCCAATTCTTGAAAGGTGTTTTATGATCTCCCCTGCATGGTATCGGTCCGTCAAATCTTTTGTTACCATGCAAACAACAGCGGCAGTACCATCGGTCACCGAAGAGACCACAATAATGCCGGAACTGATGCGGTCTCTGATATTATCCGCCAAGAGGCGGAGTTCGTTCGGATTGAGACCATCCTGTCTTATTTTTACGACTTTTATGCCGTCAATTTCGAAAGCCTCTTTCAACACGTCCGAAATGGCATCTCGGGATGATGTGGTCTTGAGTTTCCGGATCTCCTTTTCCATTAATTTTGCATCACCGATCAGCTTTTCTATCTTCTCCAAAGGCCTGTCCGTCTTTAACAGACCTTTCACTTGATCAAGCTCGGCTTTCTTCTGTCTAAGATAAGCAAAAGCGGATTCTCCCGTTAAAGCCTCGATCCTTCTGATACCCGAAGCAACACTGCCTTCCGAAACAATAAGGAAGAGCCCGATCTCACCGGTAAAACTGCAATGTGTCCCGCCGCAAAGCTCTGCGCTGACTCCCGGTACCCTGACCACCCTGACCCTTTCTCCATACTTTTCTCCAAACAAGGCGATGACCCCTGATTGAAGTGCATCCTTTATCTCTTTTGTCTCCGTTTCGACCCTGGTATTTTCGCGTATCTTCTCATTAACGAAATCCTCAACATTCTCCAACTCTTTTCTGTCCAACTGGTAAAAATGGGAGAAGTCGAAGCGTAACCGTTCAGGGGAGACATAAGAGCCTGCCTGTTTTACATGCTCCCCGATTACCGCCCGCAAAGCAGTATGGAGGAGATGCGTTGCCGTATGATTTCTTGCAGTGGCCGTCCTTTTTCCTTTGTCTACAATGCATTTTACGGTGTCCCAGACGTGCAAACGTCCGCTTTTGACCTTCACGACATGTGCATGGAGACCGGCCTCTTTCTTGGTATTTATCACATCCGTTTCGGTAATGTTATTGTAAATTGCGCCGGCATCGCCGACCTGGCCGCCGGACTCTCCATAAAAAGGAGTCTTGTCGAGAATCAGTTCGACCGTTTCACCGGGCTCCGCTTCTTTGATGACCTTTCCGTCTCTGATGATCGCCTTTATCGTGGATTCCGATTCGGACGTATCATATCCCATAAAGAGTGTTTTTCCGATCTCCGACTCGAGTTCTTTATAAACCGGGGCGATGGCCTCCTCCTCCCCTACCCATGAAGCCCTCGCCCTTTCCCTCTGTATCTCCATCTCGCGGTGGAAGCTCTCCTCATCAAGGAACAGATGATTGTCCACGGCCATATCCCGCGCGAGATCGAGCGGAAATCCGTATGTGTCATAGAGTTTGAACAATTCTTTTCCCGGTATCGATTTTTTGCCCGCCTTTCTTACCGCGTTCATAATATCATCGAGCATCCTTACCCCCTGCTCAAGGGTGCGCGAAAACCTTTCCTCTTCGAATAACAGGAATTTGGATGCCCGCTCTCTTTCGTGAAGCAGTTCAGGATAAATGTCACCCATAGCGTCTGCCACTGAATCTACCAGCCGGTATAAAAACCCTCCTTCGACCCCCAGAAGTTTTGCGTGTCTCGAGGCCCTCCTCATGATCCGCCTCAGGACATATCCTCTCCCTTCGTTCGAGGGCATCAATCCTTCCGAAAGAAGAAAGGCTATTGCCCTTATATGATCGGCTATCACCTTTATGGAGATATCGCTCTGAATGTTCCTGCCGTACCGGACTCCTGAAAATGTCTCAATGGCCGATATAATAGGGGCAAAGATGTCCGTATCGAAATTTGTTTTTTTGCTCTGCAGGACCGCCGTTATTCTCTCAAGTCCCATCCCCGTATCGATGCTCGGTTTCGGCAAAGGGGTGAGCGTACCGGACTCGTCCCTGTTATATTGCATAAACACGAGATTCCATAGTTCAAGGTATCTGTCACAATCGCATCCGACCTTGCAGTCGGGTTTGCCGCACCCGAAATCCTCGCCCTGGTCGATAATGATCTCGGAGCACGGTCCACACGGTCCCGTGTCTCCCATCTGCCAGAAATTGTCCTTTGCCCCGAGCCTCACTATCTTTTCCGCTGGTATCCCTGTGAGCTCGGTCCAGAGATTTGCAGCTTCGTCGTCTTGCTCATAAACAGAGACGTAGAGTTTTTCTTTAGGTAATCCGAACCGTCCGGTCAACAACTCCCAGGCGAACAGCATCGCTTCTCTTTTGAAATAGTCACCGAAGGAGAAATTACCGAGCATCTCGAAGAATGTGTGGTGCCTTGCGGTGTGTCCTACGTTCTCTATGTCGCTGTGCTTGCCCCCTGCACGCATGCACTTCTGACAGGAAGTAGCGCGGCTATAGGTACTTTTTTCTTCACCGAGAAAGATTGATTTAAACTGTACCATCCCTGCGTTTACAAAGAGCAGGGTAGGGTCATGCCGGGGTATGAGAGGTGAACTGGGAACGATTCTATGGTCCTTTGACCTAAAATATTCCAGAAAAGCGGTTCTTATTTCCGAACTTTTCATTGTCTCCTTATTGCGTATCCTTTCCGGGAAAATTCCTTATTATTTGATGTAGATCAATTTGCCGTCGAAAAAGACGAGAAGCTTCGAGCCGACTACCCCGAGGCTGGCTGGATGGGAATAAATCCATTCTTCCCTCGCTTTACCTTCGAAGGGTTCAAGAAGTCTTATCGAATCAGGAGACCCCCAGGCATATCGCACCTGTTCCTGGGTCATGCCGGGCTCAACCTGCCCTTTGCGGATGTCTTCCTGGGTCTTGGACGGAAAACTTTTTATCTCCTCTTCCGTGTAGCGTACGGACTTTGTGCAGCCCGCCTGTAAAAGAAATAATAATGCCAACGTTACGAAGAATGTTTTTTTCATTTCAATCCTCCTCCTTTAAGTTTTTATCTCTTAATATTTTGCTTATTGTCTCCGAAGAGTATCCTCTCCTTGAGAGAAGACCATATAATCTTCTCCGTACAACCGCCGGCGGATATTTTCCTAAAACCTTGAGCTTCTTGTCCACAATCCTCCCGGCGTTATCGAAATCCGTGTCTTCATGACGACAAAAAACCATATCCACTATCTCACGCGGTATACCCCTGCTGAGCATATATCTTTTTGCCCCTTTGTGGCTGAGCAGTTTTGTCGTGAGAGTCTCTCGCATTAAGCTCTCGGCTAATGACACGTCATCTATCAGTCCTATGTCCTTGAAATGTCGTATCGCTGAAGACGCTTCGGATTTTGTGACACCTTTTTTCAGGAGACGTTCTTCCAGTTCCCTCTCACTTCTTCCCCTGTAGCTCAGCAGCTTCAAGACATATTGTCTTGCCTTATTTTGAGAACCTCTCAATTTTCATCTCGTCTTTATCTTTATCTTTATCCTTGTCTTTATCCGTTGTTTTTTCAGGTCTCATAGCGAGTTGTTCTTCAAGAGAAAGTTCGCTCGTGGACTGTATACCTTTCACTTTGAGGACAAAATCGTCGGGTTTCGTCGCGCTTCTCAGGGCCTCTTCGTACGTTATGAGCCCGGATTTATAGAGAGAGAAAAGAGACTGGTCAAAGGTCTGCATGCCATAATGTATTGCCCCTTGTTCAATGACATCGTTGATCGTTTTTGTCTTATCGGGGTCGAGAATGCAGTCTTTTATTGTCGTAGTAGCTATAAGAACTTCGACTGCCGGGACCCTCCCTTTACCATCTGTCTTCGGCATAAGTCTCATTGATATGATTGCTTTTAATACCGATGACAGCTGCATGCGTACCTGTTTGTGCTGATAGGGGGGAAACACGGCAATAATTCTGTTAATCGTCTCGCTGGCATCTATCGTATGAAGGGTGCTCAAAACGAGATGGCCGGTTTCTGCGGCAACGAGTGACGTCTGGATGGTTTCGAAGTCACGCATCTCGCCGACAAGTATGACATCGGGGTCCTGTCTGAGGGCCTGCCTCAGGGCCTTGCCGAAAGACTCGGTATCGCTTCCTATCTCTCGCTGGTTGATTATGCTTTTCTTGTCCCTATGGAGGTACTCTATTGGGTCCTCAATCGTCATGACGTGCTCTGTCCTGTTCGTATTGATCAGGTCTATCATTGAAGCCAGGGTCGTTGACTTCCCGCTGCCTGTAGTTCCGGTAACCAGGACCAAGCCCCTTTGCTCCATCGAAATCTTCCTAACGATATCGGGAAGGTTCAACTCTTCGATGGTAGGGATCCTCATAGGGATAACCCTGAAGACCATTCCTATCGTTCCCCGCTGCATGAAGATATTACACCTGAACCTTCCAAGCCCCGGAATACTGTATGCAAGGTCGATATCACTCTTCTTTTTGAAGATCTCGGCCTGTACCGGAGTCATGACGGATAGCGCGATCTTCATTGCGTCTTCATTGCTTAACCTCCTCTCCGTAGTGAGAGGAGTGAGCTCTCCATAGATCCTTACGATCGGAGGCGAACCGACTTTTATATGAAGGTCCGATGCTTCTAAAGCATTCGCCTTTTTCAGAAGATCATTAATATCCATGGCTACCTCCTTAAATTAAAAAACTCGATAATCTTACTTTCGATCTCTTTTGCTATTTCCGTATTGTTTTTCAGGAATTCTTTTGCGTTTTCACGTCCCTGACCGATCCTATTGCCGCCGTAACTGTACCACGCTCCCGATTTTTCGATAATACCCTTTTCAACGCCGAGATCAACAAGTTCGCCGACCCTCGAAATCCCTTCATTGAAATAGATATCAAACTCCGCCTGTTTGAAAGGAGGGGCTACCTTGTTCTTTACCACCTTCACCCTTACTCTTCCACCGATCGTCTCCTGATTTTCCTTAAGACTTTCTATCCTTCTTATATCAAGTCTCATGGAAGAATAAAATTTAAGGGCATTTCCTCCCGTTGTTGTTTCGGGGTTGCCGAACATAACGCCGATCTTCATCCTGATCTGGTTTATAAAAACGACAGTCGTCAGCGACTTGGAGATCGCAGCTGTCAGCTTTCTCAACGCCTGGCTCATGAGTCGCGCCTGAAGTCCGGGAAGGGAATCCCCCATTTCACCCTCTATTTCAGCCCTCGGTACAAGGGCCGCAACAGAATCTATTACGACAATGTCTATTGCCCCGCTCCTGACGAGCGCCTCTGCGACCTCGAGGCCCTGTTCTCCGGTATCCGGCTGGGAGATGAGAAGGTCCTCCAGTTTAACGCCGATTTTTCGGGCATAAGTTACGTCCAGTGCATGCTCTGCATCGATAAAGGCTGCGGAGCCTCCGCCTGCCTGAGCCTGTGCTATGGCATTTAAAGCCAGGGTCGTTTTCCCGGAGGATTCAGGCCCGAATATCTCGATCACCCTTCCTCTCGGGAACCCGCCGACTCCGGTGGCGATATCAAGTGTCAGCGACCCGGTGGGAATTACCTGAATACCTTCTGCGATCCCCTCTGCCCCGAGACGCATGATTGCACCTTTACCAAAACTCTTTTCGATCTGGCTGATGGCCATCTCGAGCGCCCTGATTTTGTCTTTATTCGGTTCTTTATTTGTCATCGTCCCTCCATGTTCTTACCGATAATTCTTAAACTTCTACCAGTAATTTGTTTAGATTCATTATTTCTAAGAAAACTGCAGATCGTATAAGCAGGTGTGTTCCGCCCCTTTCGGTCTTAATTCACTTTTCATCAATTTGACTCTGTCAACACTGATAGTCCCGAAATCTTTTTCTTTGAAGTTATCAAGTTCACTCACAATGCTGATCATCCCTTTCCGCGAACGGACCCTCCCGATTGTCAGATGAGGCCTGAACTCGTTATCTTCCTTTTGAAAACCGAACATTGCCATAGCTCCTTCGATATCGTCCTTCAGGCGCTTGAGAATGTCCGGACCTTCCAATCCGACCCAGAGGACCCTGGGGTTTTTTCCGCCTGGAAATATGCCTGTGCCATATACTTTAATATTAAACGTCTTATAAGAAGACATAAGGGTCAGCAGGGACCCGCTAATTTTGGGGAGAAGATCCTCGGGGGTGTCTCCGAGAAACTTAAGGGTGAGGTGAACGTTTTCGGGCATTACCCATTTCACATCACCGCCATATTTTTTCAGGATGTCGATAAGCTCTCCGAGTTCCTTTTTTATTTGAACCGGTATCTCTATTGCTATAAAACATCTGAGGTTCATTCTATAAATCTTAGTGGATGATGATCCATATCTGGAGTATCACATTTGTATAAAGGCCCGCCATGATATCATCCGCCATTATCCCGATGCCGCCTTTCAGATTTTCCATCTTTCTCATAGGAAACGGTTTTAGTATATCGAAAAATCTGAATAAAAAAAAGGCCGCCAGGGCATAGCTGAGGCTGAAAGGGATTAACAGAACCGAAAAGAAATATCCGCAAAATTCGTCTACGACGATATACCCGCTGTCTTTTTCATTCAGGACCCGCTCTGCGATATGAGAGGAGATAAGACCGACAGGGATTATCAGGAGCAAAATTACGGCGTGGACTAAAAATGAAGGCTTTAGGAGAATAAAAACAGCAAATGCAGCAAGGGTCCCGAAGGTTCCCGAAGCAACCGGAATATACCCTATGAAACCAAGGGTTGCAAGGTACTTGAAGATCGTATTCATTTATCGCGCTCCCGAAAAATTTCGGGGTCGCCTGATTTCAAAGCGTTCATCTTTTTATGTTCTCTGTCAGGTTAAAGCCCGCAGCTACGGAGGGTTCTTAGTAACCTTATCAAAATTAACGTTACTTTATTCGAGAAGTGAATATTTGTCAAGAAAACTTGTCGTTAAAAAGGACTTTTTGTCTTGTATTTAAAGGTAATTATTGAATAAACTACTTTAGAGATTATGGATGCCTTGATTTTGGCCGGCGGAGAAAATAAAAGGATGCCCGTAATAAAGGGATTCCTTAAAATAAACGGCAAGAGTATCATCGAGTCGAATATTGCATTACTCAAGGGCATATTTGACCGTGTTGTTGTGAGCACAAATAGCCCCGAACTGTATTTTTCTTTCGGTGTTTCACTGGTCGGTGACCTGGGCCAATATAGGGGCCCGATGACAGGTATATTTTCAACATTGACCGGCACGCAGTTTGATGAAATTTTTGTCACGGCATGTGATATGCCCTTCATAAATGTTATACTGGTAAAGCATATGGTAGACATGTGGGAAGAGAAATGGGATGCTCTTATTCCCATTTTTGACGAGAAGCCCCAGCCGTTGTTCGGCATTTATTCAAAGAGGTCAATTGAGAAGATGGAAGAAAGCATGCAGCGTGGAAGAAGGAGTTTGAGGGACTTCCTCAAAGGGATCAACGTGTTTTTTATAGAGGAAGAGGAGGTGCGAAACATTGACAAAGAAGGCAGGTCCTTTGTGAATATAAATACCATGGAAGATTTCCAGAGGGAAGGGGGTAAAATATGTTCGGTTTAGGAACTCAGGAATTAATTATTATCCTGATCATCATTGTTGTTCTCTTTGGTGCAACGAGGCTTCCTCAGATCGGAAGCGGTATAGGGCAGGCTATCAAGAACTTCAAGAAGAGTGTTCGCGAGGGTGACGAGATCGATGTAACACCCGAGAAAGACACGAAAAAAGAAAAAATAGATAAAGAAGAAGGTGACTAGAGGGCCTGTCGCAGAGATAAGCCTTTCAGCGATAGCGCAGAACCTTCATACTGTTCAAAGGATTGTCAAGAATCGCCCGGTGCTTGCCGTAGTGAAGGCAGACGCTTACGGCCACGGTGCGGTAGAAGTCTCAAATCGGCTCCTCAAAGAAGGGATTTCTTGTCTCGCAGTAGCCTTTACGGGGGAAGCGAGAGAGCTCAGGGATGCCGGTATCAACATCCCCATTCTTGTATTGTTCGACAGAGGAGATGTGAGGGATTATTTCGATTTCAACCTCACTCCCGTCGTCTATTCCATGCATACCGCTTCTTCCTTATCCAATGAGGCAAAAAAAAGAGAGACCTCGATAAAGATTCACGTGAAGGTTGATACCGGCATGGGCAGACTGGGATTATACGGAGATCACGCGCTGGATGATCTGATAAAGATATCGGAAATGCCGGGGCTGGAAGTTGCGGGACTTTTAAGCCATTTCTCGGAGGCCGATCTTTCAGACAGGTCCTATGCGCTTTCACAACTTGAAAGGTTTGATGCTGTTCGAAGCGCAATCTCTCAAAAATTAAAAAGAAAAATATTCTCCCATATAGCTAATAGCGCCGCGGTCCTTAGCCTTGAAACTTCTTATCTTGACGCGGTAAGGCCGGGGCTTATGCTGTATGGATATTCACCGCTTAACCAGAATCTGCAGATACCTTTACCGTCGGGTAATCCCCCCATCCCCCCTTTGGGAAAGGGGGATAAGGGGGGATTTGAAAGTGGTGGGTTGGGGGGAATGACCTCCAAGATAGACCTGATTGCCGCGATGAAGGTTAGGACCCGCATTCTCTGCATCCGGAATATGCCTTCCGGAACCCCGATAAGCTATGGGAGGACTTTTACCACAAAAAGGCCGAGCACTATCGGGGTGATTGCATTAGGATATGCCGATGGTTACCCCAGGTCTTTCTCGAACAATTCTGAGGTGCTCGTAAAAGGAAAACGGGCGCCCGTCGTGGGCAGGGTATGCATGGACCTTACGATGGTAGACCTTACCGATGTCGGAGGAGCAGAAGAAAGCGATGAGGTTGTAATCCTCGGCAGGCAGGGCAATGAATCAATTACGTCCGATGAACTTGCCCTGAAAGCGAATACTATATCATATGAGATCCTGACCACTCTCGGCAGCAGATCAAGAAGAACTTATGTTGAAACTCATTGAATTCATCGGAAGGACCCTTATGGGTTTTTCTGAGGAACTCGGCAAAATACTGATCCTTTTCTTCTCCACAATGAAACAGTTGTTCCTCCCTCCGCCTGAGCTAAGGAACATTTTCAAACAGATGCTCGAGATAGGAGTAAAGTCATTGCCGGTCGTGCTGATAACGGCGCTTTTTACAGGCATGGTCTTCGCCCTTCAGACATATACAGGTTTCAGGAGATTCGGCGCAGAACCACTCGTCGGTACCGTTGTCGCTCTTTCCATGACGAGGGAATTGGGCCCAGTCCTTACGGGACTTATCGTAGCAGGGAGGGCGGGCGCCGCTATGGCGGCGGAATTGGGCACCATGAGGGTGACCGAACAGATAGACGCCCTCGAAACACTGGCCACGAACCCGATTAAGTATCTCATTGTCCCCAGATTTGTTGCAGGAGCTTTCATGCTTCCCGCGCTGGCCATAGTCGCCGACATCACCGGTATCACCGGCGGCTATTTTGTGACAGTGGGACTCCTCGATACAAGCTCCGTGGTCTACTGGAAGAGGACATGGGATTTCTTGGAGGTAGGCGACCTTTATAACGGACTTATTAAGGCCGGTTTTTTTGGCGCAAGCATTGCTCTTATTAGTTGCTATAAGGGGTTTTATACGCAGGGGGGCGCCGAAGGGGTTGGCAAGGCAACAACAGGGGCGGTGGTCTTATCGTCAATGACCATCCTAATCTCGGACTATTTTCTTTCGGCGTGGCTGTTTAAATGATTGCTGCATGATGCTTTATATTACTCATTAATCCATGTAAAATATTAAGCAGTTTAAATAAACAATTAATGATAGAAATCATAAACCTGCATAAATCTTTTGGAGCGAACCATGTGCTCAGGGGCGTAACCCTTAAGGTTGAAAAGGGTGAGAGCATGGTCGTTATCGGTGGCAGCGGTTCCGGCAAGAGTGTTCTTTTAAAGCATATTATGGGGATATTAAAACCCGATGAAGGTAAAATACTTATCGACGGCATAGATATAACAACCCTAAGAGAGAATGACCTCTATGAAGTGAGGAAGAAATTCGGTATGCTTTTCCAGATGGCGGCCCTCTTTGATTCTATGAGTGTCTGGGAGAACGTAGGGTTTGCGCTTCTCAGACACAAAAAAGCGGGCGAAAAAGAGGCGAAAGCGATTGCCGTCGAAAAACTCGGATTGGTGGGACTTATCGGGGTTGAGGATCTGATGCCGTCGCAGTTGTCGGGCGGCATGAAAAAAAGGGTGGGGCTTGCGAGAGCCATTGCCCATGAACCGGAGATCCTTCTCTATGACGAGCCTACAACCGGCTTGGATCCTATCATGGCGGACGCAATCAATGACCTCATCATTGAGATGAAACAGCATCTGTCGGTAACAAGTATTGCCATAACTCATGATATGAGCAGTGCCTATAAGATTGCCGACAGGATCGCCATGCTCTATAAAGGGGAAATAGTCGATACAGGGACCCCCGACGAGATCAAAAATACAAAAAACCCCATAGTCGAACAGTTTATAACAGGCAGTGCGTCCGGTCCAATACAGATAGAAGGAGTGCGCTATGAGAAGTCTTTCAACCGAGCTTAAGGTCGGGTTTTTTGCAGTCGCCGTTATCGCAATCCTGGCCTTTATGACGTTTAAAGTCGGCGGTCTTGAATGGATGAAAAAAGAGGGGAACGTATTTTATGTCAATTTCAGGAACATAGCCGGCCTGGATGAAAAGACTAAAGTGAAGATTGCCGGAGTGGATGCCGGGGTAATAGAAAAAATAGAACTGAAGGGTGGACAGGCGAAATTAACCATGAGGATAGACAAGAACATTCAGCTCTACAATGATGCAGGCGCATCTATAAAGGCAACGGGCCTTTTAGGAGATAAATATCTGGACATACAACCCGGGTCTCAAAAACCGGCGCTTCAAAAGGGAGACACAATAAAAAATGTCGTCGAAATTGTGGACGTTGATGATATGGTCCGAAAACTCTCGAAGGTATCGGACACGATCAGCACCCTTGCCGTCACTCTTAACGAAGCACTCGGTACCGAGGAAGGAAAGCGGTCCTTAAAGGAAACAGTATTAAATTTAGGCGATATTACCGCAAATCTTAACCAAACCATAGTCGTGAACGACAGGAAGATGAGAACCGCCCTTGAAAGTATTACAAAATTAACAGCATCTATCAGCGATCTCGTCGATAAGAACGGAGAGCCCCTCACTGCTACGGTCGGAAACCTGAAAGATTTTTCTGCTCAATTGAAGAATGACGGCCCGACCCTCGTGGCGAATCTGAATAAGGCCACCACAGATCTCAGGCATATGGTTGAGGAAAGCAGGCCTGCAGTAAAGAATGCCGTTGATTCAATAAACAATATTACAAGCAAAATTGATAGGGGAGAGGGAACTCTCGGAAAACTCGTGAAGGACGACCGTCTCTATGAGTCGATCAACAAGGCAGCCGAAGGTGTTGACAGAACGATATCAGCTGTTGAGAGGTTTAGGACATTCATAACCTTCCAGGCAGAGTATCTTACGAAGCCGAACGACGGCAAAGGATATTTTTATGTAACACTTCAGCCCAAACCCGACAAATATTATATCCTCGGTGTTGTTGGCGACCCCATAGGCAGTGTTACTACCAAGACAACGATAACCGATGGGGTAACGCTTAAAGAGCAGGAGATAAAGAGGAAGGTAGAATTTACGGCACAGTTCGCAAAGAGGTTCGGAGATATTGCACTGAGGGCGGGACTCACCGAAAATACAGCCGGTCTCGGAGGAGATTATTTCTTCAATAATGACAGAGGTAAACTGACCGCGGACATATGGGACTTTTCGAAGGATGAAGAAGGAGCTCATAGCCCTCATATCAGGGTTGGTGTTGATTACTTCCTTTTCAAGAACTTGTTCGTTTCTGCCGGAGCCGACAACATTCTGAATAAGAAATGGCGCGGTGGTTATGCCGGTGTGGGAGTCCGGTTCGAGGACGAGGACCTGAAGTATCTCTTCGGAACTTTACCGAGGATATCGACCCAATAAAAGAAGCGACGATCGGGAGATCTTAAATTTTTTCTTTTTATGCGGTATGATTTTTATCAGGAAAGGAGGTGAAGGAGATGAGGATTCCTTTTATGAAGCACATTTCATGGTATCTTGTTGCGGCTATGTTTATAATCAGCATTGCACCAAAGGTTGATGCCGGGTTCTCTCCGTCGGAGATATTAGCTTTGTCACAGGTGGAAAGAACCGCGGACCTGCAAAAAATACAGAAAGTCCTTGAGGTTAAGGCCGTAAGCGAAAGGCTGAAACAATTCGGACTTACACAGGACGAGATCCAGGCAAGGCTTGTCAACCTGAGCGACCAGCAGATCCATCAGGTTGCACTTCAGTTGGATGATCTCAAGATCGGCCGGGGCGATGCACTCGGCGTCATCATTGCACTTCTCGTGATCGCAGTGCTCGTTGTCGTGCTCCTAAAACTTACGGGTCACAGAGTTATCGTGTCATAGTAATAAAGAAATGGTAAAAAGAAACTTTATTGAATAATTGCTTTGCCCTCGCAGTAATACTGTTTATTGTGAAATATTTTCCCGTTGCGGCGAGGGCGAAGCAAGAGATCTACCACACTTGAATCAAACAACTTCGATATCTTCATACAGCGGTCTTAAAATTCACTCGGTAACTGTCATTTTGTGTATTTTTTTGTCCTCATGTGGAACTCTTAAAGAAATCCCTGAAGCCAGGAATGTCCATCTGATCGAACAGGTGCCATTTTTCTCTCAGGAAGATTATCAATGCGGACCTGCATCACTTGCGATGATATTAAATTACTGGGGGATTCGTGTGCCCCCCGGTGATATTGCGAAAGAAATATTCAGCGATTCTGCGGGAGGAACCTTAAACATCGACATGGTTTTATATGCGCAGGGAAAAGGCTTGTTTGCGTTTCAATTCAAGGCAACCATGGACGAATTACGGAAATATATCGATTCCGGATATCCTATCATTGTCCTGGTTGATTACGGTTTCTCCCTTTATCGGGTGAACCATTTCATGGTTGTTACAGGGTACAATGAACAGGGGATAATAGTTAACTCGGGAAGGAATAAAGACAAATTTATACCGGAAAAAGATTTTCTCAAAACCTGGGGGAGGGCGGATTTCTGGACGTTATTGATAAAACCAAAATAGAAGAGATGAACTCCAAATCTTTTGCACCGGGCTCTGTCATTCCCCGGAAAGCGGGAACCCATAAGGTGTTGAACAGCATAGCTTCCTGTCTCCGCAGGAATGGCTTATTAAAACGGTGTTTAAGAAATATTAGTTACCTGTCATCAATTTTATTCATCAGTCTCTTGATAAGCTGTTCCTTGCCGAGAATTATTGTCCTCGATGACCCTCTCACCCCTGAAGAGCATCTCAATCTGGGGGTTGCCTATGAAAAAAACGGTGAATTTGAGAATTCCCTTAGAGAATACGAAATCGCGTCAAAGAAACTTGCCGTCGCATATTTATATATGGGGAATATATATTTCCAGAAAAAGGAATTTGAGAACGCGGAATCATATTATAAAAAAGCTATCAGAAAAGACCCGAAAAATGCCGATGCCTATAACAATCTTGCCTGGCTTTATTATGTCAGGAAAGAGAACCTCGCGGAAGCAGTGAATCTTGTATTAAAGGCCATTGATCTTAATCCTTCAAAGACAAATATCTATAAGGATACACTGGACAAGTTAAAAGAACTCGAGAAGTCCGAATAAAAGCATCTCTAGAAATATAAAAATATGCTTTAAGTAATGGAATATAACTAATTGCAGTTTGATAGTACTTTGGAGGTTATGCCTTGCAGGATTATTCCGGACATTGGCAGGAAGTTTGAGATTAAGCAAAAAGAAATGAAGCGCAATGACTAAAATAAACCTTAAATCATTATCGAAAGATCAGATATTCCATTTTGTGGCGGATCAAGGCCTGCCCCTTTACAGGGCCGAACAACTTATACACTGGATTTATGAAAAATATGTTGCAGACATAGACGAAATTACCGAGTTCTCTGCAGGACTCCGGAATAGCCTCAAAAGCATCGCCTTTATGAGCAACCTTCAATCAGTCGAGAGATTAAAATCTTCAGACGGTACGGAAAAATTTCTTTTTTCCCTTGAAGACGGCGAAACGATAGAAAGTGTCTTGATACCCGATGATGGTCGCCTTACGTTATGCATATCTTCACAGGTGGGGTGCGCCATGGGATGCCTGTTCTGCCTTACGGCAAGATGCGGTCTTGTGAGAAGTTTGAAATCTTATGAGATATTAGACCAGATTATCTCGGTCAACAGGATTATAAGGCCTAAGAAGGTAACCAATATCGTGTTCATGGGCATGGGAGAGCCCCTCGCGAATTTCGATGAGGTTGTTGAAGCCCTCTGGAGAATCGTTAATTTTTTCGGTATTTCTAAAAGAAAGATTACCCTGTCAACGGCGGGTATTGTCCCCAAGATGTTACTCTTGCCGGAAAAGGCCCCCGACATAAACATTGCTATCTCACTGAATGCAACCACCGACAAAGTGCGAAATGAGATAATGCCGATCACGAAAAGGTACCCTTTAAAATCACTCATCAATGCCTGCAAGAAATACCCTCTCCGGCCGGGGAGAAGGATTACCGTTGAATATGTTCTGATTGAAGGGAAAAATGATTCCCTTGAAGACGCTCATAGGCTTGTAAAACTGCTCAGAGGCTTTCGTTGTAAAATAAATCTTATTCCCCTGAATCCTCACCGGGGAAGTGACCTCAAAAGACCATCGGACCAAAGGGTGTTGGAATTTCAGGAGATACTCATGCAGAACAATGTGAGGGCCTTGATAAGGGAGAGCAAGGGACAAGACATTCTTGCCGCCTGCGGCCAATTGAGAGGAAGGCATCAGGAACAAGTACGTAAATAAGGCCGATAGCATGCATTTCCCGGTAATTGAAGATTTATTGAAAGGATGAAACGATGTAACGGTGTTGACTTATCTGCTGATATGTGTCATTCTGTAAGAGAAGTTTCAGAGGTTTTTGTATTAATAAGGTCACAAAGACTTTTAGCTTTGTGGCCTTTTTTGTTGGTCATTCTGAGATTTTAGTTTATAAGTAAGGAGGTAGATGAGATGGCTAAAGGAACAGTAAAGTGGTTCAACGAGTCCAAGGGTTTTGGCTTTATCACGAGAGAAGACGGCACCGACGTTTTTGTCCACTATGCGTCCATCCAGGGCGGCGGCTTTAAGTCACTTGCCGAGGGCGATGTAGTCAACTTCGATGTCGAAAATGGCCCAAAAGGCCTTAAGGCAATCAATGTAACTAAAGAATAATTTGCAACAGAAGTCCCCCGATTTTTTCGGGGGACTTCCCTATCCTAAGAAAAGGTAAAATGGCAAACAGACACAATTATCTTGAAAGAATGGAACTGAACAAACAACGCAGACTCGCTGCGGGTTTGGTTTCTGAATGCTTTCCTCAAGTCTCGGACATAGTGGTTCAGATGACCTACTATCAGAATACAATAAATCCGGTGATGATGAACCGCATTGTTAATTTCTGGCCTTCACAGTATGCCTATTTTAAAATGGACTGTATGATAAAAGGCTGTATTGACGGCGGTTTTGATCTAACTTCAGTTATTTCTACCATGATTAAGAACCACAAAAAGTCCGAAAAGGGAAAACTCCTTTGTAATGGAAATATCGATGTCCTTGCTTCCGACCATGCGAGTATTGCCTATCAAATCAGTATAAAGTACACCAAAGTATAATAAGGGACAATTCCCACCCTCCAAGGAGAGCAATAGATGAGAATGTTCCCAAAAGATCGGGATTATTTCGACTTATTTGATAAAGTGGCAGCTAACATCTCACAGGCAGCCACGATCCTTGTTGCCATTATGGAACACTTTACCAACCTGGATAATTGGGCCAAAGAGGTGCACGAATTAGAGGAGGATGGGGATCTCTTGACCCACGATATCATTAAGAAATTGAATAAGTCCTTTATTACCCCTATCGACAGGGAGGATATCCATGCCCTGGCATCAACATTAGATGATATTCTTGACGGTATCTGGGGTACGGCTGAAAGGCTTGCCGTGTTTAAAATGAAGGAGTCCACGAAAGAG
Source organism: Thermodesulfovibrionales bacterium (assembly GCA_963776195.1). GTDB lineage: Bacteria > Nitrospirota > Thermodesulfovibrionia > Thermodesulfovibrionales > SM23-35 > CAVZMO01. Next base: position 26,108 of record CAVZMO010000009.1, read on the forward strand.
GCGGTCGTCATGGCGAAGGAACTCCTCACGACTGTGGAGTTGGTGCATAAAGCAATAAAGAAATTGAAAGAAAAGAATTACGCTCAGATGCAGGAATATTGCATTGAGATCAACAAAATGGAAAACAAACTGGACAGGGAGTTCAGAGACGCACTGGGACATTTATTCGATGAAATTAAGGACCCGATCCTTGTTATCAAATGGAAAGAGATATATGAACACCTCGAAGACGCATCCGATAAGTGTGAGGATGTTGCCGACATATTGGAATCCATAGCAATAAAAAATGCATGATACGCCTTTAAGATTATCTGTGTAAGTGTTCTTAGAATTACTTTTGATTTGATATGTGCAAGGACTTCATTCCTATCCGTCAAATGGCACGTCAAACGGTCATCCCTGCGAAAGCAGATCAATATTATTCTTGACTCAAGTCAGCCGTTAACATAATATATTTTTACTTAAACTAAAGGAGTACTTTATGAAAAAGATTGAACTTATTGCACTTTTAAACAGGGACCTGGCAGACGAGCACGCAGCGATTATCCGTTACCTCGTCCATGGATGGCTGGAAGGTGAAGACACACCCTTAGGGGCAAGCCTGCTGTCCCGATCGAGGGAAGAGATGTGGCACATGCATTGGCTCGGAATGATAATAGGAAAGCTCGGGGGGGAACCCAATTTAAAGCCGGCTCCATACCCGTATGATCCCACGAACAGACATACCATATTTAAATCGTACGTGGAGTACGAGGAGGCACTCGTGCCGCATTATAATGGCGAGGCGGCAATGGTTGATGATCCTCACATCAGAAGAGTCTTGGAGAGAGAGGCCTGGGAATCGTCCGTTCATGCCGGTAAATTCCAAAGAATTCTGGAAAAACTGAGGCCCGAGGAAGCTGAGGGAGTTCCCGGTGGAAAGTTGAAATTATCGGATGAATTAGTCGATCTTCTCCAGAAAGAAGTGACTGTCAAATATACCGAGATGCTGCAGCACGTCCGTTCTTCCTGGGTCTTTCAGAAAAATGGCCTGTCATCATGGAACCTCATGGACCAGGCTATGGAAAAGATGAGACACATTGCACACTTTGCCGAAGATATTGCGGAGAACGGTATCCCCCCGCAATTCAAATCCTGCAAGATAGATACGGGCAAAAGCTTCGGCGAGGCTATAAAAAAGGCATTGCAGGATATCAAGAAATCTCATAGTAGACACATGAAATTAAGGAAAGACACCGAATTGAATACGCATGCAGGTATGGTCATTAATCTCGGCCTCACCATTCGGCAGGAACAGTATCAAAAAGAAGAACTGGAAGATACGATAAAAACTAAATCCAAGAACTAAACCCGGAGGTTGATTTTAATGCTTTCAGATAGGGCCGGCAGGATCAAGCCATCGCCTACTCTTGCGATAGACGCAAAAGCAAAGGCGATGAAAGCAAAGGGGGTAGATATCGTTAATTTCGGGGTCGGTGAACCCGACTTCGATACCCCCGAAAATATCAAAGAGGCTGCCATAAAGGCAATAAGAGACGGTTTTACTAAATATACGCCGGTCGGAGGTATAGACCAGTTAAAGGATGCCGTTGTAGAAAAGTTTCGAAAAGATAATAACCTTCGGTATGGCCGGGATGAAATAGTTGTTTCCTGCGGTGCAAAGCATAGTCTCTATAATATTGGGCAAGCCTTGCTCAGTCCGGGAGACGAGGTCTTGATTCCCTCACCTTACTGGGTATCGTATCCTGACCAGGTATTGCTGAACGATGCAATTCCTGTTTTTGTCAGGACTTACGAGAGTGATCTGTTTATCATGAAGCCCGAAGCCTTAGAATCTAAAATCACAAAAAAGACAAAGGCATTGATCTTAAATTCACCTTCAAATCCGACAGGCCTCACATATGACAGGAAAAATTTGGAGCGGATCGCTGAGATCACGCTGAGACATAACCTTCTTGTGATATCCGATGAGATTTACGAAAAGCTCACTTATGACGGTTTTGAGCATATCAGTATCGCATCGCTCGACAATAGTATCAAGGCAAAAACGATAGTCGTGAACGGTCTCTCAAAATCCTACGCCATGACAGGCTGGAGGATCGGTTTTGCGGCCGGGCCGGAAGAGATCATAAAGGCCATGACGAACATACAGAGTCAATCGACTTCCAATCCGACATCCATAGCCCAGAAGGCGGCGGTAGAAGCTCTCTCGGGGCCGCAGGATTTTATCAAGGTTATGCTCGCGGAATTCGACCAAAGGAGACGTTTTCTTGTTCAGGAACTGAATGCGATTCCCGGCATGGGCTGTCTTACTCCGACAGGGGCTTTTTACGCCTTCCCGAATGTCTCCAAATTATACGGCAAATCAGTAGACGGCCGAAAAATATCATCTTCTTCAGACCTTGCCCTTTATCTTCTTGAAAAGGCGAATGTCGCACTTGTCCCCGGAGGGGCCTTCGGTGATGATGATTATCTCAGGCTTTCATATGCGACATCTGTTGAGGAGATAAAAAAGGGAGTCGACAGGATAAGAGAGGCTCTGAACAGGCTGTCTTAAAATAATAACTTCAAGAGAGATACACACTTTGTGAGAAAATTTATTTCTTGATACCTTAGTGCGCCGCTAACTGATGTTGTAGAAATATCTTATTCAAAATAGCGAATAAAGATACTTACAATAACCTATCAAATGAAATAAATTTTTGAACAATGGCTGTATCTCTTTTCTAAACAAAGCATAAAAGGACAACAATGACTACTGATGATCTTAAAGAATTTCGTTCGGGTTATGTATCCATCATCGGGCGGCCGAACGTCGGCAAATCCACGCTCCTGAATTCTATACTCGGAGAAAAAATTGCGATTGTTGCACCAAAACCTCAAACAACCAGAAACAGGATTATCGGCATAAAGACTATTCCCGATGCGCAGATTATATTCATCGACACACCCGGAATTCACAGACCAAGGCATAAACTCGGCGAGACAATGGTCAAGACCGCGCTGGATACTCTCAGTGACGTTGATGTTGTTTTGTTCATGGTCGAGCCTCATGAGCCCAAAAAGGGGTACAGACGGTCGATTGGTATTTTAAAGACAATCCGGTCTCCCGTCTTTCTGCTTATAAATAAAATTGATACGGTAAGGAAACAGGAACTCCTGCCGGTAATAGAACATTTTAAAGGAGATCTATCCTTTTAAGGAGATAATTCCTATCTGTGCAATAAACCAGGACGGCCTCGGCCTTCTTTTAAAGAAGATACGCGATTATCTTCCGGCGGGTCCGAGGTATTATCCCGACGATCTTATAACCGACCAGTTGGAGAGATTTATGGCGTCGGAGATCATCAGGGAGAAGATCATAGATCTGACGGAAGAGGAACTGCCTTATTCGGTCGCTGTGGAGGTTATCCAATGGAAGGAACGGGAAGACGGCCTTATATCCATAAGTTGTAATATATATGTTGAAAGAGAAGGTCAAAAGGCTATAATAATAGGGAAGAAGGGTGCTATGATGAAGTCCATAGGGAGCGCCGGAAGGGTCGATATGGAAAAGCTCCTCAATACGAAAGTTTTTCTTGAGCTGTGGGTAAAGGTCAAGAAAAACTGGCGGAATGACGATCAATTGTTGAGAGAATTAGGGTACAGTTAGATGTTGATACAGATGAAGGTTGAAGGGAATGTTCTTCGATCCCCGCAGTAATATGTATATCCTGCTCTTGAAGGAGATCGATGGTAACGGTACACTTCCAATTTGGATCGGCAAACCGGAGGCGGATTCAATAGCCCTTGCCTTGGGAAAAGTCGAAACGCCGAGACCTCTGACCCATGACCTTATCAGGAATATCGCCGACGGCCTGAAAATTAAGATAGCCAAGATAATTGTGACGGAAATTCTGGACAATACCTATTATGCCCTGCTGTGTCTGAGCGATGGAAAGAAGGAGACCCTTGTGGATTCAAGGCCGAGCGACGCCGTCGCGGTTGCCTTAAGGGTCAGTGCGCCAATTTTTGTTGAAGAAAGCGTCCTGGAACAGAAGAGTTCAGATGAGCTTGAGGAATGGCTCAAGAATCTTAAGCCAGAGGACTTCGGGAATATTATGTAAGAATGCTCAAAAGAACCGAGGGTATTGTCTTAAAAACCTTTCCCTTTGGGGAAGCGGACCTTATCGTTACGTATCTCACCCCCGATTACGGAATCATAAAACTGTTCGCAAAAAGTCCCCGCAAGATCAAGAGCAGGTTTGGGAGCAGTCTCGAACCGTTAACGCGTTCAAGGATATCTTTCTGGGGAAAAGAAGAGACAGCGCTGCCGAGGCTGACACAATCCGACATTATCCATCCTTTCCAATCCGTGAGAAACAGTTTAAACTGCTTTCTGCGGGTATCGGAAATAATCGAGTTGACTATAAGCTTCATGCCTGAAAGGGATACAAATAGTGAGGCATATCCACTCCTGTTAGATACATTGCGGAATATTGAGAATAATTTGGCCGAACCTCCATCTGTTAAAATCCCTCTTTGCCGTCCTTTTATAAAAGAGGGGGCGGGGGGATTAAAGGGCAAAAGCGGATCTCCATACAGAGATCTCCTGTTAAGCCACTATAAAATAAAATTCCTGGAGCTTGTGGGGTTTGCGCCTAAACTCGATGTCTGCGGGAGGTGCACAAAAAAAGGGCATCATTTTTATATATCCCAGGGCTCTATCCTGTGCGAACCGTGTGCAAAAGGTGAAACGGCCCGTGCGGATATAGGCCCGCCGATAAAGCTTTCGCCGCCGGTCCTGAAATTCTATACCGACCTTCTCACATGGGACACCGCAAAAATAAAGAGGATCAAGCCCTCGGATACGCTTCTTTCAGAGCTTTCGGAAATAATAAACATGCACATAAAATATATTCTTTCGAAACCCTTAAAATCCGAGGCATTTATTCAATCACTACCCGGATAGTTTTAGACATGACGGACTGGTAAAATATTCAGCGCGAACACCTTCCGCTTAAGTACTTCTCACATCTCAGGGTTTCAACAAGGTTTGTAAAAATTTATCTTGAAAATACGCCATACTTCCGATAATATTTTCGTGTATGTTGAATAACTTCTTTAACCCAAAATCCGTAGCGGTAGTAGGAGCTTCGAGGACGCCGGGGAAGGTGGGGCACGATATCCTTAAGAACATAATTCAGTATGGATATCAGGGATCTGTTTATCCTATTAATCCCGGCGCAACAGAAATATTGGGAGTGAAGACATATGCTTCGCTCGCCGACGTTCCCGGTAAAATCGATCTCGCGGTAATAGTCGTGCCTGCAAAGAATGTCATAGAGACAATCGAACAATGCGGGGCGAAAGAAATCGACTCCGCTATTATTATCAGTGCTGGATTTAAAGAAAGCGGGATAGAAGGGGCAAAGCTCGAGGCCGAACTGGTCAAGAAAGCAAGAGAAGCCGGAGTAAGGTTTATAGGCCCTAATTGCCTCGGTATGATCGACACCCATTCATGGCTTAACGCCTCCTTTGCCGCCGGCATGCCTGCGAAGGGAAGTATCGGATTTTTTTCACAATCCGGTGCGCTCTGCATTGCTATTCTCGACCGCGCTCTTCCTGATGAAATAGGGTTCTCACAATTCATCAGTATGGGCAATAAGGCCGATATAACGGATACGGATATTATGCTGGCGTTGGCTGAAGACGATAATACAAAGGTCATATTGGGATATATCGAAGGAGTGAGTGACGGAAAGAAATTTATGGAGGTCGCCGGTCGTGTCTCCAAAAAGAAACCCCTGATCATCCTGAAATCCGGTATCACCAGCGCAGGGGCAAAAGCAGCCTCCTCTCATACCGGAGCACTTGCAGGACGTGAGGCTGCCTTTGATTCAGTCTTTAAGCAGACCGGTGTCATCAGGGCGCACACGTTAAACGAACTTTTTAATTATGCTCTGGCGTTCGCCAACCAACCTCTGCCGGAGGGACCGAACGTAGCTATTGTAACCAATTCGGGAGGGCCTGGTATCCTGGCAGCGGATGCCTGTGATAAATCCGACCTCCAGCTTATACCTTTGCATAAAGAATATGTCGATGAACTCAGGACATTTCTGCCGCCCGTCGCGTCCTTTTATAATCCGATAGACATCCTTGGAGACTCAGGCGCCGACAGGTACGAAAAGGCACTCAATACCGTCATGAAGGATGAGAGAATCAATGCTGTTATTGTGCTGCTGACTCCGACAGCAATGGTAGATGTTGAAGCAACAGCCATGGCAGTGATAAATATCTCCAAACTATCCGACAGACCTATCCTCACCTCATTCATGGGCAAAAAGAGTGTTGAAATTGGAGCGAAAACACTTTTGAAATATGGGATACCCAACTATAGCTATCCTGAGGAAGCGGTTTCATCCATGAACGCGATGTATCGCTATCACCTGTGGACAAATCGACCTGAAAAGACGTATCACAATTTTAATGGCGTAAAAGATAAGGCCGCCCGAGTTTTCATTGATGTCAAAAGAGAAAACCGTGAACGCCTCACGGAATTGGAAATTCATGACGTTTTGGAGGCGTATGGGTTTTCGCAACCAGGGAGTATGTTTGCGAGGACGTCAGACGAAGCTGTTGCCGCTGCTAAGGGGATCGGGTATCCGGTCGTCATGAAGATCGTTTCACCCCAAATCATCCATAAGAGTGACATGGGCGGTGTAAGAGTCAACCTAAACAGCAAGAAGGATGTGGAAAATGCCTTCTTTGATATCACCACCCATGTCAGGAATATCATGCCCGCTGCCCAAATATATGGAGTGATGATTCAGGAGATGGTACCGAAAGGGAAAGAGGTGATTATGGGGATAACGAAAGATCCGCAATTCGGGCATATGATCATGTTTGGATTGGGCGGAATTTATGTTGAGGTTTTAAAAGATGTCTCATTCAGGATTGCGCCCCTGAGCCGGGAAGACGCCCATGAAATGATCAGGGAAACCAAAACCTTTCCTCTCTTACGGGGAGTGAGAGGTGAGACAGAGGCCGATATCGAGGCCATCGAGGAGTCCCTCCTGGTCTTGTCTCAGATGGCAATGGATTTCCCCGATATTATTGAGGCTGACATCAATCCGCTCCTGGTCAGGCAAAGAGGAGAGGGAGCCGTAGCCATTGATGCACGATTTACCATAGGAGGTGACTGATATGATTTGTTTATATGTAGGCTCTACATCGGGGTATTCCGGTAAGACCTTAGTTACTATGGGGCTTGGTCAAAAATTTAAAAGAGACGGTTTTGAGGTAGGTTACGTGAAGCCTGTCGGCATCTTGCCCATAAAGGTGAACGATGTTCTGACGGACCATGACGCATGGCGTATCTACAGGGCTCTTGAGCTCAAAGACCCGATATCCGAGATATGTCCTGTTGTACTGACGCAGGAGCTTGCAGTCAAAAGTTACCAGAAAGGTGTTAAGGGGCTCCTTACAAAGATTGTTAGGTCCTACGAGCAGATCTCTAAAGACAAAGACATTATGCTCGCAGGCGGATACGGAAGCATCTACACAGGGAGTTATCTTGGCCTCCAGGGACTTAAGGTGATAAAGCATCTCGATTCCAAGGTTGTCATCGTAGTGAAATATGAGGGCGAGTATATTGTCGATTATGTCCTTCAGGCAAAAAAGGACCTCCGCGACAGATTACTGGGTGTGATCTTCAACAAGGTCACTTTCGAGCACAAACAGAGCGCCGATGAGTACGCGGTACCTTTTCTCACAAGAAAAGGGGTTGATATCCTCGGCATCATTCCGCATGACTCGATCGTCGGTTCGATTACCGTGGAAGAACTGAACGAGATGCTCGGTGGAAAAATCTTGTGCTGCCATGACAAAGTCGGTAAATTGGTAGAGCATTTCTTGATCGGGGCAATGCAGGTCGATAAGGCCATTGAGTATTTTAGAAAGACAAGGAATAACGCGGTCATTGTGGGTGGCGATAGAGCTGATATCCAATTATCGGCCATGGAGTCGGGCTCCGTATGCCTTATTCTCACCGGTGAGCTCTATCCCAGCGAAATCATCTTATCACGGGCGGATCAAAAAGGCATACCCATTATGATCGTCAGAGAGGACACTTACAGCATCGCCAAGAAATTGGAGAAACTTTCTGTGAGGTTACGGTTGCGGGACAAGGCCAAAGTGGAGCGGGGAATGAATCTCGTCATCGAAAATGTGAACTTCCCGTTGTTGTATGAAAAAATGGGGATAAGAATTGGAAGATAGGGCCTCTTGCAAAAGTCCTGATTTGTCACCCTAAGCCTGTCGAAGGGTTCTCTTATTGATTGATTTGCTGTAATTATTCGATAAGCTCAGAATGGCAGAAGGGCCCTTTTTCAGACTTTTGCGAGAGTCTCTACGGAAAAATATAGTCTGAAGTTTTCCCGGAAAAGGCATGACCGGCGTTTCGCCGTCCAAGACGATTCCTAAAAAGGTGAGATAAAAATGGGTAAGATAAGAGTTGCAATTGCCGGCGTCGGAAATTGTGCCTGTTCGTTAATCCAGGGAGTTGAATATTATAAGGCATTGGTCGACAACCACCCGGACAGGTCCCTCGGCCTCATGCACCATGACCTCGGAGGATACAGACCCGGGGACATCGAGTTTGTCGCTGCATTCGACATAGATAAAAGAAAGGTGGATAAGCCGTTAGGAGAGGCTATCTTTGCCCAGCCGAACTGCACAAAGGCTTTTAATCACAACCTTACCGATTTCCCTGTGATGGTAATGATGGGAAATGTTCTGGACGGCGTTTCATCACATATGGGGGAATATCCCGAAAAAAGGACTTTTATGATCGCCCGGAAAAAGCCTTCTGATGCCGTGAAGGTTTTAAAGCAGTGTGGCGCCGATATCCTCCTCAATTATCTCCCTGTGGGATCTGAAAAGGCAACGGCCTTTTACGCAGAGGTATGTCTTAAGGCCGGTGTCAGTTTTATAAACTGCATCCCTGTCTTTATCGCATCCAACAAGAAATGGGTGAAACGCTTCGAGAAAAAGAACATCCCGATAATAGGTGATGACATTAAGAGCCAGATAGGGGCGACGATCATTCACAGGGCCTTAACAAAACTGTTCGAGGACAGAGGTGTAAAGATAGATAATACCTACCAGTTGAATGTGGGAGGGAATACCGATTTTTTAAACATGCTGAACAGAACCAGGCTAAAATCCAAGAAAATATCAAAAACGGAGGCCGTGCAATCCCAGCTCCACACCCGAATGGATAGCGAGAACATCCATATAGGGCCTTCCGATTACATCCCCTGGCTTATGGACAACAAGATATGTTTTCTGAGGATGGAAGGCAGAATTTTTGGAAATATACCCATCCATCTTGAGATGAGGCTCTCTGTTGAGGATTCACCAAATAGCGCCGGCGTAGTGATCGACGCGATCAGATGCTGCAAAATTGCCCGGGATAGAGGGGTAGGGGGAGTGCTTTTATCGCCATCTGCATATTTTATGAAGCATCCTCCGGCTCAGTTTCCGGACGAACAGGCGAGAGATATGCTCGAAGAATTCATAAAGGGAAAAATAGAGAGGTAGATGCTTAGCAGCAAGCTCGGCCATTTCCTTGACACTCCTCTCGGACCGATCGTAAAACAAATTCCCGTAAGTCCGAATATCCTTACCATAATAGGTTTTTTGATCACTGCCATTGCAGCCCTGATTATTCCTGTCAACCTTAGACTTGGCGGCATATTCATTTTATTCGGCGGAATTTTTGATATGCTCGACGGAATATCCGCGAGAACAAACGGTACGACTACGAAGTTCGGTGCATTCCTCGATTCCGTGCTTGACAGGTATTCCGATGCCTTTATTTTTCTCTCCATATCGTATTATCTCGCTGCAAAAGGTAACCATATGGGAGCCTTTCTCAGCCTCGGGACATTGGTTGGAGCATTTTTAATCAGTTACACAAGGGCGAGGGCAGAAGGGCTTGGAGAATCATGCCATACAGGCATTATGGAAAGGCCGGAGAGGATCATTCTTCTGATATTTGGGACTTTGACCGGACTGATTGTCCCGGTCTTATGGATAATGCTCGTATTGACACATATCACTGTGTTACAGAGGATCTATTATGTATGGAATAGAATGAGAAAACAGGCTTAGAATTCTAAAGATTTTTGTTGTAGGTTATATCAATAATACATAGGAGGAAGAAAAATGAATGCAGTAATCGAGGCAATCCGAAAGAGACGGTCAGTGAGATCTTATGAGTCTAAGCCCATTCCCAGGGATATCATCAACACGATAATAGAGGCTGGAAATGAAGCACCATCTGCTATGAACAGCCAGCCCTGGAGGTTTGTCGTTGTCGAGGATAAGAAGATCAAAGAAAAGCTCCTTGGTGCTGCGCTGCCAAATGCAAAGAAGATTCTGGAAATGGTTAAAGATGCTGATCCGGGAAAATACCAGATGATAGAAAAACTCTATGGAGAGTTAAAGGATCCTGTTTACTATTCCGCTCCTGCGATCGTTTTTGTTATCGGTTCCGGTCGGTATGCGGATCATTCATGTCCTTTAGCTTGTGAAAATATGATGCTTGCTGCCTATTCGTTGGGATTAGGAAGCTGTTGGGTCGGTTTTGGAGCCATGGTAAGGGAAGATAATGAAGTAAGAAACCTACTGGAATTGCAGGAGGATGAAAGAATATTCGGGCCCATCCTTCTTGGTTATCCAAAAGGTTATCCTGAACGCCCACCTAAGAGAGAACCTCAAGTAAAATGGCTATAAGATAACTGATGTTACACTTGATAACATCCTGTACTCCTCAATTTAAAAAATTGCTAAAATACTGTATGTTTTAGATGATAATCTATAACGCCAAAATATAAGTTTTGGTAGGAGCTCCTCAATTCAAAAAACAGTAGAACTTAAAAAGATGAAATATAGTGAAACGGACTTAACCGAAGCGACCAAAATCATTTCTTATTTACGATCGATTCGGATTTATGCTGTCACTATATTATTTTCAAGTCTTTTATATTTGGGGTTAGAAATTCATAATAATATAAAGGGTACCGAGCTATATCTTCTTTACTGTTTTACTGGCATTATTATTTTAGGAAGCCTTTCTATTATTATCCGTCCAAATTACAAAACAGCCAATATTTATGGGTTAAGTTGTATTATTGCAGGTGTTATTTACTCATTTTGCATACTCTATTATCGAGGTAAAACATCGGGCTTTTTTACAACAATTGGCTTCATTGTTGGCCTTATAGTTATTAGACATGGAGTAAGTGTAGCGTTTGGCAATCGTTCACAAGAGGCATTTTCAAGGGTCAATCAAAAGAAGGTTTTATTTATAAAAAATTTACTGAATTCACTAAAACAATCCCTTCCAAATGAAAAAGATGTAATTCATTGTACTTATACTGATGATAAGGGGGGAAAAAGAAACTTGCGCATTAAGTTGCTTGATGATGTTGCTTGTTTTCTTTTAAATGGACATTCTACCCCTATTTTTTTTGATCGTAACAATGTTTATATTTCTGAACTTCAAGGCAATCCGAATTCCTTAAAAGTATCCATTATTGTATATAATCATGATTGGTTAGAAGCTGAAATGAAGTTAGATGACTTCAAAAAATATGAGGCATGGAAAGACCTTTGAAATGAACAAATAGAATGTTGCATTTTCTGAGCAAGTTGGAGAAAATTAGCCTGACCCTCTGATATAGTCCTTGAAAATCTGACAACAACACTGGAAATTGAAAACTTACACCTGTCTTTAATACTTCCTGGAGTTGAGATTTTTATAATAAGCCTTACGGTAGTAGGTTGCTCCTGAAAATAAACACATTTACGCCTGTGATTAAACAAAGCAACAAGAAGCAATTCTATGGCATAAAAAAGCAATAATACATATGGACAAAATATTGAGGTTGTGCTATACAAATACCAAAAAGAGGAGACGATATTTGACAGTATTTTATCTGGTATTTGTAATGTGATTCGTTGTATAAGTCCATCACTAATATCAAGAATGCGGGATAGTCAAATTATCTTTTAGTGGGGAGAGAGCCATGAAAAAACTTACAATCATTCTTTTATCTTTTTCGCTTTTATTATTTTCCGGCGTTGCCACGGCATCTGTGCATGGGACATGGAATATGGAAAAGATTGAGAAATCAAGTCTCAAAATTGGTAAAGCAAAACCGGTAACCGAAATAGAAAATTTTATGGATGTGTGGATTTTTAAAGACGACAATTCTTTTTCATCTGTATTTTTTTCGGGGATATGGAGTCAAAAAGGATCGAGTTTCAATATTACAGTAGATACTGAACAGGTTCGTGCTTTGATTGAGAGCGAACTTCTGTCAGATGGCTTATCTACAACCGCAACGATAAAAAAATTGCGTATTTACGGATCAGAAAAAAAAGACTGGACAATAAAGGGCAAATATGAAATCAAAGCAGATCTTGTTTTTCCTGACGCGTCAACCGGCAAGTTAGATATCAAAGGCAGCTTTACAGGCACACTTCCTTATGACACTGCGGAATACTTTCCTCTTGTTCTGGGTGATACCTGGACCACCAGAGAGATACAAACAGAGATAACACAAGAAGGCGAAGAAGTAGACGAGGATATGGATACATCAACTGTCTTCGGCACAGAAAACATCAAAGGTGTCATTGCGATGAAAAGAGGTGATATTGAAGGAGGATCTTACGACCTCATGACAAATACAAAAGGGTTGATAATATACAAAAACTATGACAGCGATTTCGAAGACGATGTTTTAGTAAATGAAATAGTTGAGACATATAATCCTCCACTCATGTATTTACCCCCAAGATTATCTGTCGGAACAAGACATGCATTTAAATCTACCATGACCCACAAGGAAAGTTCTGGGTTTAACGCAACTGCAAAAATCACAGTGGATCTTGTAGTCGAAGGAATCGAAAATGTTACAGTCCCTGCTGGAAACTTTCAGGACTGTTTGAGGATTTGGATAAAAAGGGGGTTGATTGCAAAAAAGTTTAATCACGAGGAGTCGAGTGAATCTACGTATTGGTTTGCCAAGGGTGTAGGGATTGTAAAACGAGAAGAGAACAGCACTGAGATAAATAACAATGTGGTAGAAAAAAAACAAATATCGACTGCAGAGCTTCTCAGTGCAACGGTCGGCGGTGTAAATTATCCTGTAGAAGTCTGGAAACAGAATCCTGGGAATGGACATAATTATAGATTGACGCCCTCTCTCAGTTGGCAAAAAGCTGAAGCTCTTGCGGTTGAATGGGGAGGCCATCTTGTTACAATCAATGACAGAGGAGAGGAATTATGGTTAAGAGATAACTTTGGTTCAAACGAGCATTTATGGACAGGCTTTAATGACATAACTACAGAAGGTCAATGGAAGTGGGTTAGCGGAGAGCCTGTTACTTATACAAATTGGTGGGCTGGAGAACCAAATAATCAGAGTGCTGAAGGAGAAGCAGAGGATGCAATGATCATGAATTGGGGCGGCGGCATGGGGGGAACCTATTATTACGGTGACGGTTGGAATGATAATTCGATTAACAACGATTACCGAGGTATTGTCGAAGTTCCTTAATAATAATATTAAGAAGAAATTCATTCAGGGCGGGACTTAATATCTTGCCCTTTTTTATTGCACATTACTTTCGATAATTATCGATCCCCATCTCACCTTTAGAAGCAACAGTAGTAGGTGCTATACGCACCTCATTATTATCATCCGCTGTACGTCTTTGATGAAGAAAGCAATGATGTCTAAAAATAAGAAATATAAATCTCTCAATGAGTGATGATAAACGCAGGCTAAAGCCTGCGGCTACAAAGAATTCCTAAAAGAACCGCTCAATTTAATCTTTATTCTCTCCAAATTCAAAATCCTTGCATTTGGTTGCAGGCGAAAGATAAATGTCCCGTTTGGTGCATATACCGTTTTCTCCTCTTGTAGATCCATACGCGGAGCTTAAGGCATTCAGCCCGGGCAAAGCTTTTTCAAGCCATGCGGGGTCGTTATTGAAGTATCTGCAATCTCTGCACGTATGTTGCATGCTCTACTGTGCCGTCTTGCTTATCCAGAAATTACCCATCACCCATACAGAAAGGACAAAACCCAGGATAACATTAACAATGACACCGATGGTAAAAGCCCAGAAGGGCTTCTTACCGGCAGAAGCCAGTTCCCTGAATCTCGTAGTAAGGCCTATACTTAAGAAACAGAAGATGAAGGCCCACGATCTAAGGCTCTTTATCGGCTTAACAAGTTCCGGCTTAATAACCTTATCAAACTCCGCAAGAGAATATTGGGCTGCTATTACCGTAATAACTACCGAGGCGATAAAAAAGCCGAGGACGAATTTTGGGAATCTCCACCATATTTCGGATGCCTTGGGAGGTGTTTCACACTCTTCCTTTTCCCACTTCAAACACGCGATCAGAGCGAATGCAAATGACCATATGCCAAGCCATATGTCTCTCCCTATAACTTTCATGAGCGTAAAGGCCCTGACAGCGGCCTCTTCGTTCCCGACCATTTTGCCGTAAGCGACTGCAGCGGCAAATCCCGCCGCATCTGCAAACTCCGATGATCCGACCCAGGCACCCACCGGAGCAGGATGTAAGTTCAAAAATTTTGAGAAATAGGGGATGAAGAATATCATGACAATGGCCCACACGGTTACGAGTGCTATCGTAATAGATACATCCTCTTTTTTTGCTTTCACCGCCCCGCCGACTGCTATGGCTGCAGATACGCCGCAGATCGCTGCTCCGACTCCAAGGACGGCGCCGAACCTTTTGTCGAGCCCGAAGAGCTTGGCTGCTACAAAATAAATAGTCAGACAGGTAACAACGGATATGATTGTGGCCTGCATAAAGGCAACAGGGCCTGCCCAAATAATCAGCGTAAAGGGAAGGGTGGCGCCAAGAAGAACAATGCCGGTTTTGATATAGTATTCAACCCTGAAGCCCGCATCCATCCATTTCGGCAGCCGTAAAACATTTGATATGATAAGTCCGAGTAAGAGGGCGACAAGGGGCGCCTCAAATCCATTAGCAGACAATGGCTTATACTCTCCGATTATGAATGTAATAATAGAGAGAATGTATAGAAAGATGAAAGACGGAATATACTCCGATTGCTTGAATCCCAATATCTTTGTGCTTATGCTGAAGATGAAGAACCAGAAAATAAACTGAAGTCCGTACCATCCGATATTTGATGAAAAATGTTCAATGAGTTTTCCGAAATCAGTCCATGCAGGCGGAAGAACACTGAGTGATTTAAGGAACGGATTTCCGCTATAAAAAAACGCGATTGCCGCTATTACGATCCCAAGTCCGAGATATATGGCCCACCAATCCTCTTTCAGATACAGTTCCTTCCATCCCATCGGTTTTTTTACTTCTTCTTCCATGAGACCCTCCCTTCTTTTTTGACGTAAGGGTTAATAATGGATTAGATATGCAAAATTAATTAGTAGGTTAGCGCTATTAATATTGAAAGTCAAGATAGCCACAGGTTTGTGTCAAGGCACAGGTTTGGAGCGGGCGACGGGATTCGAACCCGCGACTTTCAGCTTGGGAAGCTAACACTCTACCACTGAGTTACGCCCGCAAATCAATGACTTACGTTGTATTATAACATGGATGTTGTCATAAAACCAGACTAAGAGAGACAAAAAATATAAAAAGATAGAAAGCTATCATTGCGCGCTCAAAGCATTCAAGCACAAGGCTTTGTGAGGTATTCATATTGAACCCCATTTTTTCAATGAGAATTTCAAGTTTCCGATACTATATTTCGTCCCGGAAGTGAGATGAGTTTTCTACCTCTATCACATAGCAAGACGCAGCACAACAAATTCTGCTCCTCGCTGATTACCGAATATAACGCACAGCCTAATTGATCACTGTGACGTGTTTCCTACATTCTGCATCTCAAATGATAAAGAAAATTACAGGTTGTACGTCACGGGATTTTAAGGTAATATTTTCACAAGATTTGCCATACCTGCTTCCATGTGATAGAGGTTATGGCAGTGATGGAACCAGACTCCCGGATTCTCCGCAATGAATTCAACGGTGCCGCTTCCCATATGGGCAGGAATGAGCAGGGTGTCTTTCTTTATTCTTCTTCCGGTTGACCTTCCGGAGCCTACTACTTCAAAAAAGTGGCCGTGGAGGTGCATCGGATGCTGCATCATACTCATGTTAAAGTATTCAAACCTTATCCGCTCGTTTTCCCGTATGTCGATATTATCGGCATTTGGATAAACTTTACCGTTAATCGTCCAGTAAGGAGATCCCATCATTCCTCCTGAGAGCGTCATCCTGAAAATCTTATCGACTCTGCCAACCGGTTTTGAATATAATTCTTCTACTCCTTCAAGAAGGTTGTAGTCGTTCAGTCTTAACCCGTTCAAGTTATCATTATTATAATTTGTTGATTCCACTCCTACATAAAGGAGAGTTCCAAGGGGCCATTCACTCACAAGACTACCGTCTCTGAGGTTATAAATATGCCACCTGCCAGGGTTGTTTGCATGTAACTCAACATCATATCTTTCCGTTACTCCGATTCTCAGAGCATCCACCTCAAAAGGAACAATTGGCCTGCCGTCTGTATGGGTAATTGTAAGAGAATGTCCGGCAATACGGAAAGTATATGTTGTAGATGATGAGGCATTGATAATCCTCAATCGCACTTTGTCGCCTTTTCTTACTTTAAATGGTACTGATGCATTGAAGGCTTTTCCATTGATACCGTATGCATCGTAAAGTGGCTCATGGAGAGGCTCGCCAACCCGCGGTTGCCCTCTCATCATTCCCATCATGCCCATCATACCCATGCCGGGGCTTATCTTTCCCATCTTTGACGCTTCAGGTCCACCGCCATCCACCGTCGCCCATGCTTCAAGCAGGAGCGTATATTCCCTGTCATAGCTTCTTTCTTCCCTTTTCGGCTCAATAATAAGGGCACCATACAGTCCCCGGTCAAGCTGGTAAGAAGCATGAGTGTGATAAATATAAGTTCCGGGTGGCGTGGCCTTAAACTCATAAACAAAAGATTGACCTGGTTCAACGAGGCTTTGTGTAATACCGGGTACACCGTCCATTTTATTTGGGACAGGTAATCCATGCCAGTGGATGGTAGTACCTTCAGGAAGGTAGTTTTTAAGAACGGCCCTAAGGGTTTCTCCTTCCTTTACTCTTATTTCAGGGCCTGGTAACTGACCGTTATATGTCCATGCCTTGAAAGATTTTCCGGTTCCCACATTTACAGTGGTTATAGATGTATTGAGTTTAACCTCCCTAACATCTTCAGAAAATGCGTTCTCTACAAGACTCAGAGGATTAATTTTAGAGAACAGTAAAACTCCCCCAATACCTGCATATTTTAGAAAATCCCGTCTTTCTAATTTTTTCATCTTTGATCCTTTAATTCTCATTGACTAAAAAAATATTTCCACAAATAAAAAAAGATACCGGAAGGCTTTAAAAGCCAAAAAATAAGGCTCTCCGGAAGTAACAAATTCAGGAGAGCCCATTTGAATTAGTAGGCTGAACGCATCCAGCCGGTAGCTTTATCTACCATGATTTTGTCTACCAAGGAATTATCTTTGGTGAGTATCTCGGCCTCAAATGTGGTACCTGCGTCTTTAATCTTGCCAAGTTGCAGGTTCGGATTTTTCATATTCGTT
This sequence comes from Thermodesulfovibrionales bacterium, assembly GCA_963776195.1. Classification (GTDB taxonomy): domain Bacteria; phylum Nitrospirota; class Thermodesulfovibrionia; order Thermodesulfovibrionales; family SM23-35; genus CAVZMO01. Next base: position 43,838 of record CAVZMO010000009.1, read on the forward strand.
ATGTAATTTTCCAGAATCGCCCTGGCATCTTTCTCCTCAAGAGGTTTCTGTAACTGCTGCTGTTGTCCCTGCCCGGGCACCATTTTTCCTTCCCCCTGGCCACCCATCATTCCTTGGCCACCCATCATTCCTTGGCCGCCCATGCACGGACCCATCATGCCTTTGCCCATCATACCGGGGCCCATCCACTGTCCGGAATATGGACAATACCAACCTCCCTGTCCACCCATCATGCCGGGGTTTTGCGCATAGGCAATTGCAACTCCCAGTATGAGGATAACCGCTAATGCTACCAATGTTTTCTTCATTTTTTCTCACCTCCTTCCATTTCAATCTTATCAAATTCTCAGATGCAATCAACTTGCGCAATCACGACTTCGTATTTGATTTCGAAATTAGGATACTCCCGTGATCAATAAATTGACCTTATCCTGCCCGTTCTCTTGTCTATTATCACCACGTCTATCACATTGTTCCTTTTATCTCTGATATCGGCTTCAAAAAACCATTTTCTCTCTTTTATATTGTTGATCCTTACGCCTTCAACTGACGAAAAGTATTGTTTAATAATCTTTATTGCCTCTGCTTGTGTCCTGACCGACTTCTTTTCACCGTACCAACCCCTTTCTGAACCTTCGCAATAATTTCCATGGGGAAATCTGCCGCCCCAACATCCATCCATTGCCTGAGAATGGGAAGCAGATAAAAGAAGAAAAGTTATAAGAGAGATTGTTAATAGTCGTAATTTCATCATTTGTCAGTAGTCTTCGATTTCAAGGTCTGCTGTTCAAGGGGCAATGCAGCCCCTGAACATTCATTGTTACCGGCACCCTCTTGGGCCCGTTCTCCCATGACCTCTGTGTCCCATCCAGCTATTTCCATACCCATGTCGATTGTTGTTCGCATACCAATTTCCATTGCCGTGCCGATTTGCATAGCAGGGCATATAAGTCTTTGCGCCGACATTATAGGCACTTGTATTATACCCGGCTCCGTAACCATATCCATCCCCGGTTCCGTAATAAGAACGATCTCCGTAGTCGTTCCAATGTCCATATGCAACGGTACCGATAAGGAGCAGGCCTACTACTAAAACTAAGCCTATGATGGTTTTTCCTTTCATTCTACTTCACCTCCTTCTCCTTTGATTTTCTTGATTACAGAATATCAAAGGATTGCGGTGAAACTGCGAATGAATTATGAAGAATTGTGAACATCATTCACTGGGATAAAAACAGTGAAAGCAGAACCTTTTCCAAATTCGCTCTTTACCTCGATCCTGCCGTGGATGGTTCCCTCATTTTGGGGATATACCTGTTTGTATCTTTTTTATGGAGGGACATATTCTGGCTTCGTAAGATGAATGGACAACACTGGTACACTGCATTTATAGCCGGAATGGCAATAGCAGCGGTAATAGAGTATAGAAGGGTCTTTATAACAATGACATGGAGGTACAATCAGTTTATGCCAACTATATTCGGAATTGGGCTATCACCGCTGTTTCAATTAAGCATTACAGGGGGTAACAACTTTTTGGTTAACGCGAAGAATATTTAAATGGAAAGAATAATATACTGAGGAAGTCTCATTTAACCATTCAGGCAGTTTGCAGTGATAACAGGGCACATTGCCTATAGATTTGTCGTGTGACTCCTTAAATATCAATAAGTTACATCTTGGCACCACTCTTGCGGTCTTCTAAATGAAAATACAGAGCATTAAACTTGGAATCCTTGATGAAGGAGGATTTGTGCGACTTAATGTAAAGGCCTTTGCCTTAAGTACTGCGCTGATTTCAGGAACTTTGAGTCTCATCCTTAATATCCTGTTTGTCCTAACCGGTTGGGCCAAGGAGTTCTTTGAACTTATTGCACCCTTTCACCCCGGTTACAGTCATACTTTTTGGGGCGCATTAATCAGCACATTCTGGATGTTTGTTTATGGGTATGTTGTCGGAGCTGTCTTTGTGCTTATTTACAACTTCATCGCAAAAGATTAAGGAGAGAAGGACATGGAATGGGTAAGAGAGAACTGGGTCTTTATATTAATTTTCATATTCTTCATAGCCATGCATCGCTTCGGCGGTGGGTGTATGGGCGGCCACGGCAGACATGGTGAAGAAGAAGGGCATGATCATGAAGGACGTACCGGCGAAGGAGCGACCGAAAAAAGGGAGAAGAAAGGAGGCCACGGGTGCTGTTAAACACAAGAGTTGTTAGTTGGTCATTAGGACTGTTTCTATCATTCTCATATATTCTCTGTATTATCTATGGATTGGTTGTTCCCCAAAGACTTCATGGCATGTCTGGATTTCTTGAAGCGGCGCTCCCCGCATTCAAATGGTTAACCTTTGGCGGATTTCTTCTCGGCCTCATAGAGAGTTTCCTTTACGGTGTTTATATTGGTGTTGTATTTGTCCCCATATACAATTTCATCAACAGAAAATGCAGGATAAATGAAACTTAAACCTTTTGCACTGGGCTTGAGCCTTGGCATAGTATGGGGCAGCGCATTATTCATAACAACGTGGCTATCTTATTTTACAGGATACGGAAAATTGTTTCTTGATGTTCTGGCAGGCTCTATCTATCCCGGATACACAATATCACCTTTCGGAAGTTTCCTTGGATTCTTTTACGGGTTTGTTGACCTCTTGGTCATGGGAATACTTCTTGGTTGGATTTATAACAAGATTGCGAGAGAATAACCATGCATGGTGAAAATATCTCTTATGCCTATGGCTTCTGGAGCCTTGTTATCGTCAACGTCGGCCTGTTCGCTTTTTTTATCATAAGTTTTCTGACTCCGGTGAAGAAAAGGGAATGGCGGTCTATGGGTGCAACCATCGCTTTTTTTGTTGCGCTATTCACGGAGATGTATGGCTTTCCGCTTACGATCTATATCCTCACAGGAATCCTGGGAAGCAAATATCCCGCGCTGAACCCATTCTCCCATGCGGGCGGTCATCTCTGGCTAACATTTCTCGGCGGCGGTGCTGTGATGATGACGGTTATCCATCTTATCAGCAACGGCATGGTCGTTATGGGATTTGCAATAATGTGGCAAGGATGGAAGCTGATCCACGGCGCAAAAGGAGGGCTGGTTACAGAGGGCCCTTATGCATATGTGAGGCATCCTCAGTACTCGGGTCTCTTCATCATTATGATCGGGATGTTGATTCAGTGGCCGACGATCATAACAGCACTGATGTTTCCAGTTCTTATTTTTGTCTATTACCGGCTTTCAAAAAGAGAAGAAAGCGAAATGGTCAGGCAGTTCGGAGATGAATACAGGAGGTATATGGAGAAGATACCAATGTTCATTCCAGGAATTGGACGAAAAGAGCAAGGGAGGAGGTGAGACATTCACGGGTAAGGATATTGCAACGAATAGGGAACATTTTAAAAAAAGAGACAATAAGGGAGGATAAAATGAAAAAGGTATTCATTATAGTTACTAATGCGGTCATTAGTATGGCGACATAGTTTCGTCTGTTTGTCATTCTCCGGCTCAAGAGGCTGTGTCGCAATTATCATTACAAGTTGCCTGTTCATAAGAAACCGCGCGAAAAATACGTCATTCTCTGGCTTGACCAGGGAATCCAGGTTTTTGGGGGTAACTCCCTGAACAATTCGTGCTGAAAGCTGCCATTTACCAACATGTATTTCATAATCAAAGAACTCTATAGCGTTATTAAGCCGGCATGACTTTGAACTTTAAAACAAAACTCCAATACCCCACCAAGTAAAGTTATCATCCGTGCAATATTAAAACAGGTCGCTCCAATTGATATCTCTGCTTTCGCCCCCTCCCGGCCACGAAGCAGGAAGTTTCTTATCCCAAGATTATGTTTTATGTGCCCAAAAGGGTGTTCTGCTCTTGTCTTTCTTCGAACATATATCTCCTGAGATTCCGGTTCATTGAACTGTCTCTCTATCTTTTCTTTGAGTTCTTCCCTGATAAGGCGATTGATTTTTCGGCCTTGTATGGCGTTCGTACAAATACCAAAATTCTTACATTGACGACATAAGTTCGCATCTTTTATCCGATAGACTAATTGTTCTTCGCTAACCTTCTGAGTCGAGTAGATAAGAGGATGTCCTTCAGGACAGTAGTAGCAATCCTCTTCCGCATTATACGTAAACTGACTTTTGCTGAAAGGTTTCTCAGGCTGGTGTAATACTTGCCGCTGGGAAGGAACAACTACTTTTATATCTTTTCCATCCAGTTTCTCAAGTTCCTTTGTATTGGAATAACCTGCATCAGCACATACAACTTCACAGCTTTTTTCTATAGCCTCTTCTGCTTGCTGAACCTGCTCTGATAACTGATTTATATCTTTTGTTTCACTGACAGCATCGGCATGAACGATGAGTCCATTCTTATCATCAACTACGGTCTGGGCATTATAGCTTGCATGAGAACCATGAATGCTCCTCATCAATGCGCTGTCCGGATCTGTTTGATTTACTGTTCGTTGCACCCCATCTTTGGTCAGATCTCCTTTTGTTTCAAATTCAGTCAGAATTCCCTTGATTCGTTCCCGAAGATTTCTTTGATCGATAAGTTCTTCCTCCATTTTTACCAGCGAACCCTCTCCTTTTTCTTCTTCATCTATACGATCACTTTCCTCAAGCAGTTTCTCTATGCGGATATCTATATCCTTTAGCTTGCCTTCATACTGCTCTTTGGTGTAGTTTTTCCCTCTCGATGCATTTGCCCGTATTTTTGTACCGTCAATAAAAAGAATGTTGCCCTCAACCAGCCCTAATTTCATGCACATCCGGGCACATTGTCTCAATACTAACTTCAGTGCCTTTTTGTTATTCTTCCTGAATTCAGCTATGGTCTTGTGATCCGGTTTCAAACCCCCCATAAGCCATATGAATGCTACATTCTCATGAACTGCCCTTTCAAGTTTCCTCGAACTCTTTATCCCATATGAGTAACCGTATACAACCAGCTTGAGCATCGCCTTTGGTTCATATGCCGAATTCCCAACTTTATGAGGATCTATTTCCAGATCAATCTCGTAAGGATTCAGCACTTCTATGAATGTGTCATATGCTCTCACTGGATGCTCTTCCCCTATGTATTCATCTATGCTCTGGGGAAATAAGGTAATCTGCGCACGACTACCACATTTATATGCCATGATTGTCTCCTTTTTTTTCCATGCAGAATTCTATCATATAAATGGGTTCCTTTCATTTCCCCTTCCGCAATAATTGCGACACAGCCTCCAAGTCGGGCAATGGCAGATATGTATCTTTACTTATAGCCGCCTTAGTATTTCGCTGTCAATATTATTTGCTTCATTTAGTTATGCCCAGATGGGTGATCAGAAGAGTGAAATGGGCAGTGGTATGAAAAGTGAGGAAAAAGGCCAGATGATGCAGCAAAAGGGAATGATGGATAAGGGCAAGATGATGGGCAGCATGATGGATATGATGAACCAGATGTCTGGCATGATGGGAAAGATGTCCAAGATGAAAGACATGTCATCAGACAAAATGAAAATGATGTCAACAATGATGAAAGATATGTCTAATCAAATGATGGAAATGTCCAAAACAATGGGAAAAGGTGTAGCCTCGGAACACAAGATGAAAACGATGCAGGATCAGATGATGCATATGCAGAAAAGAATGTCTGAGATGGAAGGGAAGAAGTAAAGACTCAAATGATATTAAAACAGCGACATCAGAAACATCTTAAGAGATACCGAGAGATTGCCGCAATTCATGTGCGGCACGGCCTTTGATTCATCTTAAAAGCCCTGCTTCGAGCGGGGGCAGGGCTTTTTGGCAAAGGAATCTTATGGAAAAAGATCCTGTCTGTAATATGGATGTGAGGGAAGAAGAGGCAATTACTTTTGAATGCGATGGAATAACCCATTACTTCTGTTCAGAAGGTTGCAAAGAAAAATTTATCCAGGAGCGGACGTGTAAGCTTTTAAAGAAAGAGTATGATCTGATTGTCATCGGCGGTGGACCTGCAGGACTTACCGCTGCAGTTTATGCAGCGACACTCAAAATGAATGCCTTTCTCATAGCGAAGGATGTCGGCGGCCAGGCTATTGACAGCACAAAGATCGAAAACTATATGGGATTTGATTTCATAACCGGACCCGAACTCACAGAGAAATTCCAGTATCAGTTGATTCATTCCCATCACATTGATCATTTGATAAGCGAAGTAGAAAAGATCGAGCCTCTTGAAGGCGGATTTAACGTTGTCACATCTGAACTCTATAATTATCGTGCAAAGACACTGATTATCGCGACAGGCATGACAAGGAAGAGATTGAATGTGTCGGGGGAGATTGAATTCCAGAGGAAAGGATTGTTTTACGGAAATATTCAGGATATTTCCTTCGTCCAGGGAGAAGATGTGGCTGTAGTCGGCGGCGGGAATTCAGCATTACAGGTTGTTGAAAACTTGCATTCCGTTGCAAAGAGCATATATCTCATCTCTGATTCTGAGCTTACTGCAGACACTGCGATAATTGAACGGGTCAGGCAGTTTAATAATCTGACAACATACGGGGGTTATAAGGTTGTTGAATTTTCAGGTGATAAAACCCTCTCAGAAATAACAATCAGGAAAAAGGCCGAAGAAGAAAAGCTAAATATCCCTGTAAAAGGAGTATTCATAGCAATAGGTCTTCGCCCTAATTCATCACTCGTATCTGAGGATGTTAAACTGAATGAATCAGGAGAGATAGTTATAAATCATGACTGTTCAACCAACTATCCCGGTATTTATGCGGCAGGCGACGTAACAAATGCTTTTGGAAAAAGGATTATTATTGCATCCGGAGAAGGGGCGAAGGCTGCCCTCGCGGTAAGGCAATATATTCTGAATCTCAGAAGGGAGAAGAAATAGCGATTATTAAATAAAATGAAAAAATATTTATCTCTTGTAGAACTTGGGCATATTGAGAGGGGTTGAAATGAAAAAAATATTTATATTAGCCATTTTAATTTTGGTTCTTACATTAACTAAATATAGTTCAGCACAGACAGGCCTTAAACTCTCGCAGACACGGAGTGATGCCCAACACGGCGAACTTGTGAAGGTCTCCAGCGAAAGCTACCGCAATATTTTGTCGGAACAACTGTGGACAATGCTTCAAAACAAAGACTTTGTGATGATCAACGTTCATATCCCTTACGAGGGCGAATTGCCCCATACTGACGTATTCATACCGTACAACCAAATCGAAGACAATTTAGACAAACTTCCTACAGACAAGACAGCTAAAATTGTGCTTTATTGCAGGAGTGCTCGAATGAGTACTATTGCAGCCGAAACATTGGTTAAGCTGGGTTATACCAACGTATGGAATCTGAACGAAGGCATGATTGAATGGAAGCAGAAAGGTTTTCCGCTACTGAATAAATCGTAAAACTGAAAACCGAATATTTGAAGCTTTGTAAAAATATTGCTATCGTTTGTATAGGGAGGTAGAGATGAAAATTACAGACCCAGTGTGCAAGATGGTTATAGAAGACAAGGATTCCGCAGGAACATCTACATATAAAGGGACGATATATTATTTTTGTTCGGAGATGTGCAAACAGGACTTCGACAAAGATCCTGAGTCTTATCTGAAAGTCTCTGCTGAAGAAGCAAAACCCATAACAGGAGAAATGGCTAAAGACCCGATATGCGGGATGGTCATCCCGAAAGACCGCTCGATAAAAAGGGTGGTTGGAGGAAGGGAATATTACTTCTGCAGTGAAACTTGTGTAAAGACATTTGAAGCTCCCGAAGCGGAACTGAAAGATATGAAGAGGCGGGTAACCATCGCTCTTACAGGAGTGCTCGCCCTGGCTGTCTTCAGGGCAGCTTTATTCCTCGGGCTGGCTGCAGGAGCGACTGTTCTTACGTGGGTTCCTTTTTCGTTTCTTCCATGGTTCAATGCAGGCATATGGCTATTTATAATCACAACGCCAATTATGATCTTCGGAGGCAGGGGGTTCTTCGTCGGCGCATACCAGGCAATTAAACAACGAGTAGCCAATATGGACCTCCTTATAGCCCTTGGTACATCAACTGCATATCTCTATAGTGCGTTTGTAGTTTTCTTCCCGCGCGTTCTCCCTGTTGAGGAAAAGAATGTTTACTTCGATGTGTCAGCAATAATAATCGCTTTTGTCCTCTTTGGGAAATACATGGAAGAGATAATTAAAAAAAGGAGTTCCGCAGCAATTAGGAAACTCCTTGATCTCAGACCTCAGACCGCAAGGGTAATACGAGATGGTGCTGAAGTCGAGATACCCGCCGAATCGGTCATGGTGGATGAGATTGTGGTCGTTAGGCCAGGTGAGAAGATACCGGCAGATGGTGTCGTGGTAGAAGGGCATTCGTCAATCGACGAGAAGATGATAACGGGAGAAAGCGTCCCTATTGAGAAAAAGACAGGGGACCAGGTGATCGGTGGAACTTTAAACAAAGTGGGATCTTTTAAATTCAAGACAACAAGAGTTGGCGCTGATACAACATTGAACCAGATAATAAAGATGGTGGAAGAGGCACAGGCATCGACTGCGAATATTCAGAGGCTTGCTGATAAGGTGGCATCTTATTTTGTCCCGGCAGTTATCGGAGTTGCTTTCTTATCTGTCATTGGCTGGATACTTATGGGTAATTATACGATGGCTCTCCTTTCCTTTGTTGCCGTCCTTATTATTGCCTGCCCATGCGCCCTCGGTATCGCGACACCCGCGGCTTTAATGGTCGGAGTCGGTAAAGGCGCTGAAATGGGTATCCTGATTCGCGGAGGAGAATATCTTGAAAGGGCGGAGAAACTTAACGCAGTAGTGTTCGATAAAACGGGGACACTCACAAAAGGCGAACCTGAGGTTACCGGAGATAGTAGCTTTTGAGGGAAGTGAATGAGAGATAATTCTTTCTGCATCCATAGCGGAGAAAGGTTCGGAGCATCCCCTTGCGGAGGCGATAATCAAAAGGGCAAATATGATGGGATTATCTGTCCCGGATGCAGAGACATTTGAAGCGATCCCCGGTCATGGAGTCAGGGTCAGCTCCAACGGGAAGGAGATATTGATAGGGAACAGAAGGTTAATGCTGGATGCGGGCATTACTCTTGGATGATGAAGAATCTGTGATTTCAGGTCTTGAAGAAAAAGGAAATACCGTGATGATCGTAGCAGAAAACAATAAACTGAAGGGATTGATTGCTGTTGCCGATACCCTGAAGGAATATGCGGAAGATGTAGTAAAAGGGCTTAAGGCTGAAGGCGTCCAGGTTGTAATGCTTACCGGCGACAATGAGAGGACTGCAAAGGCAATCGGCGCAAAGGTGGGCATAGACAGAATTATTGCCAATGTACTTCCCGGTGATAAGGCGAAGGTTATAAAGGAGCTTCAGGCAGAGGGAAAGGTCGTTGCAATGGTCGGGGACGGGATAAACGATTCTCCTGCCCTTGCCCAGTCGGATATAGGCATAGCCATCGGCAGCGGTTCTGATGTGGCAAAAGAGACCGGAGGGATCATTCTTGTTAAAGACGACCTCAGAGATGTAATAAGGAGCATAAAGCTTTCAAGAGCGACCATGCGTAAGATAAAACAGAACCTCTTCTGGGCATTTTTCTATAACACCGCTGCAATCCCAATTGCTGCGTTTGGTTTACTGAACCCTATTATTGCCGCAGCTGCTATGGCCATAAGCTCGTTGTCTGTTGTAAGTAATTCAGCTTTACTTAAAAGGGTAAAGATATGAGAATAAAACAGGTCTCTTTTCTCGCCCCTTTGTTGCCTCTATTCGTCGTAATTGTTCTTGCGCTATTCGGGTTCTTCTTTCAATTCTGGGTTTATCTGATGATTGTCATCGTCTGCCCGGCGGTTGCCGGTGTCATATGGTTCATTTACAGAGATACGGAGCGAAAGGTATCAAATGCCAAAAAAGAAATAGAAAAAGTTAAGAAATGAGGAGTTGAGCCGTGTTCGACAGGTTATATGAATTGCGGCCGATCAGGATAGAAAGGATATAAAATGGAAGGGGGGTGATGAATCGGGAATGAGAATTCTATAAAAACACACAAGGAACTATGAAGAGAAGTTTTATTTAACAAATTGAACCAGCTTAAGGAGAAGAACATGAAAAGGTTAATAATTATTTCTATGATTTTATGCGTTTTTAGCATTTCAGCATATGCGCAGACAGGCATGATGGAAAGCCGGCAAGGACAAATGGGACAGGGCATGATGATGGAAGAAGGAAAACAACAACCCATGTGCCCAATGATGGGACAGGATATGATGCAGATGATGATGGACATGATGAACATGCAGGAAAAGATGATGAAGGGTGTTAAGGCTGAAGAGAAAAAGAAGATGATGAAAGATATGACACAGATGAAAGGAAAGATGCAGAACATGATGTCTATGTGCGGCATGACGAGCGGAATGATGGGAAAATCAACGGCCGACTCCTCGTGTAGAATGAATTGTGCGGAACAATGGCTCAAAAAAGCTATAGATTTGCACGATGTGCACCTGAAAGATCCAAAAACAGCAACTGAAGCCTCACAAATGGAAATGATGGAACAGATGAAAAAGGCCTACGATTGTATTACCGGCGCCGGTTCCGGGATGTGCGGTTCTCAATCAAAAGAACCCATGAGTAAAGAGCCGGAAAAGAAAAAGACCTCAAAAGGTGATCCACACGGGCATTAATTTAAAAGGTATCATAAAGAAGAAGGTATGAATATAAAAGGAGGATTATCTTGTGAAAAAGATCCTTGCGTTTGTGATAGCTGGGGTGGTTTTTGGAACCGGCTCTTTGTTTGCTGACAGCTCTGAGGTGGGAAAATATGAGCAGGGGAAAAATCTCTATAATAATAAGTGCCAGTTATGTCATGGAATAAAAGGAGATGGTAATGGATCAGCAGCTGCTATTTTCAGTCCCAGACCGACTGATTTCACAAGTCCAAAGTTTTGGCAGAATGCGGTTGATAAGAAAATTACTGATGCAATCAAGAATGGTAAAAAACCAATGCCTTCTTTTGATCTGACAGCCGATGAAACCAAAGCTATTATAGATTACATATCCCATGCCTTCAAACCAGGGGGATAGGAGATGACTAAGCGCCCCTTCATAAAAATAGTTCTAATAGTCGAAGTAGTTGGGTTATTGTTATCCTTATCAGTAAGAAATGCCAGTGCAGTTCCAAGTTTTGCACGCCAGACGGGCATGCAATGCACAGCCTGTCATACGGTCTGGCCGGAATTGACCTCATTTGGACGGGCATTTAAACTGGGGGGCTATGTATTTAGCAGGAGCAGTAAGTCATATGAGTTTCCTCCTCCGATAGCAGCAGGAGCACAAATATCTTTTACTCATATTGAAAAGACGTTGCCTTCTGATTTTGTTAATGATAACTGGGCAACCCATGTTACTTCCTCAGACAATAATATCGTAGGGTTACCCCAGATGTTCAGCCTGTTCTACGGCGGCCGAATTATCGATAAGATCGGGGCTTTTGTACAGGGTACCTTTGACGGCGCAGAGAACAAATTCGTCCTGGATATGGCTGATATACGGTATGCAAACAATGGAACTTTAGCAGGAAAAAATCTTATCTATGGTTTTTCAATAAACAATAGTCCAACACTGCAGGATGTCTGGAACAGTACGCCCGTATTCAGTTTTCCCTTTGCTGCATCGAGTGTTGCTCCCACACCTGCGGCAGCCACGATAATTGGCGGGGCATTAAACCAGCAAGTAGGCGGTATCGGTGCCTACGCTTACTGGAATAATCTGATATATGGTGAGGTGGCTGTTTACCGCACAACAAAGAATGGTATTACCAAACCTTTAGGCGCTGGTACCCGGACTGATATGATCGTGGACGATGCTGCACCCTACTGGCGTTTAGTCCTGCAGCGTCAATGGGATGAACATTCCTTATCTGTCGGTACCTATGGCATGACAGCCAGGATCTTTCCCGGGGGAAAAAGCAGCGGACAGACTGACAGGTTTACTGATACAGCTTTTGATGCTCAATACGAGCACATCGGTCAGAAGCATATTTTTACAGCCCATACCACATGGATTCATGAAGACCAGGACAGAGATGCCAGTTTTGCCATTGGTAATGCGTCTAACAGGTCTGATTCCCTTGATACCTTTATGATACATTTCCATTACGACCATAGAGGCAGTTTTGGGATTTTAGGCGGGTCTCTGGGTTATTTTTCTACAACCGGAGATAAAGATACATTGCTATACTCACCTGAACAGGTCAATGGGAGCAGAACCGGCAGACCGGATAGTGATGGTTTTATTCTGGAGGCAGATTATCTGCCGTGGGAAAAAATTAGGCTATCCCTGCAATATATAATCTATGACAAGTTCAACGGTGCCCATTCAAACTATGATGGTTCCGGCAGGAATGCCTCTGACAACAACACACTCTACGTGCTTCTTTGGCTTATGTTTTAAGGTGTAGATGATGGGGTATTATTCGAGTTAAACAGGAGGAAAAATGATGCATTGGGATTATGGATGGGGAATGGGATTTGGATTCGGCTGGATTTTAATGATTCTCTTCTGGGCACTACTTATCTTGGGAGTTGTTTATCTCGTTAAGCTAATTGCAGGAAGTGCAAAAAAAGAAGAGAAGGCAGAGACTGCCATTGATATCCTCAAAAAAAGATATGCAAAGGGAGAGATCAGTAAAGAAGAGTTTGAGAAGATAAGAGATGACATGATGAAGGCCTGATGTCTCATAATTACAGATTTAATTCATATACTGAATGTCACAAAAATACAGCAAACCAAAGATAATCCTTGTAGCAATTCTAGTGATAGTTATCAGTCTTCTTCATTATATCACCAGGATGCAGGAGGTCTATTATCATATCTTTTACAGGGAACTTTATTTTCTACCTCTCATACTGGCCGGATTCTGGTTCGGTCTGCGCGGTGGGTTAGCAACTCTCTCGGAATATCCGCACTCTATTTCCCTTTTGTGCTTATTTACTGGCAGGGGTTCTCTACCGGAGATTTTGACCGCTTGTTGGAGACGCTGCTCTTCAACGTCGTTGCC
>CAVZMO010000010.1:0-58645 GCA_963776195.1 Thermodesulfovibrionales bacterium
CCAAGCCGGAGAATGACAAATACTGACTTTATGGTCGGACACTACTTAAGGATATTTATCCCCTCCGGATGGAGGGGATAAATCGGGACTATTAAAAAGAGAGGGTCCGGGCTTCTATATCTTTAAAACGTAATATCTCAGCCAGATATACGCGTGGCAGATAATAACAGACTCGATCATCAACGGCATTCCGTAGAGCATAAACTGTTTGAAGGATATAGGTTTTCCCATTTTTTCAGCCATGCCGCAAATAACAACATTCGCAGATGCGCCGATCATTGTCCCATTGCCGCCGAGGCAGGCGCCTAGCGACAATGCCCACCATATCGGCATGAGATCCGGGTGGTGGAGAAGATTAAGACCGGTAACATTCGGCCAGAGCTGTTTTGCCATGTCGATGACCAGCGGGTTCATGGTGGCAACGTAAGGGATATTATCAATAAAAGCCGATGCAAATGCCGAGAACCACAATATAACCGTAGCAGTTCCAAAAAGACTCCCATGGGTAATCTCAAGGACCTTAATTGACATCCATTGGATAAGGCCGACCTTCACAACACCCCCGATGATCATGAACAGCCCCATGAAGAAAAAGAGGGTTGCCCATTCGCACTCGGCAAGGATATGGTGGGGTTCTTTTGTGCCGGAGACCAGGAGCAGAAGTCCGGCGCCGGCAAGGGCGATGGTTGCAGGTTCATAGTGGAGCATGCCGTGAAAAATAAATCCTGTTATTGTTACAGCAAGTACAGCGAGGCATTTCTTCAAAAGAAGAGGGTCTTTTATGGCCTCGTTTTCATTCATTGCCATGACCCGTTGCCTTAGTTCCTCTTTCACCTTCAACCGGTTGCCGAATATGAACTTGATGGTGATTACATATGCTATGAGCACGACTATGATTACCGGTGTGAGGTGATACACAAAGGCCATAAAATCAAGCTGCGCCTTTGATGCGATCATGATGTTCGGAGGATCACCTATAAGTGTCGCCGTACCGCCGATATTTGATGCTATGGCTTCTGTAATGAGAAATGGCACCACATCGAGTTCCAAAGCCTGGCAGATGAGCAGTGTAACCGGAGCGATAAGCAGAACTGTTGTCACATTATCAAGAAATGCAGATACAACAGCCGTGACAACAGAGAATATCGCCATGATAGCAAATGGTCTCCCTTTTGCCACCTTAGCGCTTTTTATGGCTATATACTCAAAGACTCCTGTCGGCCTCATGATGTTGATGATAATCATCATGCTTATCAGCAGGAACACTACGTTCCAGTCTACGCCCAGCTCCATGTTGTGAAAAGCATCTTCCTGAGTGACTATTCTTAAAACAATCATTGCTGTAGCGCCGACGATAGCGAGTATGGTCTTATGTATCTTGTCTGCTATGATCAGACCATAGACGAGCAAGAATATCGCCGTTGCAATCCAGAACTTTGCGCCCATGACAACTTCAGTAGCAGCTTTTACTTCTTCGGTCATTTTCCACCTCCTATTGAAATATATTTTTCAAGGATTAGTAAAGTAATAATCGTCATCGAGCATCGCTTTGACGATTGCAAAAAAGACGTCCCTCTCGTAGATCATCCCGACGACTTTCCCTGCTTTGTCAATTACGGGCAATCTCCTTATATTGTTTTTAATCATAAGATCGACACACTCCATTAAAGGGTCATCCTCTTTTACCGTAAAAACTTCCTTCGACATCACTGTCTCAACCTTCTTATCTGCTGCACTTTTAGCAAGAGATTCTACCATCCCATCCCAGGTGAAATTACTCAGGTTCATGAGATCCATATACGACGGATGAACCGCTTTGAGAATGTCCGTCATTGAGAGCATGCCGACAAGCTTTCCTTCCTTGTCAAGGACCGGCAATCCCTTAACGCCTATTTTTTCTTCACCCTTTTTTGCGATCCTCAGAAGATTGACAGCTTCCTTCAGAGTATTATCGGGACTTAAATAATCCTGAATAGGTATCATCAAATCCTTTGCCTTCATAAAGCCTCCTTATTAACAAAATTTCAAACCCAACAGCCGGGGCACCGAGTCGGAAATGAAGCTGCACGTTTTGTACAGTCCGAGATTTTTCTAAAAATGCTGTGTTAATTCATACCGTAATTCATCAATAACCGCATAGCATATAGAAGGCCAGACATAATTATTTTCAGGCCCGTGCACCTGGATCCCGGTGATGAGCGCATAATCGCTCTTCGTTATATCAACAACCGAATTTATTGCCTTCTCAAGGTCCGAAAGTATCACCTTCTGGGCAATCCTGGTGAGTTCAAGGAGATCGGGCACATGGCCGTAAGGGATCTCTTTCAACAACCGCATTTTGAGATGACTCTGCTCTGCGTCTTCATCATCAATCGAGACATTGATCTTCTTTTCCTGCAGTTCGCCCAGAAACCCGCAGAGGGCCCCGCAGGCGTGCGACTCCTTGATCCCCTTCCTGCTGCAAAACCCCATTCTTCCTTCTTCATCGATTGCAATGTGGGGCATGGCGTAGTAAACATATCGTTCCTTGCCGCCCCCTTCGGGTGCATGGTGCATGGCTGCTTTCAACGCGGTCTTTCCCGCAAAAAACATTGCTCCGAGGCTTGACAGGTTGAATGCCTCACCCCATACATGTTTGATGATACTCCTTATCGATTGGGATATCTCGTCCCTGCAGACACAGACGGCTGCAATGGTATTGTCATCGTCAAAACCGAATTTTCTCAGGGCATTGTAGGTCTTTTTCACAAAATCAACTTCGGTAAAAACCTTATCGAAGTGTTTATTGAGTATCTCTTCAAATCCCATAATAATACCTCGTTATCCCCACGTCCCCCCTAGAAAAGGGGGGTTGACGGGGGATCTGATTACTTCAATGTTGTCGGCATTCCCAGCATCGGCCAGAATGTGACAATTGCAAAACCGATAATTGCTACAAGAGCAACGCTTAACAGCAAACCATGTCTGAAAAATTCCCCGGGGGTAAATTGTTTCGACTCATAGGCGATAGCGTTCGGTGCGGCGCCGATGAGCAACACGAAAGGCATGCCCGCTGTAATCAAGGAGGAATAAAAGATTACATCAGGGGCAACACCCAAATAAGGAGCGATAACCAGTGAAACAGGCAGAGAGATGGCTATCGCTGCCACGTTCATAATAAAGTTCGTCATGATCAGAACAAAGGTAGCGATGCTCAAAACAAAAACAAGCCAGTGCGCGTGCTGGAACATAACGAGCCACTGAACTGCCATCCATTGTGCAGCGCCTGTCTGCCAGAGACAGAAACCGATACTCATGGCGCCGCTGAAAAGGAGAATGATATTCCACGGGATATCTTCAAGTTCTTTGACAGTCAGCACTTTGAATACAAAGAAAAGAAGTGTTGATACGAGCATAATCGCTGCCCTGTCCAGAGATTTCAAAGCAGGGACAAATGACTGCAGGGACATTACCGCGATAGCGCCAAGGACGGTAATGATGACAAACTTTTCATCTCTTGTCATCGGGCCAAGTTCCTTCGAAAGCTTTGCCACTTTATCCCTAAGCCCGTGGATGATCTTCTTTTCCGGTTTCATGAATATTGAAAGATAAATCCAGATCAGGAAGACCATGAGCCAGCCGATTAAAAAGGTAAATTTTGTGAGCTCAAAAAAGCCTATAGTCTTTCCGGTAAATTCTGCGAACATGCCGGCGCCTGCTGCCGCACGGGCAGAGCCGAGGAAGGTGATAACGCTTCCCGCGCCCGCGGCATACGCCATGCCGATGAAGAGGGATTTACCGAATTTTGTCGGTTTATCTCCCTCACCATAGAGAGAATTGACTGCGAGAAGTATCGGGAATACGGTGGCTGCGGCAGCGGTATGGGCCATGACATGGGCAAGTCCCGCTGTTACTACCAATGCGCCCAATACGATCATATTTGTCTTTTCGCCGACAACCTGAAGCATTTTGTAAGCAAGGCGTTTGGTAAGCCCCGACTTTGTAAATGCAAGTCCCACAACGACCGAAG
Source organism: Thermodesulfovibrionales bacterium (assembly GCA_963776195.1). Classification (GTDB taxonomy): domain Bacteria; phylum Nitrospirota; class Thermodesulfovibrionia; order Thermodesulfovibrionales; family SM23-35; genus CAVZMO01. Next base: position 4,010 of record CAVZMO010000010.1, read on the forward strand.
CGAAGATAAACATAACAGATGGGTCCATGAAATCCCTGAAGGCATCCTTTGTTGAGCGTATGGCAAATAGTGCCTGAAATACCCCTATCGCTATGGCAGTAACGCCGATTGGGACAACCTCAAAAATCCACCATGTGGAAGCCAGTATAAAAAGCGCTATAGCGCCCTTTCCCTTTGCTGATAAGGCGAAATGCTTTCCCCCTGGATCAACAGCGTCAGACCACTGCGGCATAAAGTAAATCCACAAGAAAAGACCCAATCCTATGAGAATGAACATCACCCTTTTCCAGTCAAATGGAGTCTTTGTTTCGGCTATGACTATTTCAGGCGGAGGCTGTGGTAAACCTTCTGTTTTCTTTATTTCTTTGTCAGCCATTTTCCCTCCTCCTCGCCTATTCTTTTAAAAATGCATCGGATATCGTATCAAACACTTCGATCATTCTGACAAGTCCGACGAACTTCTTCTTGTTCTCTAAAACCGGAAGCAGAAGCAGATCGTGATGAAGCATGAGATATGCCGCTTTTGTAATAGGATCTGTTGGCTCAACGAAATACTTGGCAGTCGCCATGATCTCGCTCACAGGCTTTTCTGCAAGGTCTTTTGAGCCCTTGTCAAAAAGGGTATCCCAGATGAGGGATAGTGCTGATTCATCTTCTTCAGCAACCTGGGCTTTTGCGCTGGGTTTCAGAAACCGTGGTTCGAGTCCTCTCAAAATATCCTTAAGGGTAAGTGTCCCCATAAGGTTATACTTTTCATCAAACACGAGAATTGCCATCGGGTCGGGGTATTTCTTGGTGCTGAGAAAAGAGACCTTCACAATCCTTATGGCCTGACCGATCGTAAACCAGTAGGGCACATGAGGATACTCAAAGATACCGGTCATTACGTCCTTTACAACTTTTCTGTCTGACATGCTAACCTCCTTTGTTAAATGATTTTTCTTTCAAGCTCCAAAAAAAACTTAAACCTGTCTGTTCGTTTTATCGAACGGGTATACATGATCAATGTTTCCCCCGAATAGAAATATTGGGTGAGGAGTATCGCCGCAGAGTTTTCAGGGAGGCCGACGAGCCGCGCATCGTCTGCTTTCAGACGGATGATCTCAATATAGGTTTTTACCTTCGTGATTTTAATGCCGCACTTCTTCTCAAAGAGGTCGAAGAGAGACTGGTACTCGATGTCTTCTTCGAGAAGAAGTGGGCAGATATGGTAAGGAATATAGGATTCCTGGAGCAGGACAGGCTCATTGTCGATGACACGCAGTCTTTTAATATAAATAATGTGTTTGTCCTTGGAAACATTGAGCTTAATGTCCAGGTCATCGATCGGCATCATGACGGTGCGTGCCAGGACGGTAGTGGAGAAAGGCAGACCCTCTTCGAAGAGGAGTTCCCTGAAATTTGTGAACATGGTAAGACCTTCAGAGACAATGTTCTTGAAGACAAAGGTGCCTTTGCCCTGCTGGCGTTTCAGGTAACCTTGCCTGACGAGTTCGAGGATAGCGGTCCTGACGGTTGCCCGGCTTACGTTAAATAAATTGCACAGTTCTTCTTCGGTAGGGATCTGAGAGCCGAGGGTCCACTCACTGCTCTCGATTTTTTTCTTTAAAATTCCATAGAGCTGCAAGTAAAGTTTTTGATGGTCTTCTCTGTCTATAAGTTCCATACGAAATATTAATATAACGTTATGATGTTAGTATAAGATTATAACCAAACAAAAAAAGTATAATGATATTCAACAGGCTTGTCAAGAGTTTTTTTTGAGGGTATAATTAGGCATGTTTAATCTGTTAAAAATCTTTAAAAAATCCCCCGAAGTGAACGAACATAAAGAATTGGCAAAAGAAGTAAGAAAGGTCAAGTATCAGGCATTTCAGCAACTTCTCTCAGCGAACAACCAGGTCCTTGAGCTTATGGCGGATATGGAAGAAAAACTTTCGGGTGAGTACCTGTTTGACACGCATTATATAAAAACAAATGTCCAGCTTATCGGATACGGAGTCTTAAAGATTATCGAAAATCTGAATGCCCTCTCGAAAGATAAATATGTGCAATTCCATGAAACCTATAATCATGTCGGCGAAGAAATCAAAAGAATCCTTGAATATAAAATGGAGGTACCTATCAGCGATCTTACGGTCCCCCTTGAAAATCTCACCGGGAAAACGGTCCCCATTGCCGGTGGTAAAATGGCGCATTTGGGGGAAGTCAAGAGCGCCCTCAATCTGCCCGCCCCTGACGGTTTTGCAATCACTGCATATGCGTTCATAAAATTGATGGACCATAACAGGCTTGTTGAAAAGATAAGCGAAAAATTGTCTTCGCTCGGCATAGAAAATCTGGAAGAACTTAATCAGGTCAGCAGAGAGATACAGGACATGATCATGCATTCGGAAATCCCGGCTGATTTACGGGAAGCTGTCGAAACCTCCTATGCGAAGCTCTGTAAAAAAGTCGGCGGAAAAGCGATGGTATCAGTGAGAAGCAGTGCCATACGGGAAGACAGCGAATTCAGCTTTGCAGGACAGTACGCGACTTTTCTCAATGTCCCGGGAGATTTGATTTTGCAGAAATATAAAGAGGTTGTTGCAAGCCTCTTCACCCCCCGCGCTATTTTCTATTTTAAGACAAAGGGATTTTCAGAAGGGGAAATGGTTATGGCTGTCGGTGTTCTGAATATGGTGAATGCAATTGCAGGCGGGGTCATGTATTCAAGAGATCCTAACGATGCATCCGCTGATCACATTTTAATAAATGCCGTGCACGGTCTCGGAGTATGGGTTGTGGATGGGACCGTAACTCCTGATACCTATACTGTGTCAAGACATCCCGAAGGCGTTATCATCGACAGGAGAATATCGGACCAGGGGAAAATGCTCATTACCGGGGAGGCAGGAGAACTGAGAGAAGTTCCCGTTCCGGAAGAAAATAGGGGGAAACAATCCCTTACCGATGAACAGATAAGGACATTGGCAAAAAATGCCCTGGCGTTAGAAAGTTACTATGGCTCTCCTCAGGACGTTGAATGGGCCGTCGGCAGTGACAAAAAAATTTATATATTGCAATCCAGGCCCTTGAGGATATTGATGCAACCTTCAACATCCGGGGTCTGTCTCCCTACACGTTTTAAAGGGTATAACATCATTCTTGACAAGGGTGTTATCGCCTGCAAAGGGGTCGGTTTCGGAAAGGCATTTATTCTCAAGGATGAAGAAGCTTTGAAAGATTTCCCTCAAGGTGCGGTATTGATCGCAAAACACACCTCACCCAAATTTGTGACTGTTATGAACAAGGCATCTGCCATCGTTACGGATGTCGGAAGTGCTACGGGGCATATGGCGTCTCTGTCAAGGGAATATCAGGTGCCGACAATTCTTGACACAGAGGTCTCAACAAGCATTATTCAAGATGGACAGGAGATAACCGTTGACGCTTTCAACTGCAACATATATGAGGGCAGGGTTTCGGAACTTCTTGAATATGCTCAACAGAAGAAAGAACCTTTTAAGGAGACACATTTATTCAGGACGCTTGAAAAGGTTTTAAAATGGGTAGCTCCACTCAATCTGACCGACCCTGACGGCGAAAACTTCAGTCCTGAATGTTGCAAGACCTATCATGACATAACCCGGTTTGCACATGAAATGTCGATGCACGAGATGTTCAGCATCGGCGAGGAACATGATATCGAAGATGTACAGACTACCGATCTTTCAGCAGGTATTCCCATTCATGCACATGTCCTGAATATCAATGGAGGGGTGAGAGAGAACCTCAGGAAAGCATCCTTCGAGGATATACTCTCCGTCCCTTTCTCTGCATTACTGAGGGGCATGAGAAGTATGCGATGGCCTGGACCACCCCCGGTTGATGCAAAGGGTTTTCTTGGAATGCTCGCACACTCAGCCTCTATCCAGGAAGATCAGCTTCAGGAAACAGGGAAAAAGAGTTTTGCCGTCGTATCGAAAAACTATGTGAATTTCAGTATACGGCTCGGCTATCATTTTTCGATGATAGAGGCATACGCAGGAGAGAATATCAATGATAATTACATCAAATTCTTCTTCAAAGGCGGAGGCGCTGCCCTTGACAGGAGATTAAGACGGGTGAGGCTTATAAAAGAAATCCTTAAGGCAATGGGATTCAGGGTCAATGTCAAAGAGGATGTCACGAATGCCATCCTCACGAAATATAAACAGTCCACCATCGAAGAAAAATTGGAGGTAATGGGCAAATTGACAGCCTACACCAAACAGCTGGATATGGCGATGTTTAATGACGCTGTTACTGATATGTATATAGAACAATTCATTAAAGAGCACATCCGGTCCTGATCTCCCCTGATATTGCACTCGCCCTCATAGTCTAATGTACTCCCCCAACGGATTTATACATTGACCCGAAAAATGCGGTCGATGTCCGACATATATGCAGAAAAACCTATTACAAATCGCGCTTTGGCCTTAACTGGAATCTATCAGGTATAAATAAAAACGTGAAGGCATATCCATTGATATCTCTCTCACAAAGGTGGCGACGTAAAGCTCTTTCTGCATACATGCCGGACACACTATTTCTATAAAGGCATACTTTTCGTATAATTCTCTTAATAAACCATGAAAATCTGGCAAAGACTTTCGGAATTTTTCGAAAAAGCACCATCCGGGGGAAAAGAGGAGGGCAAAGAACCCTTTCTGATAAAATATCAATCCTTCCGGGAATTACTATTGCAAAATAACTATGTCCTTGAGTTGATGGCGGACATGGAGGAAAAACTGTCTGGTGAGTATCTCATTGACAGGCGTTATATAGACTACAACATTATGGCTGTAACCATGGGCGTAAAGAAGATCATAGATAACTTGAACATGATCTCAAATGATAGATACCCGGGTTTACAGGATAGATTCAATAAAATCAATTCAGCGGTAGAAGAGTTATTGAGCGGGAAAAAAGAGATTCCTTTCAGCAAATTTATATTGTCCTTTGATGAAATCAACAAGGAAATGACAGACATTGTCGGCGCTAAAAATGCAAACCTCGGAGAATTAAGAAACTGTCTCGGGATACCCACACCGGAAGGGTTCGCTGTCAGTAATTATGCTTTCAAGAGATTTATGGAGCATAACGGATTTCCTGAAAAGATAAATGAAATGTTACATAAATTGCAGACGGACAACCTGGAGGTCCTGAATAGTACAAGCAGAGAGATTCAGGAACAGATTGTAATGGCCGAGATTCCACCGGATATCGAAAAAGAGATACTCGGTGCTTATTCATGGCTTTGTGATAAATTTGGACAGGAAGTTATGGTCTCTGTAAGAAGCAGCGCACTCCAGGAGGATGGAATATTCAGTTTTGCGGGACAATACGCTACCTTTCTCAATGTGCCTCCCGATTTAATCCTTCAGAGATATAAGGAAGTTGTAGCGAGTCTGTTCACTTCAAGGGCTATATTTTACTACAAAACGAAAGGTCTGCATGAGTATGAAATGGCTATGTCCGTGGGCATTCTTGCAATGGTTGACGCAAAGGAAGCGGGAGTAATATATTCAAGAGACCCGAATAAACCGGAGGCGGGGACCCTCGTTATCAATGCTGTTCGCGGGATGGGAAGGTGTGCGGTTGAAGGAGTTATAACCCCTGAGACATATATAGTTTCACGATATCCCTCTTTAGACATAATCGAAAGAAATATCCCTGAAGAATCGGGCATGGTTGTCTGCAGAGCCGATGGAAAACTGGAACAGGTTCCTTTGCCTGAAAATATGAAAGGGATGTCGTGTCTGGATGACGAACAGGTCAGAGCGCTTGCTCAGTATGCAATTCTTATCGAGAATCATCATAACTATCCTCAGGATGTCGAGTGGGCGATAGACAAGAATGACAGGATTTACCTACTGCAAGCCAGACCACTTATGATCATGGCAAAGGTGACAACGAAACCTGTCCCTTCCCGCGTCGCGGGATACAATGTCCTGATTGATAAAGGCATTATCGCATGCAAAGGGATAGGCTTTGGCAAGGCCCATATTGTGAAGACGGAAGAGGACCTGAAGGACTTTCCCGAAGGCGCAGTACTCGTGGCAAGGCATACATCGACAAAGTTTGTTACCGTCATGAACAGGGCGAGTGCAATTGTTACGGACATTGGAGGAGCTACCCTTCATATGGCCACATTAGCCAGGGAATTTCAAGTCCCCACGATCGTCGATACGGGAGTCGCGACGGAGGTCATCAAAAAAGGGCAGGAAATAACAGTGGATGCAATAAACTGCAATATTTATGACGGCCTGGTGAGGGAGCTATTTGAATTTTCGAAAAAGAAGGAAGAACCGTTCAAGAAAACACAACTCTTTAAAACATTTGAAAAGGTCCTAAAATGGGTCGTTCCACTGAATTTGCTTGACCCGGAGGACGAAGGGTTCAAACCTGAGTTCTGTAAAACCTTCCATGATATCATACGCTTTGCACACCAAAAAGCGATGCAGGAGATGTTTAAGATTTCCGGGGAATTGCCGGAAGGCGCCGAAGCTGTCAGACTTTTGGCGGATATTCCTCTTGCCGTATATGTTATAGACCTCGGAGGCGGGATAGAAGGGACCCGCAAAAAAATTATTCCCGATAATATCCGTTCAATACCTTTCAAGGCATTCCTCAAAGGCCTGTCGTCTGTGCAATGGCCGGAACCGAGGCACGTGGATGTCAAGGGATTCCTGGGGATGATTGCCCATACTGCTTCGCTCCCCGAGGAAGAACTTGAACAAACGGGGGAGAAAAGTTTCTCCTTCATTTCCGGCGAGTATATGAACTTCTCGATCAGGCTCGGTTACCATCTCTCGGTGGTGGAGGCTTATACAGGTGACAATATCAATGACAATTACATAAGATTCTTTTTTAAGGGTGGCGGCGCTGACCTCGAAAGGAGACTGAGAAGGGTGAGGATGATCTCCGAAATACTGAAAAAACTGGATTTTGACGTAAAAGTGGTAGAAGATATCATCGATGCCGATATCACAAAATATAAGAGGGAGCAACTCGAAGAGAAATTAGGGCTTTTGGGGAAGTTAACGGTTTACACGAAACAGATGGATGCCGTCATGCATGATGATACCGCAACATCGATTTATCTGGAGCAGTTTGTGAAAGAGCACATAAAATAATCTTCCAATAGTACAGATAATATCAGAGTTCTCCTTTTTTTAGTTGCTCTTTCAGCATCTTGTTCTCCCTCTGCACTTTAAGCCATTTTAACGCCTTATCGATGGTGAAGAGTATCTGTTCTTTTCTGAAGGGTTTTGTGATAAAGTCGAACCCGCCTTTTTTTATCGCCTCGGTGGCGGACTCAACTGTTCCGTAAGCAGTGATAATGATGATCGGGATGTCTTCGTCTATATGTTTGACCGCATCAATGATCTCCATGCCGTCAAGACCGGGCATTTTTAAGTCAGAGATAACCAGGTCAAACACGCCTTTTTTTGCTAACTCAAGCGCCTCTACAGGGTTATTGGTGGTAGTAACTTCATAGGACGTCTTTTCTCTCAGGATCATGCTTAAAAGCTTCAGCATGTCCGGTTCATCGTCAACAACTAATATTTTCTCTGCCATGATATCCTCCTTTTCCTTCCCATTCCGTCATTCCGGCTTGTCCGCCCGCTGTCCAGCTTTTTCCGCTGCCGGGAAAGTTATGATGAAAGCGGTCCCTGTTTCCTCTGATTCTTCCCTGGTTTTTGTTTCGAAAGCGATCGTCCCGTCGTGTTTTGTTATAATACCATAAGAAACCGACAGTCCGAGGCCGGTGCCCTTCCCGACCTCCTTCGTAGTAAAAAGGGGATCAAATATACGGTTGCGGTGTTCTTTCTTGATCCCCTGACCGGTGTCGGCGAACCTTATTTCGATCTTGTCATCATTCAGCGGTCTGGTGGTAATAGTTAAATTCCCTCCTCCCTGCATCGCGTGAATAGCATTATTTATGATATTAAAAAAGACCTGCTGTAATTCCCCGGAGTCCGCAATAATCAGAGGCAATTCATCCTGCAGATCCTGTTTGACTGAGATTTTGTTCAGAAGCAAAGTATTGTTCATAACTGCTAATACTGTCTGTATATTCTTATTAATATCGATGATTTCTTCTTTATGCTCTTTATGCCGCGCAAAGTTCAAGAGATTTTCGACCACCCTCTTGGCATTGAGACCCTGTTTCTCTATGGTTTTCAACAGGTCATATTCCTCGGAATCGGGCGGAAACTTTTCCAGGAGCAGGTCTGTAAAACCGAGGATCACCCCGAGGGGGTTATTTATTTCATGCGCTATTCCGGCAGCCAGTGTTCCCATGGACGCCAGTTTCTCAGTATAGTAACTGTGCTCCTCCATTTTTTTCCTTTCCGTAATATCTCTTGAGATACCCAATACCGCATAAATATTCCCTGCTTCATCAAAGAGTCTTCTGAAATTGGTATTGAACCACAATTGACGGTCTCCGATAATAACCATGTGAGTTGTCTGCGTGCTTTCCTTCGTATCAAATACATCCTGGATCATCAGGAGGAGGACCTCGGCACTCGGCCATGAAAAGAATTCCGAGAGGTTATGGCCTATAATATCTGCTTCGGTTTTATTAAAAAAATCAGAACCATATTTATTTATCGATAAAAAGTTCCCGTCGTAATCCACCGTAAAAATAAGGTCCTCTGCATTTTCGACCAGGGATTTGTACCGCTGTTCTGATTTCTTGAGCTCTATGGTTTTCTTTGTAACTTCCTGTTCCAACGTATTCGACCAGCTGAGTATCATAAAATTGATGAAGAGACCGCCGAACAAAATGAGAAATATTATAATGACCTGAAGAGAAAACTGCCGGACATTGATCGAATGGATGGCCCCTTCCACCTCACTGATAGGCGCTACTACGGCAACAGACCATATGCGCTTAGGGTTTTTATCGTCCAATCTGATAGGGGTATAGGCGATTAATTTTTTTATCTGTCCCTCAATTCCTCTGTGCCACCCCGAGATGTACCAGCTCGTTCCCTCTGCACCCTTCAACATTTTGTCTTTCTGGATCTCGTTAATTCGTGCAAAAGATATGGTCGGTTTTTTCCCTTTTCGTGCTTCAAAGGCATTCTGCCCAATAAAGGCCTGTTCCTGATGGTAAAGGAAGGTGCCATCTTCGTCTATGACCCAGGCATATCCCGTTTTCCCGGAACGTATCTCTTTTATAACGTTTTCTATCAACTGATTTGCATCGACAATGAATACCAAAACTCCGGAAAAATGATTGAGCGCTACGGGATGTGACTCGTCTACAGAAACCTGCCAGACAGGTATGATCATTTTCATTATGGGTTTTTGGTGTCGGCTGCCATCGGGTGCGGCGGTGGCATTTGTTAACAGTATATTGCCTTTATTTTCTACCTTTCTGGCCCATTCGAGATAATATATATCTTCAGAGTCCGGTTTTTCAGAGCCGCATTTGTTCTTATCCGATACGTGGTAGGTCTTTTGCATTTTATTCTCGGTAAATCTTATTTCTATCGTGCCTTCGTCTTTGATACTTGAAAAGGTTATTTCCATCCTGTTACCCATCGAGGGTGTTTCTGCGTATTGTATGGATGGTGATAAACTCAGGAGAAGCAATTCTCTTTTCAGCGCGGTAAGACTGTTCTCTATCTGGCGGGCAGCATGCCGCGCGAGGACCAATTGCTGCTGATTGAAGTCTCCGGTTACGACCTCTTTGATCTTCCAGAAAGACATCCATCCGAGTATGAGAACCGTGCCCAGGAGCAGTGACATCACGATACCGACGAGAGCCTTAAAGTACCTTATATGGAAAGGATGGTATCTTTCTATGAGAGTGATTAGTATCTGTTTGAGGTTAAGAAAAAGGGGAATTTCTTTCTGCCAATTGTCCGCCTCTGAAAAATTTATTCTTACGATAACAAATTCTCATAAGAAAAGTTAAGAGGCTTCGGCTGCCGCCCTCTACCGAAGGGATACGTTAAGAGATGCTTTTTTCTTGACATGCACGACAAATGGATATAATATTAACTACTAAGGTAGATAAGAATGAATCAGGCCATTTTTGGACTCCTGGAGTTGGGATTCTCGGAATACGAGGCGAAGATATATCTTTCGCTTCTCAGGGAAAGCCCGGCCACTGCTTATGAAACGGGAAAATCCTCAGGTGTTCCCACCTCAAAGGTTTACGAGGTTTTAAAGAAGCTCGTTGAAAAAGGGATCCTATCGATTATTGATGAAGGGAAAACGAAGAGATATGTCCCGGTAGAGCCCGATGAGTTTCTGGATAAATACAAAAGCAGGACAGAGAGGGTTATCGATAATCTGAGAAATAGACTGGCGGTCGTAAAAGGAGAAAAAGAGCTTTCATGCATATGGAATATCCGTGAATATGAGTATCTGATCGATAAGACAAGGCGCATGATAGACAGCGCTGCCGTATCGGTCCTTATTTCCACCTGGAAAGAAGAGCTTGCATTGCTGGAGCACAAGATCAGGGATGCACTCCAAAGAAAAGTGGACGTAGCCGTTGTACATTTCGGATTCCCGGAATTGAAGCTCGCGCAGATGTACCGGCATCCGATCGAAGACACGATCTATCGGGAAAAAGGGGGAGAGGGATTGTTGTCGTCACTGACTCAAAAGAGGTCTTAATGGGCACCGTGTCCAAAGACAACAAGGTCGAAGGAGCATGGAGCATGAACAGGGGCTTTGTTATGATGGCGGAAGATTACATCAAACACGATGTCTACATAATGAAGATCGTCGGGCGTTTCAGCGGACTTCTCAGGAAGAAGTTCGGGAGCAGGTATGAAAAGTTAAGAGACATATTCAAAGACGAGGTGATTCCATGAAAATATACATCGACGGTGAATATTATGACAAGGCGGATGCGCGAGTTTCGGTATTCGATCATGGCTTGCTTTACGGTGACGGTGTTTTTGAAGGAATAAGGGTTTATCGCGGCAAGGTCTTCAAGCTCAAAGAGCATCTTGACAGGCTCTACCGGAGCGCAAAGGCTCTTCTCCTCGATGTCCCCGTCAGGAAAGAGGAGATGGAGAATGCCGTTCTCGATGCGGTCGAGAGAAACGAAAAGAAGGAAGGATATATCCGCCTTATCGTAACGAGGGGAGAGGGTCCTTTGGGCATAGATCCGATGTCCTGTGAACGGTCGACCGTAATTATCATAGTCGCCGATATTCAACTCTACCCTGAGGAATATTATAAAAAAGGCATACAGATCATCACCGCTTCGTCGAGGCGCATCCCTTCCGACTGTCTGGACCCACGCATAAAATCCCTGAATTATCTCAATAACATTCTGGCAAAGATTGAAGCGAGAAAGGCCGGATGTCTTGAGGCAGTGATGTTGAACAGGGAAGGGCTTGTCGCTGAGTGTACGGGAGACAATATTTTCATTGTGAGGAACAATGAACTTTTCACACCGGCGCCGCATCACGGGGCCCTCGATGGCATCACCATGCAGACCGTCATGGAGGTCGCGGAATCTCTCGGAATCAAAATTCATGAAACCGCGCTCACCCGCTATGACCTTTACAACGCAGATGAATGCTTTATGACCGGTACGGGCGCCGAGATTATCCCGGTTATTGAAATAGACGGCAGGCCGGTGGGCGATGGAAGCCCGGGGGTTGTAACACAAAAGGTGACAAAAGGTTTTAGAGAGTTGGTCATGTCTTGAGTTAACTCTTCGTGGCGGTAAGCTTCGACGCCCTGGGGGTCTGCCTCTTCCAGGACTTTCTCGATCTTTTTGACCATCTCCATGGCAAGCACCGGGTCAAGCCAGACATGACATGACATGACACGGTCGTCGGGGGGGTATGCTCTGTCTGTTCATTGCTTTCCTCCGCGCTTTTTGTTATTTTTTATTTTACTTAAAATTTTGGGAGCAGTCCTTTTGGTCAGGGCGGCAGGGTGTGTGCCATATCCTTATGAAGAAGACTACAATTTTTTTCCTTAACCTCGGATTTTTTCTCATCTCATTCTCTGCCTATCATATTGCTTTTTTCTATAAGTATGCGGACCGTTGCCGGCCTTAATCTGAAAGATATCATTCCGGCCCTGCTCACCGGCCTCAGGTTCGACCTTTCCACGTCTGCCTATATATTGATTCCTTTTTCCGCATTGATTTTTATTCCTTATATCTCATGGAAAGATGCATATATGAAGATTCTTTTTCTCTGCAATCTGTGCTGGCTCATACTTGTCGATATTTACCTCTTTGTTGATCTGCAGTATTACCCTTTCGCCTCGAGGCATCTGAGTTTCGAACTCTTTAATACAACGGGCGATATCCTGTCGATGGTCAAGACAGGCTGGCTTGAGTATGCCCCCCAGGTTCTCTTTTTGTTTCTATTTCTCATGGGTATCTCCTTTGCATATCTTTTACTGAGCAAAAGGCTGCTTAAGAAATTCTCTTATAGCGGCTATTCATTGGTGAGGAAGATTATCAGTGAATCTGCCGCATTTCTTATCGTCCTCACTCTTTCCGCTGTTATGGCCAGGGGAGGCATTCAGATGAAGCCGATCACCTTGAGTGATTCCGCTAACTTCAGTTCTCAGTTTTTACAACACCTTGCACTCAATGGAGTTTATACAACCTTGAGGACGTTTTACAGTATGAGAGAGAACATGGAGATGAAGGGCTGGAAGAAGCGCTATTGTTCCCAAAAAGAAGCTTTGCAAAACGGTCAGGCGATGATCATATCTCCGGAAAAAGAAGAGGTCCCCGATCAGGCATATCCTCTTTACCGTCATTTTAAATATGGGGAAAAAGATTTCAAACCGTTAAATGTAGTCATCATTATAATGGAAAGCTGGTCGGGTAAATATGTCGGCGCATTGGGCGGTGTGGAAGATGCCACGCCATTTTTTAGCAGAATTTCAGGAAAGGGTGTGCTTTTCAAGAACTTTTTCTCCAACGGACAGCGCTCCATAGAAGCCATCTCTGCAATCATCACTTCTGTCCCTCCGTCCGGCGGGATGGTCTTGTCGCGGAGCGGCGCTTTCGCCCAGATGCCTGTTAAATTTCTTCCGACCCTCTTGAAAGAAAAGTCTTATAAGACCTTTTTTATTCATGGTGCAAAACGCGGCTCCATGGGCTTTGATGGTTTGCTGAAACAAACGGGTATCGACACGTATATATCCAAAGAAGATATAATGAAAGAAGGAGGCAGAGATGACGGCATCTGGGGCATATACGACGAAGACGCCTTTCTCTTTGCCGACAGGCTCTTTGAGAAACAAAAAGGCCCTTTTTTGGCGGTCATCTTTTCCTTGAGCAGTCACACGCCGTACAAATTGCCTTCAGAGCGATTTCGATATTACAAACCTGAGGTGCCTAATTATGGGTTCTTGAACGTCCTCAGGTATTCGGATTATGCCCTCTCACGTTTTTTTGACGAAGCCGCTAAGAAAGAATATTTCAACAATACGATCTTTATCATCGTAGGGGACCATACGGAAGGAGAATCCACAAGAAACAATTTGTATGAAAAGTTTTCCGTGCCTGGTTTGCTCTATTCACCCTCTCATTTGAAACCGATGGTTATCACAAAGGCCGTTACTCAGGTGGACCTTATGCCCACCATACTGGATGTCTTAAGGTCCTCGGATGATTATGCCTCTTTCGGTAAATCGGCCTTTTCGAGTAAACCCGGCATCGGTCTGCTGTCTTATGGCGATTCTGATGTTTTCGTCAAAGACGGCCGGATTGTTGCATCTTCGATGAACAATGTTGAGGAAACCTATAATTATCTGCTTCCCTCAAAAAATGTACTGCCTGAAGATGAGGAAAAGCTTGTTGACCTCAAGAGGGAAAAGGGGTACTATCTCCAGCTATTCCATGATCTCATAATGACGAATAAGTTCTATCGCCCGAATAAACTATAATTTTTCCATGCGCTGTTCTACAAGCTTCAGAAGTTCATCATAGGAAACGGTTTTAACCTGAAGTTGCCTTGCCTTCTGCAATTTAGATCCCGGATCTTCTCCAACCACAAGGTAATCGGTGTTTGCGGAAATAGCAGAAGATGCATGGCCGCCGTGAAATTCTATGAGATCTTCGACTTCCTTCCTCGGTTTAGGCAGTGTGCCGGTTATCACGAAAGTCAAACCTTCAAGAGGCTTTTCTTCCTTCTTCCCTGAAATAAAATCAGGATTGCTTATTTTCAAGCCATGTTCTTTGAGGGCGTCAAGGGTTTTAATGTTCTTTTCGTCATTGAAGAATGTGGTTAGAGAGGCGGCGATCTTCTCACCCATCTGTTTTATCTCTGTAATCTTATCCGGCTTCACGTAGTAGAGATTGTCCAGCTTCTCGAAGTTCTTCGCAAGGAGCTTTGCAGCATACTCTCCAACATGGAGGATTCCGATGGCAAAGAGAAATTTGGCAAGGGTGGCATTCTTCGACCTTTCGATGGCATTGATAAGATTCTGAGCTGATTTTTCGGCAAATCTTGGCAACTCAAGGAGATCTTCCTTTTTCAATTTATAGATGTCCTCAAAATGCTTTATGAGCCCCTTTGAGTAAAGAAGTCCCACATTCTTCTCGCCAAGCCCCTCTATATCCATGCCTCCTCTGGAAGCAAAGTGAATAATCTTCTCCTGCACCTGCGCAGGGCAGTGGAGAGAAACACACCTGACCGCAACTTCTCCCTCTTCCCTGACAACCTTCGAACCGCAAGCAGGGCATTTTTCAGGTATGGGGTACGGTTCTTCTTTTCCGGTCCTTTTTTCCTTTATGACGGTCACGACATGAGGGATAACATCACCCGCTCGCTCTACCACAACAGTATCCCCTATTTTGATATCCTTCCTTTCCAATTCGTTCCAGTTATGGAGAGTTGATCTCGTAACGGTAACACCCCCAATCCTTACCGGCTCGAAAATAGCATAGGGAGTGATCACTCCTGTTCTGCCAACGCTTCCCCGGATATCTTTTATCTTTGTTGTAGCTTGATGAGCAGGAAATTTATAAGCAATCGCCCACCGTGGTTCTCTCGTCTTGACCCCCAATTTCTGCTGCAGTTCAAAGTCATTCACTTTAATCACGGCCCCGTCGGTCTCGAATGAGAAAGAGCTTCTATTCGCTTCGAGTTCTTTTATCACATCAATAATCCTGCTGATTCCTTTTTCCCGTCTCATATCCGGAATAGGGAATCTCGCTTCTTTCAGCCAATTGATAAATTCTTGCTGGCTCTTAAAAGTCATCCCCTTGACAGTTCCTGTTCCGTAGCAGGCAAGATAGAGTCTTCGGGAAGCTGTAACGGCGGGATCAAGTTGCCTTACAGATCCTGCAGCAGCATTCCTGGGATTGGCGAATAACTGTTCTCCTGAGCGCTCTCTTTGTTTATTCAATTTTTCGAATTCATCGAGGTTCATATATACTTCGCCCCGTATATCAATTTCTTCCGGGATTTTTCCGCGGCTCTTCGATTTTGAGCGGAATTGCTTTAATAGTCTTAATATTTTGCGTTACATCTTCTCCTTCGTAGCCGTCACCTCTTGTGGACGCCCTATAGAAAAGACCCTTCCTGTATGACAGTTCCATTGCGAGCCCGTCATACTTTGGCTCAACGGTATATTCTATCTCCTCATCGGTGTTCAGCAGCCTCTTTATTCTGCTGTCAAAATCTTTCAGTTCCTCATAGGTAAACGCATTATCCAGCGAAAGCATAGGCATGCTATGTCTCACTTTTTCAAATTTTTCAGGCAGAGGAGCACCGACTCTTTGCGTGGGTGAATCCGGCAGGACATAGTGATATTTCCCCTCAAGTTTTTTTAAATGAAAATAGAGACGATCGTATTCCTCATCCGATATAACCGGAGAGTCGAGGACATAGTAGCGGTAGTTGTGGTAGTTTAAGTCTTTAACCAGCTTCTCTATTTCTTGTTTGATATTATCGGGTATTTTTTCCGGCATACAATTTATCCGCCCTCGGTCATTTCAATCAGGAACCGCAGCGCTAACAAGGAGGCCCTTTCCTTATTCTCCTCTCTATCGCCTTTTAACCTCAATTCTCTTGAGACGGTCAAATCTTCTTTACTCACTGCCATATAGACAAGTCCCTTCTCTTTCCCTTCGAGCACATCAGGCCCGAGGTTGCCTGTAGTCGAGAGGGCAAAATCCGTTTCCGTCAACAACCGTACCTTGCCGGCCATTTCTCTTGCCGTTTCCTCGCTCACCACGCCATATTCCGAGATGACATCAAACGAAACGCCTAAAATTTTCTTTTTTACGCCTATAGAGTACGAAATAATGCCGGCCTTAAAAAAAATGCTTGCGCCCGGAAGGGTTGTGATGTAATGGCTGATCAGCCCGCCGGTGCAGGACTCCGCTACCGAGAGGGTGAGCCCTTTCTCCTTAAAAAGTCTGTGCACCCGCTGTGTAACAATGAAAATTTCTTCTTCCACCTTCATCCCCCAACAATCACTTCTTATGCATTGGTCAGCGTAGCATACAGGCCCTGACCAGCCGCGCCTCTTCGTAGCTTACCGTGCCGGCGAAGTGCTCGATGACCGGATTCAGGTCCCACTGTCGCATCTTCCGGAACAGTTCCTCAATTTTCTGCCTTTTCAGCGGATCAACAAACCGGTCTACAGCGATATCGCAGCCGTTCCGGATCAGCTTTTCCAGGTGCAGGACAATGGTTGTCGATGAAAGATTTCGCAATTTTGCCATGTCTTTTATTGAGTACCCTTTTGTGTAAAGCTCATAGGTCTTTTCAACCGTTTCACCCTTTTTCTTTTTATGCGATGGGCTGATATCGGGACCGCCGCATTGTCCGTCCGGAGTTGAGATACCGGGATTATCATTCAAGTATTTTTCTATCTCCTGTATAAAAAATCCTCCATACCGTTCAAGCTTGGCATCGCCGACACCGCTGATTTTTCTCATGTCCGATAATGATGCCGGATAATGCCTGCACATTTCATGAAGGGTCTTGTCTGAAAATATAATATACGGAGGGACCTGTTGCTCATCTGCGATATTTTTCCGTATCATACGAAGCCTCTCAAACAGGCTTTCATCGTAGTGATCAAATCCGCTGCTTTTTACCGGGTGTTTCTTTTTTGTATCTTCTCGCTTTAAGGCGGCAACCTGATCATCGCCATACAGCGCGTCAGAGCCTTTCCGCGTCAGCTTCAGGACGGGATAGCGGTCACCGTCCTGCAGGATAAGACCCTGTGCGAGTAATTCGTCAACAATAAATCGCCAGTGCTTTTTATCTTTCTGTTTTCCCGCACCATAGGTTTTGATCTTGTCGTGCCGGAGTTCACGGATGCGCTTCGTATCAGCGCCCGTCACAATATCGATAATGTGGCCGGTTCCAAACCTCTGTTGTGTCCTCGACATGGCCGACATTATTATTTGCGCATCGAGGGTGATGTCGATCTGTTCGACACTGCCGGAACAGATATCGCAGGCGCCGCAATTATCTAAAGGATACCCTTCTCCGAAGAAGCTCAGGAGTTGTTTGCGTCTGCATACATTATGTATGGCAAATCCCACCGTCTGGTTCAATTTCTCTATCGCGATAGAGCGTTCCTCCTCATCGGGCATCTGATCTATAAAGTAACGTATTTTGGGAATGTCTCCCCTGCCGAAAAACAGGATGCAATGGGCCGGATCTCCGTCACGTCCCGCACGTCCCGTCTCCTGGTAATAGCTTTCAATGTTCTTGGGAAGGTCCGCATGAATAACGAAACGTATGTTGGACTTATCAATGCCCATACCGAAGGCAATGGTCGCCACGATCACCGATGCCCGGTCCCTGTTAAAGGCCTCCTGATTTTTGTTCCTTTCATCCGTCGTCAATCCAGCGTGGTAGGGCAAAGCCCTGATTCCTTTAGATACCAGGAAAGCAGCCGTATCCATAACGGAATCGCGGGTCGTGCGATAGACGATGCCCGCCTCTCCGGAATGCCCTTTAAGAAATTCGAGTATCTGCGAATCCACCTTCTCTTTTCTTTCCACCTGATAAAAAAGGTTAGGGCGGTCAAAGGATGCGCGGATTATTTGGGGATACCTGAGTCCGATCTTGCTGATGATATCTTCCTGGACCCTCCGGGTAGCCGTTGCGGTAAAGGCCGCAACGGGAACGCCGGGAAACATCTTCGGAATATTGGAAATGCTGAGATAATCGGGCCTGAAATCGTGCCCCCATTCCGAAACGCAGTGTGCTTCATCTATGGCAAAGAGTGATAGAGGAACGGTCTTAAGCGTTTCAAGAAAATGAGGCATTGCAAAACGCTCGGGTGCTATATAGAGCAATTTAATTTTGCCGTATTTCAACATGCGGTATATATCAGTAATCTCATCCGTATTCAGGGAGCTGTTCATAAAGGCCGCGGATAGGCCGTTTTCCAAAGCCGCGTCAACCTGGTCTTTCATCAGGGAAATGAGCGGGCTGATAACAATAGCCGTGCCCTGCATCATCTTTGCCGGCAACTGATAACAGAGGGACTTTCCCCCTCCTGTCGGCATTACCGCAAAAACATCCTGTCCGTTCAGGATACTCTTAATGATATATTCCTGGTTCGGACGAAAACCCTGAAAGCCGAAGACGGTCTTCAGGGTTTCGAGTATTGCCGGTTCCTTATCCTGGTAGTCGCAAATCATAGGAAAATATTTTAGCACACATGGTAATTATGTTAATCGTACCTTAATATAAAAATCAGAATAAATATCTGATATAATTGCGTCGAGTGTTTTATATGCATCATCGATAGGAGCTTACTATGATAATAGGTGTCCCGAAGGAAATTAAGAAGGGGGAGTTCAGGGTGGGGATGACGCCTTACGGTGTTGAGGAACTTAAGGCTGACGGCCACACAATCTTTATCGAGACAGGCGCCGGAGAGGGCAGTGATTTTTCGGACGGGGAATACGGGAATGCAGGAGCCGAAATATTAGAGAAAAAAGATTTGTCTGCCGGCGCGGACCTCATAGTCAAGGTTAAGGAACCGGTCCCTTCAGAATACGATTTGTTCAGGGAAGGACAGGCGATCTTCACGTTTCTCCATCTCGCGGCGAACCGCGAGCTTATTGACGTCCTCCTGAAGAAAAAGATAATCGGCCTCGGATATGAAACACTCCAGAAAAACGGCGGACTGCCTTTACTTTCACCGATGAGCGAGATCGCGGGAAGGATGGCGCCGATCATGGGCGCATATTTTCTCCAGAAGGTTTATGGAGGCAGGGGGGTTCTTCCTACCGGGGTAATGGGTGTCGAACCTGCAAAGGCATTGATCCTCGGCGCCGGCATCGTTGGTACAAATGCCGCACGTGATTGTATCGGTCTCGGAATGGACACCGTTATGATGGACATAAAGATGGAGCGATTACAGAAGATCGACGAGATGTTCATGGGCAGAGTAAAGACCTTGCCGATTACCGTACACAATATCAAGGAAGAGATAAGAGATGCGGATATCATAATCGGCGCTGTCCTCATCCCGGGCGGGAAAACGCCGGTTTTGATTAAACGGGACATGCTCAAGACCATGAAAAAAGGCTCTGTCATTATCGATGTGTCGGTGGACCAGGGAGGATGTTTCGAAACATCAAGGCCGACTACGCACGATGATCCCATTTATGAGGTCGAGGGGATAATCCATTACACCGTTGCCAATATGCCCGGCGCATATCCGAAGACCTCAACCATCGCCCTAACGAATGTAACCCTGCCCTACGTTAAGATCCTGGCGAACAAAGGCATTAAGCAGGCGATTAAAGAAGATGCCTCCATAAAGAGTTCTCTGAACACCTATGAAGGGCATGTCGTCCATAAGGTGCTCGCCGGGTCCATGGGCTATGTTTATAAGAGCTTTGAGGATATCAAGTAAGATATCCATCCTGTCGTGGGCCTTCAATAGAGGGTGGGAAGTCTAACGTCCTTTTTTTTGATATACTATTTATGGCGATGAAAACCATCATTCTACTCTTATCAACAACCCTTTTCTTTCTTTCAGGCTGCAGGATGAATACCGCGTTCAAGCAGGGTGAATTCTCTTTCATAGAACAGCATATGAAAAACGTCACCCAGCTCACCTTCGAAGGCGATAACGGCGAAGCGTATTTCAGCCCTGACAGCCGCAAACTCATCTTTCAGTCAAACAGGGAAGGATACGCGTGCGACAAGATATGGATCATGAATGTCGACGGTTCTGAAAAGCACATGGTCAGCCCGAATCACGGGGCGCACACCTGTTCATTCTTCTTCCCCGGTAATAGAAGGATTGTTTTTTCCTCCACGAGTCATATTCCTGGCGAATGCCCGCCTAAACCCAAAATGCCGAATATAGCCGGCGCCGGTCATGTCTGGCCGTTGTATCCCTATGATATTTTCGTAGCGAACATCGATGGAACGGATATGAAGAAAATTACCGATAACCCGAAGTATGACGCTGAACCGGTTGTCTCTCCTGACGGCAGGCAGATTGTGTTCGGCTCCCAGAGAGACGGAGATTTCGATGTCTATACCATGGATTCCGACGGATCAAAGGTGAAACGGTTGACGGACAGGGTCGGATACGATGGAGGCCCCTGGTTTTCACCGGACGGCAGGAAGATAGTATGGCGGGCCTGGTATCCGGAGACAGAAGAGGAAAAGGCGCTCTGGCGGAATTGCATGGAGAACAATTATATAGTCCCTGTGCCGCTCGACCTCTGGGTCATGGACGCCGATGGATCGAACAAGAAAAGAATTCTCCGTAACAATGCCACGAACTTTGCCCCCTCATGGCATCCCGACGGGAAGAGGATTATCTTCTCCAGCAATATGGACGATTGGCATGAAGACCAGCACAGATACGGGCACAATTTCGAGATCTACCTCATCAGTGTGGACGGCGCTGGGCTGGAGAGGCTCACCTATAACACTACTTTTGACGGCTTTCCGATGTTTTCGCCGGACGGGAAGAAACTCGTCTTTGCCTCGAACAGAAACCCTCAAAAACCGAGGGCCACGGATATTTTTATCGCGGATTGGGTTGAGTAGGCCAAAGAGGAAGTACGAACGATTCCAGACAAGCGTTTGCTGATGGTTCGACAAGCTCACCATGACAATTGTCACCCTGAGCTTGTCGAAGGGTCATGCCGAAGGCCGGAATAACAGACAAAGGACAATATGATACGAGTTCTTAGGTTTCTTGGATTTTGTCTTTCATTTATCCTTATAACATACACATCTTTGGTAGCTGAAGAGATATCGTCAAATACGATTATTCATCACGACATAAAGGTTGTGATATATCCAAAAGAGCACGCCTTTGCTGCGGAAGATACAGTGACCATTCCCGAAAGGCTGCTACCGCAAATGCGTTTCTACCTTCACAAGGGACTCGATCCGTCATCACCTACAAAGGGCGTGAACATTACGAGAGAGCCCGGATTCGGACAGGGCCGGATTTTTGAGTCTTATAAGGTGGAGCTCCCTCGGGGCGTGGATACCTTCGTTCTTAAATACGGTGGCATTATCAACCATCCTCTTGAGCAATATGGCAAAGAACAGGCGCGGGGTTTCAGCCGGACAGCCGGCACAATATCGGAAGAGGGCATATATCTTTCAGGAAGCTCATTCTGGTATCCGATATTCGATAACGAATTGGTGACCTTTAAGCTCCGTCTGGAACTGCCGACCGACTGGGACGCCGTGAGCCAGGGAGAGCGCACGGACCACGCAAAAGATAAAAGTACAACCCGTGTTCAATGGGACTCTCCGGAGCCGCAGGAAGAGATTTTTATGGTAGCTGCAAGGTTTCATGAATATATTCGGTCAGCAGGAAAAATATCAGCAATGGTATTCCTTCGCGGTTCGGATGAAGGACTCGCAGAAAAATACCTGGAGGCCACTGCCCGGTATATATCTATGTATAATAAGCTCATCGGACCTTATCCCTATAAGAAATTCGCCCTTGTCGAGAACTTCTGGGAGACCGGTTTTGGAATGCCCTCCTTCACTCTCCTCGGGCCTAAGGTCATCCGCTTCCCCTTTATCATAGACACATCCTACCCCCACGAGATACTTCACAACTGGTGGGGAAATAGTGTCTTCCCCGATTACGAAAAAGGGAATTGGTCTGAAGGGCTGACCGCCTATCTCTCGGACCATCTTTTGAAGGAACAAAAAGGAGAGGGCGCAGAATACCGCCTGACCACGCTCCAGAAATATACGGACTATGTGTTAAGCGGAAGGGATTTCCCACTTACCGAATTCCGCTCCCGGCACAGTTCGTCCTCAGAAGCGATTGGCTATGGCAAATCCCTCATGTTTTTTCACATGCTCCGTCAGGAATTAGGGGACAGGGTTTTTATCGAGGGGCTCAGAGATTTCTATCGGGAAAACAGATTCAAATTTGCATCTTTCGATGATATAAGAGAGAGCTTCGAGCGGGTTTCGGGGAAAAAGTTGAAGATAGAATTCGATCAATGGATTACAGTACACGGTGCGCCGGAGCTGAGCATAAAGGATGTTAAGGCACGCTGAAGGTCCTCACTATATACTTTCGGCAATCATTGAACAGATACAGCATGGCCCCATCTACCACTTGCATATACCCATTGCAATAACGATCGAGGGGAGGGAAGAGGCGTATCGGACAGTCGTGGCTATGGATAGAGGGAGCATCGAGATAAAGCTTGATCTCCCATCAAGACCGCTGAGGATCGATCTCGACCCGGAGTTTGATGTCTTCCGGAGGCTTGGCAGGGATGAAGTCCCCCCGGCGATATCGCAGGCGCTGGGAGCCAAAAAATTGCTCGTAGTACTCCCTTCATCTGTGAGTAAGCCGCTCCTTCAGGCTTACCGGGAGTTTGCCGGCACCCTGGGCAATTCAGGACCGGACGAGGTCAAAACAATATTGGATACGGAGATATCACGTCTTCCCTCTGATCAGGCGGTTACGATTATCGGATGGGAGAACCGTTTTTTCGATAAGGTTGTTTCTGCCGTGTCTCCCTATGGAACAACGATAGACCAAAAGAAGGTACATCTCGGAAATACCGAAATCCCTTTCGAAAATCATTCTTTTGTGCTGACGGCGCGGAACACTGAAAACAAGGACGTGGCACTGATGTTTATCGCTTCGGACCTGCCCGGTGCACTCTCGGGATTGAGCAGAAAACTTCCGCATTACCATAAGTACAGTTATCTTGTCTTCGAGGGCACCGAGCCCGCAAATATGGCCAAGGGGCGATGGCCGGTGCTTGATTCTCCGATGACAGTCTATATCACACAAAAAAAAGAACCCCACTTTAATAAAGGGGGGAAGGGTGGCTTATTAGATAAAACTGGAGAGAGTTTCCGGGTTGAGATGGGCAAATTGGAACAAAGGATGCCATTGATAGCGCTGCAATCCGATTTTTCGGCGGAGCAGATGTTGGAGACGATAAGATTTCTTTCAAGCGATGAACTGAAGGGGCGCGCATTGGGTACGGAAGAAATCGAGAGGGCTGCCGAATATGTCGTTAAGAAATTTCGTGAGGCCGGTCTTAAACCCGCAGGAGATGCTGAAGGGAGTTATTTCCAGACGTGGGAAGAGCAGGGCAGCAACAATCCCGACCATAAGGTGCTCATGAGAAATGTTGTCGGGGTCGTCCCTGGAAAGAATTCCGGTTGGTCAGCCCAAAGCGTGATAGTCGGTGCTCACTATGATCATCTCGGCGTTGTTAAAGGACAGATCTATCACGGCGCGGATGATAATGCCAGCGGAATATCGGTCATTGTAGAACTCGCCGGAATGTTCGGTAAAAGCCCCGCGCTCGATAGGAATGTGATATTTGTGGCGTTCACCGGCGAGGAAGCCGGGAAAAAGGGATCGAAGTATTACATAAACAACCAGAAACGATATCCGGTACAGCAGTGTATCGGGATGCTGAATCTGGATACAATCGGAAGGCTCGAAAAAAATAAGTTGCTTGTGCTCGGCGCCGGTTCCGCGAAGGAATGGGTGCATATCTTCAGAGGAGCAGGCCGCGTTACCGGGGTCGGGATTGAGACCGTTTCCGAGGAGTTGGATTCGAGCGACCAGAAAAGCTTTCAGGAGGCTGGTGTGCCTGCTGTGCAGCTTTTTACAGGGCCTCATCCGGATTACCACAGGCCGACAGATACCATCGAGAAGATAAATTCCGAAGGGCTTGTAAAGGTTGCCGCGGTAGCGAAAGAGGTCATCGAGTATCTCGCAAGCCGGCAAGAATTTCTGACGGCGACAATCTCATCCGAGGTGAAGTCTGAAGCCACGCCGAAAAAAGAGCGAAAAGTCAGTCTCGGCATTGTTCCCGATTTTGCCTTTGCCGGAAACGGCTGCCGTCTGTCAGGAGTTATCAAGGACTCGCCGGCGGAGAAGGCTGGTCTCAGAGAAGGGGATATTATTATCGGGATAAATTCCGCTGTTATTAACAAACTCAAGGATCTCTCGGATATTCTTAAGTCCTTAAATGCCGGATCTAAAGTCTCCATCACCTTCTTGAGGGAAGGAAAAGAGCGGACAGCCGAAGTGGAATTAGCGGCAAGATAGCTGTGTTCATTAACCCGAACGCTGCAGATATTCTTCGAAAATTTACTAACTCTGCATCATTTGTCCTTGTAATTTATTTCTCCTCTGTGGGAGTATAGAATCCATGCTTGCAATTTCACTTCAATCGGGCAGCAACGGCAACTGTATTTATGTGGAGGCGAATGGCGTAAGGCTGCTGTTTGATGCGGGTATCTGCGGTATCAAGGCGGAAGAGAGGCTCAGATCGTATGGCCGTGAAATCCGGAAGGTTGATGCCCTGATAATCTCCCACGATCATGCCGATCATATCAGTTGTGCAGGCGTATACCAAAGAAAATTCGGCCTGCCTATCCATATCACGCAAAAGACTCTGCAGAAAGCTGAAAGCGAGAAGAGGCTTGGCAAGTTAATCAACGTAAATTACTTTATCGCCGGGGAAGAAATTCGATTCGATAATGTGCACATCCGGACAATTCCTACTCCACACGATGCGGTAGACGGGGCGGCGTTTATCATCTCTTCCGGAGGGAAAAAGCTGGGCATATTGACCGATCTCGGTCATGTCTTCAAGGAACTGGTCCCGGCGGTTGCCTCTCTTGAGGCGGTCTTTATCGAAAGCAATTATGATCCGGAACTGCTTGCAGGCGGGCCCTATCCTGATTTCCTTAAGAGGCGCATTCAGGGCCCGAAGGGGCACCTCTCCAATAGAGAGGCCGCTGAACTTCTTCGGGCCGGTATCAATTTGAAATGGGCATGCTTGTCGCATCTCTCAGAGAAAAATAACAGTCCCCGGCTGGCATTAAAAACCCATCACGAGATCCTGGGTGGAAGTCTCACTTTTTATACCGCCAGTCGTCACAGGCCGACGGAAATATTCACGGTTTAAGTTTTTTTCTCCCTGGCATTTTATGGGAAGCCGCAGGCTTCAGCCTGCGTGTATGAATCCCCATCTGGAGTGTAGCTCAACGCCTGATTTTTCGCCTTTACTTAAATTCCAAACCTACTTTATAAAACCCGTTATCAAAATGTTCAACCCAGCGTACAATTGCCTTTTTAGAAGCACTAAGAAGTGAGCTCTTAATTAATATCTTCTGATTTAAATCAAGGAGCTTGGATGTTTTGATGCACAGTCCGGAATCACTGATATCGATGGTGAACCCTATAAAAGTTTCACAGCCGGTGTGAGGATTCAAATAATATTCCAAGACCGGAAAAGGAAAATCATAACGTGAATGGCTCCTGCGGTCAAATGACTTCTCATGCCCCGTTTCTACCATAAATACTGTCTTAAGTAAATCCTCTTTTTTATCTCTCCTTAAGAAATCCAATAGCTCTTCATACACGCGCGTTATACCACTCTCACATAATACACAAATAGCATTTTTTTGCTTTGTTTTCACGCCGCACACGATACATTTAGATTCCACGCTATAACTCCTGCATTCCTTTTATGAAAATGAAAATCTTATTGCCATTTACTTAGCAGATTTCATGCCGGATTAAATCATTGTGCAACTTACGGATTTATAACGGAAAAAAAAATCCAAGCGGCTAAATCAAAAATGTATGACAAATATTGTCAGATCCGGACAGACATTTAGTGATTCGAGTTTAAGGTTTAAGATCAATCGACACAGTCCCTGATCCCGTAACGGACCCCAGGAAAGAAATGGACGAAGCTCCAATGTGTCCTCATTGTGGCGGACAGATGACATTAAGAACTGCGGGAGCAGGGGAGAAAGAAGTGCAAGAATTTTCGGGGGCTTATACTTTCCGAAGTGCGGAGGCATCTTTCCCTGCGGGCAATAATAAATACTTCTCTCATCTCCAGTGTCTAAGATACAAAGCTTCGACCTTATTTCTGGCCCAAGGGGTTTTCCGTAGAAATTGCAAACTGGACTTGATACTTGGGTCATTATTAAAACATCTGACGTTGATGGTTCTTCCCATTTCATCCCAGCCGTAACGTTCCACCAGTTGAGTAAGAATCATTTCCAGGGTAATACCGTGAAGAGGATTGTTGGGTTGCTGGTCGCTCATGTCTCGGCCTGGTCGATAGATTATTACCGCTTTCAGTACCTATTCATTGCGCGCGTACTGAAAACATAACGCTCTTGAGATTCAACACATCGCTATTAGCTGAGGTGTTTATTGACTAATTTGGTCATCTCGAACATCGAGACTTGCTTCTTCCCGTCGAATACCGCCAAGAGGTTCTCATCGGCATTGATATTTCTCTTATTCTCTGCATCCTGGAGATTATTTTTCTTTATATATTCCCATAGCTTCTTGGTCATTTCTGTCCTTGGGAGAGGTTCCTTACCCACTACCTTAGCCAGTGCCTCGCTGGGTTTCATAGCCTTCATAAATGCCGGGTTAGGGGTTCCGATTTTTTTCTTCTTTTCTGCCATCATTCTTCTCCTTATGTTTTTGGTTTTATAGTCTTCATTCCTGTGTCTCAGGATGGTCGTTCCTAAAGTATACACTAATTCGGCTCCAAATCCGCATATTCTTACATTAAGGAGGTAGTATCCATTAGATCCAAATCAATATAATGTGGCCCTCTATGTCGCTGTAAAGTCGCTTCAAACACTCCAAAGATGTGCTACACTTAAGATAGAAAATATGACAAGCAAACGTGAGCATAAGCGAGTCCCTATAACAGGAAGTGCCGTACTTAAATTTGAACACAAGGGTGAAATGCAGTCAATTCAGGCCATGACAGGTAGTATCTCTTTAGGAGGAATCGGATTGTATGCCGATGATCGAATAGAAGACGACACGAATGTATCAATTGCCGTTAGCTTCATGTCCGTAGATGGCATAAAAACTGATTCTATTGAAGGATGTGCTATATATAATAAAAACATAGAGAATATGTATTTTATGGGTATCCAATTTAATGAAGAAATAAATTCTGAAAAGCAGCCTTCATTATATAAACACATCCAGATATAAACACATCCAGAAAATCCTTGCATGGAACGAGTAATCCTTATGACGGAATATAAACCCCGCCTTCACAGTATTTAAACCTGATATAATTATGCGTAGTTCAAATGGGAATCACCATGAGGATTGAAAAGAAATTGACAACCTCCTGTTGAAACTTATCAATAGGGCGGAGTGAGTTAAATGAACATTGAAAGGCGTGATTTTGACAAGGAGGCAGCCGCTTGGGACGAGGTGCCGACACGGGTCAAGCTGGCAAACGATATAGCGGCTGCAATATCAGAGGAAATCGTGTTGATTTTCAATATGGATGTCTTGGACTTTGGTTGCGGCACAGGACTGTTGACCCTGCAGTTACAGCCGGCAGTCCATTCCATAACAGGTGTTGACAGTTCCCCGGGAATGATTGATGTTCTCAAAGCAAAGATCGACAAACAGAACCTTTCCAATGTAAAGACGCAATGCCTGGACACTGACACCGGCGATAGGCTGGAAGGTAGTTATCACCTGATTGTAACCAGCATGACCCTCCATCATGTTAAAGACATTAGACCTCTACTTGATCAATTCTACAGGATTGTTGTGCCTTCCGGATATCTTTGTATTGCCGATCTTGACCTTGACGATGGTGGATTTCACGGCAATAATGACGGTGTATTCCACTTCGGCTTTGATCGGGCAGTGCTACGCCAGTATTTTATGGAGGCGGGATTCGGCGATATCCGGGACAGGACAGCGGCAGAAGTAATGAAACCAGTTTCTGACGGAGGAATACAGCCATTTAGCGTATTTCTCATGACTGGTCGAAAAAAACCGTGAGCATTGAGCCTTAACTACCATATTTGAAGGACGGAAGCCAGCCGCGAAATTCTTCCTGAAATAGACAGTTCCCAAGATATGTGAAAAGGTGTATATTTGACCTCGGATGTCAATAGTGGACACCAAACCTTTCGTGCTGCAAGCTGTCCCGCATAGAATTTCTGTGCATATGTCACTGGAGATAGATGCCCCAGTCTTTTCTGTCGGCGCTGCCTATTATAAAAGATCTCGATATATTCCGTGATGCTCTGTATTGCCTCCTGCCTGGTACTGTAACGTCGGTGATGGACAAGTTCCTGCTTGAGGGTTCCCCAGAAGCTCTCCATCGGAGCGTTGTCGTAACAGTTCCCTTTTCTGCTCATCGATGATGTCATGCCGAACTGATCAAGAAGCTTCCTGTATTCATGCGCACAGTACTGGCTCCCGCGATCAGAGTGATGAATCAGCCCCTTTGCCGGTCGCTTCGCTGCTACAGCTCTGAATAAAGACTGACTGACAAGGTTCTTCGTTATCCGCGATCCCATTGCATATCCAACGATCTCACCGTTAAATAGGTCCTTGTGCCCAGCAAGATAAAGCCATCCTTCATCGGTCGGTAGTAGAGTAAGAGACGGGGCGTAGTTGAACTATTTCCCCGCCTCTCCTCTCCGAACTGTACATGCACCTTTCAGCGCATACAGCTCTCCATTTAAGCGTTGCTCAGAGCAAAGGTCACGTCAGCGTAAAAAGATTCATACACATTCCGCTTTTCATCGGCGTTGAACATGTAAGGATTCTTCGATGGATTACACCATGGATTACACCATAGAAATTGACACTTGCGGCTAGACACTAATCTCTCAAGCGATACACCGCATTGCCTACCCATACCATTTCGGCCATAAAGAATCCACGTCTTGGCCTTGCCAGGCACTGATCTGCACCATTGACGAAACAAATGTTTCAGTGGGGTCTTGTACTTTCTGGCCAACCAGTATCCCAGTTTCCAGAAGATGATTCTATCCAGAGTGTTGTACGTGGTTGCGGTATAGTCGGCAAATTGGTAGAAGTGAGCCCAACCTACAACTTTCCTGTTGATGCTCTCTACCAGATCAATTTTATTTACACTGTAATTGCCACTCAGTTCTTTCACCAGCCTGTGGATGAAGCCTTTGGATTTCTCCTTTGGTATCGTAGTCACCGGTCGCATGGTGCCACGTGGTCCTCGTTTCCTAATAATGCGGTGTCCCAGAAAGACAAACCCGTCGTTGACGTGGGTAATACGGGTTTTCTCCATATTCAGCGTTAGTTTGAGCCTGTCTTCCAGAAACGACCTGCATTCCTGTCGCAGTGCTTCTGCATGTGCTTTGTTGCCCTTTACGAGCACAACAAAATCATCGGCGTAACGGCAGTAGGCAACAGCCGGCTTCCACTGCCGTTGTTCTGTTTCAGCAATTTTCCGCTTCCTCAGGATGCCGAAGTTCCATGCCCAGCGGTCTTTTCGTGCTTTCTTGTTCAGGTATTTGGCTTCCAACCACCGATCAAACTCATGAAGCATGATGTTTGACAGCAAAGGTGAGATGACCCCACCTTGTGGAACACCTTCGCTTGATGCCCGAAATAGTCCGCGGTCAATGGCGCCTGCTTTGATAAAACGCCACAACAAGCAAAGAAAACGTTGATCGCAAATGCGTTTGCGAACACATCTCATCAACAGTTTGTGATGTACGGTATCAAAATAACTTGCTAGATCGCCTTCTATAACCCAACGACCTACCGTATTTTGATTGCCGCCGTCCTGTAGCTGAAATTTGACTGTTCGTATTGCATGATGCACACTACGCTCTGGTCTGAACCCATATGAGAGACGATGAAAGTCGCTCTCCCAAATGGGTTCCATCACCATCAGCATAGCACGTTGCACTATACGATCCCGGAGACTTGGTATGCCCAGCGGCCTGAGCTTACCATTTGCCTTGGGTATGTATACCCGCTTCGCCGCTAGCGGCTGATAGGTGCCCGCTAGTAGTTCTGCGCGTATCTCCCTCAGGTGATCTTGAAGGTTTTCCTTCAGGGCGTTTCCAACAATACCATCCACTCCCGCAGTCTTTGCCCCACTTGAAGTCAAGGTTATGCGGGCGGCTTCTGCCAGCCAAGAAGTGTTGGCAATGAGTCGCAAGAGTCTGTCGAACGTGCGTTCCCTATCCTCTGTTGACCATCGTGCCAGTTTGCTTTGCATTTCGCTGATTATCAAAGGTCTTCACCTCATTGCAGTCAGATATTCTGCCAAGCAATTCGCTTAAACTGCTCCCCTTCGCCATGTAGCAGGTTTCCCCACCTCGGACTACTACGAGAGCTCCGTCGGTGTGCATATCATCGGGGTCACACTCCCTTATCATCTATGCACACCTTCCCTAGTTCACATGCTGGACTCAAACGTATGGGTGAGGTTGCCTATCGCAGTCTTTATCCTTGCTTGCCGCAAGTCGTTGCAAACTCCATGACCGTAGCTGCTCTCTCACGCCATGAATCCCTGCCGATCTGCATACATTTCAAACCGACATTCGAGAGCCTCAGTATTCCCTTGCTCTTGTCTGCATCCTGCCTGTTAAGCCGTGTAGGCAGGGGTGACATTTCAACCCACAGATGCGATTCAATAGGTTCGTGTTCCTCAACCTTCCCATACTCAGCCTAGAAGTTCATCTCGGCGTAACGGCTTCGCCTCAAACCCCGTTTCCCACGGACTACGTCACCTTGCCAGTGTACGGCAAGTCACCGCCGCTTCGGCTCACTCCCCCTTGCAGCAGAGGGAGGGTATAGCCTTTCAGAAAATATCAAAGGCTAATGCATTCCAGTCATGCTCACGCATCCTTATCCATTGACCCTCAGTGGATTAAGATGGCTAGGCGTACTATATGTAATATCACTCACCCATGCGGTATTAGGCCTGAATACTTCAAACTGCTGTTCCAGCAGATTCTCCGCCACCGGGAGCGTATGCTTCGAATCGGTTGTAGTCTTGAACTTCTTAGTCTGCTTGCAACGTATGCCCAGCTTCTTCCGAATGCGCTTGATCCGGCAAACTCCCACTTCTACACCGTTATCGGCTAGATCCTTCTGTAATCGCTCAGGACCGCATACTTGGCGTGTCCTCTTATGCGCAGCCTTAATCTCTACTTCCAGCCGTACATCTTCCCGTGCATGATTAGAAAGCGGCCTGCTTATGTAGGCATAGTATCCGCTTGCCGATACATCATACATACGGCACATCATCGGAATAGGATATTCGAGTCGCATCTCTTTCATCAGCGCGTACCGGGCAGCGACTCCTTCGCAAAGTACGCGGCCGCTTTTTTTAACAGATCACGCTCCATCCTGGTCTCTACCAATTCACGTTTGACCCTTACCAGTTCCATCTCAATGTCAGTCAGTGGCCGCTGGGTCTTGCCTATATCCCCCAGTTTGCCGGCTTTATGCGCTTTGACCCAGTTCCCTAACGTTGAGGGCGGTAGTGACAACCGCCGGGCTGCCTCCGGTAATGACATGCCTCCCTCTAACACCATTCTCACTGCTTCTTCCCTAAACTCCTTCGTGTAACGTCCTTGTGGAATACCTTTCATCCTGACACCTCCGTCGTTGTATTTTATCCGACTTTGGTGTCCACTTTTTTCCATCTTACATCATAGGCTGGACAATCGGTTGAAAAGACAACAAACAGTGAGGGAAATCAAGAGACAACCGGAGACCTGCCTAGAACAAATGGCACGACACAAGCCGCTCCCGTGATTCTTTCAATTCAGGTACAACTTTATCGCAGGGGTCGAATCTTTTCGGGCATCTCGGATGGAAGGGGCAGCCCGAAGGGATATCTATCGGGCTTGGAACATCACCCTTTAGAATCTCTCTTTTCCTGCCTCGTTTTATCTGTGGAGCGGAAGAGAGCAATTCTACGGTGTACGGATGCAGAGGGTTGCTGAAAAGATCGTCTGTTTTCGCATGCTCAACAATCTTACCGAGATACATGACAGCGACTTCATCGCTAAAATATTGAACCACCCTCAGGTCGTGGCTTATGAAAAGGAAAGAGATGTTTGATCGTCTCTGAAGCTCCTGGAGGATATTCAATATCTGCGCCTGTATGGACACGTCAAGCGCTGAGAGAGGCTCATCGGCTACCAATACCATGGGAGAAACGGCGAGCGCCCTCGCAATGCATATCCTCTGTCGCTGACCGCCACTGAATTCGTGAGGATAACGGCTTAAGATGTCGGCCTGAAGACCGACACTCTTTAATAGGCTGACCACTCTGTCTTTCAGCTCAGACCTGGGAACGATCTTGTGTATCTTCAGTGGTTCCGATACCGTATCAGACACGGTCATTCTCGGGTTTAACGATGCGAAGGGATCCTGAAAGATTATCTGCACGGATTTCCGAAATTCTCTCAACGGGTCTCCTTTATAGGTTTGAATATCCTTTCCCTGAAAGAGAACCTGGCCTGATGTGGGAGGAATCAAACGAAGAATAAGCCTTGCCACGGTCGATTTTCCGGAACCGCTTTCTCCGACCAGGGCAAAGACCGCTCTGTCCCTTAGTAGAGAAATTTATTCCGTCCACGGCCTTCAGCCATTCATGCTTTGCAAAGGCCGTTCTTTTTACAGGAAAGTATTTCCCGAGTGCAACTACGTCGATGATACCCATTCGATCTCCTCTGATCTTATACACCTCGCGAATTGACCCGGGACAATCTCCCGTAAAAGGGGCTCCTCTTTCCGGCACCCGGGGACCACATATGTACACCGGTCCGAGAACTTGCACCCCGGTGGCAGCTTATCCGGCCTCGGAACGGAGCCGGGAATGGGTTTCAAAGGTATCCCTTTTCTTTTCGGCAATGAATCCAAAAGTCCCATGGTGTAAGGATGTTTCGGGGTATCCAGGATATTCGAAACCCACGAGAATTCAACCATCCTTCCTGCATACATAACTGCTGCAACATCCGCATTTTCCGCCACAACGCCTATGTCGTGTGTTATCAATAATAAAGCCATATTTCTTTCTTGTCTCAGGCTCCTGAGAAGATCGAGTATCTGAGCCTGGATCGTAACATCGAGAGCTGTCGTGGGCTCATCCGCAATCAACAGGGATGGGTTGCATGCTATTGCCATAGCGATCATAACCCTCTGCCTCATGCCTCCCGACATCTGATGGGGATACTCATTCATCCTGATCTCCGGTGATGGAATTTTGACAGACCTCAGGATCTCTATGGTATTGTCCATCGCCTTTTTCTTCGAGAGGCCCAGATGAGTGGTGAGGACCTCTGCCACCTGATAACCGATTGTCAGGACCGGATTCAATGAGGTCATAGGTTCCTGAAATATCATCGAGAGTTCTTTTCCCCTCAAACGCCGCATGGATTCGTTGTCGAGCTTTAAGAGATTATTTCCTTTAAAGATTATCTCGCCTGCTGCAAAAGCGTTGTGGGGGAGTATTCCCATGATCGAAAGTGCCGTGAGGCTTTTCCCGCATCCGCTTTCTCCGACGAGTCCAAAGACGTGTGCCTCCTCGATCTCGAAATACAGATGGGAGACAACCTTGACAGGATTTTTCGTCGACCCGAACGATATGTTGAGGTCCCTTACTTTCAGGAGGGACACG
Source organism: Thermodesulfovibrionales bacterium (assembly GCA_963776195.1). GTDB lineage: Bacteria > Nitrospirota > Thermodesulfovibrionia > Thermodesulfovibrionales > SM23-35 > CAVZMO01. The sequence continues at coordinate 37,950 of CAVZMO010000010.1, forward strand.
GCAGACTACTTTTCCTCTTTTTTCAGAAGGCCCAAATATGCTTCTGCTTCTCTCAGACTTGGATTTTGTTTAAGGGCTTCTTCCCATTCTTCCATGGCGAGCCCGGTGAGGCCTTTCATATGATAACTCACGCCGAGTTGTACCCAGGCCGGACCATAATTGGGATTGATCTCCTTTGCTTTTACAAAATGGACAATAGCTTCTTCTGTGAGTCCCTTGTTCCTTAAGGCAATGCCAAGCTTTGTGTGCGCGTCGGGAAGTCGGGGAAAGAGCTTTATCGCCTTTTTGTATTCCTCTGCTGCCTCGTCGTTCATACATAAATCGAGATAAATATTGCCGAGCTTATAGTGCTCATTGGCAAGCTTACCCGCGATGAACGGATCAATCGCGGCAGGGGTGGGGTGAGCTCTCTGCGCGGCCAGCGAAAAAACTTCCTGTGCCTTCTTAAACTCTCCCATATCATTATAGGTGATGGCGAGGTTCAACGAAGCTTCCGTATAATGGGGGTTTAGTTCAAGCGCCTTTCTGAAATATTCCGATGCCTGTTTAAAGTCACCTTTCAGATGCGAGATGATGCCGAGTTTATTGTGAACGTCGGCATACTTCGGGTTTTTGCCGACCACATTTTTCAAAATAGGTTCCGCTTCGGAATATTTACCTTCCTCAAAGAGCTGCGAGCCAAGTTCGTGGAGTTCGTGCGCGCTTTTATCCATTCACTAAAGAGTATAGGTAGTCAAATTATTCTTTGTCAAGGCACATCTCGTCAGCCGGAAAGAACGGTCTTCAAGACAAAATTATCATCTGCGTACTTGTCTCTCTTTTTGATCATCAACCATCCCTTATTTTTCCCTGACAGCCTCCTGGCGTGGTATTCATGGACTAACGAATAACGGCACAGACAAATTATATCCAAAAAATGGATTAATTGAGGCCCAATATGTTAAATTTTTAGCAATGGACATCCATCAGCTCAAGGTATTTACCTCGGTCTTTAAAAATAGGAGCTTTTCAAAGGCTTCGGAAGAACTCCACCTTACCCAACCCACCATAAGCAACCATATCAAGTCACTGGAGGACGAATTTGAATGCAAGCTCTTTGACCGCTTGGGGAGAACCATCATTCCCACCAAGGAGGCAGAGGCTTTATACGGTCAGTCGGTGGAAATTATTGAAAAAGCCGATGTTCTCAAGGAAACTATAGGACGGCTTAAACGGGACCTGACAGGCAAGTTAATCGTCGGTGCAAGCACTATCCCCGGCGTATATTTAATGCCGCGCATTATGACGGAATTTCAGCGGAGATATCCTTCTATTTCCTTTCAGGTCCTCATATCCGATTCCAAGGGAATTATCGAGGGTATCAACAAGCATGAATTGCTTCTCGGCATTGTTGGCGCAAAAATCGGCAATGACCAGATAAACTATTCCCCCTTTGTTGAGGACGAGTTGATCGTTGTATCCTCACCATCTATGGTTGACAAAAATACGATGACTTTAAAGGAACTCATCGAATTGCCTATGGTTTTGCGTGAGGAAGGTTCGGGGACACGGAGAGAGACCGAAAAATTATTAGAAGACAAAGGGGTCTCACTCGACAGTATAAAGATAGCAGGCATTTTTGGCTCAACGGATGCCGTAAAACAGGCTGTAAAGGCGGGGCTCGGGGTTTCCATTGTGTCAAAGTTTTCCGTAGCCGATGAACTGGAATACAAAATACTCAAGGAAATAAAACTCGCCGATATCCGGATGAAAAGAAGATTTTATATTGTCACCCACAAGAAAAGAACACTCCCCAGGGCTTACGATACTTTCTTAAAGCACATCATGGCTGAAGCAGAGAGTTTGCAAAATCTCATGCTTGTGATGGAAGGGATTTGAGTTATTCTCCAGTAATATTTTCAACTTTCCGATTTTCTCTGCGTCCTTAGTATATATAGGCCGAATAAGGTCCCTTCTGTTCGACAGTGAGGAATCAAAGACTAAGTCCGTATGTCCTTATAAGCCTCAGGTCGTCGTGGAGGCTTCTGCCGAGAGTGGTGAGATAATTGCCGGTGATCATGCCGTCCGCACCTGCAAGGAAAACCATCGAATTGAACTCACCGAGTACCTGTATTCTTCCGCCGCATATCCTGATCTCCTTCTGAGGCAGGATAAATCTGTAAAGGCTTACGATCTTCAGTGCCTCGAAGGGATGAAGCAAATCTCTGTGGTCCTGGGCTGTACCCTTTACGGGAATGAGAAAATTTATGGGGACCGAATCAACATCAAGTTCCCGCAATGCAAATGCCAGATCAATTCTGTCCTGCCACGTCTCGCCCATGCCGAATATTCCGCCGGAACATACAGAAAGCCCGACAGACCGGGCAGCTTTTATGGTTTTGACCTTATCGGCATAACTATGGGTGCTGCATATCAGGGGGAAAAAGCCTTCAGAGGCTTCAAGATTGTGATGGTACCGCTCAAGCCCTGCTTTCTTAAGGAGTAAAAGTTCGTCTTCGCCGAGCAGGCCAAGGCTTGCACAGGGCAGAAGACCGAGGGCTCTCATTTCGGAAATCATATCAGCGATTTTTGATAAGTCCTTCGCAGAAACCTTTCTCCCGCTGGTCACAAGGGAAAATCTCTGCACGCCCGATTTTTTTGCCTCCCTTGCCTTTTGAATAACCATTCTTTTACCGAGTAAGGGATAAACCTCAATCTTGGCTTTGCTTCTTGACGACTGGGCGCAAAAGGAGCAGTCCTCGGGACAGGCGCCTGATTTCGCATTGATAATGGAACAAAGACCGATTTTGTTCCCTCTAAAATAATGTCTTATTTTATTTGCTGATGCAAAGAGGTTGAAAATGTCCGGCCCTGTGATTTCCGGTATAGAGAAGGCGTCTTCCTTCGATAGGGAGACGCCATTTATGATTTTCCCCTCGATATATTTAATTTTCGCCTCCCGAACCGCCATCGGATCCGGGAATCTTTAATCTTTCCACTGATGGAATGAGCTTTATTGTTACCTTTATCCTGCCGTCTTCTTTAGGCCAGTAATTGACATCCAGGATATCACTTACACCGAAAACAATAGGCCGATAGAGCGGTCTGAGTTCAAACCCTATGATGTTACCTTTTCTGTCAAGGATCTTACTCAGTTGGGTCCGCCAAAATGCAGTATGAAAACTGACAAACTTCTCAGCTGTTGCCAACGCCTTTTCGGCAGGCAACCCTTTTCTCACCGTGTAATCGAAATCAGGGGCAAAGGGCTCAAAGTTATACGGGTCTCCTTCCAGATCGAGAATAGCGATGGTTTCCATGTCGTCAGAATAATTTCCGCCATAGAGTATCAAGGCAAGAGTTCCCTTTATCTCAGAAGGACTTGCCTCTACTGTCTTTAAAGGTTTTTCGAAGGCGTACGATTGAGTTGAGAGAACGCCGATCGCAATACAAAGAGAGAGGAGCATGACCGGCAATGATATCTTGATCGATCTTTGTTTCATAATGATCTCCTTTCTTTTTAAAGATAGCATCTGTTTATAAAGTTTGTAAAATATCAGTAACTATCCCGTCCTTTGTCTTTCGTCAGGATATGGACTGCTGTGATATAATTTTTTATGACGATAAAACTTATATTGTTCGACCTTGACGGAACACTCGTCGATACGGTCAAGGATATCAGTAATGCACTGAACTACGCCTTGAGTCCCTATGGCTCGATGAACCTTTCCGTGGAGGAAACCAAAAAATTGATCGGCGAAGGCATAAACAGGCTTATAGAAAAAGTCCTTGGAAATGAAGGGGCCCAATGGAGGGACGCTGCAATAAGAAGATTTCTCGACTATTATTCTGAACACCTCATAGATAATTCGACTGTCTATCCCGATGTCAGGGAAACACTTGAAAAGCTCACCGGGTATAAGAAGGCGGTTATCTCGAACAAAAGGGAATATCTGTCGAGGGATCTTCTTAAAAGGCTCGATCTCCTCAACCACTTTGACCTCATCATAGGAAGCGACACTACCTCTGAAAGAAAGCCCTCTGCCGTACCGGTCGTTTATGCGCTTTCAAAGTTCAAAGTGGGACCACACGAAGCCGTGATTGTAGGGGACAGCAATTATGATATAGAGGCGGGCAAAAAAGCCGGAGTGAAGACCGTTGCCGTTACGTACGGTTACAGGGAAACGCAATATCTCCTGGAGGCCGACCGTATAATCGACAGCTTCAAGGATATTCCACTATCCTTGACATAATCTCTGTTGAATTCATATAATTTTGATTCGAACTTGTTCATGGCTTTCATAAACCATTATGTTTAATACTGCGCCTGTAGCTCAGTTGGATAGAGCAACTGCCTTCTAAGTAGTAGGCCGCAGGTTCGAATCCTGCCAGGCGCGCCATTACGAACTTGACTATGAAATTCGCAGTCACAAGTTCAGAGTGAAAAGTGGTCAGTAAAAATCATTCACAAAATTGAGTGATAAATCTGTTACTATTTACTGATTACTGTTTTTGAAGTGGTGAGTGTAGCTCAATGGTCAGAGCACTGGACTGTGGCTCCAGTGGTTGGGGGTTCGAGTCCCCTCACTCACCCCAGTAAATTGTGCTTCAAGAAATTTGCTGTGAGTAGTAATATTGATTTTTTGCTGATAACTGTTGATGAGTGCGCCTGTAGCTCAGTTGGATAGAGCATCAGCCTCCGGAGCTGAGGGTCGGAGGTTCGAATCCTCTCAGGCGCGTTTCAGACTAGTGGGCCGTTAGCTCAGTTGGTAGAGCAGCTGACTCTTAATCAGCGGGTCGCAGGTTCGAATCCTGCACGGCTCACCAAATAAAAAAATCAGGGTTTTTAAGGACTTGGCGCCTTAAGAACCCTTTTCCCTTGCTATCGGAAAATCAGGAAATTTTGGGGAAAATGGTCCCTTGTTCCCTTAATTTCACATATTTAATTTTGCTCATTTCCATCCAAGCACGAAAATCAATATCATGCACCATCAAATGTCTCATAGATCTCACGTCTCACAATAAGACAAATCATGTCCTTTCAAATAGTCCAGGAATGATTCTTCCGTAACATTACTCAATTCATTTTCTTGACAACGCAATGTTTATGGGTTTATATTTAAGCCGTGACTGGACAAAATGTTCTAAGTCAAATTAGGGGAGTCAGATTTAATTTTTATGTTATTGAACCTCATTCTTAATATTCGAGCAGACCTGTAAGTCTCTGTTTCTTGTTCCGGTCACGGTTCAGGGAAGGAGGTGAGAAGAGGCAGGGAAGGCATTCTTTTGGAAGTAACATAATTGCCGATTTCAAAGGAGGACTATTATTATGAAAAGATTGGTTATCGTAACATTAACAGTTGCAATTTCCTTAATGCTCGCCGGTTCTGTTTTTGCTGCAGGAGAGGGTTATGGAACAGCGGGATGCGGTCTTGGCTCGTTGGTCATCGGAAATGAGCCGGGTCTTATTCAGGTATTTGCCGCAACAACAAATGGCACATTGGGCAATCAAACCTTTGGGATGACATCTGGAACATCTAATTGTGATAAACAGGCCAAATTTGCGAGCAATAAAAGATTAACAGAATTCGTTCAGGCAAATATGGATAACCTTGCGAAGGATGTCGCAATGGGTAAGGGCGAATCTATTGAGACATTGGCCGAGCTTATGGGAGTTTCCAGCGAAAAAAGACCGGTTATATATGCCAAGCTGCAGTCCAATTTCTCCAATATCTTCACTTCCGAGAAGGCCGAGGTTTCAGATGTAGTTGATAATATCGTTACCGTCATTAACAATTAGCTCTTTATTGATGCGATTATTTCCAAAGGGACATGGATATCTTAAAGAATCCATGTCCCTTTGGATTTTGTTTTTTTTACTCTTCACCTCCAGCACCGTAAAAGCAGAAGAATATCCTTTCCTGAATGAACTTTTAAAGAAAGCGGAAGCCGAGAAGCTTTATAACGACAGGTATTGGCATATCCTTTTACATTATAAACCCAAACGGTCCGGGTTTAAGAGTTTAATCGATGATCCCCGTTTTTTCCTTTCTCCTGATGGAAAAGAAAATCCAAAGGCAGAACTTGAGGCTACAGTTAGGGCTTTATATCAGAGCGATAAAAAAGATGATGAGCATCCCAAATGCAGATTTGTCGCCCGATACAATTGGCTGAAAGAAAATCTGGACATAGATGAATCTTTTTTTTCCGGTGTCGAATGCAAGGAGTTCAACAATACGATTGATACTATTGTCCAGCCAAAATCCCTGATTCTAGTTTTTCCGGCCTTTTATATGAATAATCCTGCATCCATGTTCGGCCATACATTACTGAGGATTGACAGCTCCTATCAGAGCAAGCTGTTATCTCATGCAGTCAATTACGCTGCCTATGTAGACAGCGCAGGGATACTCTATCCTATTAAAGGCATCTTTGGTTTCTATAAGGGGTATTTTAAGGTCTTCCCTTATTACGAAAGGGTCAAGGAATATAGTGATATCGAGCAGCGTGATATGTGGGAATATCGCCTGGACCTCTCGGAAGAAGAGGGCAGAAGAATGCTTATGCATCTGTGGGAGCTTAAGGACATATACTCCTATTACTATTTTATCGATGAAAACTGTTCATACAACCTGCTTTATTTATTGGAAGCAGCCAGGCCGTCCCTTCATCTGACGGATAGGCTTGGCCTCTGGGTTGTACCGGTGGATACCTTAAGGGTTATAAAAGAGAGCGGGATAGTCGAAAGCACAGAATTCCGGCCTGCAATGACAACCAGGATCCGCTCTATCGCCTCCTCATTGAATGAGGAGGCTCAGGAAACTGCCTTGAAGATAGTTGACCGGGAATTAGGTACGGATCAGATACCGGACATAAATCACGATGAGAAAATAAAAATTCTGGATATGGCTATAGAGATCATCCAGTATAAATATAATAAAGAAAAGCTCTCCAAGGATGAGTATTTGAAATTATTTCTCGATGTACTGGGGGCACGGAGCAAATTAGGGACCTCTTATGTAGATTCCGTTATCCCTGTTCCAAAGCCACCGGAAGAGGGACACTTCTCCAGCAGGTTTAGTTTGGGCGTAGGTGTCAGGGGAGATGACATATTTCAGGAGGTCAGATTTAGACCGGCTTATCATAATCTGACAGATCCGGATGACGGTTATCTGGAAGGTTCACATATCATATTTGCCGATGCTGCGCTTCGATATTATACTGACGGGAGGATAAGACTTGAGAGTCTCGATTTGATTGATATCGTTTCCCTCTCTCCCAGAAACAATTTTTTTAAACCCATTTCCTGGAAGGTGAAGACAGGTCTTACTCAAAAAATGGGGAGTGATCAACAGGAACATCTACTCTACCAGCTGGACGCCGGGTTCGGTTTTGCATTTAAAAATGAATTAACAGGTTTGTGCTATACGCTAGCTGAGGCAAGCCTGAATGTGGGCGCGGAGCTTAGAGATTATTATGCCTTGGGCGTGGGGATAAATGTCGGTACCATCAAACAGCTGACAGATGTATGGAAGATCAATCTTTCTGCGGAAGTGCTCTTTTACGAATTTGGAGACAGGTTTCGGGAAAAAAAGGTTTCCGTTGTTCAGACATTCAAAATAAACCAAAATAACAGCTTGAATCTGTCCCTTTCGTGGGAAGAGATTTTTAACAGAGAACGGCCTGAAGTGAAATTGAATTGGAACTACTACTTCTGAAGAACAATTATTCAACAAGGAGCGCTTTCAGGATGCTGTCCCGCTTACTGATTCTCACTTTTTTGATCATGAATGCCTCCTGTACGTCTCTTTTGTTGTTTCATCCCCAAAGAGAATTTGCAGACAACATTTGTCTGAAGGGATTTTCTTATGAAGATGTATATTTTAAAACCTCTGATAATCTGAAGTTGCATGCATGGTATATAAAAGCCAAGGATAAGAGCCGAGGGACCATCCTGTATTTACACGGAAATGCCGAGAATATAAATACGCAGATAAACAACGTGCTGTGGCTTTCCCTGGGGGGTTACGATCTCTTTGCATTTGATTACAGAGGATTCGGCAGCTCCGAAGGTTCTCCTACCATGGAAGGTGTCCATCTGGACGCCAAGGCCGCACTTGAAATGGTTTTGGGCCTGCCCGGTATGGAAAAGGAACGCATCTTTGTTTTGGGGCAGAGCCTGGGAGGGGCCATTGCCGTTTATACCGTGGCAACTTCACCTTATAAGAGCCGGATAAAAGCCCTGACAATTGATAGCGCCTTATCGGGATACAGGCTTATTGGCCGGGAAAAGCTTGCCGAATCTATCATAACCTGGCTTTTTCAACCGCTGGCTCTTTTACTCGATGACCGTTATAGCCCGGTGCGATGGATCAAAGAGGTCGCTCCTGTACCGGTCTTGATTATCCATGGAGACAAGGATAGAACAGTTCCCGTCAATCATGGTCTGCTCCTTTATGAACAGGCATCAAATCCCAAAGAGTTCTGGTTGGCAAAAAATGCAGGTCATATCCGGGCTTTTGGTCTGGAGGAAATCAGAGAAAACTATTTGGAGTATTTGAAGAATATAAAGTGATGCTATTTCTCAATAGTCTGTTTTGAAAGGGTTTTTAAGCGTGTCTGCCTCGTCTTTTTTGTGACGGGTGAGTTTACTTGGTCTCCTTAATGAGGTCTTCCGCTTCTTTGCTCTTCAGTTTCCGTACAAGCTCTTCGTAGGAATTTTCGCGGACGATCTTGTTGAACTGGTTCCTGTAATTGTTCACGAGACTCACGCCTTCGATGACGACGTCGTAAACCATCCATTTGCCGTTTTCCTTTAATACTCTATATTGGATCGGTGTTTCGACGCTCTGTTTTGAAACTACCTTGGTGTCAACAACTCCATAATCGCCCTGCATCTTTTCCCCTGGATAGAGAACTTTTTCATCCGTATATTTCTCGATCTTTCTGATGTACGCTTTCTCGAGAAGATCGGTAAATAACTGAACGAATTCCTTTCTCTCTTCCGGTGTCCTTTTTTTCCAGTGAAGTGCGAGCGCCCGTTTCGCCATTTCCTCGAAATCAAACCTTTCGCTGACCACTTTTCGTATTTCCGCCCTCCGCTTCTTTACGTTTTCGGGTTTTTTCAACTCCTTATTTTTTAGAATATCGATGACCTTATCGACGGTCTGTCTCACCTGATCGGAGGGGGCCCCGGCGTATGCAGCGGGTATCGAGGATGAAAGCAGAAAGAGAAAAAAGACAGGTATCAAAAAAAATCTCGCCATTTTCATAAAACCTCCTTTAGTTAGACCTTCCCGAAGACATATTTTGCTATCAATTCCTCTATGTCTACAGCCGATTCGGTCTCTCGTATTTTCCCACCAGCGGGTAAGATCTTGTCAGACCCGCCTGGTGTTATCTGTACATATTTCTCACCGATAAGCCCCTGGGTCTTTATCGATGCTATGGCGTCTTCTTGAATCTTCACATCTTTGTCTATGGAAAATTCAACCAGCGCCTGATAGTCATAAAGTCTTATGCTCTTTACCTTTCCGACCTGAACACCTGCTATTTCGATAACAGCGCCGGTCTTAATCCCGCCTGTCTTTTCAAACTCTGCATATAGAGAATAGCTTCGACCGCCCATCATTTCAATCCGGCCAAGGTTCACGGACAGGTAAGCGAGTGAAAATATGCCGATCAATAAAAAGAAGCCAACGGCCAATTCTTTATCTATTTTCATATCAACCTCCCGAATATTTTAAGACAGGAATTCTATGGGGCCCTCCAGGCTACCTGTTATAAACTGTCTGACTGCAGGGTTTGAAGAATTTTTGATCTCCTCGGGCGTTCCTGTCTCAACGATAACACCGTCGAACAACATCGCAACCCTGTCCGCAATATCGAAGATTTCCGGGACCTCATGACTTATTACTACTCCCGTATAACCGTATTTCTGATGGGTTGCCCTTATAAGTCTGTGTATGGAATTTGAAATAATGGGATCGAGTCCTGTCGTTGGTTCATCAAAAAGTACGATATGCGGCTCTGTTATGAGCGCCCTTGCAAGGGCGACCCTCTTTTTCATACCTCCGCTCAGTTCAGCGGGGTATTTTGATTCTACGCCTTTGAGACCGACGTCTTCTAACGCCTGACTCACTCTTTCCTTTATCTCCTGTTTGCTCAGCTTTCGTTTTTTCCTTTAAAGGGAAGGCAATGTTCCCGAACACGGTAAGTGAATCGAACAGAGCGCCTCCCTGGAAGAGAACACCAAGCTTATCCCGAATTCTGTCAAGACCTTTAACGTCGAGTTTCGTAATGTCTGTTTTATCAATAAATATGTTTCCCCCGTCAGCTTTGAGAAGACCCATAATGTGTTTTATTATCACACTTTTCCCGCCGCCGCTTTTCCCCATTATTATTATCAGCTCTTTTTCAGCGATGGTCAAATTAATACCTTTGAGGACTTCTTGGCCATCAAAGGACTTGCGGAGGTCGATAATGTCGATCATTTATGTTTTATCCATTCAGGGTCACAAGGGATGAGAATACGTGGCACATATCTCACTTTCCCGCTTCATAACAGGATCGAGCCTATGAAATAATCCCAGATCAGGATCAGTATTGAGGAAACCACTACCGCCTCTGTCGTAGATTTGCTCACACCTTCTGCTCCGTATCCTGTATAGAAGCCTTTATAACAGCATATCCAGGATACTATTACCCCGAAACTGGCAGATTTGTATAATCCTATCCTTATGTCCTCCATCTCGACAAAGTTCTGCATCTGGGAGAAATAAGTCCCGGAACTGACTCCGAGGAGATTTACTCCCACGAAATATCCACCGTATATTCCGATCAAATCGAAGATAGCTGTAAGCAAAGGGAAAACAATTATACCGGCAACGATATTCGGTACGATGAGATAACGTATTGGGTTAAGGGCCATTGCCGTAAGGGCATCTATCTGCTCCGAAATTCTCATCATCCCTATCTCCGCGGTAAGGGCGGAGCCTGCCCTGCCTGTAACCATAAGCGCTGACAGGACAGGGCCCAATTCTCTGATAAGACTGAGGGCGATAGCCGGTCCGAGTAATGCCTCTGAGCCGAATTTCCGGAGGGTGTAAAACAACTGAAGAGCAAGGACCATGCCCGTAAATGAACCCGTGAGAAGAATGACCACCATAGATTTAGAGCCCAGGAATCTCATCTGTCTCAAGAGTAAATCGAATTTAAAAGGCGGAATAAAAATGAAATAGACAGCATTGGTTAAAAACAAAAACACGCGTCCCATTCTGCTCAATATCGAAAGGAACCATGCGCCCAATCTTCTCAAGAGGGTTGTCATTTTTTTTACTGATTTTTTATGGTGAATTTATCGTGAATATTTATTGAAATCTTATCTTAATTATAGTTCGAAAAAAATACCAGTCAATGTTTCTTCTCAACTCCTTGTATTCGATTCGGCCGCAATACCTCATGCCTGTGTTGAGACGACCGCAGACACATCAGAGTATTCCACCCCTCGAAAAGAGTTCTTACCTTATAAGTATTGGTTTTGCAGCAGGGACGAGGATTAATCGTGAAGACTATGGACTACCGCGGAACATGGTTTTTTTTGAAAGCGGAGGCGTTGTGGTCCGGAAAAAGATCCGGATTTTTCTCAATATCGAAGCCGATCTGAGAAATGAGCAGCATAAACTTATAACTTATTGATAAATAAAGATATATCTACTTATCCATCTTGGTGGTAGGACATTTAATACCCTCAAAAGCATATATTATTCTTTTTTCCTTCTCAAGTCTTTTCTCCGTGCAAGGGATTTTTTTAAAGTCATTCATGATTTTTATTGCTTCTTGCCGATTGTAAAAAACCTCCATGTTTTCACCCTCTAAAGAGCCTGAAATAGCATTTATTATCTTTGCCTCATAGCCGTTTGTTACCATTGCAAAGGGAATTTGGTAATCCTTTACAGCCCTGGCAAAGGCAGTAACATACCTTTCCCAGAACTCCAATCCTGAATTTGCACATCGTATAACTGCAAAACTTGCCGAAGGAAGATTGATAACAAAGTCTATGCTAACCGTTTCCTTGCAATCACTTAAAGTTAATACGAACTGGGGTTCTATTTCTATGTCTCCCTGATCGAACCCTTTTTCTTTTGTCAACTTATCCCACACTACCTGCTTCACTCCTCTGAGCTGCATCATCTCGAAAAAATCCTCTTCTTCTATTTTTTCTCGAATTAACTTTTCTTTCTCTTCCATAGATTAACCTCTAATTCTTATTTTAGGGTTTGTAATATTATGTTTTTATCTGGATATTTATGATATGCCTTGCAATCCCTATTGTATAGAATCTGCTCTTTTAGGGCAACTCTGCGTTCATCACATATGTTCCACGTGGAACATTTCGACCATCGTTCCCGCGACATAACATGGGAACCAATTCTGTAGGATACGTAACTAGTTTCTGTTGCGGAAAGGGTATTTTCCGGTTGATATATTTGTCCAATTATTTTCATGGCGTCTTATTTGATTCATCGAGACATCCAATAAATAAATTCTCATCTGTATTTGTGCTTCTGTGCCGATTTTAGAAACACCTCTCCACCGAGCCTCCCAAATCCTCCTATTGTGAGTTTGTCTTCCTTATAATCGCGCCAGCGTTACCAGGTTGTGGCAGAAGACTGCACACCCCACACTGGAGGCAAAATTCTTAAATCCTTTAAAAAGACACTTACTGAGCTTAAATGCCCGTTTTAAGACGGAGATTGTCCCTTCTATGCCCGCCCGAAAACGCTGCCCGGCTTTAAACTCCTCCGTGCTTTCCCTCTGGTCTTCCTCCCTTGTTCGTCTCCCTTTCTTACATATCGATACTGTTTCAATTTCCTCTGAAAGACTCAGGATTTGCTCTCGACTTTCATAAAATCCTTTGTCTCCTGCCAATACGCCAGGTCTGCATCCAAATACCTTATCGTGTACTTTCAGACTCTCTTGTATAAGTTCCTTATCTGCTCTTTGCTTCGGCATCGCTTCATAGTGAATGATAAATTTTTCCCCGGTTTCCACCAATAATACTTTATGTCCAAATTCAATCGGCTTCCCCGCCTTCCCTCGTTTGATCAGTTCCGTATGCTCTTCAAACAGACTGTATACTTTCTCCGCCGACGGCACTTGCTCTCCCTTGATTACACGACGCTTGGCCTGTCCTATTATCTTCTCTGTTATCGGCAAATAATGCTTAAGCTCTGCCGCCACTGCCATTGCTTTTAGATCACCCAACTTTGACAGCATTTTTTCAGCTACACTGCCCACCGAGACAATCCACTTTGTCCGTTCAATCAGCGTTCTGTAAATGCTCTGTATCTTCTGTTGAACCTTTTTGTCCTTCCTGCAGCTGTTACGGCTTATGTAAAGAAATAGCTTCCTTACTTTTTTCGTATGAAACCTGTGCCTTATTCCCATCCGGCCCATCTCATCCCCGGCGTCTTTCATCAGACGCGCCAATGTCCTGAAGCCGTCCCATAGCAGGGATGAATCCGTAGGATAATGTATGTTTGTCTCATATGCTGTTGTGTCTAAACGCAGCTTTTCAGCCGTGATCTTCTCATTGTCCTTCGCATATCCGCTCAGCGCTTCGTTTATTTCTTTCCAGGTCTCCTCAGACAATGCGTTAAATGCTTTGCAAAGAAATGTGTAGTCCATCATTACCTTGTTGCCGAGTTTGATAAAATTCCGGAAAAATTCGCTGTTCTCCACCAAAATAACCGCATCCCGGTAGCTCTCTTCCTCTATAAACATTACCAGTATCGAACGAAGGATTTGTTCCGATGTGTAGCCCCCTCTGCCATACTCGGATTGTGATAGAGTGCGGTTGAAATCGCTATGCGCTAAGTCTAATATCTTCGGGTTCATCTCCATTATCCGCGCTATGCCTTCGTATTTCGCCCGATACTCCTGCACTACCTTTAAGGTTGACTTCATGCTGAAATCCAGGTATTCTTGATCCAATGTTTTATTTCGCAAAGCCTGCTCCTTTCTTCTTGGTGTTTTTCGGTTACCAATTATAAAGGTTCAGGCTTTTTTTTTATCAAATCTTTTCGCAACAGAAACTAACTACTAACAAAAAATGCCGCATGCCGACTGGACCAGGACTTGCTACCAGCCTTAGCGTAGACAAAGACTTTTTCTGCATATACGCCAGATGATATTTGTATTTTTGGGAAGAATGAAAATACTTCTTGTCAGCACACCGTGTATAAGGTATATTATTGAAAAATGCGTATTGACAAGATCGAATTAATAGGATTTAAGTCTTTCACAGATCGTACCACATTCCATTTTCATCCGGGCATAACTTGTATCGTAGGCCCAAACGGATGCGGCAAGAGTAATATTGTTGATGCATTCCGGTGGGTTTTGGGCGAGCAGAGCGCAAAGAGCCTCAGGGGTGAAAAGATGGAAGAGTTCATCTTTAATGGATCAGGATCGAAGAAACCCAAGGGCATGGCCGAGGTTACGATGACCATCTCAGGGCTGAACAGCTCAGGACAATCTGTTTCAGAGGAAAACGGAGAAAGCTCATCAGATGCTGCTTCCGTGACGAGGAGGCTTTACAGGTCCGGGGACAGCGAATACATGCTGAATAAGAGTCAGTGCAGGCTAAAAGACATAAAGGACCTATTCCTCGACACGGGTTTGGAGGTAAAAAGCTATTCCATACTCGAGCAGGACAGGATTGCAGAGATATTAAGTGCAAAACCACTGGAGAGAAGGATCTTAATAGAAGAAGTCGCCGGGGTTATGAAGTATAACGTCAGAAAGAAAGAAGCCCTTTCGAAGCTGGAATCATCGAGAGCCAATCTTCAGAGGATAAACGACATTATCACAGAGGTGAAAAAGCAGATTAATTTCCTCGACAGACTGGCGAAAAAGGCAGAGAGATATAAAAAGCTCACTTCTGAGATCCACGCCATAGACCTGAAGATCGCCAAGAAAGATTATCAGATTTTGAGAGAGTCTTTCGAAAAGATCCTATCGGAATACAATATTCTCAAGGAAGAAGAGTCTCTTAGAAAGGCGGGCCTCTCGAAGATAGAAACCGAAACGGAAACAAGAAGACTTGAACTCCTCGAAAAAGAAAAGATACTGGAACAAGTTCAGATAAAGTTTCAGACGGTGGAGAAAGAGATTTCCGAACTCGAAAAGAGCATCGCGGTCGCAAAGATGGAGAGGGATAACCATAACGAGTATCTCGCAAAGCAACATCAGCAGGATGAAGAATTCAGTAAGAAGGAATCAGAGTTATCCCTCAGGCAAAAAGAATTAGAAGCAACCGAGACAGACCTGGTATCCGAAACAGAAAAGCAGAAAGAATTACTCAGAGACAAAGCTGATTTTGTTAAATCCGTTGAGGAAGAACTTATGGACAAAGAGGATCTTCTTGACGAAAAGAGGCGGGAACTCTTCAGGATATCGGAAGAACTCAGCGATTTGAGGAACAATCAGAGCAGGCTTCAATCTAACGTTGAAGGTCTGAAACATAGGGAAGGATCGTCTCAAAGAGACTCAGAGAACTTAAAACATGCGCTTTCCGAGTTGGATTCTTCCTTGCGGGATGTGGAGTCTACCCTCCTTGAGAAAAACAATGACATTCTGTTGCTCAATGAAAGAAAAGAAATAATTGCCACCGAAATATCGGCTTCAAAAAACAAGGTAGAGAATCTCCGCGATACGTTGTCGAAGCTCAAAGAAGAGCTGGCATCTCACACTTCACGGGCCGAGTCTCTCAGGGAGTTGTTATTCGATGATTCCACCAGAGAGTTTTTATCGGGCGATCTGAACTTTAATCTTATCTCATCGATTTCGGATGTTATCGAGGTGGATGATGCATATGAGAAGGCCATAGAGAGCGCACTTTCAGAAAAAGTAAATTCCTTTATCCTTCCAACATTCAACGATATCGAAATCGCCACAGCATCATTAAAAGAAAGAGGTTTGGGCAGGACCGCCTTTATCCCTATGAATACATCTGTAAGTGAAAAAATGATAGATGCGCCGAAAAATTGTCTGGGAAGAGCCCTGAATTTCATCCGGACAGGAGAAGAGTTTTCCGGTGTCGCAAAAAGTCTCTTTGAAAATATCTTTATTGTTAAAGACCTGAAGGAAGCCCTCACCTTGATTGCCTCGGGAAATCGTTTAATGTATGTTACCCTTGATGGAGACGTAATAGAACCGTCGGGTGCTGTAATTACCGGTGAGGTGAAGGGAGTATTCAGGAGAAAAAGAGAGATCAGAGAACTCGAGACTGCAATTGGGGATAATAGGAAGAAAATAGACCATTTGCAGGGTGAGTTGAGTTCAACCCAGCAGCTGGTTGAAACAAAAGAATCCGGCCTGAGGAATATACAAGCCGCCCTCGTCGATAAAGAAAAAGAAGTATCTCTTTTAAAAATGACTGCCGAAAACTACAGGGAGGACAAGGACCGGAGAAGCAGAAAACTTGCCTACCTCTCTTTAGAGATCGAACAGATAGCAGGGGAAAAGGAATCGATAGAAAAGCTCTTGACAGAAAAGGATACGGAGATAAATTTGGCAGAGGCAAAGAAGACAGAAGCGGAACAGAGGGGTGAATCTCTGCAGGAAGAAATCTCTCAAAAAAGGTCATATCTCGAAGACTATCGGACAGAGGTGACTGACATCAGGCTGACCATAACATCTCTTAAGGAGAGAGCAGAATCAGTCGGCAAAGAGAAAGAAAACACAGCCAAAGAGATTACCGAGAACAGCCAGAAAAAGGTGTTTTTATCGGAGGAAATATCATCGATACAATCCCGTATCATCCAGCGCCAGGAAGAGATCAAGGAGAATGACGAAAAAATAAAAGCTCTTGTTACCGTTGCTGATGAATATAGAAAAGAAATATCCGAAAAGAAAGAGATAATAGATACTGAAAATCAGGAATTGCTGACAGCCGAACATGGTCTGAAAGCCCTTAGGAATCAAATAGACACCATCTCTCAACGAGTGGCAGAACTCGATATCCAGAGGGCTGAGCACAAACTGAAGATGGAGAACCTGTACGAAAACATCAGAAAAAATTACGGGTTAGCCTTGGACACGGTAGAAGTAGAGCCGCTGACGGAGGAGGATGAACAAAGGCTTGTTGAACTCAAGGAGAAAGTGCAGGAAATCGGCCCTGTAAACCTTGGAACTATAGAGGAGTATGAAGAACTCCGGACACGGTATGAATTTCTGAGCAACCAGCAGGAAGACCTCAACCGCTCCATCGCAGAGCTGGAAGAAGCAATAACAAGAATAAATGTGACAACGAGAAAGAAACTCAGAGAGGCCTTTGATGCGCTGAAGACAAAATTCTCGGAGGTTTTCTTAGCTCTGTTCGGCGGCGGAAGGGCTGAACTCGTCATGACGGATGAGAATAACATTCTCGAAACAGGTGTCGATATTATAGCCCAGCCTCCTGGAAAGAGACTTCAGAATATAAACCTCCTTTCCGGAGGCGAAAAGACTCTTACTGCATTGTCGCTGCTTTTTGCAAGTTTTCTCCTTAAGCCCACACCCCTTTGCATCCTGGATGAGGCGGACTCAGCACTGGATGAAATGAACACCGGAAAATTCGCAAATCTGGTGAAGGATTTTTCGAAGGATACCCAATTTATCGTGGTCACCCATAACAGAAACACCATGAGCGTGGCTGATTATATATATGGGATAACGATGGAAGAAGCGGGTGCTTCCAAGGTAATATCCATGCAGCTTGTCGAGGCATAACCTTATTTGCCTCTTTTCAATACCCTCAATGTGATATAAAATAAATTCAGGTTGATGGCGGGACAGACGTACCTCAAAAACTTTGCAAAGCGATTATTTTTTTGTAAATCGGATTTAAATGTCGGATCTGACAATGAATATGTAGTTTCAGCTTCAATTGCGGTTGGCCAAGACTTCAAGGCATCGCTGTAAAGGTTTTTCGGCACGTCTGTCCTCTCTTAATATACAAGGGGTCATAATAAGTAAAAGCATGAATCAATTTATAGATAAATTGCCGGATATCACAGTATCCATAACTCCTGAGGACCTTTTATGTTACGGCTTTGATGCCTCGGGTATCGAGACATTTCCTTCTGCCGTTGTCTGGCCAAACAATACAGACGACGTTGTAAAGGTTATGAAATATGCTTATGAAAACAGCATATCTGTCGTTCCTCGGGGCGCAGGCACGGGTATGACCGCAGGGGCCGTACCGTCTAAGGGGGCAATAGTCTTGAGCTTCGAAAAGATGAGAAGGATTCTCGAAATAGATTCTGAGAATCTCGATGTGCTCTGTGAGCCGGGAGTAATAAACGGAAAGTTGCAGCATGAACTTGAAAGGATGGGCCTTTTCTATCCGCCGGACCCCGCAAGCATGAACTTCTGCACAATAGGCGGCAATGTCGCAGAAAATGCTGGAGGGCCGAGAGCAATAAAGTACGGCGTCACTCGGGACTACGTTATGGAAATAGAGGCTGTGCTTCCAAACGGCGATATCATAACCACAGGGGTCAAAACTTCAAAAGGGGTTGTCGGTTATGATCTGACGAAGCTTTTTACGGGGTCGGAAGGAACATTAGCAGTATTTACAAAAATCAGATTGAAGACACTCCCCTTGCCTGAAGAAGTGATTGCATTACTTGCCATTTTTGATAATCTGGAGTCCTCGGGTGAGGCGGTATCAAAGATCATATCTTCGAAGATAATTCCAAGAACGCTGGAGTTTATGGACCACGAGGCGATTGTCGCTGTCGAGAACTTTAAACCCGTTGGACTGCCGCTGGATGCCGAAGCCGTATTGCTTATTGAACTGGACGGGCACCCGGTCTCGATAACAAAGGAGGCCGAGAAGATAGCCGATATCTGCCGGAAGCTTGGTGCTGATATAATAATGGCTGAAGATGAGGACGCCCGCAACCAATTATGGGTTTCGAGACGTTCGATATCCCCCGCCCTTTATCGGCTCAAGCCGACAAAGATTAGTGAGGATATTGTCGTTCCGAGGAATATGGTCACAGAGATGCTGAAACGTCTGAGGAAAATCTCGGAGGAAAGTGGCGTCAAGATTGTGAATTTCGGACACGCAGGTGATGGGAATATCCATGTAAATATTATGGTTGATAAGTCTGACAAGGAAGGATACACAAAAGGGTTAGGACTCGTGGAGCAAATTTTTAGAGATTCCCTCTCTCTGGGCGGTACCATATCGGGTGAGCATGGGGTCGGCCTCACAAAGGCTAACTACCTCGGGATGGAATTGTCAAAAACTGAGATCGAGATCATGAAATCCATCAAGAGTATATTCGACCCGAAGAACATCCTTAACCCGGGGAAAATTTTCCCTCTTTCCTGAATAGATAGGCCGTCTTCACGCTTCGCGGCATTCCCCCGGTTTGCTATCGGTTTTACTTTGCTGATGACCTTAGCCCATCTTCCGCAGTTTGAGAATTGAAAGTTAATCATATCAACAAGTTAGGTTGATAATCAGGCGATTTTCTGCACTACATTTTGTATAATCTTTGGTTTGTTGGGCAGCAATATTTTCATCCTCTGAAGCAGAACCTTCAGTTCTTTTGACGGTGTAGATGCCACTCTAAGCCTGATGGTTTTATCTCTGGCAGGCAGCAGGACATCAAGAGATCTCACTTCCCGCATCTCTTCAATAAGTTTTCTCGGTGCTGTGCCAAGCCCTGATGCCTTCATCCATTGCTGAAGTGTCCGCCACATCGATAGTGCAAGGAAGCAGACCAGAATATGTGCTTGTGTTCTGTCTTTTTTCTGATGGTAGATTGGCCGCATACCAAGATCGTGCTTTTCCGTTCTGAAGGCGTCTTGCACTTCAGTCAACTGGATGTACTTCTTCCATATCGTCTTGGGATCGGCCTCTGTCCAGTTGGTGCGCAGGATGTAGCTGCCTCCACTTTGAAGCGCCCATTGGTACCGGTCTTCGCTCTTCTTGATATCAATGGCAAGACGCCTCTCTTTCCCTGATCCAGTCTCAGTAACAGTTATGGTGAAGAGTGAAGCGGCACGGCTGTTTCTCTCCAGAAGCCTCCCGATCCTTCGTTCCGCCTGTTGTCGGTCTCTGAGTCTTCCCTTTTCCGCCTGTTCTTTGAGTTTCCCAAGCCCTGCCTCCAGTCGACCAAGAAAACGATTCAGTATGGCTGTTTCTTTGTCCTTCCGTCCTTCGGAACGGCACAGAACAAAGGTTTCCTCTCCACACTTCCGGACAATAACAGATTTTCACTTCAACACCGGGATGAACTTCTTCCCAACCTCTTGTAAGTAATTCCTGTTCAAACTTCCTGAGCATTGATTTCGGTGTGCCGACAATATATCGGGCGCCTCGCTTCTTCATGAACTCTATGTTTTCTTCGCTTACCATGCCCCGGTCCATTACCCATATCCGGTTTGCTTTACCATACTTGCTCTCCATCGCCAACACCATTTCTTCGGTGGTTGTGACATCGGCACGGTTGCCATCGAATATCTCAAAGGCAAGGGGCAGTCCCTCTCTGCTTGTTACAAGACCGATGCAGACCTGTGGGCAATCGGAACGACTATCTCGGCTGTAACCACGCTTTGCCTGTGGATTGCCCAAGGCCATTCCTTCAACATATGTGGAAGTGATATCGTAAAATAGAAAGTCAAAAGTCTCGCCGAAGAGTTCACCGTAACGATCCCGC
>CAVZMO010000011.1:0-159222 GCA_963776195.1 Thermodesulfovibrionales bacterium
AGTCAGTAGAAAGCAAATAGAACATATTGACCAGTAGAACAAAGAAATATTTGTAATATCTTCCCCTTTTACTTTTGATCATGATTTCCTTAGATAATATTATTATTAGATCAATATCTGGGGTATGTGATTTCAGTCACTATTCATCCTCCTCTTTGCATAATTTACTTACTATCGAAATGATTTTTTCCAGTTTCAGATGTAACCAGACATTTACCGATATTTATATATTATTGGGGAGTCTCTCAGGACTCAAGTGTCAATAAATCTGCTTTTAATAAAATAGTTTTATAAGGTATCTCTGGTCGGAATTGAAGTCTACACAAACAGAAAGCTCTTCAATTAATTCGCTCCATGATTATTTGTGATAGGGTGAGCATATCACCTACACACAAATGTTTTCAGGGGTTCCAAAAATTTATCGATGTCTTCATCAAATACGCATTTTGAACATGGGTCATTAGGTGAAGATTATTCTCGGAAATGTGCAGTCTCGATGTGTTGCTGAGGCTTAAGTAATTTCAGCCAATTCTTCCATCTGAAGTCACTATATTATGATAAAATTAAAAATCTGCTATATCGAGGATTCTATTATGTATGTATTTGAAGATATTTTAAAGCGAATCGAAAATAAAAAGAATGATTACCAGCGATATAATTTCACACAAATCGAAAATATTGCTTTTATGACCTTTTTTGATCTTGCACAAGAATTTGATGATGTTGAAGATTTTCATAACTTATGTGTTGCAATTCCTAAAAGTTTTTTCAACCTTGATGCTCGTCTCTACCTTATGGACACTAAAGCAAATACTCTGCTGCTCACTGCAACAACTAACCAAGGAGAGCAATTATATACTCCTCCTCCCGCTGAGGTTAAGTCTAGCGAAAGTCCTTATTATACAAATAAGAAAAGCCTCGTATTGACAATACGTGGGAAAAAACTCCTGACTGACCAGCTCCCTTTTAAGACCATAGGTAGCGTTCTTGGGCTATTAGAGCTATTTCCAATTGATGATATGAATACACGCAATGAACTTTTTTTTGAGAAATATGCAAACCGAATTGGTTTCAATATGCATAATAAATTTCTTGCCATAAAAAATGTTGAACATCTGAAATTTATTCAATCCCTTGTCTCTGATATCGAACATAATGTCATAGTGCCCAACATGGTTTATAAGCTTTTCCTGAGGCGTCTGAAGGGAAAAATAAAGAAAAATGACGAAATAGCACATTCTCTTTCTGAATGTTTAACGATAGGACAACGTGAGGTTGACGTTATTGAAAATCTTTTAAAGGAATTGATCGGGGTCAACGAAGGGTTAAGGGAAGAAATGGAGAATATCGAAAAACACTATAAAAATATGAGCCTATTTCTTGAAACACTATTTCGCAGAAGTCATTTTGACCAGGGAAAGCTTACACTTCGAACTAAAGCATGCAACATGAAAAAGGATGTAGTACAACCTCAATTGGAACGTTACATAGAGCAATTTCAAAAAGCAGGCATCTCAATAGATGATCGTCTCAGCGGTATTCCTGATGAAGAAATCATAAGTGTTGTGGATGTGGGATTGGTAGCCCAGGTGTATGCTAACATCTTCTCAAATGCCCTTAAATATACGCAAGAAGTAATTAGCTGATACAGGTGATAAAATGAAATATATATCATATGGTCATGAGACTATCAGAGATTTCTTTGGGCACGGTAAAGATGGAATAAAATATAACGTTTTCAGTACTGGACCGCATATTGCTCTTGAAGAGCGGGAAAAGATATTTGAAGAGGGATATCGTGGTAGTAATATTTCAAATAAACCAGGCACAGGGCATGGTTTGACATTCATAAAAAATGCTATAGAGCATGCACGGTGGGATGGTAGGTTATGAGGCTACCCGATATGGAAATAATTTTTATTTTATTATTCCCAAATCGTCTTGAAAGGAGTTAAAAACTTCCTGGCAACTGCTCATCCCACAATTTTTCTTCAAAGACAATCTTTGCTTCCCTCAATCTTTTATAATCCATCTTCAAACGTTCGTTTGCAACATATATATTGCGCTTTATCATATTCAAAGACTCCCCTTCAATTCCGGATACATAAAATTTTGTAACTTCATTAGTCTTTCCGCCAACGACAAAAACATAATCAGTGGAAAGAATGTACATATCGATTTCATCCTCCGAATTTCCCATTGTGTACGGACCAAATTTCCGCGTAAAGATCCGTTTGTTTAATACAACAGTCAGGTCAACCTTTTCTCCTTTTCGTGCAAGAGATATAAAGTCTTCGAGTCTGTTAAACATACTCTGTTCCGTCACGGGATTACTCCTTTGCTTTTTTAAATGATCGAGAGCCTTTATGCCCTCGTGCAAATATTTATATTCTTACTTCTGTTATAACACTATGGAGTAAAATCACTTGAAAGGCTAAAAATGTCTAAAATGTTCTGGCTGTAAGTAATGTCTCAAAATATCACGCCGAGCAATAACACCAACTAAACGGCCTTCGTCTGTCACTGGTATTCTTATTATATTTTTCTCAATCATGATAGTTAAGACATCTTTTAACGATGTATTTACATCAACAGTTACGGGATCCTTTGTCATTATATCATCTGCTGTAAGTCTTTCAAAATCCTTACCCGCACGAACCTGCTTTAACAAATCAAGCTCAGTTACTACCCCAATAACTTGACCATTTTCATCAGTTACAGGCATTCCACTGAAGAAACCATAAAATATTTCAAAAGCTATGTCTTTTGCTGTCGTATCTTTCCTTGCGGAAATAGCTGGTCTTGTCATAATTTCTTCTGATTTTAAGCTTAACTCTTTCAAGTTTTCCTCCTTTAGGGCATTAAAATATTACCTTTTTCATCTGAGAACTACTTGTTATTCTTAAAAGCGATACTCTACAATTTTTAGCAATACCTGTCAATCGTTTATTACATAGAATTCCGCTTTTTCAAAAGTTTTGAACCCTTGCTGATTACGAAGAAAGTCACTGCTTGGAACCTCGATAAAGATGTGCCTTTTAAGTATGCTAAACAGGGTAATTCATAGTTGTTATATAATAATCATGAATTCAGGAGATAAAGGAGAAAGGAGTATTCAAAATGTCTGAAAAAATTACTTTTAAGGATATGCAAAAGATACTGATGGATGAGCTACGTCTTATGCATTATCCCATAGCTGTGAAGTTTATCTTTAAAGATGAAGATCTCGAAGATTTTATAAAAAACACACCGTATTATGAGGCTGTGAAGCCACTGACATTCTGCCAGTTCGAAATTGCTGCCCGCATGAAAGGCCAGACAGTTCTTGGAACGAAAGAGAGGTTAGGCTGTAGTAATGCTTCTTTTGTTTTTGGATGGAAGCCTTTTGATGATGCTGAAGTAAAGACTCATTTAAAATATGTAAAGGACTGGGATCAGGCAGTAAGATTTATTAAAACAAAACCTCGACTGCCTGAAGGGGTACTTAAAGCCTTTATTGTTTCTCCTCTTGCCGATGCATATTTTCCTCCTGATACGGTACATTTCTATTGTGATAATATGCAGGCTTATCATCTTTTGGTTGACTATATGTCTGCTATGGACATCCACCCGATTCATTCAAATTTAACTGCTAATTCTGCTGCGTGCGGGAGTAACGTTTTCTCTTATCTTGAAAAATCAGCAAATCTTATTACTGCCTGCGGTGGCACATTTAATTCCGGCAAAATGGAAAGAGGTGAAATAAACGTCACGATTCCTGGAGAGCATATAGAGGCAACTGTAAAGAGACTTTTGGATCGCATCCATAATCTTGGAAGTGCATCCCTTGCAAGACCTGGTGATCCCTTTCCGGGTGCAGATGTCTGCAAGAACTGTCCTATGATTATTTTCAGAAAAAAGAAAACACCGGGAGATGCCTGATTGCTTCTTGTTCCTTTTGCAGCATAATGTTTCAAACTTTAGCAAGAAGATTTATTGGGCAGGCAATTCTTTTTATGCGACTTTCATCCCGTAAGAATTATAATTCAAATAATTTTGCTTTATTGATTTCTATATGAAATCTTACTCGCCGTCAAGACTCGAAGAGGCGTTTGTAACAGGAAGGCATCTTCAATCAACATATTACATTTAGCGGTTCTAAAAATGGGAACACTAGACAAGTGGTGTCACGACATTTTGTGCCCTATTTATTGACCTTTCCGTGAGAGGTTACTTATTGATTTATTAAGAGTTTTACTGGTCGGGGCGAGAGGATTTGAACCTCCGACTCCACGGTCCCGAACCGTGTGCGCTACCAGGCTGCGCTACGCCCCGCCACAGAATCATAACATATCACTTTAACAAAATATAATCGGCGTCTTCAATAGTAATATTTGAGGGATCGGTAGATCCGGGCAGATCTGGAAGGATCACCCTGTAGGAAGTTTTTTCGGAAAAAGTTCTCACTTGTTCGGGGATGCCCCTTTTCCATGCATGTCCGTTTCCTGTAAGTACAACTACTGATTTACCGGGATTTTTTTTGAGGAATCCAACGAGATTTCTTGCCATGACCTGGTCCCACAGCAATTGGGCCTCGCAGAAATAAAGGAATTGTCTGCCGCCATGTCCATGCATCGCGTATGCCCTTCTTATGAATTTCATATACTTTTCGTCAACCGCGCACCCTGTTTCGGGCGGCAGTTTTTCACGTTCCTCTTTGGTCAGAGACGAAAAGCCTGCCCTTGCCACCTTCTGCGATATCTCCGGAGGCACGTTAAGTCCTGTAGCGGTGATTTTATTATCCCTTACATAGAAGAGAATATCACTGTAAAACGACCACGGGAAGTTCCAATTCCTGTAATATATTTTTACAAAATCATCCGACGTAATTCTGCCCGCTACCCAACTATCGAGATCATTCTGACTGTCAGCCGTAAACATTTCAAAACCGACGGCTATCGCAGTTTTTGAGTTGTACAAAGCTTTTATAATATCGAGCTGTAATCGGTGATGTAATTCATTGTTGTGCGTTTCTCCGACGAACAACAGATTAGCCTTCTTGAGGTCGTCGATCATCTGTTGATAGCTAATTGTCTTTCTGTCGCTTACCCGAAAAACATGTTTTTGATCAGCCCATACCGAGGTCTGACAAAAGACATTAAACAGGAAGACGATGATTGATGACAGCAGGAAGAATCTTCTCATTAAAATTATGTCCCTTTTATGGTCAGTGATGGCTATTGTTCTACAATCCTGACCTTCATCTCGATTCTTTCATGAGGATTGTCCTTGCTGTCCCTCGGCTGATTCACTATTTTATCCGCAACGTCCATGCCGGAAACGACCTCTCCAAAAACGGTGTATTGTCCGTTGAGGAAGGGCGCATCTGCCACGCAGATAAAAAACTGGGAACCGGCGCTGTCCGGGTGACCGGCCCTTGCCATGGAAAGAGTCCCTCTCTTATGGGGTCTATCATTGAACTCGGCTTTTACGGTATGACCGGGGCCGCCCATGCCATGCGTCGACTTGTCGGGATTTTTCGAGTTGGGATCTCCACCCTGAATCATGAAACCGGGAATAACACGGTGAAAAGTTGTTCCGTCATAAAAACCTTTCCTTGCCAGCTCGATAAAGCTATTCACATGATTCGGCGCTACCTCAGGGAAGAATCTGATTTCCACATTCCCGGACTTTGTTTCGATAACCGCTCTCGTTTCAGCCATCTTTTTGATCTCCTCTTTTGTATAAATTTTTTGTTTCACTTCTCCATATGCAAAAGGAGAGGTAAGCATAAAGAATAAAACAGACAGAATTGACAGGAAACGCATAAGACCTCCCTTAAGAACAACAATGCTTTAATCTATCAAACTTTTGATAATAATTTCTACTTGATATTCCTCATCATCGTGTTAAGGGGTTGCCCTTTGCGAAATCATGGAATATCCACGGAGGAATATATAATGTAATGACTCAAATAAAACCGTTTGCTGCACTCTTTGAGCAGAACAAACATGTTCAATCATCATATTTTCATTGACAATGATGCATAGTTTTCATAATATTTCAACTAGTTAGGATATTACGATTATTTTTTATAAGAATGCGCATATCATATTTTTGTAAAATGCGATCAAAAAATGATGGCAGGAAAGTTTAAAACATTCGTTAAGATCAAATGTGGTAATGTAAAAAATTATTTACCGGGGGTGAACTATGAAAGTGGATGAAATAATGACGAAAAAATTAGCAATTATTGATGCTGATGCTCCTATCTATGATGCTATAGAAAGCATGATCGACAAAAGGATTCGGTCTTTGCTGGTAAAACCCAGAGATGAAAAAGATCTCTACGGTGTTATCACTGTGCGAGACATAGTCTACAAAGTTCTCGGCAGGAATCTCGACTTGAATAAAACAAAAGTTGGTGAGATTACGTCAAAGCCATTGGTTTGTGTTGAGAAGGGGATGGATGTTGAGCATGCGGTCAATCTCATGACCAAATCTAATATTACCAGAGTTTTTATATGTGAAGGGAAAGAAATCATTGGGATTATTTCATTGCTTGATGTGATGTCTGCCGAATTGATAAAAAAGGCAAGAGAGGGACACGGTGCTTAAAAATGTCTTTGGAGGCAGTACGGAGCAGAAGGTTATAGACAGCATAAAGAAGCATATGCAAATCCTCTTTTCCGCATCAGAATGTTTTAAAAAGGGGTTGGAGGAATGGAATAAAGATCATATGTATTGTGTTGCAGATCTCGAAAGGGAAGGTGACAGTATACGGAGAGAGATCATTTCAACGATATACGAAGGTGCCTTTCTGCCGTTTCTCCGTACGAATATATGCAGGTTTGTCGAAATAGTCGATGAGGCTTTCGATACACTGAATGATGCTGCCTCTGAGTTCGAATACCTTGGACCGGAATTGGATGAAGAAATAAAGGAAGATTGTATCGAGATTGCTGAGATAAACAAGCAAATGTGCGATATGCTCATGATCGCTTTTGATACCTTATTCAATAAGGGAGATTTACGGGAGAAAACCCTGGCTATCAGGATCTACGAGAAAAAAGTTGATGATATGAGATTCGATCTGATCAGCAAATTGAGGAAAAAAGAGGTAAGAGACTTTTGGGAGGGCAGGATACTCTCTGATTTCATGTCGTATCTCACGCATATAAGCGATGTTATTGAAGATGCCAGCGACTATCTCCACATCATAAACCTGAGCATGAGATGACACCATGATGACTATGAATGATTATCCTCTTCAATGACGGAGCTCATCCCTGTTGCAGCATGCATTCTTATAGCCTTCGGCATCGGTTCAAATGATACATCAAATGCTCTTGGAATAAGTATAGGATGCGGAGTAATAAAGTTACGAAGGGCAGTGCTGCTCTTTGGATGCTTTGTCCTGATCGGAATTCTGGTGCAGGGGCAGAAGGTCATGAAGACCGTTGGGAAGGATCTCGTAGAGGTAAATCCCTCCATTATCAGCATATCCCTGTCGGTAGCTGCCTTTTTGATCATTATTTCCAACTGGAAGAAATTGCCCCTTTCAACTCATCAGGTAATAATCGGAAGTCTAGTCGGGTCCGGGGTTGCTTCCGGAGCAGCAGTAAATTTTACAGCAATCCTGGAGATCATAGTTTCGTGGATCATCTCTCCTCTGGTTGCTTTTTTCTCTGCCCTGTTTCTGTACAAAGCAATGGAAAAGACCATTTCAAAACTTTCCCTGTTCCGCATCGAAAGAATTTTGCGTTCCCTTCTGCTTTTCAGCGGTATTTTAATCGCCTATAATACCGGTGCAAATGAACTTGCGACCATTTTAGGGCCTGTCATTCATTCAGGATTAATCGAAACAGTACGGGCATCCCTCATGGGTTCTCTTTTCGTATTTCTCGGAGCGATCATTCTGAGCCACCGTGTAATTGAAACAATAGGCAAAGGAATAACTACCCTGGACCCCTATTCAGGGTTTGCAGCCCAGTTCGGAGCAGGTATGTGCGTACTGTTTTTTACCTTTCTCGGAATGCCTATTTCCACGACCTATTGCATAATCGGGGGAATAAGCGGTGTCGGGATGTCAAAAGGGATGGAGACCGTAAAGCTTGATCTGATCAAGAAAATAATAGTGAATTGGGTTCTCGCTCCATCGCTGGCATTTCTTATCAGCTTTCTCATTATGAAAATAATTTCCTGACATTCTCTAAATCTATTTGACTTCAGGCTTTGCATACGGATCGAAAGGATTTGTTCTCACTGCAAGGGAAAAAAGATAGGGGTAATCATCTTTTAAATGTTTCATATAAGCTAACCATTCGGAGATGAGCAAGACGTAAGCCCTTTTGATATCGCCGGAGAGATGGGTATAATCTGTATCGGGTAATTCCCGTACATCAATCCTGCAGGCTAATTCCTCGGTCAGATGAAATGCAGCCCAGAGAAGATCGGTAAACGATTCATGTTCGAGGAGATTAGGGTTTTCCAGAAGGCCGAGCAAAAAAGTTCTTTTCCCTGTCAGGAAATTCTTCAGGAACTCCAGATCACCTTTCCTGCTGTCTATGTTGTAATCGTAATCTTTCAAACGTTTTTTCACACGGGAGAAATCCTGGACAGACCATTCACTTGTGACAATAAGATTTCCTCTGATTTTTTCATGATGAAGATCAAAATCCGGGAGAGATCTCAGGAGACTCGTCCCAACTTCACTGAAGAATGCACCGATAACCATATTCATTTTTTTCAGCAGTGCGCGTTTTTCTCTTATCCTCAGCACCTGGTCAATAATCAGGGTAACCATTAAGACTGAAATAGGGACAAAAGCAAGATCCTGGAACAAATAAAAGAACGTATGTCGAGGATTTTTAAAAATTACGATTTGGACAAGATAAACGATAGCTGATAACGTAATTAGAGATATTCCAAAAAGAATCTGCCATTTAAAATGTTTCATATATCTCTATTGTGATTTAACTGCCACCGACCTTAAAATAACATTCCCCTCTTTGGCAAAGAGGGGTTAGGGGAGATTTTTTGAGAATAAGTAAAACCGTATATTCTCAAAATCCCCCTTCAGCCCCATTTTCCAAAGGGGGACAACAGGAGTCTTCCGCAAACGAATGAAATGGTGACTTTATCTTTAGCCATTAGATATTCAGAAATCCGAATTGATTTCCTTTTTCACCACTACAGGTTTTATCGTCTTTTTTACGATATCGACAGTATCGGTAACCTTCAGTTTATTAAACAATAATTCGAATTTGGCCTCCAAGTTCCTTCAAGATAGGTTCTTTTACACCGGAAGGCAGATCCCACCATTTCTTTTTCAACGGTCCAAAACCCTTCTTCCTGGTGCTGTAAATAAACTGCTCTTCTGTCTGGCCTTCCTTCCGTTCCTTTGCATACTCCTGCTTTATAAAGGCATAAACTTCCTCCCTGAATTCCGGAGGCAGGGCCTTGTTGTCATACATGATATTCTGGAAACCCGTTGCCAGGTGAACCTCGGATGTGCCTGTCTCGGGGAACATATGAAATGCTTCCTCCGGGAGAGTTGATGCGCCATGCTGGACACATCCTGAAAGTCTGTATTCTTTTCTTGCAAGATCCGAAAGGATCCTTAGCGTGTCAAAATCTATTTTTACTTTTGCGAGTGTCCCATCGGGCAGAACAACTCCGCCATGGCTTGTGCCGGTCTGGACACTGAGTTTGCTTAAACCTTTGCCTTCTTTAAAGGTCTCCCTGAATCCATCGAGATATGCCCTGAGTTCATCCGGCGTGCTGTTTTTCTTGCCGATTTCTCCTATCTCTCCGCCGATTGATATCTCTATGCCGGCAGGCTGGATTTCTCTTATGAAAGCAGCGAGTTCTGCCGTCTTCTCAAAGTTCGGCCTCTGTTGTTCCTTGATTGTTTCTTTTTCCAGGTCCACGAGAGTGGATGAATCGATATCGATGTTATAAAATTCAGCCTCGATCGCTTCTTTCATAAGCCCCTTATATAGTCGGTTTCAGGCTTCGGGTCGGCTCAGATAGTTTTTCCTGACGAGCTGAAAATGATCGCCCTGAATAAATACCGGTCCCTGATATCCTTCTTTAACCGCTGCAGCAAGCACTACCGAAGCGTATTCCAGCGGTCTCTGTTTCGTATATCCGATCTCGGAGCGGGCTATCTCAAAAATAAACGGTCCCACATTCATCTCCATAGCTTTTTTAAAAACAACCCGTGCAGCGTCATAGGTAAGTCCCCTGATATTCATTGCGGGAACAGTAAATCCGGGATATGCCCTGCCCATCTCTTCGTAAAGGGACTGGATGGATGACGGTATTGCACCCGCTGCTTTTGCTATTTCCTTTATGAGCATCAGAAGGGCATTTTTCTTCTCGCCCTCTGAAAATACAGCCTCGTAAATGATGTTATCCATCGCGTCTTTCAGGTCCGTTAAAGATCTTTTATTGCTACTCCTTCCTTACCGATGGCAATAAAATTTCCTAATTCCATGAAATCTATATCCTCCTTTGAACTATTTTTTCAGCAACGTCTTGTTGTTGATTTATCATAATTTTAGCAATATTTTTGAGAGTATTCTATTATTTATTTTTGTCCCGGGGTTGTTCCGGAAATACCCCGTATCTTTGTGAGCTTAAGTTTGAGATGTAGAATAGGGCCATGAAGTTTGATAGAGTAAACATATCATGATCGAAATAGATGGAAGTTATAGAGAGGGCGGCGGACAGATTCTGCGGACTGCATCTGAGTCTTTCCTGCCTTTTCCGAAATCCTTCAGGATATTCAATATCAGAAAGGGCCGGAAGAAGCCGGGACTTATGCCTCAGCACCTTACAGCTGTCAGGGCGGCTCAGCTGATTTCCGGTGCGGAGGTGATCGGTGACAGGATGGGATCGACGGAGCATTTCATTTTCCCCCGGTGAAGTAAAAAGCGGAGATTTTTTCTTTGATATCGGGACGGCCGGGTTCCACTTCACTGGTCCTTCAGACACTGATCCCTGCTGTTGTTTTTTCAAATATATTCCATGACCCTTCATCTCCCCTTTATTAAAGAGGGGGAAGGGGGGACTACCAAAAGAAAAGACTACCATTACCCTGAAGGGAGGCACCCATGTCCCGTTCAGCCCTTCATTTCATTATCTCGGCGGGGTTTTTGCCCCAGTCTTAACAGATGATCGGCATAAGAATAGAGCTTTCAATAGAGTCTCATGGATTTTATCCAAAAGGTGGCGGGAAGGTCAGGGCGGAAATTTTTCTTCCGAAAAATATCAGGCCTTTGAAGGCTCGCGACGAGGGAAGATCCTGAAGCTGAAAGGATATTCCGGAGTCGGCAATCTTCCTTTGTCGATAGCGGAAAGGCAGCGGAGTGCGCTATTGGATAAGGTATATTCCGAAATAAGAGATCTTAAGTGTCCTGTTGAAATTGAACTGCAGAACGTATCAACCCCCGGACAGGGAACGTTTGTTTTCCTCCGGTCGGAATCCGAAAATTCCATGGCAGGCTTTACATCTCTCGGTGAGAGGGGAAAGAAAGCCGAGGTTGTAGGCGCCGAGGCCGCAAAAGGGTTTCTTGACTATTATTCCACTGGGGCAGCACTGGATCCGCACATGTCTGATCAGATCGTTTTATACCTGGCGATGTGTAAGGAAGAATCAGAGTTCAGCACTTCCTGCATAACGGAACATCTTATGACAAATTTGTGGGTAATAAGCTTGTTCCATGAATATCGGTACTCAGTTGAGGGCGATGTCGGACAAGCGGGCATAGTGAGAATTTACAAACTTTGATCTGCATATAACGCTTTAAATTCTTCGGGCAATCGCTGAGGTCTCCCGTCTTTGTTGATGCAGGCCAGTTTAACCATTGCCTCCACGAGGGGAGTATCTTCTCTAAGAACGTATTGTCGCAGTGTAATGGTGGCATGACTTATTTCTATTACCTCGGTGGCCACTTCAATAATTTCTCCGAGCCTCGCCGGTTTCTTGTAACCAATATCAACATGCACTACCGCAAACAGGTAACCTTTATTGTGATACTCTGCGACATCGATTCCTTTCTCCAGGAGGAACTCTGTCCTTGCCCGCTCCATATAACGGAGATAGTTTGCATAATAGACCACTCCGCCCGCGTCGGTGTCTTCGTAATAGATCTTAATTTTAAACCGGTGCATTGTCATTGCACGCTACCCTTTTCACGACCTCTGCTTTGCCATTCATTCAACTTTACCTCGACTTGAGGATGATGTATGTCGCACCTAATCCACCGTCACAGTCCTTGGCGGTGGAGTAAGCGAGTGTCCATTTTCTGAACTGCCCCTGTAATAATTTCTCCAGTGCCTCTTTAAGGACAGGGCCGTTTGGTGATCTGAGCCCTCTCCCGTGTATCACTTTAATGCAGAACAGTCGTTTTCTTACAGCTTCTCTAAAGAACGAAGAGAGGGCTTCTTCCGCCACGCCGAGGGTCATTCCGTGAAGATCGATATAATCCTGGACAGAAAAATCGCCCCGATGCAGTTTCTTGAGGATGTCCTTTCTTATATCCGGACTGATCCACTCGATATATTCCCCCGTGTCCGAAATCCTGATTTTTGTTTCACCTGTTACAACGCGCTTGAGGTCCTCAAGAGACTCGTCTCTGCGCTCGGGCGGAAACACGATCTTCGGAGGCTGTTTAGGAGGAATTTGCCTGAATTCCCTGATCTCTCTTACATCAGACATCGCATCCAGGAATATCTCCTCATCCGTTCTGATCTCGACAATATCCTTCTTGGCGAAAGTAAATTGGTTGCCTTCGAGAACTTTCCTCAGTCCTTTAAAGGGGGTGTAAGAAAGTTTTGTCATCTTCATATCCTCCTATTATTATATAAAAATTGAGAATTCTGAAAACAAGATTTGAAGGGTTGTATAATAATATCCAAACTCTCATGCAGATTTAGCGGTACAAAGGGATGCGAACATAATAACACCCTCCCCGGCCCCCTCCCGTCAAAGGAGAGGATGTAGAAGAGACAGTCCCCTCGCCCCTGGTGGGAGAGGTTAGGTTGAGGGGGTATTTTCGGGACGAAAATATTGGGAAATAATATTACCGGAAAAAGAATCTTGAAATTTGATATAACACCCTATCTCCGGGTATTCCGCAGCCGGAGCATTGCCATTATAACATTCCTTGGTTTTTCCTCGGGGCTTCCTTTAGCTTTGACCGGCGCTACCCTGCAGGCTTGGATGACAGTATCAGGGGTGGATTTGCGGACTATCGGCATATTTGCGCTGGTAGGGATGCCGTATACGCTGAAGTTCTTGTGGGCGCCGCTCATGGACCGTTTTGTCCCGCCATGGCTCGGGAGAAGAAGGGGGTGGATAGTCATAACCCAGCTCATCCTTGTTATCGGCATTTCGGCAATGGCCTTCAGTTCCCCGCGGGAGGGACCTTTGTTGTTAGCGGGGCTTGCCTTGATGGTAGCTTTTGCCTCCGCGTCCCAGGACATTGTGATTGACGCATACCGTACCGATGTTTTACATGAGCAGGAGCGCGGAGTTGGGGCTGCCGTATCTGTTATGGGTTATCGTATTGCATGGCTTGTTTCGGGCGCGCTTGCACTCATCCTGTCTGATCATATCGGCTGGCGCAGTACATATTTATTAATGGCCTGTGTTATGGGGATGGGCATAATCTCAACGCTCTTGGGGCCTGAGCCTGATGGAAAAATTATCCCGCCAAACAGCATGAAAGAAGCGATATTCGGCCCGATGAAAGACTATTTCTCAAGAAATTTTGCGCTGCAGCTATTGCTGTTGATTGTGCTCTATAAATTGGGAGATGCTTTTGCGGGGGCTTTGACGACAGCGTTTCTTATTCGAGGGGTTGGTTTTTCCGCAAGCGAGGTTGGCACTATTAACAAAGGACTCGGTTTCATATCAGTGATCATAGGCGCGATCTTCGGCGGCACTTTGATGGTAAAGCTTAAACTCTTCCGCTCTCTGATGGTATTTGGAGTTCTGCAGGCAGTATCCAATCTTTCATTCATGGTTCTCGCATGGACGGGGAAGAGTTACGGGATGCTTGTTTTTGCCGTTGCCTTCGAAAACCTTGCAAGTGGTATGGGTACTGCAGCCTTTGTCTCACTTCTTATGGCGATGTGTAACCACCGCTACACCGCAACACAGTATGCTCTTCTATCATCGCTCGCAGCACTCGGAAGGATTTTTATATCTCCCACATCCGGCTTCCTCGTAGAATCAATAGGCTGGGCAAGTTTCTTTTTTGTGACATTCCTTACTGCATTTCCGGGCTTATTGCTTCTCTGGCTGCTGCGTAATGAAATTTTAGAGTTGAAAAGTGAAGCGGGTAATTGAAAATTAACTCAAGCGGCTTTTACGAAAGCTTTAGGCCTAAACACAATGATACCCGGCTTGTCCGCGATATAAAGTTTCAAATCCTGATCAACAACTTTTCGATATTCCTTTTGAGAGGAGGCATGTCTCAAAAAAAGGGCATCTCCATCTCTGATTGTGATTCCGACATGAGAAACGTCCAGACCTGTTAATCGTGAATATATCCCGATATAATCGCCGGTCCTAAGTTTATTGCAGACCGTACTATCGACCGCTTCTGACGGAATATATTGCATCTCACGCCGTACAG
Source organism: Thermodesulfovibrionales bacterium (assembly GCA_963776195.1). Taxonomy (GTDB): domain Bacteria; phylum Nitrospirota; class Thermodesulfovibrionia; order Thermodesulfovibrionales; family SM23-35; genus CAVZMO01. The sequence continues at coordinate 14,631 of CAVZMO010000011.1, forward strand.
GTCGAATGCCCGGGAGGAAATCTGTCCCGTCTTCTTTCTTATTGAGTGTTTTTTGTGCCTTCATTATCTTCTGACCGCCTGTTTCATCCGTAACATCATCAACAAAGTCTGCATTAAATTCTTTCCAATCGGTGAAGAAATGATTTCTGTTCATAAAGTTGACGAATCCCGATCTATATCTCACCCTCTTTAAATTCGACTCAAAATCAGCGTAAGAATCAGAAAGGCGCATTGCTTCTACGTATTCGATAAAGGTCAAGCAATCGACTCCGGTGAGATTTATAACGAAAACCTCGGGGGTAAGCTTAACGCCGATGAGGGTCGATTCAGCATAATCGATATCGAGGAACTGTTTTGAAAGAAAGTCTATTCTCTCGCCGGGGTCTCTCATCTGAGAAGATTCCCGTATGATGCCGTCCAACTGTTCGTGGGAAAATTCACCTAAAATAATATGCTTCTCATACACAGAATTATAATAACCCTAATAGTGTTTTTTTGACATCTGTTACTTGCAAGTCATCGAATTTGATCGAATTTGGCGGATAATATGTGAGATCGAAGACCGCTGTGCTATGATAATCAATAATGAGGATTATCGATACACATACCCATGGAATAGGCGGCTATGACACAAGGACGACCGATGTGGACCACATTCTCCGAATAGCCGAAATCCATGGATCATACGAGGTCTCGGAAATCCTGCTCACCATATATCCTTCTACGATCAGGGTGATGAGGGAGAATATGGAGACCATTAAGCGGGCGATGGAAAAGCAAGGAATCAGGGTAAATTATCCTGTCAATAGGTCTCAATTCCAGCCGCAAGCATCCGGTAATCCGCCCATCCCCCCTTTAGAAATGGGGGGTAAGGGTGGATTTGAAAAAGAGGGCCGGGAAGGGATTACTCAACCTGCAAAAATCATCGGTGTTCATCTCGAGGGCCCTTTCCTGAACCCTGCGAAATGCGGCGCTCTGAATGCGATGGCATTTATCGAACCGGCAGAATATGCATTTGATGAACTCATAGAGGGTTTCGAAAGTTTCGTAAGGATAATTTCTGTTGCACCCGAAATGAGCGGAGCTGTCGGGTTGATTAAAAAAATGTCTGATAAGGGAATCATCGTCAGTATGGGGCATTCTGACGCGACTTATGCGGAAGCGGATGCGGGTTTTCATGCCGGTGCTAAAGGTATAACCCATATTTTTAATGCCATGCGCGGTTTTCATCACAGGGAGCCCGGGATCGCGGGATTTGCACTTTTAAATGGAGACATATATATCGAGGTCATTGCAGATCCCTTTCACCTGCATCCAAAAACGCTTGATCTCATATTCAGAACGAAGAATCCTGATAAAATAATCATAATATCGGATACAGTCAAAGAGACAAAGGCCGATGGCAGTAAGGAGCGCGGCATCTCTGATACATATGGCAATCTTCTGGGTGGAAGCCTGACGATTGCTGAATCTTCGAATAGGCTTATTGCGATGGGCCATAATGAAGAAGTCATTAAGAGCTGTATAACGACAAATCCCGGTGTGTATTTGTCTGCACGGTAAATCCGGAAATCGGAGGTGTGTGGTGGCAGAAAAAACTATTATTTATGGCAAGGAAGGTTGACCTTATACGGAAAAAGCCAGGTCGGCTTATGGAGACGATGTGTTGTATTTCGATGTTAAAGAGGACAACAAAAAGTTAGAAGAAATGTTAAGGCATTCGGGAGGTGTCCGGAAGGTCCCGGTTATTCTTGAAGGAGAAAGGGTAACCATAGGTTATGAAGGCTCCTGAGGAGTTTGATTGCCGATAGGTATCGGTAAGAGAGGCTGGGTTTTATATTAATTTTTCACCGCATTTACGTTATCTTCGGCATGCGATTGCCGGTTCGATGACCCGAGATGAATCTCGAAAAAGTACGCAGATTTCCTTAGAAAACAATAAAGAAAATATATTAAAATAGATAAATTAGATGTGGTATGCGATATATACAAAACCCAGAAGAGAAGACCCGGTAGCTTTTCAGCTCCGGAACATCGGGATTGAGGTTCTTAATCCGAGACTGAAATCACAGAAATATAAGAACAATAAATTTCATGAGGTCATAGAGCCTTTTTTCCCCTGTTACCTTTTTGCCAATTTCGAAAAAGACAGATATTCCCATCTCATAACTTATACGAGAGGAGTGAGATACATTGTCGGTAAAAACAATCCTATCACAGTCCGTAATGAAATTATAAATGTGATAAAAGAAGGCATGGGAGAAGACAATATCATTATTGTCAAACCTCAGAATTTCAAGCAAGGCGACAGGGTCCTTATAAGAGAAGGACCCTTTAAAGATTTTTATGGGATATTCGAGAGAGAGATCAGGGGCTTCGAGCGGGTAATCATACTTCTCTCCGCCTTAAATTGCAGAATCGAGCTGGATGGCTGTTTTCTTGCTGTGGCGTGAGATTAAGATAGGCTGAGGCTGAGCGAAGAAAGAAAATCCTTAATCTTTCTCTAATTTTTTGTCTGAGAGCGTGTTGCATGACAGTTTATTCACCGGACATGCCCGAGTCGGACATGAAGGGCGGTAGCCTGCCCTCTTTGGGCTTGCCAGCGCGTTGTCTTGACAGCTAAAATAGAGCAGAAATGAAAGGCATAATCTTAGCAGGCGGAAGTGGCACAAGGCTTTACCCGGTAACGATAGGCGTCTGTAAGCAATTATTGCCCATTTACGATAAGCCGATGATCTATTACCCTCTGTCCGTTCTGATGCTCTCCGGGATAAAGGATATCCTCATAATTTCTACACCCCAGGATTTGCCGCGTTTCATAAACATATTCAGCGACGGGTCTCATTTAGGACTTAATTTTTCCTATAAAGAACAGCCTCATCCGGGTGGGATCGCGGAAGCTTTTATCCTGGGTGAAAAATTTATCGGTGATGATACCGTCTGTCTTGTGTTGGGCGACAATATTTTTTACGGTCACGGCTTCACGGAATTGCTGAAGAAGGCAACGAATGAAGTCAAGACACAAGGTGGGGCGACTATATTCGGATATTACGTCAATGATCCTGAAAGATACGGCGTCGTTGAGTTTGATAGGAACGGCAACGTCCTGTCCGTAGAGGAAAAACCGAAAGTCCCGAAATCAAAGTATGCGATAACCGGCCTGTACTTTTATGACAATGAAGTAGTTAGGAATCTCAAAGAACATAAGACCTTCAAAGAGGGGTGAACTCGAAATAACGGATGTAAACAGGGAATATCTCAAGAAAGAGAATCTTAGGGTCGAATTGATGGGGAGGGGGTATGCATGGCTTGATACAGGGACCCATGAAAGCCTCCTGGAGGCCGGGGAATTCATTTCAACAATTGAGAAAAGGCAGGGTCTGAAGATAGCCTGTATCGAAGAGATTGCATACAAATTGGGTTATATCGATAAAGACCAACTATCGAGACTCGCCCAGCATCTGAATCATAATGAATACGGGAAATATCTTTTGAGGCTGATACGATGAGACAGGTTGCGGTTGGAGATTAAGTAGGCACTATGTACTCCGTAGTATGCACAAATTTTGAAAAATCCGGGAAGGCAGATAGTAGGTCGACGTGCTTCGTGTTGCTTTCTCCCTATTTCAGCTTTTAAAACATGCCTTTTCATTTTAGACATCTCGAAATCCCGGAGATAATCCTTATTGGACCTAAGATTTTTAGGGATGCAAGAGGGTTCTTCATGGAGAACTATAAATATTCGGACTTTATGAGAAGCGGCATCGGAGAGCACTTTGTCCAGGACAATTTTTCAAGATCTTCAAGGGGCGTGTTGAGGGGGCTTCACTACCAGAAAGACCCTCATGCACAAGGGAAATTAGTCCAGTGCCTGAGAGGGAAGATTTTTGACGTGGCCGTGGATATCAGGAAAAATTCCCCGGACTACAAACACTGGGTCAGTGCCGAGTTGTCCGATGAGGATGGTCTTATGCTGTACGTTCCGCCCGGATTTGCCCATGGGTTTATCGTACTGAGCGAATCTGCGGATGTGATGTATAAATGTACCGGGGAATATTCTCCGGAAAGCGAACGTGGGATTCTCTGGAATGACCCCGACATAAATGTCCATTGGCCGATGAAAGCCCCTGTCCTCTCCGAAAAAGATGGGAAGCATCCTTTGTTGAGGGACGCCGATAACAATTTTGAGTAGGCTACCAGAAGATCGCAATAGCGTCTGAAAGGTTCAAATGAAAATCCTTATCACCGGTTCAAAGGGCCAGCTCGCAAAAGAATTTCAGAGGTCGTTGGAGAATTATGGCTATGAGATTGTGGCTCTTGATAAAGACAGTCTTGATATATCCGACCCGGACAGCGTCACAAGGGCTTTTTCCCGGGTCACCCCCGATATTGTTCTGAACTGCGCTGCCTACAATTTTGTGGACCCGGCTGAAGATGATTTTGACACGGCCTTTAAAGTGAACGGACTTGGGGTAAGAAACCTGGCGTTTGCTTGCAAAAGGAGTAATGCCCTCATGGTGCACTTTAGCAGCGATTACGTTTTCGACGGCAAGAAGGAAGATTTTTATACGGAAGAGGATGAGCCGGCGCCGGTCAACAGTTACGGAAAAAGTAAATTGTTGGGTGAGAATTTCTTGAAGGAAGAGATGGAGAATTTTTTGCTGTTCAGGGTCAGTTGGGTATTCGGGGAAGGAAAACAGAACTTTCTTTATAAATTATTGGAGTGGACAAGGAAGAACAGGACTCTGAAAGTCGTCTATGACCAGATCTCCGTGCCTACCTACACAAGAGATATTGTGAGTCTAACGATGCTCGCAATCAATAGAGGGTTGAGAGGCCTTTATCATCTCACGAACAGCGGGTATGCATCAAGGTATGAGGTTGCGCGATTTTTCGTGGAAAGACTTGGGCTGCACAATTTGTTATTGCCTGTCGGTTCCGATTATTTCCCTTCACCAGCACTGAGACCTTACTTTTCTGCAATGTCTAATCTCAAGCTTTCGAAAGCGTTGGACGTTCATATCCCTGACTGGAAGGTGGGCGTAGCGAATTATGTGGAAATAATGTTCGAAAGAGAGGAAATCTGATGAGAAGACTCTTGATTACAGGAGGCGCGGGGTTTATCGGGAGTGAATTTGTCAGACAGTCATTAAAAAGGGGATACGAAGTTGCGGTTCTCGATAAACTCAGTTATGCCGGTGATTTAGAGAGATTAAAAGAAGCAAGCGGGAAGATAGCTTTTTATCAGATTGATATATCAGACAGAGAAGCAGTCGAAAAGGTGTTCAGAGCAGAGGAACCCGATGCCGTGATCCATTGGGCTGCAGAGAGCCACGTCGACAGGAGCATCGCGGATGCGAGCCCTTTTCTTGATACAAATATCAAAGGAACGCAGGTCATGCTTGATGCAGCAAAAAATTCAGGCATCCAAAAATTTATCAACGTATCGACCGATGAGGTCTACGGTGATCTGAGGGAAGACGGACAGTTTTATGAGACAACGCCTTTAAACCCGAGTTCTCCTTATTCCGTGAGCAAGGCGTCTGCCGACATGCTCGGAAGGGCGTATTACAGGACATACGGCTTGCCGGTGATAACCGTAAGACCTTCCAACAACTACGGCCCCTGGCAGTATCCCGAAAAACTCATTCCCGTTGTCATCATGAAGGCGTGGAATAATGAAAAGGTCCCTGTTTATGGGAAGGGCGAGAACATCAGGGAATGGCTGTTTGTCTCTGACTGTGTGGAGGGGGTCTTCGAAATACTGGAAAAGGGCGGTATAAGTGAAATATATAATATCGGCAGCGGAGCAGAAAAGAGAAACGTCGATGTCGTAAGAGCGATCCTGCAGATATTGGGAAAACCGGAGGATTTAATGGAATTTGTTAAAGACCGGCTGGGGCATGACTTCAGATATTCTTTAAATTCGGATAGGATGAGAGAACAACTCCGCTGGAAAGCCAAAACCTCTTTTTCGGAAGGTATTGAAAAGACTGTGAATTGGTATGTGGAAAACATGGGCTGGATGAAAAGCAAGATAAGGTGAACGATAAAATTTTCAGAGAATATGATATACGCGGAATCGTCGGAAAAGATTTCGATGAAGATTTTGCCTTTTCCCTGGGGAAGGCGTTCGTTTCACTTTTGAAAGAGGCAAATGCAGGCGCGGAACGGGTTAGTGTCGGAAGAGATGCCAGACTGAGTTCTGACGTTCTTGCAGCAAACATTATAGGGGGAATCGTATCGACCGGAATGCATGTGTATGACATCGGGCTCTGTCCTACCCCGCTTCAGTATTTTTCTCTCCATCATCTCGCGCTTGACGGCGGTATTATGGTGACGGGAAGCCATAACCCTCCTGAATATAACGGTTTTAAGTTAAGCATCGGTAAGGAAACAATCTTCGGAGCAGAGATCCAAAAGATCAAGGAGATAATAAAGAAAAATGCGTGGAATGAAAGTCCCGTTAACGGTCACATTGAACATTATGATATCGTAACAGCGTATAGAGACTTTATGGTCAAGAGGTTCTCCTATTTATCAGATGGGAGTTACAGAAGATTGAAGGTGGTTGTTGATGCCGGTAACGGCACTGCGGGAATTATTGCACCTGAGCTCCTTGAGTCGATGGGATGTGAGGTTATCCGCCTTTATTGTGAACCCGATGGAAGATTTCCGAACCATCATCCCGACCCGACCGTGGTCGAATATATCAAGGATTTAATCGAAGTAACAAAAGAGAAAAAGGCCGATATGGGTGTCGGCTACGACGGAGATGCAGACCGGATAGGAGTTGTAGACACTTCAGGAAATATTATATGGGGCGATCAGATAATGATTGTCCTCTCAAGGGATATGCTGGAGAAAAGGTCCGGAGGGGTCATCATCGGAGATGTGAAATGCTCTCAATTGATGTTTGATGATATAGAGAAACATGGCGGCACGCCCATTATGTGGAAGACAGGGCACTCCCTTGTGAAGGACAAGATGAGGAAGGAGAACGCAATCCTCGCGGGTGAATTCAGCGGCCACATCTTTATTGCCGACGATTACTTCGGTTTTGACGACGCATTATATACCACATTCAGACTCGTCGAGATTATGAAGACATCCGGACAGGGGATACACGAACTCCTCGCGGACATTCCGCGCATGTTTTATACCCCGGAGCTACGCGTGGACTGCCGGGACGATCAAAAGAAGGCTGTTGTTGAAAAATTGGTGGACCGCTGTAAGGAGTATGCCTTATCGGGAAACGGTCCTATTCCGATAAAAAAGATATATGATATAGATGGCGCAAGGGTCGTTTTCGAAAAAGGATGGGGGCTCGTGCGGTCGAGCAATACCCAGCCGGTGATCGTGATGCGATTCGAGGCAGAAGACGAAGATGCGCTCAATAGATACAGATCTTTTCTTGAGGGAGAATTGGAAGAAACTATGAAAGGGGCAGGATAATATATGAAGGCGCTCGTACTTGCGGGTGGTTCCGGAACGAGGCTCTGGCCTCTTAGCAGAAAGAATTACCCGAAGCAATTCCTGAAGCTCGGGAACAAAGGATCACTTCTGCAGGATACCGTAGAAAGGCTGTTGCGGGTTTTTTCTGCCGGCGACATCGTCGTAATGACCAACAATGAGTATAAATTTCATGTCGTATCCGACATGAATTCTCTGTCCGGGAACCCTTCATCTTCGCATAACATAATCCTCGAGCCTGTCGGCAGAAATACTGCGCCGGCGATAGCCCTTGGAATGAAATACTGCATGGAAAAACTCGGGTGCCGGGAAGATGAGGTAATATTCATTTCTCCTGCGGACCACATCATTAAGCCCGCGGAAAGGTTTGCCGAATATATTAAACTGGCAGAAGAAATAGCGCACAATAATTACATCGTAACGTTCGGCATAAAACCGACAAGACCCGAGACCGGCTACGGGTATATCAAGGCACAGAGTAAAGCGCAAAGCGCAAGGGGCGGGTCATACTTTAAAGTTGAGAAGTTTACGGAAAAACCCGATACAGATACTGCCGGGCAATATATAAAAGAAGGCAATTATTATTGGAACTCGGGCATGTTTGCTTTTACTATCGGCGCTATGACGGAGGAATTCGGAAGGCATGCGCCTGAGATACGGGAGATGCTCGAAATGAGTCTTGATGAGATGACGTCAAACTTCAACAAGATGCCGAACATTTCCATAGATTATGCTGTGGCTGAAAGATCGGACAGGATCGTAGTCCTTCCTCTCGATATATACTGGAATGACATAGGTTCATGGGATTCGCTCTATGACGTAGCGGATAAAGATGAAATGGGGAATGTCAAAATGGGAGATATTATCGGGATAGACACGAAGGACACCCTTATCATGAGCAATAAAAGACTGGTCTCTACTATAGGATTGGAGGATTGTCTGATCATTGACACGGATGATGCGGTCTTAATCGCGAAGAAGGGTGAAACACAAAAGGTCAGAGAGATAGTGAACAGGCTGACGGAAGAAAATAGAAAAGAGGCTTCAGAACATACAACAACATACCGGCCCTGGGGCAGTTACACAATTCTTGAAGAAAGCGAACGATACAAAATCAAAAGGATAGTTGTAAATCCTACGGCAAGGCTGAGCCTTCAGATGCATTATCACAGGTCAGAGCATTGGGTGGTTGTGAAAGGGGCTGCAAAAGTGACCATAGGCGATAAAGAAGTGGTCATTCATGAGAATGAATCGGTTTATGTTCCGAAATCAACCCTCCACAGGCTTGAAAATCCCGGCAAGGTTCCCCTTGAAATAATCGAGGTCCAGAACGGAGAGTATGTCGGTGAAGATGATATCGTGAGGGTGGATGACATCTACGGCAGGAACAGCGCCTAATAGTTCAACGTTTCTTGAATAGAAAGATGGGTTGACTGAACACCGGACAGGAAACACAGAACATTGAACGATTTTTTAAAGGATGGTTAATATGAAGCGTGCATTGATTACCGGTATAACGGGACAGGACGGTTCTTATCTTGCGGAACTGCTTTTATCAAAACATTATGAAGTGCATGGGTTAGTCCGCAGGTCGAGTGCCTTCAACACCGGCAGGATAGACCACATTTATACAGACCCCCATATTCCCGGGACGCGATTGTTTTTGCACTATGGTGATCTCTCAGACTCAGGGCAACTCTCAAACCTTATCTATAATATCAGGCCGGAAGAGATTTACCATCTCGGCGCCCAGAGCCACGTCAAGGTCAGCTTCGACATGCCGGAATATACGGGAGACATAACCGCTCTCGGCACAACTCGGCTGCTGGATTCGATCAGAAGAAGCGGGTTAAAGGCGAGGTTCTATCAGGCTTCTTCCTCCGAACTGTTCGGCGCATCTCCCCCGCCTCAGAACGAAAATACACCGTTTTATCCCCGCAGCCCTTATGCTGCAGCCAAGATATACGCTTATTGGATGACGGTAAATTACCGCGAAGGTTACAAGATGTTCGCATGTAACGGCATACTCTTTAACCATGAGTCACCCCGCCGTGGTGAGACTTTTGTGACAAGGAAAATTACTCGCGCACTCGCGAATATGCTGGCGGGAAAACAGAGGCGGCTTTATCTCGGCAACATCGAGTCGAAGAGGGACTGGGGGTTTGCGCCGGAATATGTCGAGATGATGTGGCTCATGCTCCAACAGGACCGACCGGAAGATTACGTCGTTGGGACGGGGGAGAGTCATTCCGTGAAGGAGTTTCTTGACCAGGCCTTCAATTATGTCGGCATCGAGATCGAGTGGAAAGGCGAGGGCGTCGGGAGAAAAGGTATCATCAGGTCCTTGACCTCAGCCTTAACCTCAACCTTAAGTGTCGGAGACACTTTGATCGAGATAGATCCGAAATATTTCCGGCCTACGGAAGTGGATTTTCTGAAGGCAGACATAACGAAGGCCAGAGAGAAACTCGGATGGGAGCCAAGGACGACATTTGATGAACTCGTAAAGATCATGGTTGACTATGACATGAAACTCATTGACCTCCCCCCTGTCGGAGAAGGCATAAAAATCTGCGAGAAAAAAGGCTTTACCTATACCAAACACGATTTTGCAAAATACGAGAAGATAAGGGAAAGGTGCTGAAGTGAGGCAGGCTAAGGTTAAGGAAAAACTTCGATAACCTTGACCTCGATTTTTCCATGAATTACAACGATAAGATATATATTGCCGGTCATCGTGGACTGGTCGGTTCAGCGATTCTGAGGAAGCTGAAGGACAAGAACTACACCAATCTTATTACGAGAACATCCGGAGAACTTGACCTGAAAAGGCAGGCGGATACGGAGAGATTCTTTGATAAGGAAAGACCCGACTATGTCTTCCTTGCGGCGGCAAAGGTGGGCGGGATACTTGCAAACAGTACTTATAAGGCCGAGTTTATTTATGACAACATCATGATAGCTGCCAATGTAATACATTCCGCTTACAGGTACGGAGTGAAAAAACTCCTCAATCTCGGCTCATCCTGTATCTACCCGAAATCGGCGCCTCAGCCCATGAAGGAGGACTATTTACTTACAGGGCTCCTTGAGCCTACCAACGAGCCTTATGCCATAGCGAAGATAGCGGCAATAAAACTTTGCAGATATTACAATGAGCAGTACGGAACAAACTTCATATCAGTGATGCCGACAAACTTATACGGTATCGGTGACAACTTCAACCTGCAGACCTCCCATGTGCTTCCCGCTCTTATCCGGAAAATGTATCTCGGGAAATGCCTGCATGAAGGTGACTTTGAGGCCATAAGGAAAGATCTGAAAAAATATCCACTGGACGGCCATGATGTTTCACAGATGACCGACGTGGATATTGAAAAAAAACTTGCAACCTATGGAATGAAAACCGTATCTTCTCCTGATGCGGTACCCGTTACCCATCGCTCATCACCAGCTCGTCACCCATCACGCTCTACGTCTTGTGCTTCGCGGGCGTTTGTTGAACTCTGGGGCACAGGAGAACCCTATAGGGAGTTCCTTTATGTCGATGAATTGGCCGATGCCGGTGTATTCCTTATGGAAAACTATGATGCAGCACAAATGACGATTCACGGATCACGAGTTATCGATAATTTTGTAAATATCGGTACTGGTGAAGATCTGACAATAAAGGAACTTGCAAAGCTTGTGAGGGAGGTTGTCGGGTTTCGTGGTGAGATATTTTGGGATGCGTCGAAACCTGACGGGACCCGGAGAAAGCTTCTGGACGTTTCGAAAATTAAATCCTTCGGCTGGCAGCCGAAGATCAGCCTGAAAGAGGGCATAAAAAGAACATATGAATGGTACATATCAGGAAAATAGTTCAAGGTTCAACGTTCTGAGTTCAAAGTTGATAAAGAATGAAGCTTGAGAACTTTGAAGATATTGATGCCTGGAAAGAAGCAGGACTATTGGTTAAAGAGAACACTGAAACGAGAACATTGAGCATAGAGAATAGTCCATGAAACTCAATCCCCGGGATATGCAGAAAACATCTCAGAAACTGATGGAGAAGTTACAAGAGAGTGACCTGAGAAGCCGCCTCTCAGTTGTATGGTCTCAGCAATCAGAAATAATCATCGCAGCCATTGCAGCGTTTGTTGTAGGGATACTATTATTGTTAGTGCGGTAAGAGCTGCCGTAAATCGTGAAGCGTGAGGTGCAAAGTGTCAGAAAAGCCCAATAAGAATAAGATCTTGGTCACCGGTGCTGCCGGATTCATCGGCTTTCATCTCTGTAGGCGGCTTCTTGAGCGTGGCGACGAAGTGGTAGGGTTAGACAATCTGAACGACTATTATGACGTGAACCTGAAGCTGAGCAGGCTCAATCAGCTGACTGCGGAGAGGAGCTTCAAGCCGGTAAGACTTGATCTCGCCGACAGGGACGGTATCTCCGGACTGTTCAAGGAAGAGAAGTTCGATATCGTGGTCAATCTCGCAGCGCAGGCGGGCGTCAGATATTCGCTTGTCAATCCTTATATATACATAGACAGCAACATTACCGGCTTTCTCAACGTCATCGAGGGATGCAGACATAATAAGGTGAGACACCTTGTCTTTGCCTCGTCAAGCTCCGTCTATGGATCAAATACCAAGATGCCTTTTTCGGCCCATCATAATGTGGACCATCCGGTATCTCTCTACGCTGCGACAAAAAAGGCGAATGAACTTATGGCGCATACCTATGCAAGCCTTTATAAGATTCCCTGTACGGGCCTCAGATTCTTTACGGTCTATGGACCGTGGGGCAGACCTGATATGGCTTTATTTCTCTTTACAAAGGCAATTCTTGAAAACAAGCCAATCGATGTTTTCAATTATGGAAAAATGCAGCGCGACTTTACTTATATAGATGATATTGTCGAAGGTGTGGTGAGGGTAATGGAAAAAATCCCTGAACCAAATCCGGACTGGAACGGAGACAATCCTGATACAGCCACGAGTTATGCTCCGTATAAGCTTTACAATATAGGAAATAACAACCCTGTTGAACTTATGAGATTCATTGAGGCGATTGAGAAGTGTCTTGGGAAAAAAGCGGAAAAGAATTTTTTGCCTATACAGGCGGGGGACGTGCCGGCCACTTATGCGGATGTTGATGATTTGATGAAGGACGTAGGATTTAAGCCGTCTACCACCATTGAAGATGGTATTGAGAAGTTCGTGGAATGGTATAAGATGTATTATGGAGTTGAAGCAAACAGTTAGAAAAAATTTTCGGGGCAGTGAATAGAATTTCTTAAGGCATCCGCACGAAAATTAACAAGTTCGGGTGAAGTGAGCATCACTCTTCAGAGATAGAAAGAACCGTCCCTTTTTCGCTTAAATAAGAATAGTCGCAAGAATTCCACACCGCAACACATCCCATCGATATCGGAATGTCAAAAAGTTTTAATTCATATTTAACGAATCTTTTCGAATGGTTTGCAGAGAGTTTTTCTGGCTCGCGCAAAGGAATTGAAGACACAGTTGTTTCGCTTATCCCTCAAGCAGTAACTTTGCTGGCTGGGATTATCACAACTGCCTTGATTGCGCGCGGGTTAGGACCAACAGGAATGGGAAAATACGCGCTTATATCGAGCGTCTCAGGGTTGGCGGCTGTCCTATCTGATTTAGGGATTGGCGGTACAGCTATCCGTTTTGCATCACAGTCTGCTTCTCTGGGAGATACAGCGCGACAGTTCGCTGTCCTGCGATGGGCTTTTCGACTCCGTATGCTTCTCTTGTTCATGGTGACAGCGGTTATTTTTCTTGCGATTCCTGTTGTAGCGCAGAGAATATGGAATGCAGGAAACATGATACATCTTTTGAGACTAAGCCTTTTTATCGGGATTTTTGGAGCAGTTTCTTCTGTCCCGATAATATACTTTCAGTCATTGAAGCGTTTTAAAATGAATGCCACTGTATCAGTGGGCCAGACACTGCTATCCTTTGCGGGAATACTCGTAATCGCGCTACTAAATAAATGGTCTCTTGAATTGATAATTATCGTGAGCATTCTAGCATCGGGGATAGCCTCATTAATATTCCTCTCTTTAGTCCCGAAACCAGCTATCTTCAATATTCAGGAGTTGCGCTTACTGGTTAAATCAAAAATTAAATATATCTTCCAAATGCCTATGAAATACTCCAATGATACCGAGGCCATCGGTGATTCAGGCATTCATACTTTTGCTATTTATATGATCCTTTCCGCTATTGTGGTGCAACTGACGCTGCGGGCTGACATATGGTTAATGGGCGTATATATCGATAAAAGCCAGATCGGTTTGTATAGCGTTGCCACTAAATTTACTATGCCACTAGCAATGTTGCTGGGTGCGATGAATACCGCGCTTTGGCCTCGTGCGTCTGCTCTAATATCTTATAAAAAAGCTGTGGGATTGCTTAAAAAGACATTTCGACTTAGCTCAATAGTATTTATTGGCGGTATTATTTATGCGATTCTGGCCCCAATATTGACACCTTACATTTTTGGAAGGGCTTACGCTGATGCGATTTTATTGGGACAGATTCTCTGTCTAAGATATTGCCTTGCTATCCTGATATCTCCCATCGGTCTTATCGGGTACAGTCTCGGATTCGTTCGCATCTACTGGTGGATTAATTTTATGCAGATGATTGTAGTTATAGGTATCAATCTTTTGCTCTTGCCTAAAATTGGAGTTATAGGTTCGGCTTTGGCTTTGATTGTTAATGAAATAGTGGGGGGATTGTGTATTGGCATTATAATAAAACGAAAAATGCTTGAGATAAACAAATCAACAGAATGAAGCAGCTGTAAAAGTTATTTGCTACGGCATTGCAAATATAAAGGTATTACTATTAAAGATAATAGAATGAAACATGTTAATGAAAATGGTCTAGGAATAATTGACAATCTCTCATGCACTCTGCTCAGATTCTTATGCTGGGGTACAAGAACCGTTCACTCCTTTCGCGGCCGATGGCGGCTGATGAAATGGCTGAAAAGTAAGGACTCGCTACTGGCAAAAATTGGGCCGATTATAGTGAAAACCACTGAGGGTTTTATAATGATTGTTAACCCATATGAATTTGTCGGCAGACATATTTTTATAGAAGGTGTTTATGAGCAAGATTGCACTAATTTATTTTCATCACTTATTCATCCGGGGGACTGCGTTTTGGATATAGGTGCAAATATTGGATACTTTACTCTACTTGCCTCCGAGTTGGTCGGAATCGGAGGCAAGGTCTTTGCTTTTGAAGCTTCGCCACAAATAATGCAATTGCTTGAAACCAATGTAAGGCTTAATTCTGCCGGCAATATAGTTTTGCATGAGAAGGCAGTTTCGGACAGATGCGGTGTCGTAGACTTTCATACATCTTCAATCGATAACCTAGGGCTTTCTTCTATGCGACACCTTGAAGAAGCTGCCACAAAAGCTGAAGTCCCAAGTGTTACCATAGATTCTATAATGACAGAACTGCCAACTATTAGACTTGTCAAAATAGATGTTGAGGGAGCTGAATTTTTAGTCTTGAAAGGTATGAGTCGACTTATTGAAAGAGACAAGCCCTACATAATTCTGGAACTGACAGACGCTTTTTTGCGACAGATGGGTAGTGACGCCGCTATGGTCTGTGACTTTCTTGGTGCGTGCAATTATTCCTTATATAGACTATATGGAGAAAAACTTCAAAGGATTGACATGCCGCCGACAGAACAGTGCAATGTGCTTGCTGTACACCAAACGATGGCTCTTCCGAACGGAGTCGAAATTTAAAGAGTCAGTTTCGTCTTTATGGCTAAATTTAGGATTATTTTATCAGTTCCCTCATTTTTCCCTTATAGCTTTGGTGGTGGACAAGTCTATGTTTATCGCCTCGCAAAAGAGTTAAAGCAGCGAGGACATATAGTGACCATAGTAACATCTGCACCGTTGGAAAAGGGAAATGATGAATGTACCTTAAGGAATTATCAATATGACGGTTTGTCTGTTAAATCTATCAGCTTGAATCCTGAAGTAGTTACCGAAGGAGATAAGTACTCGGAACTCAATCCGGATCTCATGCGAGGTTTAAGAAATATATTGAAGGAACTCGACCCAGATATTGTCCACATAAATGGTCTCAAAGCTGCTTTGATAACAGTCTGTAACGAGATGAATATCCCAAATGTAGTTACCGCTCACCATCCAGGGTTTGCATGCCCAGCTTCCACTTTATTGACACCTAGTGATACCTTATGTGAAAAAGTGGCGGATATCAGCGTGTGTTTATCATGCTGCAGCAAGCATAAACGGCCAGGAAAAATTGGATGGCTGCTTGGACATATTCCTGGCTGGATATATCGCCCAACCGGGGAATTTCTTAATAAATATAAGAAGATTCCTTATATTGTGAGAGGATTAATGTATCCATGGTGGGTAGAAAAAAGGATGGAAGGTCAAAAGGTTCTGCTTAAGAATTCACAATTCATTATTTCACCTTCCGAGGCGATGAAAGAATTACTTATTCGTAATGGTGTTCCACTCGAAAAAATAGTTTTGGTGCCACACGGCATAGAGCCACTTGATCGTTTACCTGTTGAAAAAAGTGACAATGGGAAAATCAGGTTCGGATATATAGGAAGTGTAGGACGTGCTAAGGGATTTCATGTTTTATTAGCGGCGTTAGAAAAATTGTCGCGGCAGGACAATAGTGAGCTACATGTCTTTGGAGGAGCGCAAAATCTTTGGGATAAGGAATACATGGAAAGATCCCTCGGCATGTATAAAGGAAAGTCAAAAATTATTACCCATGGGTATTTTGATCACCATAAAATCTTGGAAGCTTTTAACCAAATTGACATATTAGTCGTTCCATCAATCTATCTTGAGGTCTTCGGTCTTGTTATTTTGGAGGCATTTTCGGTGGGAAGACCTGTCATAGTCACAAAATCAGGTGGGCCGGCTGAGTTGGTAAGAGATGGAGTTGATGGATTTATTGTTGATCGTAATGACAGCAAGTCCTTGGAAGAGGCAATGCAAAAATTCATTGATGATCCTAATCTGATTATTGAAATGTCAAAGAGAATTCCTCACGTAAAGACAATGCAGGAATATGTTGATGAAATTGAAAAAATTTACTCCAAGATTATACACAAACGGCATGAAGCGGTAATCGATTAATCAGTACTCTCCAAAGTGCATGTCTAGCCAATCAAAACAACGAAACGTTTTTGCAGTCAGGTCTCTTGAAGAAACGAGAAGAATATTGTTAGCGAATGAAAGGATAGACATTAAAGCACTGTTAAAGAGAGCATTCATTATTACGTGGGTATTAGTGGCAAATTGTTCTTTGTATATTCTTAAATTTATTCTTTTTAAGAAATGGGGCTATGATAGAAAAGATTTCAAAGATATTGTTGTTTACACTGTTGGCATTGTCGGGGACAATATAATAATGCTGCCTGCACTGGCAGCTCTGAGGAGACGCTATCAAGATGCAAAAATAACAGTAGTAACTAATTGCCAGATGTGGGATCAGCAGGGAGCCAAAGGTGTGCTTGAACCTTCACCTTTCAGGGACCATCTGATTGTACTTGATGACCATCCCGTGCAGCGTAAGGGATTTAGCTTTCACATGATTCCAAAAAAATTTGAAGGAGTTCAATGTGACCTTTTTGTGAACCTTTCACCTTTTGGCAATCGTGGTTGGTTTGGTGCAGTAGTGCGGGAAATGATTTTTGCAAAAAAGATCGGGGCGCAATATGCAATAGGGTTTCATATGTCGACATATAGCAGAAAAGGACTATTCAATGAAGTTCAGCATTATTTTGTCAAAAATGAACCACGACGCTCAGAGGAAGTATTAAAGAGACTTGGGTTATTACCTGTTTATCATGAAGACCTTCTGCCCAAAAATAATGTCGCCCGCGAATCAGTTATAAAAAAATTGGCTGAACATAATATGAATAATAAATCATTATTTGTTATAAATGCAGGCGCGAAATTGGAGGCAAAATGTTGGCCATCTGAAAGATTTGCTGAAGCTGCAAAATGGGTTAGACGGAAATATGATGCAGCAGTCGTTTTAACTGGCATAGCCGCTGAAAGAGATATTGCAGAAAAGATTAAAAAAGAACTAGGTGATTCAGTAATAAATCTCACTGGTGAAACTACAATAAACGAATTAGTTGAACTTCTTCGACTTGCAAAAGCCTGCATAACGAATGATACCGGTACTATGCATATATCAGATATGGTAGGCATACCCACGGTGGCACTATTTACCACGAGACTTAGTCCGACCCATTGGCTGCCTGCTGGGGATAAGGTTATATCACTTTTTAGTCTTCCTGGTTGCAAATACTGCTATGACGATTCTTGCCAAACAAGAGAATGTTTGCATGCAATCGAAGTTGAGGATGTTCTTGAAGCACTTGAAAAGGTATTGAGCGAAGGATCATAAAAAGTTCAAAAAACCCTTATGCGGCAACAGAACGTTTTGATAGCCATTCCAGTTCTCCTTGTTGGCGGAACGGAAATACAGACCCTTAATCTGGTCAGTGTTCTGCTGATTGCCGGGTATCAAGTCACTGTATGTTGCTACTATGAATTTGAGAGTTCAATGGTATCTAAAATGGAAAGAACAGGCGCGAAAGTTATCTTAATGAAACTAAAGCGTTCTGATGGTATGTTATCGCTTGTATGCAAATTAAAAAAAATCGTTAATGAATTGCAGCCTGATATTGTCCACGTCCAATACATTGCTCCAGGTTTTGTTCCAATTGTGGCTGCAAGGTTATCCGGAATACGAGCCATTTTTGCAACAGTCCATCAGCCGGGCCGACTTTACGGGTGGAAGCCTAGACTTCTTATTCGCGTTGCCTTACATCTTTGCACTGCTTTTTTTTGTAATTCAAAATCCGTAGAGGAATCATGGTTTGGGGATGGTGAAGTTTTTTCCTCTAACAAGCTGGATTTAAAGAGAAAGCATTTTACGATCTATAACGGTGTACGTGTTACCAATATTGAAAATATTGTGAAAGAAGCGGATGTGCAGAAAATAAAAAAAGCACTCAATATTGAAAACAAAAAAATTATCGGAGCAGTTGGAAGACTGAGAAGTGAAAAAGGTCAAGTAGTATTATTAAATGCAATGGTAGAGGTAATCAAAGTCTTCGCTGATTCTATACTTCTTGTAATTGGCGATGGTCCAGATCGGGCCTATCTTGAACAAATGACCAAGAAATTAGGTATTGATGGTCACGTTGTTTGGCTTGGGCAAAAAGACCAGAATGAGGTATTTCAGCTTTACAGCATCATGGACCTGGTGGTAGTCCCTTCACTCTTTGAGGGATTTGGCCTATCTGCAGCGGAAGCTATGGCAGCAGGGCTTCCTGTGGTGGGCACGCGGGTAGATGGATTGACGGAGCTTATTGAAGACGGCGTGACCGGACATACCTTCCCCGTTAAAGATAGCAGCGAATTAGCTCAAGCTGTAGTTCAGTTACTAAAAGATCCAGCAAAAGCAAAAGCTATGGGACAACAAGGGCATGAGCGTGTTGAAGAAATGTTCTCCCTGGAACGTTTTGCTGAATCGACGACCTCAGCGTATCGATATTTCACCGACCTTTAAAACTTCATGCACCGATTTATTTTGCAAATTTGGCTCTAAGTATATATAAATACTAATGTTTAGAAATTTACAGCTGCCTTTCATAATTTGGATAGTTATTTTGTCGACATTAGTTGCTACCATAGGAGGCCAATTTCTTAATTATCAGATTGCAGGCTTTGGTTGGTTTGCCCCTTTAATTCTATCTGTTTTAATTTTCTTTAAAACCCGTGGTGGCGTAAAATTTCCTATACTCATCTGGATGCCGTGGATACTTCTTGTAGTAATTTATTTGATTGTAGCTAAAGCGCCTAATGCTTTGCAAAGAAGTATTATGATGCTCTGTCCATTGATGATTGGCGTGACAGTATCAAAATTGGAAATTGGAGAAATTGAACTTGAAAATTTCGACAAATTATGTCGGTATATGGCGGTAGCTTTATATGCGGTCATAATAATTAAAGCAGGCATACTAGTTACGGGTGCTCTCCCCAGTGCAACAGGTATGGCAGCAGAAGCAATGACAGGGACCCTGCTTTGTGCACTTTTCGCATCAAACTATGTATTGGGTAAGAAGAAGGAATTAGCATGGTGGGCGGCATTTGCAGTTATTCCTTTTATTGCTCTGACTAGAACAGCTATTTTAGCAGCCGGGCTTACTCTTCCTTCAACATTTGCGCCAATGAAGATTTTTAAGCGCATCGGTTTAATCATTTTAATTGTCATATTGGCAATTCCCGTATTTTATTCTGAACGCGTGCAACAAAAGATGTTCTATTCGGGGAAAGGCACCTTAGCAGAAGTTCATCCTGATAATCCGGACATTGCTACAAGTGGTAGAAAGGTCCTTTGGGAAAAATTGGAGACTGAAATTGATGAGAAGCCTTATTGGGGGCATGGTGCGAATGCCTCGGAACCCTTTATCAGTATGATTACAGGTGGTCTTACTCATCCGCATAATGATTGGCTTCGTCTTCTTTATGATTATGGATATTTAGGAGCCTTAGTTTTTGCTTCTTGTATGATCGCCCAGGTATTACACATTTTAATAAGAGCGAAGAGCGCAACAGGCGAAACTAAGCTTCTTTTTTATGTTGGGGCATCATCTTTTATCTCCTTTGTGCTCTTTATGTTTTCAGACAACGTAATCCTGTATGCTGCTTTTTTTGGCAATATGCAATTTACGATACTCGGGCTTGCTTATGCTGCTTATGCCAACTTGTCAGAGGATAACAAAAAAGGAGATATAATTCCGAAAAAGAAAATTAGATATAAGATTAAATGGTAAGAGTGGATACATGAAAAAGAGATCTGATCAACCTGAAATTTCCGTAGTAATGCCTCTATACAATAAAGAAAACGAGGTTAAACGTGCAGTTGAATCAGTACTTTCACAAACTATAGCAGACTTCGAATTGATCGTCATTAATGACGGGTCAACAGATAAAGGTCCCACGGTAGTCAGATCGATAAATGATCCTCGTATTAGAGTTATAGATCAACTAAATACTGGTGTATCTGCAGCTCGAAATAAAGGCGTAGCTGAAGCTCAAACTGATTTGATAGCCTTTCTTGATGCTGACGACGAATGGGAGACTGACTTTCTTGGAACTATTATTCGTTTACGCGACAAATTTCCATCATGTGAGGTTTTTGCAACAAACTATTATTTTTGTAGGGCAAACAATTATAAACGTCCAACAATTATAAGAGGTTTACCTAAGGAATTTAAGGAAGGCATTCTGACAGACTACTTCGGTATTGCTTCACAATCAGACCCTCTTCTGTGGTCATCGGCTGTTGCGGTAGCACGAAGAGCAATAGAAAAGGTTGGAGGTTTTCCTTTAAGGATTACGGCCGGGGAAGATCTTCTTACATGGGCAAGATTGGCGGTGCGATATGAGATTGCGTATACAATGGAGCCTAAAGCTTATTTTTGGGAACCAGTAGAATTATCAGATCGTCAAGGACGCGTTCCTGATGACCCCGACATTGTCGGTCAAGAACTTGAAGTCCTGCTAACGACATATTCCGACTATAAAAGGAAAGGTTTGAATGACTATATCGCATTTTGGCACAGAATGCGGAGTTCAATCTTCATCCGGCTCGGCAAAAGATGGAATGCTCTTGAAGAAATTCAAAAGGCTCTTTATTTTTCAGGAATCAATGGAAAACTATTTTTTTATATGTTAGGTGCAATTCTACCGAATAAATTTGCCGTAAATCTGATGAAATTCATAAAACGCAAAACGCAGGACCGCGACCTATTTTTAAGAAGATGAAATCTTAAATATAAATGGTGAGCAACTAACGGTATTTCAAGTTTTGTATTTCTTTCAGTTTTATATCTAGTTGCCCAGATAAAAATATATGACAGAGAAGTTTAGGGTGAAGACCTTACAAAGGCATGAGGTTTTTAGAAGTGATCGAATAAAGATCACTGAAAATATTATTAAGAATCTCGAAGTTGGTAAAGTCTTAGAAATTGGAGCCGGTGACTACTCGTTTGCCTACACTAGAAGCAAAGGAAAACTCTCTTGGCTAAAAGTGGATTTTTCCCCACCTTGTGATGTCATTTGTGACCTAAATTCGAATAAACTGGCACTCCCTTTTGCTGATGAAACATTTGATCTGATAATCTGTACTGAAGTGCTTGAGCACCTTCTTTGGCCACAAAAATTGCTCACAGAGGCGCGAAGAATATTATGCTATGATGGTAAACTCCTTTTGAGTATTCCGAATATTACAAGCCTTACCTATCGAATTTCCTGGATGCTTGGACATATTCCATCATGTGCTGCATCGGGTAATCTGCCGCCGCAGATTGGTAGCACAACCTATAAGAAAGAAGATGGCGAACTTACGGGAGGGCATGTTATAGACTTCAATCTGGAGAGAATTGTTAACCTCCTCCAATTTGTCGGATTTAAGATTCTCAGTATTAAGGGCTCAGGCATCATATGGCATAAACAAATTCTTCCTTATTGGATTGTCCCTGCATCTCTTGCGTCAAATCTTATCTGCCTGGCGGAAAAATAAATTAAATTTCTCTGAGCAACATAAACACTGCAAATGCATATTGCGATAATTTGGCAGCGTTTCTTGCCCTATCATTGGGCACGCATCAGGTGTGCCAACAAACGATTAAGTGAACTTGGGTTTCAATTAACTGCGATTGAGGTTGCGTCCCAAGACGCTTCGTATGGTTTTCCGGCAAACAGTACTGGTGACAAATTGAATTACATCTGCTGTTTTCCCGGAGATTCTTATCATGACCATAGGGCAAGGGAGGTTCGCAAGAGGGTCTTGGAAGTACTCAATGTCGTGAAACCAAATATTATGTTTGCTCCGGCAATTGCGTTTCCAGAGGGCATTGCAGCGCTGGCATATCGGCTAAAAAGTGGAGCGCGAGCAGTGATAATGGATGATGCCTGGGAACATACGGACCAGAGGAACTCTTTAGTAAAATTAATTCGGCAACTTATTTATCAAAATGCAGATGCTGCCTTCATACCTGCGGGTTCACATTTGGCATATTACTTGAGATTAGGGTTTGCAGAAGAACGTGTGATTTTTGGTGTTGATGTAGTTGACAATGGATACTTTTCAAAGCAGGTTGAACGAGTTCGCCTGAAAGCAACGGAAATAAGGGACGCTCTCCAGTTATCGCAAAATTTCTTCCTTTTTGTTGGCAGAGTTTTACCTCGCAAAGGTTTGAAAACATTATTCGAAGCCTATAAACAGTATAGAGAAATGGCGAAAAGCGACCTGTGGGATTTGGTAGTAGTAGGAACAGGAGATTATATGAACTCAATACTCTCACAATTTCATGAGGTGCCCGGAGTTTGTTTTGCAGGAGCACAATATGGTGATAGTCTCTGCAAGTATTACGGATTAGCAAAGGTAATAATTGTTCCCAGTGACAGTGACCCGTGGGGGCTAGTTGTTAATGAAGCGATGGCCTCTGGGTTGCCTGTCATTGTCAGTACGGGCTGTGGTGCGGCGAAAACGCTCGTGCAAGAAGGAGACAACGGCTGGGCTTTTAAGCCCGGTAACGTAGACGAATTAACTCAGTTAATGTTTCGCGTATCTTCGTTGTCAACCGACGCGCTTAAAGAGATGGGGAAAAAATCTCGATCTATTATTGACGATTGGTCACTTGATCGTTTTACCGACGGCGTATTAAAGGCTGTAGAAATTCCGAACGTCAATCAGCTGGTCTCATCTCCGACATTATGACTAAGTTATGGAAGGGACGAGTAAGAGTTACGTAATTTTATGAAGATTCTCATGGCCCACAACTTTTACCAATCCTCCGCTCCTTCCGGTGAAGATGCTGTTTTTAAAAGTGAATGTGAGCTTTTAAAAAAAAACGGTATAGATGTTATAACCTACGAAAAGTATAATGATGATATCGTAACGGGTTTAAACAAGCTGAAGACAGCTTTCACAGCAGTCTGGTCCAGAAGGGCTTATAAAGAATTAAAGAATCTCCTTGCAAAAGAAAAGCCGGATTTAGCTCACTTTCATAACATATGGTATCTCATCACTCCATCTGCATACTATGCATGCAAAGATGCGGGAGTCCCGGTTGTCCAGACTTTGCATAATTATCGGATGTTTTGCGCGAACGGTCTTTTGCTAAGAGACGGAAAAGTCTGCGAAGAGTGCATCGGAAATCTGCCCTGGAGGGGCATAAAATTCGGTTGCTACCGCGACTCCAGGCTTTATTCAACTCCGATGGTGTTGACGGAAATCTTTTACAGCATTGCAGGCACTTGGGAAAATAAGGTTGATGCATATATCGCCCTTACGGAATTTGGAAAGAAAAAGTTTACCGAATGCGGCCTCCCCGGAAGTGCAATATTTATAAAGCCAAACTTCCTGTCGGATCCTCCGGAACCTTCTTATTCTCATGAAGACTATGTTCTGTTTCTCGGGAGGCTGTCACGAGAAAAAGGTATATCAGTATTACTGGATGCTGCCAGAAAACTAGGTGATTTAGTCGGGCCTCTGAAGGTTAAAATAGTGGGTGACGGCCCGTTGAGGAAAGAGCTTGAGGAGAAAGTAAAATCCGAAAAAATCAATAGCATCGAAATTGTCGGGAAGAAAAATTCTAGTGAATGTATGACGTTGCTGAAAGGTGCCCGTTTTATGGTAATGCCGGCGATATGCTATGAAAATTTTCCGATGGCGATAAGAGAAGCATATACCTGTGGCAAGACTGTGGTTGCGTCAAGGCTGGGTGCCATGGCCGAGCTGGTTCAAGATAGAAGAACCGGGCTTCTTTTTGAAGCAGGAAATTCTGAAGACCTTGCCGCCAAAATAAAATGGATGCTTGAGAATGAAGAAGCCTGTATTGAAATGGGCAGGAATGCTCGGAAGATATTTGAAGAAAAATATACAGCGGAAAAGAATTTTGAGATCCTGATGAAGATCTATAAGAAGGTGATCGACAATAGTAAACAAGGATTTAAGGGTGAGGATTAGGGAATATGTCAAAGCCAGTCGCTTTACAAGGAATAAAATTCTTACCCGTAAACATTGAAGATGCTCTTCGGGAAGTCGTTAGGTATATTCCGAAACGAAATGGTGATTATTTCTGTTTTGCGAATATCCACGTTGTCATGGAATCTCACAAAGACCCCGAACTCAAGACCATATTAAATAGTTCAGCAGGAAATTTCCCGGACGGGATGGGAGTTGCGTGGACATTAAAATTCATGGGCAATAAATTTGAGGACAGAGTGCGAGGAACGGATTTTATGCTCAGGGCATGTTCCTTTGCGGCGGAAAAGAATCTCAAGATATTTCTCTATGGCAATACCGAAGAAACTCTTAAGGCATTAACGGATAAGCTTCAAAGGCTATTCCCCGGTGTCAATATCGCCGGCACGATGTCGCCGCCTTTCAGATCACTGACAGAGGAAGAAGATAAAAGGTTTGTCAGAGAAATTAACCGGGCAGATCCGGATATCCTTTTCGTTTCTCTCGGTGCGCCGAAACAGGAAAAGTGGATGGCCGAACATAAAGGCAAAATTAAGGCGGTGCAATTAGGTGTCGGTGCAGCATTCAGCTTTATCACGGGAAAGGTAGTACAGTCGCCCAAATGGATGCAGAAAACAGGGCTTGAATGGCTTTACCGGATGCCCCAGGAGCCGGGGAAAACAATATACCGCATGTCAATGGTCCCGGGGTTTCTTTGGAGAACTCTAATTCAGTTCATAGGGAATAGAAAAGGAAGATCGTCGTGAAACATTTCTCGAAAGAAATGGAGCTTCTGCTTTTGCTCTCAAGGATCAGCCTTGACGATTCTGCACGTCATGCTGCAGAAGCATTGATCGCCAATGTGAACTGGGATCTGTATACGGTTCTTTCCGTGAAGCATGGGACAGCTGCAATAATTTATAAAAATCTTTATGAACTCAAGGGAGTGCCGCCACATATATTAAAAAAATATGAGGACATCTATAATAATCTTCTTCGAAATAACATTCTTCAGGCCGCGGAGCTTGACAGACTTATCGATGGCCTGAAGAAAACAGGCATTGAGGTCATATCATTAAAAGGTGCGATTGCCGCTGAGAAAATATTCGGTGACATAGGGGTGTATCCGTCGGCGGACATCGACATACTGGTAAAATTAGGAGATATAGACAAGATCAGGGAGTTTTTAGAGACCGATGGATATATGTTGAATGATGTTGGTTTCGATGAGTATAGAGAATTTTTTATAAAGGAGCTTTATCATATCAATCTTTCAAACGGAAGAAATACTATTGAGCCACATTGGAACCTGTTCATGAGATACTTTATAACTCCTCCGCAGTTCTGGTGGGAAGAAAGCTTTGTTATTTCTTCCGGCTACAGACAATACAGGTTCCTATCTCCGGAAAAAAACATATTATATACCTCTTTCAGATTGTTTTTTAAAGGATTCATATATTTGAGATTTCTTGTCATGGTGGCCGAGATTGTGAGATGCTATAAAGATAATATAGATTGGAACAAGCTTTTTGGTTTCGCAAAGTATTATAAATTTGAAAATACCTTAAGAGTGGTTCTAAGACTGGCGAATCATCTTCTCGGCGCACAAGTGCCCGAGGAATTTACGGTTATAAAAAGATTAAGAACAAAGATACTTTATGCATTAATACAAATAATTTTACCAAGAGGGGAGGACCCCCATCCACTCTACAAAGCATTGTTAATATTTCTGAGGGACGACTCATTGGGTGCTTTCAGGGTGCTATTACGAAGGCTATTTCCTTCAATGGGAGAAATAGTATCAAAATACAATCTTACGTCAGGATCCGCCAAGGCGCTGATTTATTATATGCTGAACCCTGCGATGGTTCTGATGAGACAAACAAATAGGATTAAACAATAGATGAAATGTATATGAATTCATGGGGTTTAATAAGATGACTGGAAATGCGATGTTCGAAGTGCGGGATCCAATGGTCAGTCATAGAAGATACTCTTTGCAATTTGCGTCTTATGCATTCCGGCGCCAATAATGCTGAAACGCCTCTTCGATATCTTATTATCTTCAATAGGCCTGATCGGGTCAGCGCCTTTATGGCTTCTTTTCTCGACAGCAATCCTTCTTGAGGACGGCCGGCCGATCTTCTATTTTCAGGAAAGGGTGGGGAGAAGCGGCAGGCTTTTCAGCGCGATGAAATTTCGCTCGATGATTAAAACTGCTGAGAAAGATACGGGACCGGTGCAGGCCGTTGAAAATGACCCGAGGGTTACAAAGATCGGCAGAATATTGAGGGCCACTGCAATGGATGAACTGCCCCAGTTGATCAATATCTTACAAGGCGATATGAGTTTTGTGGGACCGAGGGCTTTGAGACCACAGGAAAAGGAAGTTTATGGCAGCCCTGACGAAATGAAAATAGAGGACGTCCCCGGATACAAAGAAAGGCTGGCTGTTAGGCCGGGCCTAACAGGTATGGCACAGGTCTATCTCCCAACAGATGCTCTCCGCCGAGTGAAATTCCAATATGATCTTCAGTATATAAAAAACCAATCCTTTTTCCTCGATATAAAACTTATTCTCCTCTCCTTCTGGATAACCTTCAGAGGAAAATGGGAAACCCGCCAGAAGAAGTTCTGAATAACGAATCCCTGCCCTTTAATCCTTAATCCTTCCATAGTTGACTCCCTTTTCTACCCCTTCCACCCTAAAGAGGGGGTCTCCGTCGATTAGCTGCTTGAGCTTGTCCGTATCGATATGGTTATAAAAAATCGGTTTCAGGAAAGACTTGTCCTCCATATCACCCAGAAGATGAACTCTTAAATCGCTGTCCCTCAGAATGATATCCGTTATCTGCAGTGTTTTGTAAAGTCTGATATACGTATTCACCCCGACGCTGTCCGGCAACGGCCTTCTCAGGATGTCAAAGTGCTCCCGCAGGTTGTCTTCGGTCTCGCGGGGGAACCCCGTCAGAAAATCCACCGCTACTTTTATCCCGGAAGAGTTTGCCCCGAAGATAAATTTTTCGTAATCAGCCCAATAAAGGGGACATTTCTTCCAGGAATCCACCGACAAGGTTATTAGGTAAACACCCGCGTCTTTTAGCAATTTAAAGAGCTTTTTATTGAAATTGGCCGGTTTCATGTAAACAGCCCAACGAATGCTTAACCCGGCTTTTTTCAGTGCAGAACAGAAATCCATTGAATACTCAAGGCTTTCGTTGAACTCCGAATCGCAGAGATGGAAGTGGTTATACCCGGCATCTACGAAACTTCTTATCTCCTCCAGGGTGTCTTTAATCCCCTTGAATGAAACCTGCTTATTCGCCTCAAGGCAAAAAACACAGGACGAACTGCAACCTTTGTGGGTTTCGAAGCCTATCACCCCGCCGGATTCACAATATTTTTTGTAGTCAATCGGTGAAGGCCTGCGGGGGGATAACCGGCCGCCTGTATATTTCCCTCTGAAGATCTTTTCATTATTCCTCTTCCCGAGCGTGTGCAGCACTTCGTGAATCGTTTCTTCAGCGGGCCCTGCTATAACACGATCGGCATCAAGATATTCCAGAATTCCGGCAGGGTTTGAGGAGACCCCCGTGCCGCCGATGATTACTTTAAGGCCGTGATCGGACTTTAGGAAATTTACGATACCTTTTATTTCGTCGAGGAAGAATTCATTCGTGTGGTAAAGGACGGAGTCCACATTTCTTACCGTTATCCCTGCAACGTCAGGTTTGAAAGACCTTACCGCGTTGTCTATGTCCTTACGCGGGTCTTCGGAAAAACACAGATCGAGAATTTCGACTTTGTGGCCATTCCCATCGAGAGATGCGGCCATGTATTCGAGCCCTATCGGGGGAACAGGAGGAGACTTATACCTGTTCGGATTAACGAGAAGAACTTTCATATATATTTATAATAAACCAATCAGAATGATTTGCAGCCGCAATCCCGAAAGCTTTCGGGATTAGTTTGGGTTATCCTCATTGCAATGCCTTAAGAAATCGCAGACTGTCTCCTCGGGCGACCCGCCGAGGCGGGAAGCCT
Organism: Thermodesulfovibrionales bacterium; assembly: GCA_963776195.1. GTDB lineage: Bacteria > Nitrospirota > Thermodesulfovibrionia > Thermodesulfovibrionales > SM23-35 > CAVZMO01. The sequence continues at coordinate 43,238 of CAVZMO010000011.1, forward strand.
GCGGTACAATAATTTGAAAATCTGAAAGAGCATCTTATATGCTGTTACGTTATGTCCGCCTGCGAGAAAACGATTTCATCACGAAACGCTTTTATGAGATATATGGCCTTTCTGGTGTTTTCATCGAGGATGTCGACCATGGCTGCATCGAGGCCCGCCCCGGCCATATATGTGAGAAAAGAGGCTTCAAGTGGTTTCCTCAATACCCTGGGCAGCCCTGTTGAGATGTTTGGAACCCAGGCGATGGTATTTATCGGCGGCTCTACCAGGTCTTTGAGGATCATGACACATTCACGGGAATTTACCAGATGCTTCTGCCCCATTCCCCTGCCTATGTGGACTATCGAAGGGTCTACGTATATCCTGTCATTGGGGATATCAGCCGCGTTTGCTATCTCGAGGAGGTCCTCGATTATTTGAAGCTTCGTTTCCAGTGATGAAGGAATCGTGCCGCTCGAAGCCCTGATCACAAGAGATGCTCCGGAATCCGCTACAAGGGTAATCATTGTCTCTTTATCTTCGGGCTCGGTTTTTGAGATGAAATTAATGAGGGGCGGCTTTTTGCATAACGGTAAAGTCTTTTTAAGGGCAAGAGTATTCCTCGAATCAAGAGACATACCGCTATCAGCTGCTTCGGAGAGAATTCCGATCACCCAGGGGAGAGTGTCTTCATCCCCGACGCCGTCCAATGAGCACTGGACATTGATAATGTCGGCCCCCGTATCCATGATCTTTTTTATGACCTCTGTCACCGTCTTTTTATCTCTCCTCGCTAATGCATCTGCATAAACCTTATTCCTCATGTTCAAGTTGTCTGCTATGGCGATCATTTTTTGCCTCCTGCTTTTTAATAAATTATAGCATTTGAATAAGTTAAAGCCATCAATGAATTCCCTTCTTTGGTCTGCGACCCGTTGGGTAAAGAGGGGTGAAGAGCGCAGATGCCGGCGTTTGTTATTTCATTCAACAATCCGCTGATTTCGAGTCAGTTTTTTATCCCCACTTCGAGCATTCTGCCTTTGATCTCCTTGATCTTATCTCTAATACTCGCGGCGCGTTCAAATTCAAGCTTTTTGGCAGCCTCTTTCATCTCCGTTTCAAGCTTCTTTAAGGTATCCTCGTCATATCCGTATTCAATTTTTTCTTCCGCTGCTGCAGGCACTGTCCAGTAATCCGCCTCATATATAGAACTGAGTATGTCCTTGATGTTGGATTTCACGGTTTCGGGCGTTATCCCCATTCTTCTGTTGTATTCTTCCTGTATCTTCCTTCTCCGTCCGGTTTCATGCAAGGCCCTCTGCATGGAGCCTGTTATGGTGTCGCCATACAGGATCACCTCTCCATTGATGTTCCTGGCGGCGCGTCCCGCTGTCTGTATCAGAGAACGCTCCGACCGCAGGAAACCCTCTTTATCGGCGTCGAGGATTGCGACGAGTGAGACTTCAGGGAGGTCAAGCCCTTCCCGCAGCAGGTTAACCCCGACCAATACGTCGAATTTTCCGAGCCGCAGGTCCCTCATTATCTCGATGCGCTGGAGGGTGTCTATATCTGAATGCAGATATCTCGCCCTCACCCCGAGTTCGGTATAATGATCCGTGAGATCTTCCGCCATCTTCTTTGTAAGGGTGGTTACGAGTACTCTTTCACCCCTTTCAGCACGTGTCCTTATTTCACCGAGAAGGTTATCGACCTGTCCCGGCACAGGGCGTACAATCATGTTTGGGTCTATAAGTCCCGTCGGCCTGATAATCTGTTCAACCACGTGGCCCCTCGAATTTTCGATCTCATAGCGCCCTGGGGTTGCGGACACATAAATCGCCTGTGTGACCCTGTGTTCGAATTCGGCAAATCTGAGCGGCCTGTTGTCCAGTGCGGAGGGCAGCCTGAATCCATAATTAATAAGGGTTTGTTTTCTTGACCTGTCACCCTCGTACATTCCGCCGATCTGAGGGACCGTAGCGTGAGACTCATCGATAACTATCAGGAAATCTTCAGGAAAATAATCTATCAGGGTATAAGGGGGCTCTCCGGGGGCCCTTCCGCTGAGATGACGGGAATAATTTTCTATGCCGTGGCAGTAACCGAATTCCCGCAACATTTCCAGATCAAACCGTGTCCTCTGTTCGATCCTCTGCGCCTCGACCAATTGCCCCTGTTGTAGAAAATATTCGACCCTCTCCTTCATCTCCTCTTCGACATTCTTTAAAGCGGGCTCGAGTCTTTCCCTCGGCGTTATCCAGTGGGAGTTCGGGAAGATTGCGACTTTTTCGAGTCTCCTTATCTTTGCACCGGTAAGGGGGTCGAACTCATAGAGTGCGTCGATATCATCGCCAAACAATTCCATGCGGATTCCTTTATCGAAGGAGAAGGAAGGAAAGACCTCGACGATATCTCCCCTGACCCTGAATGTTCCCCTTTTGAACTCGATGTCCGTACGCGCATATTGCATGTCTGCAAGTTTTCTCAGAATTGCGTCCCGTTCGGTGCGCATCCCCTCTTCAATGACCATATGCATGGCAAGATAATCCTCCGGAGAGCCGATGCCGTAAATGCAAGAGACCGATGCGACCACAATGGTATCCCTTCTTTCAAGGACGGCCCTTGTCGCCGAATGCCTCAGCCTGTCGATGTCATCGTTGATCAGCGCGTCTTTCTCTATATAGGTATCTGTAGTCGGGATATAAGCTTCCGGCTGGTAGTAATCGTAATAACTGACAAAGAACTCGACGGCGTTCTCCGGAAAGAGTTCTTTGAATTCGCCGTAGAGCTGCGCTGCGAGTGTCTTGTTATGGGCAATCACGAGGGTGGGCCTATTGATGTTTGCGATAACATTTGCGATCGTAAATGTCTTGCCTGAACCGGTAACGCCTAAAAGGACCTGGTGCTTCAAACCTTTGTCCATGCCTTCCGTAAGTCCCTCGATTGCCTTCGGCTGGTCTCCTTTCGGAGAGAATGGGGTGACGAGTCTGAACTTATCCATTTAGCTCAGCCCCGGATACCTTTCAAAGGACACTCATCACAGAGAGGTTTTTCCCGCTTGCAATATGTTTTACCCACTCTTACAAAAAGGGCGTGATATTCATTAAAGAGCCTCATATTCTTATCCAGAGCAGAATGGAATAAATCCTGAAATTCCTCATACGGTTTCCCATAGTCCATAATCCCGTGCCTTGAGAGGACCCTTTTTGTATAAGCATCTATGACAAAGAAAGGTTTTTCAAGGGCGTAAAGGAGAATCGAATCAGCCGTCTCGGGCCCGATACCGTTGACCTGTAAAAGTTCCTTCCTGATTGAATCCATCTCCTCTTTCTTCATCTTTTCGATGCTCCCGGAATAGGAATTCATAAGGAAATCAATAAATGCTTTGAGCCTCATTGCCTTGATATTGAAATATCCTGCAGGTCTTATCAGCTCCGAAAGTTTCTTGGCGGGCATTTCGTAAATGACCTTTGCCGAAAGGGCTTTATGCTTTTTAAGGTTCCCGATAGCTTTTTCCACATTCGACCAGTTTGTATTCTGCGTGAGGATAGCGCCGACCGCCACTTCAAAAGGCGTATCGCCGGGCCACCAGTGCTGGGGGCCAAACGTTTGATATAAACGGTGATATATTTCAAGCGACACGTTCATAGTTTTATTTTACACCAAAAATCTTTATTTCCATTGATCGGCGTCATGACCTTTTCGACTTGTTTACAGAACAGTAAATTGCCTATAATAACTATCTAACTCGAATTTTAATATTTGAGAATACGGAGGAGAAATGCTGATCAGGGGTAGGGTCTGGAAGTTTGGCAACGACGTGGATACGGATGCAATCATACCCGCGAGGTATCTGAATACGTCTGATCCGAAAGAACTCGCAAAACATGTGATGGAAGACGCCGACAGGGATTTCCCGAATAAGATGAAGGCCGGTGATATTCTTGTTGCCGGTAAAAACTTCGGCTGCGGTTCTTCAAGAGAGCACGCTCCGATTGCGATAAAGGCATCGGGCATTCAGGCGGTGATCGCAAAGAGTTTTGCGAGGATATTTTATCGCAATGCTTTTAATATCGGGCTTCCCATCTTCGAATCCCCTGATGCGGCGGAGAAGATCAGGGAGACCGACGAAATAGCAATCGATGCGGATAACGGCATAATAAAGAACTTAACGACACATGAAGAATACAAAGCCAATCCGATCCCGCCCTTTATGCAGGAGTTGATTGATGCGGGCGGGTTAATCGAGTGGACGAAGAAGAAGTTAGTCGCGAAGAACTAAGAACCTTTCCTTTTTCTCCCTCCACGAATCGTAGACTTGCCGGGGGGAGGCTGGCGGGATCAGAGGAGAACAATATATGAAATCTTATAATATTGCTGTTATACCGGGAGATGGGACAGGACCGGAAGTTATTCGAGAGGGCATTAAGGTATTGGACGTTGTCTCTGCCCGGTTCGGGATCAAATTCAATTTCCATTATTATGATTTCGGAGGGGCGCGGTATTTAAAGACCGGTGAGGTATTGCCGGAAGGCGCTATAGAAGAGCTGAAGAAATACAGCGCAATCTATCTCGGCGCGATAGGACATCCCGAGGTGAAGCCCGGCATACTCGAGAAGGGGATCCTCTTGAGATTGAGGTTTGAGCTCGATCAGTACATAAATCTAAGGCCGGTCAAACTATATCCCGGCGTTGACTGCCCTTTGAAGAGTAAGAAACCCGAGGATATCGATTTTGTCGTTGTGAGAGAAAATACCGAGGGGTTGTACACGGGATGCAGGAGGGGTGTTGAAAAAAGGGACACCCGATGAAGTCGCGACGCAGGAGTCTATCAACACGAGAAAGGGCGTTGAACGGTGTATCCGGTTTGCATTTGAATATTGCAGGAAGAGAAATAAGGCCAAAAAGCTTACCCTATGCGGCAAGACCAATGTCCTTACCTATGCCTTCGACCTCTGGGAAAGGGCATTCTACGAAGTGGCGAAGCAATATCCCGATATAAAGGTCGATTATGCGCATGTGGATGCGACAACCATGTGGTTTGTAAAGAACCCGGAATGGTTTGATGTTATCGTGACGGACAATATGTTCGGAGACATTATTACGGACCTCGGGGCTATGATACAAGGCGGGAATGGGTATCGCCGCCGGTGGAAACATTAACCCTGAGGGCGTCTCTATGTTCGAGCCCATCGGAGGTTCAGCGCCGAAATATACAGGTCAGAATGTGGTGAATCCCTTGGCCGCAATCTGTGCTGCAGGGATGATGCTTGAACAAATCGGAGAGGACAAAGCAGGAAAGCTTATCGAAAGAGCTGCTATAGAGGTGACAGGGAAACATCTTAAGAGTCTTGCTGCCGGAAAGATGGGATACAGTACGACCGAAGTCGGTGACCTTGTTGCAAAGTATGTGTCCGACCTCAAGCTCGATTGACAAAACACCCCTCTATTTTGATATAAAAAAAGACTATTCCCGGGTAGCTCAGTCGGCAGAGTCCCGAAAGTGTTCGGGATTAACCACCCCGACCTGCTGGATGGTGTGAGACCCTCTTCAGGAGTCGTCTTTCAATAAACTTATGGGACAGCCTGAGTGTTTCATTTGATTGACAAAAAGCAGTACGATTTGATATAAAAAGTATTCACTTATCTCTACTCCCGGGTAGCTCAGCCGGCAGAGCAGGTGGCTGTTAACCACCCTGTCGGGGGTTCGAATCCCTCCCCGGGAGCCACTAACTTTAAGCTGATAAATCTTGTTACTAATCAGTTCATAAGTAAAGCCTCATTATGGTATACTATGAGGCATGAGAGAAACAGATGGGAGGAAACTGAAGCATGATGTTCTGGAAGCACTGCGGATACGGGCGGTGCGACAAATAGAATATGGCGAGAGTCCCGAAGTTATCATAAAGGCATTGGGAATGAATCGACGGACTATCTACAAATGGATAGCGCTATATCGTGAACGGGGGATAAGTGGTCTAAAGGCGGCACCTCTTTTAGGGCGGCCATTAAGGTTGAGTGGTGTTATGCTGAGGTGGATATTCAAGACAGTGACGACGAAGAACCCTTTGCAGTTGAAATTTCCATTTGCACTGTGGACACGAGAAATGGTGAGAGACCTTATTGAAAAACAATATGGCATAAAGCTGAGTGTGGTATCCATAGGACGATTACTCAGGAAGCTGGGACTCAGCTGCCAGAAGCCGTTAATGAGGGCATTCCAGCAGGATCCAGTATTAGTGCAGCAGTGGATAGAAGAAGATTACCCTAAGATAAAGCAATTGGCGCGCCGGCAAAAGGCGGAAATTTATTTTGAAGATGAAGCAGGAATTAGATCGGATCATCATTTTGGGACAACGTGGGGCATGAAGGGGGCAACACCGATAGTAAAAACAACTGGCGCCCGATTCTCTGTGAATATGATTTCAGCTATCACTGCAAAGGGAAAGATGAAATTTATGACCTATTCCGGAAAAATGAAAGCACCGGTATTTTGTGAGTTTTTAAAACGGCTTATCCATAATGTCACAACAAAGATATTTCTTGTTCTCGATGGTCACCCGGTGCATCGATCATCACAGGTAAAGAAATTTGTGCAATCGACGAAAGGGAAGCTTCGTCTTTTTTATCTTCCTCCGTATTCCCCGGAACTGAACCCTGATGAGCTTGTATGGAACAACGTGAAAAGTAAAATTGGACGTTCATCAATCAATGGTCCAGATGACTTTCAAGAGAAAGTGCGCTTTTACCTTAAATCCCTCCAGCGCAATCCAGATAAAATATGCGGGTTCTTCAGAGAACCTAATCTTAGGTATGCGGCCTAATTATGGGGCTTTACTTATGACCCCCTTAGTATATACGAAGCTCCATTTTCAGTCGGCAGAGTCCCGAAGGTATTCGGGATTAACCACCCTGTCGGGGGTTCGAATCCCTCCCCGGGAGCCACTAAAACCCTTTGATATCAGTAAGATAGCTCTCAGAACTCTGCATATCTACCGTCACCATACCGTCACCGGCATACCATCTATTATGGGGCGTGAGTAACAGGAAGGCTCTTTTGGTCTGTGTGCGTTGAGTTCTCTTAGAAATATGGATAGCAACCTTTTCTCCTAATGTTTCAGCGAGAGGCTTGTCTCAATCGTAAATACACCGCACAGAAAGGCGCGGGCGCAAAAGATTTTGTTCTCGCTCACTCCTTCCTGAAATCCACAATTTAAACTTTTCAATGGCGATACAAGACTCCCGCCCGAAATGAATATACGGAATAACGGCCAGAAATCAGTTTAGACAGTTTGTTACCATATAATTATGCAATTACCTTCCATAGGTATGAAGAAAGAAAAGGAATCTCTCTATCGATGGGCATACGCTCTTGCTGTTATTACTATTTTATACAATATCCTTGAAGGTTTAGTATCTATATACTTCGGTATAGAGGATGAAGCTCTGGCTCTCTTTGGCTTTGGCCTGGACTCATTTGTCGAAGTTATCTCCGGTGTTGGTATCTGGCATATGATAAAAAGAATTAAAAGAAATTATGAATCTAACGCCGACCATTTTGAAAGGCAGGCACTCAAAATTACAGGAACAGCTTTCTATATTCTCTCAATAGGTCTTGTAGCAACAGCTCTGATAAATATTTCTCAGGGGCATAAACCCGAAAGCACCTTTTGGGGAATAGTCATATCTTTGATATCAATTGTTACTATGTGGCTCTTGATACATTACAAAATCAAGGTGGGGAAACAGCTTGATTCTCAAGCAATTATTGCAGATGCCAATTGCACGAAAGCCTGTCTGTATCTTTCAATAGTTCTTCTTTTATCAAGTGGAGGATATGAACTGACAGGAATTGGAGGGCTTGACTCTATTGGTGCAATTTTTATTGCTGGTCTTTCATTTAAAGAAGGTCGTGAATCGTTCCAAAAAGCCAAAGGATTATCCTGTAGCTGTCAAGGTAATTGTCAAGAGTAAAAACTGATAATCGAGATAATACAGCAGTATTTGAATTGAATATCACTTACCGCAGACAGACATGTGGTATTGTTTCCTTCTCCATCCTTTAGCGCTATGGTCTCCAAGGAAACATAGAATGAAGTTCCATCTTTTTTGAGGAGCTTTAGTTCGCAAGTCTGTTTCGTACCGGGCGAAAAAACTTTCTTACGATGCGTGTGAAATTCATCCCGAAAATCAGGCTCAATAAAGACATTAAAGGGTCATCTTTAAAAGCCTCTTCTGCTATTTCATATCCCACACGTATTCTTTCCTTAATAGTGCCTTGAGAAAAATCGAGAGTGTCACCTAAATCATTGGCTGGTTCGATTAATACTGAATTGAAGGCCTTGTAAACCTCAGTTTGATTGTCATCCTTATAGAGATCGATACCATGCTTTTTGGCTTGTTCAACAAGATTATTTATCTTAAGAAAGAAATTTACATCTGATCTGAATATTTCATTGATGGTAATGTCAGTTAGCGACCTTTTCGCAATGGGGACGAACAGCATCGTCTTGACTCAAGGTTTCTGTGAGCAGGTTGCCCTGTGATGAACACCTGATAACCCTCACTTCGGACATCTCATCGACTGCGTTGGTTACGGGGTGATCTTCCCCCAACTTTTGTGTAGTGTGCTATTTGTGGTACACTATAGAAAAGAGAAGGGAGGTATTTATGCCTACTAAGAAACCACGCATAAATGTCGTTTTGACTCCGCGTATTTATGCTGATGTGCAGACGCTTTCAGAAGCGAGAGGTCTTTCGATGTCTTCTGTTGTCGAGGATCTAATCGAGGATGCGCTGGAGATTCAGGAGGACATGGCTTTGGTTGCGCTTGCAGATGAGAGGAAGAAATCTCTCAAGAAGTCGGAGCTTGTTTCTCATAAAAAGGCCTGGAGTTGAAGTGCCGTTTACTATCGTCTATCACAGGGAAGTAGTGAAAAATGATATCCCGGCGTTGCCAGCTGCTATGAAAGTGCGGATAAAGAGTGCGATCGAAATAAAGCTCACCATGTATCCTGAACAGTATGCCTTGCCTTTGAGGAGGACGCTGAAGGGATACTGGAAGCTCCGCGTCGGCGACTACCGTGTTATTTTTGAATTCGATCGCTCGATGATCATAGTTCTTGGTATCGGCCACCGGAAGGACATCTACAATCGAATGAAGAACCGCATCGGTGTCTAAATATAGATCTCCTCTAAGTCAATATAACAACGCCGATATCGTGTTTTCGCAGACCTATGCTAACATGCAAGGGGCTTATAACCCTACAACTCAAGAATTCTTTGCCAAGCATAGATGGAGTGAAGGGATCGACTGAGCGGTGACGCTTATTCGTACTCCACATCAAACGAAAAATATCGAGTTCCCATATTTGATGAAGAAAGTGAGAAATTTTCAGAACCCCTGAAAACGTTTGTGCGTAGGTGTTATCAGTAACCTGACGTCATTATATTGCTCCGGCTCGCAACATCTCTCCAGGAAACGCGTAGTTCTCGTCGAATTCAATACCCCGCCACTCTTTAGCGATGCGTCATTGAAATGGAAAGTCACGCCACTAATCTTCTGAGTTCTGTTTAGTAGAATGGGAACAAAACAGATATAGAAAATTGATGTTTTTATCGACTTCTGTGAGAAAGCAAGACGGTCGAGGGACAAAGAATCTGCTCTCCTTCCACTTGGATGTATCTCATCTTTAACACTATCCCTGCATTCTCAAAAATCGAGAGGGCTAACCATCGGCAAAGATTGCTATATGGCGAGGAAGAGCATGGCGAGAAGGGCGAACACAATGCCGACACCCTGCTTGAGCGTGAACGTTTCTCTCAGGAACAGAAAGGAGAGAATAATGGTGACGAGGGGGTAGAGGGCTGTCATGGTAATGACGACCGAGGCCTTCCCTCTGCTCACTGAATGGACGAAACAAAGCCCGCCGATTGAACCTAAGAGTCCTGCAATGAGCGCGAAGCTCATACCTTTCGGATTCACTTCCACACTGAAATGCAGGGAAATGAGCACCAGGAAAGCGGTAATGAAAGCACCGCTTACCGTGAAAAGGTATACGGATTTCGGCGGCATCAAATTCGTCGCCAGTTTCTGAAAAAATCCCCATCCACCCCAAAAGAGGAGTGCAAGGATCGCGGTAACAACCCAGTCCGTCTGTTTCAGCACCTTCTGTTCCCTCCATCCCGTGACATGCCTGCACTGTTTTTTATGCTCATTATTTAAGAAATCATATAGCTCTCAATTTTGTTCCGGAAAAGACAAGGTCATTATCATCGGATATGCAGAATTATACCATTTTTGACTTTGGCGCTTCGGGACTATGGACTCTGGCTCTGATCGGAAGACAAATGCGAAATGCTCTGATTGATTATTCTCTCTTTACATGCTATTCTTCGTTATGGTGAAAAAGCAAATTCCGTCAGTTATCAGTCATTCATGAAAAGGATCAGCGTGCTTTTCTTGGTCGTGATTGCAGTGACATTGCTTACCGGCTGCATCACCTTTCTGACCGAGATCAAGGTCCGGGGTGACGGCAGCGGGACGATGGTGCAGACGATGACCATAAATCCGGAGCAGATGAAGGAATCGATGGAAGGTATCGCGAAGCAGATGGGCGCCGCAACGACCGGATCGGAAGCGGATGCGAAAAAGAACTCCTCGAAGGCGTCGGAGGAGGACCCGTTCAAGGAGGGTGATCTCAAGGGCAAGGCCGCAGACCTGGGCCCGGGGGTGACGTTTGTGTCCGCGGAAAAGATCGACACGAAGACGGCCGCCGGTGTCCGCGTGACCTACGCCTTCAAGGACATCAATCAGCTGGCCGTCAACCCCAAGCCCGCCGCGGCGATGGGGACAGCCGGTGCCGGAGCTTCCTCGCAGGACGCGCTGAAGTTCCACTTCAACCGCAAACCGAACGGCAACGCCGTTCTCACGGTCGTTCTGGCCCGCCCCAAGCCGGAGGCGACGAACGAACAAGCCGCCAAACCGCTGCAGCCGGCTTCTCCGGAGGCGGCGAACGAACAAGCCGCCAAACCGTTACAGCCGGCTTCTCCGGAGGAATCGGCCCAGCAGATGGCTATGATGAAGCAGATGTTCAAAGGTCTCCATATGGGCATGGCCGTCGATGTGGCGGGCAAGGTCGTCAAGACGAACAGCCTGTATGTCGAAGGATCGAAGGTCACGCTGATGGACATCGACTTCGACCCGCTTCTGTCCGACGAGGAGGGCTTCAAGACCTTGAGCGCGAAGATGGAGACGGCCATGGGAGATGACCGGAAGATAATGGAGGCTTTGAAAGGAATCAAGGGCCTCAAGATTACGACGGATCCGGAAATCTCGATCGAGTTCGCTCCCGAATAGGCTCCTCGGCGAGCGAGGGCCCAAAGCCCGCCTCTCCACCTTTTCCACATTATCGTGCTAAAATTTATTGCACATATTTGCATGAATTTTAGACGGACAGAAGTATGATTATTGAAGTAAGAAATGAAGACCAAATAGATATCGTTGAATCCCTTGCCAATGAAATTTGGACTGAACATTATACCCCTATCATTGGCAAGGATCAGGTCAAATACATGCTCGATAAATTTCAATCGAAAGATGCAAGATATCGGCAATGGCTTTATAATGGACGATTTTAAAATGGAAAAACGTGTTTAATTATTGTAAAGACTGTGATTTCACTTTTTCAGATAGAGAAAGTCCTTTTGTTGTATGTATGCATTCAAACATGACGCTGAAGAAAGGGATAAATACCGAACCCGAATTGACAACGAAGAGAAGTAGCAATAAAATTGAAACAAAGAGGGAGAAGAACTGAGGAATAGTCCTGACAATAGACATGAAGGAGGTGAATGAAATGGCACAAGGAACTGTGAAATGGTTTAACGAGAGTAAAGGTTTCGGATTCATTACTGCTGAAGACGGCACTGATGTTTTTGTCCACCACACGTCCATCCAAGGCGGTGGTTTTAAAACCCTTACTGAAGGTGACAAAGTTAGCTTTGATATTGAACAAGGCCCGAAAGGCCCCAAGGCGGTCAATGTGGTTAAACTGTAATTAAATTGAGAAGATCCCTTCAGGGCTTAAATTTCTTGCTGAAATTGTTAAGATAAACATGAAATTGTCCGATTAAGAAAGATGTATGGATATCCGGAAACTCAGAGGGATTATCCAGGAAACTCTGCATTCTGTGGGAATCGCCATCGACGGGTCCAGTCCATGGGACATACATATCAAGGATGAGCGGTTCTTCAAAAGGGTCTTCAGTGACGGGAGCCTCGGGCTCGGGGAATCCTTTATGGACGCTTGGTGGGAGTGTGATCGCCTCGATGAATTTTTCTACAGGCTCATGCCTCTTCAGCCTGAAGAGACGGTCAAGAAAAATCTTAGCCTCAAGTGTGAGATATTCAAGGCGGTTGTTTTCAACCTGGCGAACAGGTCGAGAGCATTTACAGTCGGGGAGAAGCATTACGATCTAGGTAATGAGCTCTTCAGGAGGATGCTCGATAGGCGGATGGTTTACAGCTGCGGCTACTGGAAAAATCTTGGGAATCTCGACGAGGCGCAGGAAGCGAAGCTGGACCTGACCTGCAGGAAGCTGGGACTTCAACCGGGGGACCGGGTGCTGGATATCGGTTGCGGGTGGGGGAGCTTTGCCGGATATGCTGCTGAGCGATACGGTGTGAGCGTAGTCGGCATCACTGTTTCGAGAGAGCAATTCGCGCTCGCACAGGAATTCTGTGCGGAGCTGCCCGTCGAGATCAGACTTCAGGACTACCGGGAATTGAACGAACCATTTGATCACATCGTTTCCATTGGCATGTTCGAGCACGTCTGTCATAAGAACTACAGGAAATACATGGAGATTGTGCACAGGTGCCTGAAAGATGACGGGCTCTTCCTGCTGCATACCATCGGAGATAGTTGCTCACATGTTACCATGGAACCATGGTTTGGAAAGTACATATTCCCGAACTCGCTAATCCCTTCCATGAAGCAGATCAGTGAATCGGTAGAAAAGCTTTTTATCATTGAGGACTGGCACAATTTCGGTTCTTATTACGATCCTACACTGATGTCGTGGTACGATAACTTCGACCGGAATTGGGCTGCATTGCATGAACTCTACGACGACCGTTTCTACCGCATGTGGAAATACTATCTTTTGAGCTGTGCGGGTACCTTCAGGTCACGATGCCTGCAGGTGTGGCAGATCGTGTTCTCTAAGAACGGCATACCCGGAGGATATACCTCAGTCCGATAAGGTGCCCTCGCTTCCGTTCATTCTGAATTTTCTGAACCTTTTTCGGTAAAAAAATGCAAAAGGAATTCTGCATCTTTCGGGGGCAAATCAAACTTCAAACAGGCCTGGCCGATTAGCCCGGACAGGTTAGCCCCGGGATTATCGAGACGCTCATCCGATATCCACTTGACTGCCCTTCTCAGTTGTTCACCCTCAGGCAGAATACTCATTCCATTGTCCTCCTAATAATTTTTTGATTAACCGGCACACCGTTATTCCAAATCAATAGCCTTCTTTGTTTTTTCTTTTCTCTTCCCTTCCTTTTCTGCATACTGCTGCATACATTCATCGTCTTTTCCCTTGACGAGGGAACATTGCAGATACTCTGCGATTTCAATGATACAGGCCCTGATCGCCTTCCCTGTTGGTGTCTTTTCATACTTTGAAAGGCTACCGGAAAAGATCCCCCTGCTTAAGCCCAAATTGAGGCCGCCCGACGATGAAGATGCCTCCACAGTCCGCGCATCGGCAATTTCACCGGTTGTCGTGTCTATTACTTTCACATCTACCGCCATGTATGCCTTTTCCTTTTTGCCTCCTATGGAGAATCCGCCGATGCCGATACCGCCACCGGTACCGCTTGTTTCTTCCTCGAATGCAGATACAGTCCCGGCTACAAGATACCGTGCGCCTTTAATTTTTCCTATCTTTGCCCTCGTCGATTTATCTACTCTGCCGGATTCTCCCAGTTCCTGCTCTCCCAGAACCGCATCTATTTCCTTGCGCTCCAGAACCTGAAAGGCCTTGGTACTTACCAGTTCGGAGGCAAGCATGTCCTGCAGTTCCCTCCCTACTTTCCAGGACCACCATCCGGCGCTCGTCTCATTCGTAAATCTCAGAACACCGAGTCTCGGTTTCTCTGTGGCAAAACCCTCTGACACGACGACAAAAGTAAGACATATAATCATTAAAAAAAACAGCTTTTTCATACATTCCCTCCTGAAAGCAATATCGGTCTTAAAGATGATATAAGACTTTTTTTTAATTGTCAAACGTTTTGTACGAGTTGCAGACATTTTCGGACATCACATCGCTCCTGTGAGAAAAACTTTTTTTATCTTCGCTTGTTTAAGCAAAAAATGCAAATGACTTACCGTAGACATTGCACAGGCGCTTTTTCTATCATTAAGTGGACCGTTGATATAGCCATCAGGAGGTTAAGACATGATAGACAAGATTGAAGAGTTTATTTTTTTATTGAAACAACCTCCGCCCTTCAAGGATGTCTTCAATCCCTGGAGAGATGCAGACAAGGAAAATGACAAGGGTTTCGATGCACCGGAAATACGTACAAACCACCTCAGGCATTATCTTTTGGATCGTACCGAGAAAGCACGATATCTGCTTGTCGGCGAGGCAATCGGATACCAGGGCGGACATTTCAGCGGTATCCCTATGACTTCCGAGCGTATCCTCCTCGGACACAAGGAAGAAGAGGGGATCTTTCCCCGTCACGTTTTGCCGGATCTTGAGCCCCAGCGGACCAGTAAGCCTGAGGTCATGCCAAAAGGGTTTTCCGAACCGACCGCGACAATAGTCTGGGGGGCACTTCTGAGACTCGGCCTGAAATCTACCGACTTCGTGTTATGGAACGTTTTCCCCTGGCATCCGTATGATCCGAAAAAAGGGTTCCTGAGCAATCGCAGGCCGGTCATTGACGAATTAAAATACGGATATCCCGTATTGAAAAAATTTCTTGCAATTTTTTCGGGGGAAAAAGTTATTGCTGTAGGGAAGATCTCTGCCGGATCATTCAGGACATTAGGCGTACCCTGTCATGAAATCAGACACCCGGCAAATGGCGGCGCCAGAGAATTCAGAACCAAAATCAGACTACTCTTATAAAAAATAAGAATCAGCTTCTTCGTATGAAATCAATAGAGACGGTATAATTAAGTATGTTCGTTGCAGGCATTGGACAATCTTCTCTGGACTACCTTGCTGTCGTCGACGGTTACCCGCTTGTTGATACCAAAAAGGAGGTGCTTGAATGGCATGAGCAGTGTGGCGGCCCCGTTGCGACTGCTCTCGTGACGCTTTCACGCCTCGGAATTCCCTGCAAGTTTTACGGCGTTATCGGGGATGATTATGCGGGAGAACAGATCACCCGGTCTCTCAAGAATGAAAATATAGATATCAGCGGGATTGTGAAAAGGGAGGGGACGACATCCCAGATCGCATTCATTGCAATCGAAAGGGGGACCGCGAAACGAACAATTTTTTGGAAGAGACCTTCAGGCGAGGCCTTAAAGGGAGCGGAACTCGGGGACAGTTTTCTTGAAGAGGCTGATTTCCTCCTCCTTGACGGGCTCATGCAGGAAGCCTCACTCTATGCCGCGGCGAGAGCGGGAGAACGCAGCATTCCTGTAATGCTCGACGCGGGACGGAACCGTCCCGGGATGCTTGAACTCGCAAGGCTTTCAGATTATGTCGTTGCATCCGGGGAATTCGCGAAGGACCTCGGATGGGATCTTTCGGAGGAAGGATTACAGCGGGAGAAGGAGAAACTCGGGGTGAAGGTCCTTACCGTAACACTGGGTGAACAGGGAAGTATCACCGTCTCTTATAATATGTTTCTCCGGATCCCGGCATTTAGCGTTAAAGCTATCGATACCACGGGCGCAGGAGATGCTTTCCACGGGGGGTACCTCTACGGGTTATTGCAGGAATGGAACCTCAGGGATACCATAATATTTGCGTCCGCTGTGGCTGCCATGAAGTGTACGAAAATCGGAGGAAGGGACGGTATCCCGAACCTGAGGGAGGTCAATGTCTTTTTGGCGGAGAGGGGTCATCCGATACCAGGACCGAAACAATAAATGCAGCGATCCTTCGCCGGATGGACATTTCGGATTTCATGAGCTATCATTCCATAAGGAGAAGAAATGTGAAAAGTCTGCTTGTCTTTTTATTATCGGTAACGTTTCTTTTTGCATCAAACGGCATGAGCAAGGAGGTGACGAAAATGGACGGATTGAAGATCTCAAGCTCCGCCTTTAAGGACAATGGACATATACCGGCGAAGTATACCTGCGACGGAAAGAACATTAGTCCCCCTCTTTTAATCGAAAATATACCTTCAAAAACGAAGTCGCTCGCCTTAATCGTTGACGATCCCGATGCGCCGGCAGGGACATGGGTCCACTGGGTTTTGTGGAACATTCCTCCCGATACGAAACAGATCGGGGAAAATTCCGTTCCCCTCAAAACAGAACAGGGACTGAACGATTTCAGGAAACACGATTATGGCGGTCCGTGTCCTCCAGGGGGAACGCACCGATATTTCTTTAAACTCTATGCCCTCGATACCGTTTTTAACCTGGGTTCTAACGCCGCAAAGGCCGAGCTGGAAGGGTCTATGAAGGGGCATATTATCGAACAGGCCCAAATCATCGGCTTGTATAAACGAGGATAACCGAGTTTGGAAATATCTATTCGTGGCGACGGGCAGCCACTTCAGAGAAATGGTTATTTCAGCTGATTCAAGATCCTGCCGAGTTCCTCAAGGGCCTTTCCCGCTTCTTCGTACTTCCCTTTGCCCATGAGGTTACGGTAGGACTCGAAGGCTTTGGCCGCAGCGGCAACGAGGTCTTTTCTGTCCGCTATTTTTTCCTCTTTTGTTGCTGTGGGTTTTACGGCGCTGAAGTTTGCAGAAGCCGCGATCTGCGGGAAGAATTTGCCGAGGGCTTCTTCAAAGGATGCGCCGTAAGCGAGCTGATCGCCGAACACTACGACGACTCTTCTCAACTCGGGCATTTTCCCCACCGATGCCTGGATATAGATAGGCTGCACGTACATGATGCGATATCCGGAAAGCGGCACTGCGAGGAGGTTTCCGAATCTTACCTGGCTGCCCTGCTGGTTCCAGAGGGTGAGGTCCTTGCTTATCGTCTCGTCCTGGTTGATGCGGATGCCTATTTGGAGCGGGCCGTAGACCTGGCGGTCTTTCGGGAATTTGAAGAGCATCAGCTTTCCGTACTTGTCACCGTCGCAGCGCGCCATGATCATGGCAACCATGTTGTTCCTTGGACTGTTCTTGTCCGTACTGTAAGGGGAGAAGGGGAGAGTCAGGACAAATTCTTCCCTGTCCGAGTCGGGCAGCTTCGATATCAGGTAATAGGGTAGAATGGGTTGCGCTTCCTCTTGCTTTATTGCGACCCTGGATACTTCCCAGGCATCCTCGCGGTTATAGAAGACGCCGGGGTCAGCCATGTGATAGATCGCATAGATGTGGCTCTGGACGGAGAGCAGGTCCTCGGGGTATCTCACGTGTGCCTTCAAGGATTGGGGCATGGCGTCGAAGGGTTTAAACAGGGCTGGAAATGCTTTTGCGTATGCCCGGATGACGGGATCGGTCTTGTCGGCGATATAGAAGTCAACAGAACCTTCGTAGGCGTCGACCACTACCTTCACGCTGTTTCGGATGTAGTTTGCCTTTTCCATGGTCGGCTGGGAATAGGGATAGGTCGTTGCGGTCGTATACGCGTCCCAGATGAAGTAGATCTTTCCTTCCGCTATCACATGGTACATGTCGCTATCGAAGGTGAGAAAGGGTGCGATTGCGCGTACTCTCCTGTTGACGTCCCGCATGAAGAGAATGCGGCTTTCCGGGGTGAGTTCCTGGGTGGTGAAGAGCCTCAGTCCGTCGAACCGGATTGCGATGGCGAGTTTCTTCAGAAAGCTGTCGATCTTCACGCCCGCTTTTCCCGCATAGGTATTCTGGGCGTTGGTGTCGCCTTTCGGAAAATCGAATTCCTTCAGCTTCGTGTTTACGTAGACATGGTTGAATGTCTCTTCGCCGAAGTAGATCCGCGGCTGGTCTATCTTTAGTTCGGGATAGGACGCAACCGGCGGGATGTCCCTGATGTAGTATTCGGGCAACCCTTCATGGGTGAACTTATTTACCGGAGCGGCCACATCTCCGTAACCATGCGTGTAGATCATCGTCTCGTTCTGAAAAGTCCTCGACTGGGCCGCGAGGCGCTCGATGTTCAACTCGCGAAGGGAGAGCATGAGCTGGGTAAGCTTCCCGTTCAGTATGTAGCGGTCAACGTTGACATCGGGGAAATTGTAGTAGAGGCGTATGAACTGCGTCTGGTCGTTTACCGCTTTAAGGATATCCGGGGCCCAGAGCCGTATGCCGTTTATGATCGTCAGGTCGCTTTGGGCGAGAACCCCGCTGGGCAAAGGGTTGACGGGAAACTCTATCTCGGCGACGTTCGTGAGTCCGTAAGCTTCTTTTGTGAACTTTATGTTCTGTTCCAGGTAAGGCTTTTCGAGAGGGAGTTCGTTCGGCGCTACCCTGAAGTGCTGGATTATCTCGGGGATTATCCGGAGCCCGACGATCCATATCCCGCCGAGGAGAGCCGCGCTGGCGAGATAGATGCTTACGGTCCGCCTGGTTGAGCTCGTGAAGGATGCGTAGAGGAAAAGGATCAGGCAACCCGCAAGAGCCACGAGGGCGACATTGTACGCGGGCAGCTGCGCGTGCAGGTCGGTCCATCCGGCTCCGTATACGACCCCACGATGGGAATAGAGGAGCTCGTACCGGGCGATAATGGTCCTGGCGATGAAGACTAAGGTGCCGAAGACGAAATTTGCCGAGACCTGTGTGATGAGACGGTGGATAAAAGGGTCACGGGTAAGGTTGTCGAAGGCAAGTCGCGGGAGCGTGCGAAAAAGGGCGTTCTCGGCAGCAAAGAGACCTCCTGCGAGCAAAAGGGAAAAGGAAAAGAGGCTGCCGAGCGAACCCACGATGAAATTCAAAAAGGGGAGTCTGAAAATGTAGAACCCTATGTCTTTCAGAAATACGGGGTCTTCTTTTCCGAAGGGTACGGCGTTGAAGAAAAGGAGCGCCTGAGTCCAGTAAGTAGAGCTTATCGTTCCGGCGGCAATGAATAACGGCGCCTGGAGGAGAAGCGCTGCGGAGAGTATCAACTTCGAGCGGCTGTCCCTTACCGTCGACGGCCCTGAAGGTCTTGCGCCGTGGTACCAGAAAAAGACATTCGCCGCACCGAGCGAGGTTGCGACGAGTCCACCGGCGAGAAAGAGCTCGCCCCGCAGAAGGAGCACCTTCCAATAGCGGCTTGCGTATCCGAGGCTGTCGTACCAGAGCGATGTAAGGTAAATGTTGCTCCAGATGTAGATGCAGGCAAGCGCCGTGAGTCCGAGTAGTGCAAATGTCCCGGCTTTTTTGTAACGCCTTCTCTTTAGGTTGAGTAACACCGGTCGAAAGAAGATAAGGCCTATAAAGACAAAGATGAGAAAATTGAGCATGATGGTTTCCTTCTCCGCAATTTGCGCTTGTATCCTCCCATAGCATATACGTAAGTTACTTTGCAGTCAACGGCCTATCAACAAGTATATTAAAGGTGAGGCGACGAAGGATACTTCGGCAACTCCTTGGGATTCGGCAACTCCTTGGGAGGTGGTTTTCTTCTTAAGAAGGACATAATAATCGCTCCGGTAATAATACCGCAGAGTGCAGAGAGGAATATAACCAACGCCAGCGATGCCTCGAATTTCCAGAAAAGAAAGGTTATTGCCACAGGCATCGCATTTTGTATGGAAAATATGACGACAAGAGCCAGTACGATCAATAATATGACAAGCGTTGCCATGGTGACTCCCTTAAGATTTATGGTTTATTCTTAGACGTTGTGTTACGTTTTGGGGTTGCCTTCTTTGATGTCGACCTCTTGGGCGTTCCTTTCGACGGACCCTCAAATTTTACGATCTGTGCCTCAAGTTGTTTTATTCTGGCCATAATCGCCTTCACTTTGCTGTCCGACATAGGGTTCTTTACCTTTGATTTAAGATCATAGACCCTTCCGCCGAGTTCTGATACTTCTCTATGGACCTTTGTCTTGAGTTCAAAAGTCTTGAGCTTCTTCCTGCCCTCTTCGGTAAGCTCCTCCGCTTTTTCTTTTACGACGGAAACGCCCTCTTTCACCAATCCGACTCCTTCTTTAATCCCTTTTTGGATATCGGATTTCACTTTATCCCAGAAATCCATGACTCTCCTCCTTCTGAATATTTCCTAAAGTCTACCAGATTGTGATACAGGCGTAAAGAAAAACCGCATCGAATCTTCCCGTCAGACAGAAGCATCGTTGGCCTTGAGCTATCTGGCAAGCCTTACCAGTTTACCGCCTCTCGGGACTATAGCAATTCCTGAGGAATCGATATGACAACGGAACCGGTCCTTATCGGGATCCAGGCCGATCTCTTCGCCGGCGTTTATGACATTGAACTTGTCTACGATCACCTTCTTCAATTTACATCCTTTCTTAAGCACGACCTGGTCCAAGATGATGCAATCTTCAATGCTGACGTCGTCTTCAATGACAACACCGCTCCGGATTACCGAGTTCCGTATTTTGGCCTTATGGATGATGCAGCCCTCAGAGATCATGCTGTTCCTTATATCACCTCTGAGGATTTTGGTCGCAGGGCCCTCATAACCCGACGGATGAACGGGCCATGCATTGTTTGCGATTTCAAAGAGAGGCGAAGCGCCTAACATATCCATGTGGGTATCGAAAAAGGCTGATATCGTTCCCACGTCTCTCCAATAACCCTTTTCTTCATACGGCATGGTATCGGGGATAATATTTGTTGCAAAATCATAGGCAAAAACTCTTCCGGATTCAACCAGATCGGGTATAACATGGGCGCCGAAATCATGCTGTTTTTTCCTCTGTGCCCTTCCAAGGGCCTGCAAGAGCACGTCCTTATGAAAGGTATAATTTCCCATGGAGACATAAGCACGGTTAGGATCGTCAGGCATCGGGGTAGGTTTTTTCGGTTTTTCCTGAAATCCGACTATCCTTCTTTCCTCGTCAGTCACAATAACGCCGAATGAAGATGCCTGTTCAATCGGCACCGGCCTTGCGGCCACAGTCACAAAGGCTTCTTTTTCGAGATGGAAATCGATCATCTGCCGGATGTCCATCCGGTAAATGTGGTCTGCCCCGAAAATTATGACCAGTTCAGGATTATGCTGCTGTATCAGACTCACATTCTGAAAAACGGCGTCCGCTGTCCCCTGAAACCATTCAGGCCCCATGCGCATCTGAGGCGGGACTGCGGTGACGAAATGGTCTTTGATTACGGAAGACAGAGCCCAGCTCCTTCTGACATGTTCAATGAGTGACTGTGATTTGTACTGTACAAGAAGATAGATAGAATAGATCTGTGAATTGACAAGATTGCTCAGGACAAAATCCACTATCCTGTATCTGCCGCCGAAGGGGACCGATGGTTTTGACCGAAAAGCGGTTAAAGGAAAGAGTCTTTCTCCCTTCCCCCCGGCAAGGATGAACGCGAGAACCTTGGGATTTGCCATTCTGCCTCCAAGAAAATTTTGATGTATCTAATTTTATAGGATATTTTGAAAAAAGCAAACTGTGAAAAAAGGCTCATATTTCGCGTCTTAACCAAAATATTTATTTAATATTTTGGATAGATCAGCGAACCGTCTGTCTTTAATGATCTCCTCAAGGGGCGGTGGAGTTTTCTGCACCCAGTTCGGATGCGAGTCAACGGTGCCGGGCATATTCTGCTGGTCTAAAGTACCGATGATATCATCGAGACTCACCAGGAGTAACTTGCACGGCGTGAGAGCGAGATAATGGTATATCGCACGGCAAAGTTCAGGTGTCATCTCAGGCATTTCTGCAGGGTCCGAAGGGTAATCATCAGGGAGGATCCCCTGAGATTTGAGGGCCGAGATAATAAGTCTTTTGTCCCTTTCTCTCTCTTCGATCTGTTTATTCCACAGTGCATCGTCAGGGTATTTTCCTATTCTCCTTCTTATTTCGATATCTCTCCCTTCCCAGTAACCGTATATTGTCGGAAGGTCATGGGTCGTCACCGCGCACAATGCCATGAGGGGATATCTTTCAGGAGGAAGAAAGGACGGGTCGGGATAATTCCTCTCGAAATAAAAGAGCCTGTAAGAAAGCATCCAAAAACTCTTCAGCGCCTCCCGGACATTTTCGCCGATTGTTCCCAGGTCTTCGGCGACTACCATCGTCCGGTTCCGTATGCTCTCCAGAGCAATGATCCTGAGAAGGTCTTCTGAAGGATAGCTCACATATGCACCGTCATTCGGTGTCATCCCTTCAGGGATCCAGAAAAGTCTGAACATGCCGAGGGCATGGTCTATTCTCAAGGCGCCGCCGTATTTCATGTTTTTTCTTATTGTCTGTATAAACAGTTCATATCCCGTCTCTTTCAAACGTTCGGGAATCGTCGGCGGGAAACCCCATTTCTGGCCGTCCGGGCTGAAATCGTCGGGAGGCGCCCCGACATCGGCCCCGCTCGCGGTCACATCCTGAAAGCTCCAGGCATCGCTGCCCCCGCCGATAGAGCCGACCGCAAGGTCATGATAGAGTCCTACATCCATTCCCAGTTTTTTTGTCTTTTCAGAGATCCCTTTTAGTTGTCCGTCGATCAGCCACTGAACGTATTGATAAAAGAGTATCTCCTTTTGCTTGTCTTCCCTGAATTTCCGGACCACCTTTCCCGAGATATTATGATATTCTTCGGGCCACTCCTGCCATCTGTGGGCGTTCTTCTTTTTTCTCATATATTCTTGCAGCGACATGAAGAGGGCAAAGGATTCGAGGCATGTGCCTTCGCCTTCCGTGTACTTTCTGAAAGCCCTGCCGCGACCTGTTTCCCCCGTAAAGTGTTTTTTGTAAAAGAAGGCAAAGGCCTTCCTCAGTATCTTTTCTTTCAGCAAAGCCGCCTTTTCGTAATCGATCAATACGGCTTTTCTCAACGCTTCCAGTTCTTTATTAAACTTCTTGGATGCCCTCACCTTTTGAGAGTCTTTCGATTCTTTTACTTCCTGGACATTTTCGACATCGAGATAAATAAAATTTTTGTAAATCCTGCTTATAGGCGAGTACGGGCTGATGCCGAACGGTTTTGTGTTGGGAATAGCATGGAGTGGATTTATACCCACGAAATGCCCCTTTAAATCTGCGGTCAATCCGACAATCTTTCTGAGGTCCCTGAAATCTCCGATACCCCAGTTTCGATTCGAGCGTATCGAGTACAGGTTGACCGAGAGACCCCAAGCCCGGCCATTCTGTAATCCCTGCGGTATAAAACAGGTATCGGGAGTAACCATAATCTTCGATGTTTTAGATAATATATCGGCCCCCCCGGGAAAGAATCCATCAGGATGTCGACATGCGACATGAAGAGTATAATATCCGATATTTCTTCTTTTCCTGTCGACGAGGTTCACTTTCACATATCGCAGGCCGTCGACCCACTGCTGTTCAGAAATATGCATGGCTTTTCCGGCGATCCTGTACTTCTCTTTCTGTCCGTTTTCATCCTCCATCGACCATGAAATCATCAATTTGTTCTCATTACCTTCCTGAACGGGAACATATACGGGGATTGCGAGAGGCTGTTCATTTACCGACAATACATGTACAGGATCGAGGAAGGTTTTCCAGGGCCTTGATCTCTTTTCGCTGATCTCCTTCGCGATGCCGTCAGCAGAATCAACCATCAGTTTCATCGCCCTGAGGATAGCCTTTGCCGTATCCACGGATGTTACGTGTTTATTGCCGAAAATATCCCAATACTCAGGGAGTATCCCGCAGAGTTCTGAAAGCTCGCGAATTAATTCGTCGTAAACCATGTTTTTATTCTCGCCGTTCATGAGTCTGTCGGTCATCGTATATATAATACTCCATCTTTTATCGGCATAATGTTTTTTGTGCAAATTTTTGATCCTAAAAGGTAAAATTTCAAGATGAAAGTTTTGCAGATAAAGTTGCGGAGATTATTAGTCCTTTTTTTTGTTGCACTTCTGTTCCTGTCGCTTCAGATCCCTGCTACAGCCGGAGAACTGCCGAAGCGCATAATCTCCCTTGCCCCGAATATCACAGAAATATTATTCGCGATGGACCTTGGGGACAGAATTGCCGGAGATACGGTTTACTGCGACTTTCCCGAGTCTGCCAAAAAAAAGCCGAGGGTCGGCGGGATGTCCGACCCGTCTTTAGAGGCGGTGGTCTCACTAAGACCCGATATGGTCATCATGACCACCGACGGCAATCCCCCTGAGTTTCAAGACAGGCTGAAGGCTTTAAAGATAAAGACCTATGTCTTCAGGGCAAGGAAACTTTCTGAGCTTCCGCAGGGCATAAGGGATATGGGTTTAGCGCTCGGCACAAAAGAAAAAGCGGACGCTCTTGCCGGCAAAATAGAGATTGCACTCAATAAATATAAAGTTCCGGGTCTGCGGTCAGGGGAAGGCAAGAATGCGAGGGCAAAAGATTCCGTGCCGGCGACCGTGGACAAGCGATTCGCGGCCAAAAAGAAGGTCCTCTTCATTATCTGGCCTGAGCCGTTAATCGTCGCCGGGTCCGGCACGGCGATAGATGACGCAATTACCCTTCTCGGATACGAGAATATCGCATCGAGGGCGAAGGTATCGTATCCGAAATATTCCATCGAAGAAATCTTTTACAATCCTCCTGACATCATTTTCATCGGCAAAGGACACACTGACATGAAGGCGATGTCGAAAGATCTCCTGAGAAAATTAGCCCTGGTTCCTGCTGTAAAGAACGGCAAAGTCTTTTTTCTGAGCGATAACCTTTACAGGCTTGGACCGAGAGTCGTTCAAGGCATTGGAGAGATAGCCGGATGTCTAAATTAAAAATCACGGTTTTTTTATCGGTCCCCGTCCTCATTATTTTCATGTCCCTTCTTTTCGGACCCAGGGCGATAAACCCCTTTCACATGGATTCCGTCGAAAGGGAGATACTGTTTTCGATAAGACTTCCACGGATTGTTGTTGCCTGTCTGATGGGGATGGCGCTGGGCGCCTCGGGTGCCGTGCTCCAGGGGATATTAAGAAATCCCCTGGCAGACCCCTATATCCTCGGCATTTCGAGCGGTGCGGCCCTTGCCGCGGCCTTCGGCCTTTTGTCGGGAATTTATCTCTTCGGTAAATTCAGTATACCCCTTGCGGCCTTTATCGGCGCGTCCCTGGTAAGCATGATGGTCGGCGCATTCGGATGGAAGCAGGGCAGACTGCTGCCGGAGAGACTCCTGCTTGCCGGTGTCGGCCTGAGTTTTCTCTTTTATGCGACCATGATGCTCCTTATCAGCATCTCCTCATCGGAGGGTATCAGGAGAGCCGTTTTCTGGCTCTTCGGAGATCTGTCGATTGCGGACTGGTCATTGATACCCTATGGCTCTATATTCATCATCGCAGGGTTATCCATCTCGGTCTCCAGGGCGAAGGCATTGAATGCTTTGATGCTCGGCGATGATCTCGCGCACAGCCTCGGTTTTTCCGCGCATAACGAGAGGCTTCTTCTTTTCGTTTCCGTTGCGCTCATGACCGCGGCATCCGTATCGCTTGGGGGGACCATTGGGTTCATCGGTCTTCTTGTTCCCCATATGGTAAGATTCTTTGTCGGCGCGGACAACAGGATTCTGATACCTGTTTCCGCACTTTGCGGAGGGGCATTCCTCTGCCTGTCCGATTTTATCGGAAGGTCAGTTATGCCGCCGATGGAGATCCCGTCGGGCATTATAACAGCCCTCATCGGCTCGCCGTATTTTCTTTATCTCCTGAGGAAAAGAGACGTCCTCAGCACCTAACTCTCAGAGAAACCGCTGTGCTCATCCCAAACCGATGAGCTTCTTGAATTCCCCGTAGGAATTTTTATCAATCTGCGTATGAAGACTTT
Organism: Thermodesulfovibrionales bacterium; assembly: GCA_963776195.1. Classification (GTDB taxonomy): domain Bacteria; phylum Nitrospirota; class Thermodesulfovibrionia; order Thermodesulfovibrionales; family SM23-35; genus CAVZMO01. The sequence continues at coordinate 69,256 of CAVZMO010000011.1, forward strand.
TGCCATATGCGTCCATCGTGACGATTGCGGGAAAATCTTTTACGTCGAGTATCCACATTGCCTCGGTCATGCCGAACTCTTCAAGCTTCCATACACCGGCCACTCCTTTTACTTTATCGGCGAGATAAACCGCGGCCCCGCCTATGGTATTCAGATATACGCACCCGTTCTCCTTCATGGCAATCAGGGTGCGGCTGCCCATCCCGCCTTTTCCCATCACACCCCTTATCCCGTATTGCGAGATTATCCGATCCTCATACATCTCGACCCTCATGCTTGTGGTGGGACCGCCGGCAACAAATACAAACCCCCGGGGGGTTTTTTTTACTATGGGGCCGCAGTGATAAAGGATTGTGCCTTCAAGATCGAAGGGGATCTGCTCTTTTGGGGGCTTTTCATTGAATAGAAATTTGTGCAGCTTGTCCCTCCCTGTAATCATCCGGCCGTTTATTAGTACCATATCTCCGACCTTCAGGGAAAGCACGTCTTCTCTGGTCATCGGGAGGTTTATTGTCTTGGTATCTAGTTTTGAATTATGCATTTTATCTTCTCCGATTCACTGAGCACGGGACCCTTCATCTGACAGAGGAGAGTCGCCCTCCTGTCCGCCCAGCACGAAATCGATACATCTACAAAATATGCAGCGGGATGTCTGTGGTTCACGCCGATCTTTACACCGAGGGCCGTTGTATCGCCGCCAAATCCGAGCGGGCCTATCCCGAGCCGATTAATTTCAATAAGGAGTCTTTTTTCGAGCTTAGACAGAACTGTGTCTCTGTTTGTATCTTCAAGCCTTCTTAAGAGTTGCTCTTTAGAAAGCCTTGAAACCTGGTCCTTTGCAGCGCCTATCCCTATGCCGATAATATACGGCGGACAACCTTTTCCCTGCGCCTTGTATACCGCATCAAGCACACATTTCCTTACGCCGTCCAAATCCCTTTCAGCCCTCAGTTCTTCTATCGGTAATTTATATAACTGGCCGATATTTTCGGATCCGGAACCCTTAAGCATGAGGTCTATGCGAAGCTTGTTGCCTCTGATTTCTTCAATGTATACAACGGGAAACCCGATGCCGGTATTGTCCCCGGAATTCTTATCCGTGAGTATGTCGACGGCATTGGGCCTTAAAGGGACCTTTTTTGTCGCAAGCCGGGTTGCCTCCGTAATAGTGTTTTTCAATTTAAGGTGGCTGAGACCGAAGGGAATCTTTATAAAAAAAGTTGGTACGCCTGTGTCCTGGCATATCGGTCTTTCGGTCTCCTTCGCAAGCCTTATGTTTTCGAGGACCGAAGAAAGCGCGGCATTGGAACGCGATCCTTTTTTTCTTTTTTACAGGCGTGTTTTAAAGCTGCCTCGACATCCGAAGGTAGAGACGTTGCGGCCTTCCTGTAAAGCCCCACAATGGCGTCACGCAGATTAAGCATTTTTTAATATATCATTTTTGAAAATTATTTAGTACTACAGCGTAACTTCATGGGCCAACACAGCACGTGACTGGAAGACGCAGGAATTCCCCCTTAATCCCTCTACGAGTCGTAGACCCTTTGCTAAGGGGGACTTAAATACAAAAGATCCAGCTGTAGTGTTGGCAGGGATTCGTCTGGATAAGATAACAATCACGAAAAAAGGCGGAACAGAAGAAAGGTCACGGATGCTCCCATAATGCTGCCGAGGATGACTTCCCACGGCGTATGGGCCTTTGTTATCATCCTGCTCCGGGCAATTATAACGGCAATAACAAAGGTCATCAGAGAGACGGGAAAATTTTCTGTGATATACGTTGTTGCCACCCAGGCGGCGAAAGCGAGTGCGGCATGGCCGCTCGGCATGCCCCCGCGCAATGGGAGCCCTCTTCCAAAATATGTTTTTGTTATTACGACGAGGATGACTACGATAATGAACGCTATAAGGGCGATTTCTTCCTTTGAGTGTTTTGTCACAGAGAGTCCCCTGTGGAACGCATCCCGCAGGTAAGGAAATAAGACTATATACCCTATTACCGCAACTCCGAAGGCCGTTACAAAAACCGCTCCTGCTGCTATGTCCTTTGCTATTCGCGCTTTTTCACAATGTTCGGGTGATACTATGTCGACCAGTGCTTCAATCGCCGTATTGAACATTTCTGCAAGAAGCACCGCTATCACAGAGAGCGCGATGATGAGAAACTCCATGCGTGAGACACCGAGGATATAACTCAAAAGCAGTACGGCTGCCGCAGTGAATAAATGATACCTTACATGTTTCTGAGTCTTTGCGGCGTGAAGTATTCCCTCGATTGCAAAATTGGCACTCCTTAGCCATTGCCTGAACGGCATGTAGCCTATCCCCTATAGCTGAAAATCTTTGTAAGCTCTTTTATCAAAATTGCATTTTCTTTGTGGGACTTCACTGCAATTCTTCTGTACGTACTGTCGAGCCCTCTGAAATGAGAGCAGTCACAGAGAAGTATGCCTTTCTTCCTCAACTGCAGGCAAACCTCTGCGCTATCCATCTTTACAAGATAGAAGTTGGCGGCGGAAGGGAGAAACTCCATCCCTATCTTTCTGAAATGTTTTTCGAGATATTTTTTCTCATCTTGCATCGATCTGAACGTCTCTTTCCTGAATACCTTATCCTTCAGCGCCATCACTGCCGCCCTTTGGGCAAGGCTGTTTACGGTCCAGGGTTCTTTAGATCTCTTAAGACTTTCTCCGAGTTGCGGGGGAAAGACGCCGTAGCCAAGCCTCAAACCGGAAAGCGCATAAAAAGATGACATCGATCTCAGAACGATGAGATAAGGGTTATCCGCAACATCCTTGATCACTGAGTCATCAGGACAGAAGTCGATAAAAGCCTCGTCGACAACGAGATAATATCGCAGTTTCTTTGCGGCATCCGCAATTTTCTTGATGTCGTCCCTCTTGAGCAATCTTCCCGTTGGATTATTCGGATTACACAAAAAAACCATATCACACGAAGGTGACTGCCGGGTGAAGGAGAGGTTTAGGTCCTGTCTCTCTTCAATGGGCAGGTTTTCTTCCATTGTTTTTACAAATTCATCGGGATCTATATCAAAATTATTCTCTTCCCGCAACCGGTAATACATGAATTTCGGACTGCAGCTGATATAACACGCACGTTCGTATTCCGGGAATGTCGGCGCTGGAATGAGAACCCTCCGGGGCTTTAATACCCTTGCCAGCAGATGTATAAGCTCTGTGCTTCCGCTGCCGCAAAGAATTGTTTCTGCTGCGATATCATAATATTGAGCGAGCCTCTTTTTCAGTCTTTCTGCTTCCGGGTCAGGGTAAGTGTGAAGATATTTCAGGTGCTTCCGCAACTCCGTCTTTATTTTTTTGGATACGCCGAGCGGATTTGAAGGCGTGCTGAAATCCATTATCTTTCTTTCCTGCATCTTAAGTTCTTCTGCCAGCCTGTAGATATCACCACAATTCCCGGACAAGTCATTATCACTTTTCATTTTCGTTTCCATTCCTCTTCCTCACATTTAGTATACTCTAAGTATGCTTTTTCAGGGCATCTGCCCGATAATAGATAGGCAGTTCTGAGTGCGGATTTCAATGATATTTCCATGCCGGAACGTCTGATTTTGAGCGATGAATCACTGAGTCTCAGCAACCTGTTCCTGTTAAAATACTGCTAAAGTTCAGCGTGAAAAAGGCAAGCGTTTTTTGATCGGTTCACATAGAAAGAAATGCCCTGCGAGATTTCAGGGACCGGTTTGCTACTTCCTGTACTTGGTAAAAATTAGAAGTATGAAAATATTGTATACTGCTAATGGTAATCAATGGATATCAACAAGTCAATTCAATTAGCATTTCAATATTATCAAACCGGAGATCTTCAGCAGGCAAAGCATATCTGTACAGAGATATTAAGAGAACAGCCAAACAATGAAGCAATGTTATATTTACTTGGCGTTGTGTATGCGCAACTTGAAAAATATGATTTGGCGGTACAGCATCTCAAAAAGACGCTGCAGTGTAATACCAATAATGCTGATGCATATCTTGCCTTGGGAGCGATCTTTCAAAAAAAAGGCCTGTCTGATGAAGCGATAACGTATTATCAAAAAGCTATAGAAATTGATCCTGATTTTGCAGAGGCATATGAAAATCTGGGGGATATCTTTCGGGATAAACGCCAGTTTGATGAAGCTATACCCTATTATAAAAAAGCCATCCAGTATTTCCCGGATTCAGCTGAAACACACTGTACTCTTGGGAATATTTTCAGAGAAAAAAGACAACTTGATCTGGCCAAATTCTATTATCAGAAAGCTTTAAAGAATAACCCCGATTACGCTGAGGTGTACAATAATCTCGGGCTTATTCTGAAAGATCAAGACCGGCTGGATGAAGCCATGCCTCATTATCAAAAAGCCGTTCAGCTTAACCCAAATTATGCCGAAGCATTCAATCTCGGAACTGCTTTTCATGAGAAGGGGCAACTTGATGAGGCTATGAGTTGTTTTCAACAAGCACAACAGCTTAAGCCGTACTTCGCTGCAGCAGTCTACTGTGTATATGACGATGTTGCGTGGTTGACGGACTCTATTGAATCCATTTATTTCTTTGTGGATGCCATTTATTTCCTGATAAACGAAAAACCGTGGTTTGGCCAGCCAACCGATATCAAAGACACTATGCAATGTATTAAAAATTATCCAGATATACAGAATAAGATTCACATAATTCGCGGTGACTGGACAAATGAAGCCGACCAGAGAAACGCAGGACTTGCTTTTACAAAGGAGAAGGGATACTCCTACTGTTTTATTATCGACGCAGATGAGATTTATGGCCCAGCTGACCTTAAACGTATTATCGATTTTGTTAAAATAAACCCTGCAGTTGACTGCTGGCATGTTTCTCTTGATACCTACTGGAAGTCTTATCGTTACCGTATAGATCCCCGGGAACCTCTCAAGCCGCCTGTTTTCATAAAAGTGGGCAACGCACATTTTACACGTAACAGGAGCGCATGCGGGAAAATCCATGCCACCATTCCTCCGGAAACCGGAATCTGCCATCATCTAAGTTATGCCCGGAACGACGATGAGGTTATAAAGAAAATTACTACCTTCAGCCATGCAAACGAGGTTATTCCCGGTTGGTTTGAAAATGTATGGAAGGGGTGGGACAGCGACCATAAAATGACCAATCTCCACCCCACCCATCCTCATGCATACCAGAAAGCGGTTGAACAGCCCTACTCTGAGCTCCCTCCTGTGCTTAAGAAACGGTATCTGAAGGATGAAATCGTAGTCAATGTTATATCTGGCCTTACTTCGATAATTATTCTCGCACATAATCAATGGAGTCAAACGGAACTCTGTTTATTGAGCATCGAACGTCATACGCCTGAACCTCATGAAATCATTGTGGTTGATAATGGATCATCTGATGAAACACATGAGAATCTGATGTCACAACTGAAGAAAAAACCGAATATAAAAGTCATCACAAATACTTCCAACATGGGTTTCTCCGCAGGCAATAATCAGGGGATTTCCATCGCACAGGGAGAGTATATCCTGTTGCTCAACAACGATACGATAGTGACAAGAGGGTGGCTCGGACGTATGATGGATTGCTTTCATCAGTATCCTGAAACAGGCATTGTGGGTCCCATGTCCAACTACGTATCCGGCCCGCAACTTGTTCCACAGGTTGACTACAAAATGATAGAAGGAATAGACTCCTTTGCCGAACGATGGAGACAAAAACATATGGGGAAAAGCTTACTCAATTATCGTATTGTAGGGTTCTGCCTACTCACAAAAAGAGAGGTTATCGACTGTATCGGGGGTCTTGACGAGCAGTTTACCGGGGGCAATTACGAGGATGATGATTTCTGCCTGCGGGCAGCTCTCGCAGGATACAAGGCGCGTATAGCCCAGGATATTTTCATTCATCATACAGGGAGCCAGACATTCAAAAGCGCCGGCATCGATTACTGCACGAGCATGCGTCATAACGAGAAAGTGTTCAAAGCAAAGTGGGGGATTGAACTTCATACAAAATGCGGGAGCGAATCTCCGTTGTCTTTCCATGCTGTTTCAGGCATAAGCCTTTACGCATCGCTGCCGTACATCCCTTTAGATTATAAAGAGCGCCATTGGCAACAAATTGTGCCAAGAGATAGAAGCAGATGAAGGGATAGAGCTGACAAAGGAAGGAAAAAAGATCTCATTGTCATATTATTACTGACTGCCTACATGATCACAAGATGTTGGATTCCGGGGAGCGGGACACTCGATTTTTTATTGCATATTTCTACTGTTTTTATTTTGGTTAGTAAAAATTTTTGATAAGAATAGTCTTTGATTTGGCGTTAACTTTTTATTTCTAAAATACTTTTTTGTTATCCTATTAATAGAAAAGGGTTTTTATTATGATTGATCTATCGGATGTTACATTTACTATCCCAATACGTATTGATTCTCAGGCACGACTGGAGAATTTCATCATTGTATTGACTTATCTCTTGGAGAACTTCCAGACGAACATAATAATACTTGAGGATGACAGTGAACAGAAGATATCCTTTGATAATCCACCTAAACCCGTCAAATATATTTTCCATAAAAATGAAGATCCTTTTTTTCACAAAACTAAATTAATAAATCGACTTTGCAAAGAATCGAACACACCCATTGTCGCTATATATGACTGTGACGTTCTATTTTCCGAAGACCAGTATATTAAGTCTGTTGAGCATATAAGAGACGGTCTTTGTGATTTATGCTTACCTTCTGATAGTCAAGTATTCGATATTGAAAGACTTTTTCTTAAAAATATAGTGAAAGATTTATCAGTTAGAAATTTGCCAACTTGTCGGCCAGCAGGTTTGGCAGCTGTCGGAGGGTGTGTTTTTTACAATAAATCTTCCTTTATCAAAGGTGGCATGGCAAATGAAAATATTAAATCATGGGGTTGCGAAGATACAGAAATAGTCATGAGATTTACTAAATTAGGTTTTACAATAAAAAGAGTTGCTGGGTTTTTATACCATTTGGAACATCCAAGAGGAGTAAACAGTTCTAAATCACACGCTCTCTATGAACAAAATCAAAAAGAATTTTATAAGGTTGCAGCAATGAATAAAAATGAATTGGAAAATTATGTGAGAACTTGGGAATGGATTTTTTTTTAAAAGCATCTATGCTTTGTTACGTTCGATAATCAACAATTATCTGACTGTTTGAAATCCCACGCTTTGTAGGGTATGCCGTGTAAAACATATGACTTGTCGGTTAAAGTCTGACTGTGGGAATTTGGTAGCTCACCCACATAGCTTGAGGGAGGTGCAAAGGGTAACCTGAAGCATTAAGTTTCCTGACAAAGGCTCCGCAAGGGAGCTGAGCAAACCCGCAGGCCGCAGCGTAAGCGAACCTATGCGTAGCCTCGTAAGTGATAGACGGAGTTGTCGACCCTCTCCTACATTGGGGAAGACCGTAGCATCTATCCTAACAGAAACTACCGTAACCGATAGATGGGCTCCCGGGGTGACAGGGGTGGCATGCAGGGGAAGCCATATGATAATGAACACGGGAGACCCGTGTCGATGCCTTCAGAGGGCAACTGGTGGATACAAGGAAACGAAGTTCCACGGGGTCGGTACGGGAGTCGGAGTTGCCCATACTACCGCTACTATCTCAAAGACAACATAACTTTGAGAGAGGGAAGGGGCAATACCTTCATCATGTTTCCGAAGGAATGAAGGGAAGGAGATTGCGGCAACGCTATAAACTCCAGTAGTCCTGGGAACTTCAGAGGAAACTATACCAGCAGGCCAAGCGGGAGCGAAAGCCTCTGGAAGAAGATGATTGGAAAGCCGGATTCGGGAAAACCGACCGTCCGGTTTGACGAGGGGGAACTGGAGATAGAGCCTAATGGCGACTACGCCAGTTCTCTACTCTACTGTACCTCAGACTCAACGAAAAGCTTATGGCGTATGCATTTGATGAAGTAGTCGAGAGAGTGTTTTTATATCCAAAGTAAAGCCTGCTATCTATCGGGAGTGGCCGAACAGCCGGATTGAGCGGTTGGACTGTGCTGGAATGTATCGCTTAAAGCATCTTTTATAAATCTCTCTTCTGTGACCGAATCTCAACACGTTCGAAAGAAGGCATCAATTGGAATCATTGGCGCTAACAGGTTAGACATGCGCCTGAATGTGTATCCTCTGTGCTAAACTAGACAGGTGGACCCCAAGAAAGCCGCCGTAAAACAACTGGCAGAAGTATACACATCGAAAAAGGAAGAGATCATATCACGCTTAAGAGAATTCGAAAGAATTTGGGTGGAGAGCAGCGATGAGGATATTTTTACCGAGCTCGCATTTTGTCTTCTTACCCCACAATCCAGGGCAAAATCCTGCTGGGAGGCGATCCTTGCGATCAAAGATGAGGATCTTTTATTAGCAGGTACTGCCGATGAAATTAAGAAAAGCCTGCGTTGCGTCAGATTCCACAACAAAAAGGCGCAGTACCTTGTGGAAGCGAGAAAACTGTTTCTAAAGAACGGTAGGATATCCATAAAACCTTTACTGAAAGGGTTTGCCGATATCTATGAATGCAGGGACTGGCTGGTGAGAAATATCAAGGGTCTCGGCTATAAGGAGGCCGGTCATTTCTTAAGGAACATAGGTTTCGGAGAAAAAATCTCTATACTCGACCGTCACATCCTGAGGAATTTGAACCTGCTCGGCGTCATAGAAGTAATTCCGGAATCTTTGAGCAGGGCCAAATATTTGCAAATAGAGAAAGATATGTCCGCTTTTTCGAAACAAGTACGTATTCCTCTTTCACATCTTGATCTGCTGCTCTGGTATAAAGAAACGGGGGCGATATTCAAGTGAAATCGGTTGTTGGAAGGCAAAATTTGCAAAAATCAGAGCGTGATGTCAAATTCGATTTCGGTATAGCCCAATAGAAACTTCTTTCTCAATATCTTGAGTTTCATCTTTCCCCCCTGCTTTTTGTCAAACAGAGAAATCCTCACGTCATCGACATCTTCTATCCTCCAGTCGTCGATTGAGATGAGGATGTCATTATTTTTAAGGCCCGTCTTTTCCGCGATACTCGATGGTTGGATCTTCTCTATCATAACATTGCCGTCTTTTTTCTTAGAAATAATCCCCAGCTTAACGGCATCAGGAAGCGATATATGTTCAGGGAACAGCACAAAGTCGCCCGAGTCCTCGTCGGGCACTCCCGTAGCGGGTATTAAGGTTGCGTAGTCCCTGCCATTCAGTCTGAATGTACGTCTCGGGATCCCGGAACCATACACAATGTGCCCGACACCCGCAAGAATGACCATTTGATAGTCAGGGTTATTCTTCAGAAATGCGTCGGCCGAGTGGGCCATTGTCTCATCCCAGAGTATCTGTGCCTGATAAAAATTGTCAAAGCTTTTGCTCTCATGATTCTTATGGGTTTCGAATATTGCCTTGAGTCTGTCCTTGTAATCCTCATCCGACATATCCATATCAGCAGGTATTTCTGCCTTTTCCGGATCGGTCAGGTCATCGAGTCCGCCTGCAGCAACAGATTTGACAATCTCAGTCCACAAATTCAGAGCTATTATCGGAATATTCTTTGCCTTGGCATATTCAATGATCTCCCGGTAGAGGTTGTAATCAAACTGCCACCTTGTGAAATACTGGGTCTCTTTTAAGAATTCTTTGTCATTTATGACCCCGGCTAGATAGTCGTTTATCGCCTTCTGAAAGGGCTTCTGGAACATCTCCATACCGATGGCAAACTTGCGGCCGCTCTCGTGGAGGCGCATGATGACCTTGAGCTGCACCCTGTGGTCTTCGAAATTGCCATGCCTTTCCCCGACGTAAATAACAGGCTTGTCGAGAACCTTGAGAATAATCTCGTCGAGCCTCATCGTCTTTTGGGGCTGAATCCCGAGCACGGGCTCATACAAACTCGCCTTTATGCCCCGTTCGGCTTTAGAAGTACTCTTTTCCATGTTTCTGCCATTTTTAAACCGTATATAGGAATACCCTCCGTAGAGGGCCAGTTCCTTTATCACAGGAGAGACTTCCTCCTTTGAATCGGCGCATGCAATGACGACAACCTTCGATGTATTTAGGGGATTTTTCTTTACCGTGAGGGTAAACCCTGAATCCGGTTTCTTGAAGCCGCCGAACAGTCTTTTAAGTACCGGACTGTCAGACCCCGCGATGAGCAGGGAATTTTTCCTAATGTCCTCGTCTTTGATCTCGCTCTCTTCTTTTGAAGCAACGCCCGTTCCTTTCAAGACATCTATTAAAGCACCGTATTTTTCCCTCTCTTCCCCCGGGATGACTATGAGTCTTTTCTCATCTCCCAAGAATTGTGAAATGGAAGGGGGATGTTCTTCCTCTGAGAGTCTTCGCATGAGATCGTAGTCCCTGTCGACTATTATCTCCAACGGGTTTCCCGGGACGGGGACCTCAAAGGTCTCCTTTTCTTTTTCGATATGCAGAATCTCGGAGACCTCTCCCTTATCGGTATTTATTACCAGGGGTAAATCAAACGTAAAAAGTTTACCTTTTTGGATAACCGCGAAAGAAACCATTCGGACATCTTTTGAAACCACAACCCTGGGATCTTTTATCTCTATTGAAGGAATTTCTTTTCGGTCAAGCCACTGGCAGAAAAACCACGCAAGATTCTTGCCCGACGCTTTTTCAAAGACAATTCTCAAATCATCCCATGACGCACTCTGAAATTCCTTTTCTTTGGCGAATTCTTTTAACGCGGCATCAAAGGAATCTTTCCCTATAAGATTTTTCAACATGTGAAAGAGCATTACCCCTTTTCCACAACCGATTGCCCTGGAAAATAAATCCCCCTCTCGGGAGAAATCCTTAAGGGGGAATTCCTTCCCGGGACCTGCATAATTCTCATAATCAACCAGCAGATTCTTTCTATACTGCCATCCCTTTCCCTTTTGTTCTTCGTAGAGGTGGTCCGCAAGACAGGCAGCCAACTCTTCCGGGAATACTTCAGGTATGCCCATCGGGAGATTTTTTTTGATGTCGAACGAGGCCGGGAGATTGTGAATCGGCGAGATTTCCATTGCGTTTACGGTTCCGGCAAGAAGAACACCTGTCAGAAGTCCGATAAGAATCAACGTCTTCATTTTGTAGTTGCCATATAAATATATTACTTTTTCGCACGGTCTATTGACAATCTTTTGAGACAAAGTAGAATTTGTTTATGAAAAGATATCACTTTATCCTGATCCTCATACCGGCATGACGCCCCGCGGCTATAGCAAATTGCCCGAATAATTGCCACGCCGTCCTAAAAATTTTCATTAAATTCAATAAGTTCTTAACTGGCATTCCTTTTGCTTCTCCGAATCTTGCAACCCAAATTTTTTTAAGAAATTTTCCGTTTGAAAGGAGGAGCAGGATGATTATTCCGAGAGGGCCTGATGGAAACCGTGGTGATTTGCCTGTCCGGGGATAAGAATAAACATCTGTCGAAGAGTCTACAGCGTTCATATTGCTAAATATAAACTGCTTTTAAATAAAAATTATACAAGGGGATATTTTATGGAAAATTACTTTGAATCCGTCGCTGTCTATGATAAGGAAGAAGATGCTCTCTACGTGGAGACAGAGATGCATGAAGAGACAGATGGAGGTGCAGAAAAACCGTCCAATTATATAGAAGGAGAAAAAGACCTCGTCCACATCTATCTGAAGGAGATCAGCGGTGTGCGGCTTCTGACAAGGGAAGGGGAGGTTGAAATCGCCAGGAAAATAGAAGACGGGAAAGAGAAGATTTACCGGGTAATATTCTCACTTCCTTTTGCCCTGAAAGAGCTGATAAGCATCGGAAAAACGGTCATTACCGGCGAGACCTCTCTTGCGGATATTATTCAGAATAACGATGACGATTCAGAGGAAGCATTGCTTCTGGAGAGAAAAAGATTTTTTAAAATAACAAAAGAGATAGAGTCACTGAATCAGAAAAGAAAGGTGTATCTCGGGAAGCTCAACGGATCTGCCCCGTTCATTGCTTCCGAAGTCGTTTCCGGGAGAGAGCCGCACGGGGACGGTAATTGCTGCCGGGCCTTACTCAAGGCACTGGAAAAAAACACCACTGAAATCATTAAGAAAGTTCACGCACTCAAATTAAAAGATGATGTCTTAACGGCTTTTTCTGAGGAATTGAAAAGCTCCGTTGCAGAGATTGATATGATGCAGAAGAAGATCTCGTCTCTGAGAAAAAAGGGGAGGCTTTCGAGTTCTGAGAGAGCAAAAGAAGAAAAAGCAGTCAGAGATATGATCAGAAAGAAAGAAACCGCAAGCGGTCTGAAGACCGCCGAGATGAAGAATGCCTTAATGGTTTTCATGCAAGGCAAGCAAGAAGTATCAGAGGCGAGAAGGGCTTTAATAGAAGCCAATCTTCGTCTTGTAATAAGTATTGCCAAGAGATATTTAGGACGGGGTTTGAGTTTTTCAGATCTGATACAGGAGGGAAACAGCGGACTTATGAGGGCTGTCGATAAATTCGAGTACCAGCGTGGATACAAATTCAGCACTTATGCGACATGGTGGATCAGGCAGGCGATTACAAGAGCCCTTGCAGACCAATCAAGGACGATAAGAATCCCGGTCCATATGGTCGAGACTATCAACAAGATAACTAAAATGTCGAGAGAACTTGTGCAGGAATTCGGAAGGGAACCGGCATCTGCCGAAATTGCCCAGAGATTGAGAATACCGGTCGAACGGGTGGACAGCATTATGAAGATATCGAAAGAACCGGTATCACTCGAAACGCCGATCGGCGAGGAGGACAGCCATCTCAGTGACTTCATAGAAGACAAGGCTATGCTGTCGCCGCTGGATTCTGTGATCATGGATGACATGAAAAAGAAGATAGACAAGGTAATATGCTCTCTCCCGCCTAGAGAAGAGAAAATTATAAGGAGGAGGTTTGGCATTGGTGTTGATGCTCCCTGTACGCTTGAAGAGGTGGGCACCGAGTTTGACGTTACAAGGGAGAGAATAAGACAGATCGAGGTAAATGCGATAAAGAGACTGAAATATCTGTCCATGCAAATAACTCAGGGATTTTCTCCTGCTGCCGGCAAATAACCCAAGAGATCAAGTATTTCTATGCAGGAATCGGGCAATATGCCTTGGCACCGAGGCATATTGCCCGATAAGAAAATTTATCTCTTAGGAAAATTCAGTAAACTTGCTGTTTTCTGTCGTGGCATCTCTTTTGCTGACTTGGACCTAAAAATAAAAGAGGATATCAGCGGATGAACTGTCCTTTCTTGATTCTCAATTACAGCTTGACGTGCAAGGCAAACAATACCTATTTGCCCAGTGGATTTCAGATTGAAGAGTATTGCAGGAGCAAAAGATACTCATTGTGTCCTTTTTTCAAGTTAAGGGCCAAAGGGGAAAAAATAGTCGCTGAAAATCAATAAATCTGATTTTTCTGACTATGGTCTTCCCGCCATTATTTCTTCTCTTTTTTTGAGATATACCAAAGTGCTGCCGCTCCTGCCAGCGTTACAGCCCCCGCACTGATGCCGATCTTCCATAATTTTTTCCGGTTTCCAGTTCTCTTGTCTACGATCTTCGAGTATCTTTCCGCGACCGCTTCACAATGTCTGATGTCATTTTTGGAAAAACCGAAGATATGTGTGAAAAGCTCTATTCTTTCCTCTATTAATGAACGAAGTCGTGTCCAATAAGGAATTTTACCTGTGGAGACCCTTCGGTCCCTCAGACTTTTTTCCTCGGAAATGCTTTTTATGAATTTGACAAGCAGCTCTTCATCCGCACCCTGGTATATGGAGAGTTTCGGATCAGAAATCTTCTGCAATACCGGCCACTGGCAGTTCTCTTCCAGTTTGAGAATATCCTGCCATGACCGTTTTCCCACGCACCTGAGGAGCAAAGACTTTTTTATCGAATAGTAAAATCGTTTAAGCTCTTCTTCTTCGAAACCGATGCCTTTAAAAATATCGTTGAATTTATCAAAGCTTATCACGTTTCAAAACTTCAGCAATTTCAATTTATTATAATATTCTCAATACCGAGTCTTTTTCGGGGCTGAGGAGACCCGTCAGGATATCCGACCGGAAGTAAAGCTACGACATAAATGTTGTCATCCCAGCCAAAGATGTCCCTGACCAACTGAGCATTGATCAACCTCACCCAGCAGCTTCCCAGACCGAAATCACCCTTCACTATCGTACTGTTTTTACGATGCCTTTGGCAGTTCCTTGAAGACCTTCCATGTTTTCAAGATGTCCAGCGCCCTCTGAAGCTGAATATCCTCTTTTTCGTCGAGCTCCATCGGAACCATCTCTTCCGATTCTGCAGGTTTTTCTTCGATGTCCACCCCGTTCTTCAGATGCCTCTCGAGGTCCTTTTCTCTGATCGCGGGACGCGCCTTTTCTCCTTCTTTTACTCCAGGTTTAACCACGATATCGGGGGTGATCCCTGTACTCTGTATCGATATCCCTTTTGGGGTGTAATATCTTGCCGTTGTGAGTCTTATCGCCGCACCGTCACTGAGAGGAATCACCGACTGAACAGACCCCTTTCCGAAGGTTTGGGTGCCGACAATGACAGCCCTGTTCCAGTCCTTCAGAGCGCCGGCTACAATCTCGGATGCGCTGGCACTGCCTTGATTTACCAGTACAGCCATCGGAATTGAGGAGATCGAGTCATTCTTTCCACTTCGGTATTCCACTTTTTCGCCTTTTCTGTCTTTAATAAAGACCACTAACTTATCTGCCGTGAGAAACTGACTCGAGACTTCGACGGCGCTGTTAAGGAGCCCGCCGGGATTGTTTCTGAGATCGAGTATGAGGGAATTGATATTTTGCCCGGTCAGCTTTTCCAGGGCTTTAGACAGATCGGATGCGGTCTGTTCCTGGAATTGATTTATTTTAATATATCCGATGCCGTCATCGAGAAGCTTCGACTTGACACTCTTAATTTTTATTATTTCTCTTGTTATGGTGAAGTCCTTTGTCTCTTTCCATCCTTCTCTGAGTATGGTCAATTTTACCGTTGTCGACGGAGCTCCACGCATTTTGCTGACTGCGTCAGGCAGACTCATATCTTTCGCGAATTCATTGTTTATCTTGACGATCTTATCCCCGGACTTTATGCCCGCTTTGTAAGCGGGTGTGTCCTCTATCGGTGCGATCACGGTCAACATACTATCTTTGATCCCTATCTGTATACCGATACCTCCGAACTCCCCTCTTGTATCCACCTGCATCTCTTTGTATTGTTCAGGAGTCATAAACGCCGAGTGAGGATCGAGGGAGCCGAGCATCCCTTTAATAGCGCCGTATATCACATCCTTCGGTTTTACGTCTTCCACATAGTTTTTTCTGACCAACGAAAGGACCTCTGAAAAGACTTTAAGTTCTTCATATCCTTCCTCGGCACAGACACTGCTGATCGTCCATCGTCCGATAAAAATACCGATCGATGTGATAGCGAACATAAGCACCACAGTGAAAATTATCTTTTTATTCATCAGCCTGTGAATCATTTTTTATCCTCCGAAATTTTATCTCCTCTGCAGCCACTGTAATGGATCGAGGGGTTTACCTTTATATCGCACTTCAAAATAGAGACCGGGTGTATTGATAATCCCGGAGTTTCCAACTCTTCCCACCGATTGTTTATCTTTTATTATATCTCCAACTCTCGTAAAAATCTCTGACAGGCTTCCGTACAGGGTATGATATCCATCGCCATGGTTCACAATGACAAGCCGGCCGTATCCCTTGAACCATTCCGCAAAAACCACCTTTCCGGCATGCACTGCTTTTGCATAAGACTCGGCATTCGATTGTATATATGTTCCGCTTCTGAATATGGGTGTATTGAACTGGGGGTCTTTTTGAGAACCGTACGCGATTGCCACTTTTCCTTCGACAGGCCAGGGAAGCTTGCCTTTAAGGCCCGAAAAGCCTTTTCCCGAAAAGGGAACTTCCTTTTCGGCCTTTTCAGATTCTCTGATAATCTCCAGAATCTTTTTTGAGGCGTCTTCCAGTTCCCTTAACATCTTTGCAGACGAGGATTTCTCTTTTTTAACCGAGGCGAGCAGCATTTCTTTCTTGTTCTTCTTTTCTGCCAGGGATGCCTCTTCGGCCCTGACTTTTTCCGTATTCTTTATAAGTTCTTTCTTGAGCGCCACGAGCTGTTTTTCTTTTTCATTCAGCTCTTCAAGAGTATCTTTGATAGGCTTCCAACAGTTTGTGTTCATAGAGAGCAATATATTGAAGATACTTACTCCTTCTCATCAACTGGGAGATATCGTCGGTACTCACAAATAACATAACCGTATCCGAATTATGTCCGTATTTTTGTATCGCCCTGAGTTTCCTTTTTATCCACTCCCTGTGCTCTTCCATGTTGCTCTTTATTCCTGAGAAATCTCATACTCGACCTTCGCAATCTTTGCTTCTGTATTCATAAGCTTATTCTTATTCTTTTTGAGTTCATTCTCCGCCGTCTTTTATCTGCTTGTTCGTATGTTCTATTTCCGTGAGGACCGAGGATTCACGCCTTTTTACCTCTTCAAGTTTTTCCTTCTGTGTCTTTATCTCTTTCTGAATTTTCTTGAATTCATCGTGCGGGGTAGCAGCATAGCAAAATGAAGCACAGAGCATGGAATATAAAGCACAGGGGAATATGAACAGAAATACGGACCACTTTCCGCGGATCTTGTATCCCGCCCGTTGCCGTCTGCGCTTTGCTCAATACCTGATCCTCCCGATTGCTACGGCGGCGCCTGTGATGCCGAGGAAAAACCCCGCCAGAGGAAGGGTAAATGACATATCAATCGGGAAAATAATTGATTTAAAGAGAGGAAAAGTGAGGCCCAGCCTGAGAACCACCAGGTAGTAAAGAGCCAGCATTCCGATGAGACCCAGGAACCCGCCGAAGAGGCCGATGACCGCACCCTCTATAAGGAAAGGCGCCCTGATAAACCCCCTTGTTGCTCCCAAGAGTTTGATAGGTTTCTATCTCTCTTTCTTTCCTGTAAAAGAGTATCTTCACCGTGCTATAGCAGACAAAAAGCATTCCTGCCGACATAAGTATAATACATGAGAAGCCCGACGGTCTTTACGCCTTTCCTTACAGAATAGAGAGAGGATAAGAACTTTTCTCCGTACTCAATCTCGTGCACTCCTTTTAATGTGCCCAGCCGCGCCGTCAGCTTCTTAACTATTTCAGGTCCTATCGATTCGCTTCTAAATTTTATCTCTATCGCATCGGGCAGAGGATTTTCCCCGAGGCCGTCGAGAATATATCCCGTATCCTTCAGGCTGGTTTTCAGTTCTTTCAATGCCTCGTCCTTCGGGATGAATTTTACCTTCTCTACGGCATTATCACTCTGCGCCGCGCTTATGATCGTGTCTTTTTCGCGCTGGGATACACTATCATTGAGGTAAAGCATTACCGCAAACTTCTCCGGGAGACTTCTTGTCGCAACGTCGATGTTGTAGATAGAGAGTACTGTTACAGAGGTAAAGAGGAGTCCTGCCGCAATTGTCAGAATAGAAAGAAGATTTATCCATTTCTCGTGCAATATGCTCTGGACGGCAATTCTGAATGAATAGGGCAGGGTCACCTAGCCGATCTCCTGTCCGGCCAAATTACCGGAATCCAGTTTAAGTACCCGTCTGCCCGAATGCCTGAAGAGCTCTCTGTTGTGCGTAGCGAGGAGAATCGTTGCACCTCGCGCATTGATATCCTTAAAGGTCCTAATGATGCCTTCCGAGGAATCGGGGTCGACATTGCCGGTGGGCTCATCGGCAAGGATGATCATGGGTTCGGACACAATAGCCCTTGCAATAGATACCCTTTGCTGTTCGCCTCCCGACAACGTTTGAGGGTAGCTGTCTGCCTTATGTCTCAGATTCGCTATTTTTAGAGATTCGAATACGCGCGCCTTCAACTCTTTCTCGTCAATCCCTCTTATCCTGAGGGCAAGGGCGACATTCTCGAATATATTCCTGTTATTGAGGAGCCTGAAATCCTGGAAAACAATCCCGATATTTCTCCTGAACGGTGCTATTTGTGATTCCTTAAGCTTGTGTGTCTCCCATTCGGCTACTCTAATAGTACCCTCATCGGGCTTTTCCGCCAGGTAAATCAATTTCAGGAGCGTTGTTTTGCCTGAACCACTCGGTCCGGTGATAAATACCATCTCACCTTTTTCTATCGAAAAACTTACTTTCCTGAGTGCGGTATGTGTCTCGTAATGTTTTGATACGTCTTGAAAATGTATCATCTCTGGAAACAAAGGTATATATTTTGCATTTCAGCTTTATGCCAATGCCTCTTTGATCGTTTTCACCATAGTGTCAGCCGTAAGCCCATAAAGTTTTAACAACTCTTTTGAAGTTCCTGAACATCCGAACTCATCTTTTATCCCTATCCGTAAGAGCCTTGTCGGGTTTGTTTCAGAGAGGAATTCGCTGACAGCGCTACCAAGCCCGCCTATGACCGAGTGCTCTTCAGCCGTGACGATGAGCCTGCAAGACTTTGAAGCGCGGAGCAGGGTTTCGGTGTCGAGCGGTTTTACCGTGGACATGTTGATAACGCCGGCGTCTATGCCTTCATCCCTGAGAATTCTTGACGCCTCGAGTGCTGTATTGACCATAATCCCCATGGCGACGATATTTGCGTTCTTCCCTATGTGAAATACATGCGCCTTCCCTATCGTAAAGGCATAATCTTCGGGCATCACTGCAGGGACTTTCGCCCTTCCGAGTCTCACATAAACAGGACCGCAGTAATCCGCTATGGCGTGGATTACCTGTCTTGTCTCAAGAGCATCAGAGGGCACGATAACGGTCATATTGGGAAGAACCCTCATCAGTGTTACATCCTCGATTGCCTGATGGGACGCACCGTCTTCTCCGACGGTGATGCCGCTGTGCGTCGCTACAAGTTTTACATTCAGGTTCGAATAACAGACAGTCTGTCTTATCTGTTCCCATGCCCTCCCGGTCTCAAAGACCGCAAATGTTGAAGCAAAAGGCAGTTTGCCTGCCAATGAAAGGCCGCTTGCAGTGCCGATCAGGTCTTGTTCCGAAACGCCCAAGTTATAGAACCTGTCAGGGAATGCTTTTGCAAATTTCCCTGTCTTTGTTGAACCGGAAAGATCCGCATCAAGGACGACCACGTCTTGTCTCGCCCTGCCGAGTTCGAGAAGCGCCTCCCCATAGGCGTCTCTCGTTGCAGCAGGTTTTCTTTCTACGCTTTCTTTACCCTGATCTGTTTTCTGTAATCTTTCTGCCATTATCCTTGTAGTTCCTTTAGCGCTATTTCGAGCTCTTCATGGGTAGGCGCCAGACCGTGATACTCGACCTTTCCTTCGAAAAGTGAAACGCCTTTACCCTTTACGGTCCGGGCAACTATCATTGTCGGCTTACCCTTTACCATTTCTGCCTCATTCAGTGCGGCGAGGATGGCTCCCATATCATGCCCGTTGATATCGATGACATGCCAGCCGAAGGCATCCCATTTCTTTACAATCGGCTCTATATACATCACGTCACAGCAATGTCCGTCTATTTGAAGACCGTTATTATCGATGATCGCACAAAGATTATCAAGCTTGTAGTGGGACGCGGTCATGGCGGCTTCCCACACCTGTCCTTCCTGGATCTCACCATCACCCAAAAGGCAATAGACGCGTGCGTTCAGTCCATCCATCCTGAATCCCAGGGCGATCCCGTTTGCAATGGAGAGCCCCTGCCCTAAAGAGCCCGTCGATATTTCGACACCCGGGAGGAACTTCGAGCACGGATGCCCCTGCAGAGGACTCCCGAGTTTGCGCAACGTTTTGAGTAATTTTTTATCAAAATATCCGGAAAGTGCAAGCGCGGCATAAAGAACAGGCGCCGCATGGCCTTTCGAAAGGATAAACCTGTCCCGTTCTCTCCACTTCGGGTCTTTCGGGTCATGTCTCATTTTGGAAAAATATAACGCCGTAACAATATCGGCGGCGGAAAGGGAACCGCCGGTATGGCCTGAGCCTGCCTCGGTAAGCATCTTAAGAATTTCTATCCTGAGGGTGCTTGCCTTTTCCTTCAGAGAGACTATGTCTGTTTCAGTAATTTCAGATCTCATTATTTGGCCCTTTTCATAATATAATTAAGTAAAATATCATCCAGACTTTTCGTTATCTGTTCCTTGATCTCGACCTTTTCCTCTCTTTGGGTTATAAGTTCCTCGGGAGTTTCTGCCTCTTGTGTTCCTGCAGTTTTTTTTTCTTCTGTAACTTCTTTTCTAAATCTTTCTCCCTCTTCTTTGTATTCGTCGGTATGTTTTCCTGCCAGAAGCTCTTTTATCATGCCCTTGTGCTGCTCTTTCATGATCTCCCTGACCTTGTCTTTGTAAGCGGGTTCTGCAACAATGTGCGCGTAGTTGGTCTTCTTGGAAGCGAGGATTGCACCTTTTGAATAGAGAAGGGTCACTATCACAGGATTTGATTGTCCGTTATCCTCTGTCTGGATATGGTATACCTTCTCTTTATAGGATATATTCGTATTATAGCCGACAAGCATTATCTCTCTTTAAGACAAAACAAATTTATGTTTATTATATATAGCAGGGGTAAAAAAAAGGAAGAGGGCGCTATAAGTTATCGTTATTTCCCAAACAGCATTCCTAGCAGTGCCACGGGAGGGATCCTGGCTCAAAATTGCGGCTAAGGCCCCTCTTTCCTTAATTCTAAAGTTCAACATCTCAAGAACTTCTGAAGCCTGCTGATTGTCAAGGGTAAGACACTTCTTGGCGCTTCGATCACTGTGTCGGCCTTTCTCTTGTTAATCTTCCTGCTCAAGTGTTATTCTTTTTCTATGCTGAAAAAGCAATTTCTTATCAATTCAGTTGGCTGTGATGTTTACTCTCGACAGGAAGGGAGTGAAGCCATAAAGGTTTACGGGATGATGACATGCTACACCTAAGACTTAAACGGAAGTTGCCTTACAGACCCACCGAAAGGATGAATGTCGTGAGCTACCCGATAAGGGACATAGCGATGGAGGCGAAGCGCGAGGAGGCCAAAGGCAAGAAAATGATTTACCTCAATATCGGGGACCCGCCTCAGTATGGCTTCGAAGCGTTCAAGGTTATAGCTGATCGGGTGAAGAGCGCGCTCGACGAAAACTGTAAGGGTTACGCGCCCTCCGAAGGCGACGAGCAGTTCAGAAATACGGTGGCGAAGCTTGAGAAGTGCAGGCCGGAAGATGTGTTTGCCGTCGCGGGCCTTACCGAGGGCATAGATTTCTTCTTCCATGCATTCATTGGGTTCGGGGAGAAGGTGCTCCTTCCCAATCCGGTGTATCCTCTTTACCTGAGCAAGGCGAAGCAGTTTGAGGGCGACAGTGTGTTCTACAGGCACGATGCAGACGGCCAGATAGACGTAGGATACCTCGCAAGAAAGATCGAGGGCGCGAAGGCGATAGTGATAATCAACCCGAATAATCCTTTGGGCTCGGTCTATTCCGAAAAGAACCTGTCGGAAGTCGTTAAGCTCTGCGCAGAGTACGACGTCCCCATATTTTACGACGGGTCTTACGACCAACTCATATTCGAGGGCAAACAGGTAGACTTCAGGAAGATAGCAAGGAACAAGGTGTCGTTCATATACGGAAGTTCGCTTTCCAAGGACTTCAACTACCCCGGCGCAAGGATTGGATGGGTAACGTTCCACGGAGATAAGTGGGAGGAGGTCAAGAACGCTTTCTTTCTCTTATGCAACCAGCGTCTTTCCGTGAATTGGGAGTACCAGAAGGCGGCTGCCGCGGCGATAGTGGACCCCTCATATCCGGCATACGTCGCGGACATAAAGAAGAAGCTCATGGAAAGGAGAGATGCCTTTGTGAAGATTGCGGGAAAGCTGCCGCTTTCGTTCCCACTTCCGAACGGTGCGTTCTACGCATTCATAAAGCTAGAAACGCTGAAATGGAAGAAGGACGTGGAATTTGTGCGCGCCGCGCTTAAGGAAGGAGTCGTCTTCGTCCCTGGTTCAGGATTCGGAAGGCAGGAGGACGGAGTGTATTTTAGGACCACGTTCCTGCCCGAGCCGCTCATAATAGAAGAGGCATTCGAGAAAATCAGACGGCTCTTGTGAACCAGGTTCAGGAGTTTCTGACCCATATCGATCATTCTGTGTAACAAACAACTGGATAAATCGCGTACATTGGACCATTCCCCGAAATTCTCCTACCGAAGATCTGATAAAATATTGAAGATTATCTGTTGATTATCATGAATAATTCCAAGGGTTTTATACAAAAAAGTATTCTCCCCTTGGCTGTCTTCAGCATAGCAATGGGCTTTCTTGAGGCAGTAGCTGTCGTTTACCTCAGAAAATTATACTACCCGGAGGGATTTGAATTCCCATTAAGAATGACGGTTCTTGAAGGGATTTCCCTTGAATATTTAAGAGAGATCTCAACCATTGTTATGCTTCTGTCTGTGAGTCTGGTTGCCGGAAGAACGTCTTATGAAAAGTTCTCATACTTTCTTTATTGTTTTGGTATCTGGGATATTTTTTATTATATTTGGTTAAAGGTGCTGCTGAACTGGCCTCAATCCCTGTTCACATGGGATGTTTTGTTTCTTATCCCAGTCGTATGGGTTGGTCCTGTTCTGGCACCGATAATTTTTTCTATTACCATGGTTCTCTTCGCGCTATTTATTCTCTATTTTCAGAACAAAGGATATCCCGTGAAAATTACCATGCCTGAATGGGCATTAATGTCTTTTGGGGCTCTTTTTGTCTTCATTACATTTGTTTGGGACTACTCACAGATAATTATAGAAGGGAGGTCCTTCATGAAACTCTCATCATTGGTAAAAGATCCTCATTTCCAAAAGGTGATAACAGGTCACGTCCCTACCACGTATAATTGGTCTCTTTTCATCCTGGGAGAAGGTTTGATACTTGGATTTTTATTAATATTTATGAAAAGAATGAAGTCAATGCGTTAATGATCACTCTCTACAGATTATCTATTTCATTAGCTACGCTAAATCCTATATGATGTATGCTATCTTTTAATCAGAAAAACAAAAACATCAGAGAGGTAAAAAATGCATAGCGTCAGCGAAACAGTCAAACCCAGATACTTAATCGACGAAGAGTGAGGTGTATTGATTGACCGTGCAAGGCATCGCGATCTGGATAACAGGGCTTCCGGGGAGCGGAAAGAGCTCCGTCGCGGATGAGTTGAAGAAGATCCAGCCCGGTTTTGTCGTTCTCAGAATGGATGAAATGAGAAGGGTGGTCACCCCCGAACCCACCTATTCCGATTCCGAGAGAGATATAGTCTACAGGGCGCTTGTCTATTTTGCAAAAAAATTGTCGGACCTCGGGCATGACGTAATCATAGACGCAACAGGGAACCTCAGGCGATGGCGTGAACTCGCGAGAAAGCTTGTGCCGGGATATGTCGAGGTCTATCTCAAATGTCCTCTTGAGGTGTGTATGCAGCGTGAACAACAGAGGGCGCAAACCCGCAAAGCTCCGAAGGATATTTATAAAAAGGCCGCTGCAGGATGGCCTGTCCCCGGTGTGGTAGCGCCCTACGAAGAACCTTTGAATCCCGAAATCACTATCGATACGGAAAAAGTTCTTTTACAGGATATCATAAGAATAATCGATAGGGAGATATCGAGGCTTAAGTCTTAAATGCTTTGGTAAGTCCTTTCAGCTCAAACATAAATACTGCATTGAAGTCCCCGGGTATTTTAATAAATTCCACGTTTAACCCCCAGCACTGTTTGAGATATTTAATGCTCAAAACGATTTCGTTTGCCTGTTTTCCTTTCGCATCGTACCAAAGCCTGCTTTCTATGAACAAAGGTTTATATGGATGCAGATTAATGCCCGCATTAATAAAACTTGTATTATCCTGTGCGTTATACCGTTGTCCTGCTGAAATGACTGTCTCAGAAATTTTTACGGAAATGTCCGAATTTGCAGTTTCCAGTTTCCCCGTATGCACATCATAGGTTGCTCCGAAACGCACAAAGAGAGGCCTTTTTATACCGAATTCAACACGCAAGGGAAGAAACTGGCGGTCTCCCAGGGAAAAATCATAACCCTGCGAGGCCCTGAACAGTAATATCTCGCCACCTTTGTCATAAAACCTGTTCAGAAAGGAAAGCTCTATCCGGGACGTCTTTTGAAAGAGTTCCGTCGAATCGAATTTGGTCGGATTGTTTTCGGAATTTGAGATCAGCGTATAGCTGAGAGAAGGTTCTACCACGTGTGTAAAGGATTCGTACTTTTTGAAAAAGGTTGTATGGCTTGTGATGTCGTATTCGAGGGCTTCTCTATGAGGAGAGCTGTCATCGGTCCCGTGCAAAGAATAAGCGGTTTCCCTCACTCCGAGGGCCTGTGATACCGTAATGTCATCGCCGAAAGAGTGGAGTATCCTCGGAAAGACATCGATCCTTTGCCCGGATACGCCTTCTTTGCTCCAGAAGTTGCTGAACGCAGCTGTTCCGGAGAACCACAAATCACCGGCCTTTGCAGGATTCAGAACATAGCCCGCCTCAGGCAGCCTTTGAGAGACTGTCTTCGTATCCTGTTTCAGGTCGACCCAATATTGCGATAGGAGATAAGCGCGGGAGTCTGCGAGAGGAAGAGAGATCTCCCCTGTCGATTCGAGAAAACGGCTGGCGCGTACGTCACGATACAGGCTATATTCTCTATAAAAGTCTTTTTCATTCACGTAATTGATACTCAGGAAACCGCCGATTCCATCGGCAGACCTCTGTTCATGAAGCAGCTTGGCCTCAAAGAAATCTTTATTCAGTTCCCTGTCGCTTATATGATAAAGCCACCATTTCCCTTTTATGTCTCCGACCTCCAGGTATCGGTATTCCAGGCCTTCTCCCAGGCCCTTCTTCGTATATTCATCTAAAACGAGAGTTGCATCCCGGTTTTCGGACAGCACTAAAAAGAAAGGAACGTTCAAGTGCATTCCCCTTAGGTTGCTATACCCTATCACCGGCACGAGAAATCCTGTCTTCCTCTCATTGAGGACCGGCGCCTGGAAATAGGGAGTATAGAGCACAGGGATATTCATAATGCGGAAGGTTACGTCTCTTGCCTTCACGGAATCTCCGGCCAAGACTTCCACATTTTTCCCCCTGAAGCACCACGGGGGGATCGGCGCATCACACGTTGTCAAGACCGCGTCGGGACTGAAATAATACTCTTCCTCCCTTTTTTCGATCTCTTTACCGGAGAAATGATAGTTGTCCTTTTTGTAGAGGATTTCAGCATCATAGAGGATGCCTGTCTTTGTTTCGAGGTTGAGGTCCGCCTTGCTTGCCGTCATCATTACATCAGGATCCTGATATCTGACATTCCCTAAAGCAGTGGTATCGGATGTCTTTTCGTTATACCGTATTTCATCGGCCTCTATCACGGCTTCAGTGCGTTGCACTTTTGCTTTCCCTTTTGCTGTATACGTAGTTGATCCTTGATCGTATTCCAGTGTTTCGGAAGTTATGACCGTTTTCCCATCCCCAATTTTTTCATCTGCACAACAGTATGAAGTAAGCAGCAAGTAGTAAGCAGAAAGCAGTACGAAAAATACCATCGAATATTTCTTAAAACTGCAACCGGTCGCTGATAACTGATCGACGTTCACAGCAGCTATTCCCTCAATCTCGTAAGAACGCCTCTCTGCCCCAGCACTTCTTTGGCTTCACCTATCGTATAAAAAGATCCGGTAACCAGGATCACGGGCAAGGGGCGAGGGGTAAAAGGTAAGGTATCGGGTTGATCTGCACCCGGCGAATCTTGGTCCTTTGCGGTCGAAGCTATTCCGATCGCCATACCGAGAGCATGTTTTAAGAAAAATGAAGTCCGCACATTATGAAATCCCAGAGAAGCAGCGATATGGGCAAGTTTCTCGGGGGAAGCTGCTCTGCTATATGAAGCAGAAGTAAGGATAATCTCCGAGGCCAAAGGCAGGAGAGGTTTCATCACTCCCGAGATATCTTTGTCATCCATAATGCCGAGCACCATGATGATTTTCTCATATTTCCGGAGGAAAAGATTTCTCAGCGTTCGAGAAAGAGCAATGGCGGCGGCGGGGTTATGTGCACCGTCTATAACAATAGGAGGGTCTTCATGAATGAGTTCAAGTCTTCCCGGCCATCTGACTCTCTTAAGACCTTCTCTGAATGAGTCATTAGAAGAGTCAAGGGAGAAACGACATATTGATTTTCTTGCGAGAAGTTCAATAGCCTTCATCGCAACAGAGGCGTTCTGCATCTGGTGCTCACCGGTAAGCGGCAAGAACAGATCATGGAGCACCAAGGAATCATCCCGGTAATCAAAACATATCCCCGGCATATCTTCTTTTTTGAGTGTTGAAGAAAAGTCTTTCCCGTAAATATATAATTCAGCCTGTTGTTCTCCCGCCTTCTTCTCGATGACCTCCCTCACCTCCGGTTCTTGATGCGCAGTTACAACGGGGATCCCGCTCTTGATAATGCCCGCTTTCTCATAAGCGATTTCCCTGATTGTGCTGCCGAGGAATTCCTTGTGGTCGTAACCGATGTTTGTGATGACGGACACCTCCGGCGCGATGATATTGGTAGCGTCAAGCCTCCCTCCCATGCCCACTTCCATGACCGCTGCATCGATCCCTTCTCTTTCGAAATACAGCAGAGCCATAGCAGTTACTACTTCGAAGAATGTGGGGGAAAAATCGTCGATGCCTGAAACGATCTCCTTAATCTCACTTGCAAGCTGAACAACCTCGCTTTCTGTTATCTCCACTCCATCGATCTTCATTCTCTCTGTGAAGCTGACCAGGTGGGGTGATGTGAAAAGGCCGACTCTGACTCCGGCTGTCTGAAGAATCGAAGCCATAATCGCCGACGTCGAACCTTTACCGTTTGTTCCGGCCACGTGTACGGAAGGGAATGATTTATGAGGGTTTTTGAGCTCGGACAGAAGCCTGGTTATATTGTCGAGGCCGAATTTGATGCCCTGCTTCCGGAGGCCATAAAGATAGCTGATGGTCTCACTATAACTCATGAGAGAAGTTCAAAAATCTTGGCAAGCGTTTCTTTCAGATTTTTTCTGTCCAAAACCATATCGATGAGGCCGTGATCGAGGAGGAAATCCGCTCTCTGGAAGTCCTCGGGCAAGGGCTGTTTTATGGTCTGCTCTATAACCCGCGGACCGGCAAAGCCGATCAGACTTTTAGGTTCTCCGATAATGATGTCGCCCAGTGTGGCAAAACTTGCAGTTACACCCCCGAACGTGGGATCACATAAAACCGATATATAGAGAATTCCGTTATCCTTAAGTCTGCCCACTGCGGCGGAGACCTTTGCCATCTGCATCAGCGAGAAGATACCCTCCTGCATCCTGGCGCCGCCCGATGAGGCAACAGCTACGAAGGGCTGCTTTTTCCCCAACGCTCTTTCCACAGCTCTGGTCACTTTCTCACCTACGACGGATCCCATACTGCCGCCCATAAAGGAGAAGTCCATGATCACAAGACTCACAGGATAGCCCTTTATCAAGGCATCGCCCGAAATTACCGCCTCTTTCAGGCCGCTCTTTTTCTGGTTCTCCTTCAATCTATCCTTGTATGCGACGGAGTCCTTGAAATGCAGGGGATCGATCGATACAAGGTTTTCATCCGCCTCTATAAAGCTCCCTTCATCAACGAGGAGTTTTAATCGCTCACGGGCACTTATCCTGAAGTGATAATTGCATTTCGGGCATATCTTAAGGTTTTTTTCTATCTCTTTCTTGTAAACTATTTCCTTGCATCCGTCACACTTAACCCAGAGTCCCTCGGGGATTTTCCCTTTTTTATCGGTCCTTATTTCTTTTGTCTTTTTAAACCAAGCCATTTTATACCGTTCTTCAATTAGATCCTTCTGAAATTGCTGTGGGTGGCCGCAGGCTTCAGCCTGCGTGTATTAAAACAATCTATATATGAAGATCCTCCATTTTATAACAATTTTGATTACCTGATCGCTTTCCTCAAACCGACAAGATAACTCTTCAGATCTTCGGGAGTTTCGTGAAGTCTCTTGACGATGGCGCTTCCCACAATAACACCGTCGGATACCCTGGAGATTGCTGCAGCCGCTTCAGGTGTCGATACTCCGAAACCGACTGCTACCGGCTTATCCGTATATCTCCTTATATTCGATATCAGTAAATCCATGGAACCGTCAAGGAGAAGGTCGGCCCCTGTTATCCCCGTTATCGAAACATAATAGATGAAGCCGCTCGCCGCTTTCGTTACTATCTTTATCCTGTCTTCCGTAGAGGTCGGCGCCAGGAGAAATATCGTATCCAGAGCAGCCCTCCTCGATAGGCTGATAAGGTCCGTTGCTTCATCAGGTGGAAGATCAGGTATTATCATGCCGTCAACGCCCGCACTGCCTGCGTCCTTTATAAAATCCTCTATCCCATACTTGAAGACCGGATTAAAATATGTCATAAGGACCAACGGGATCTGTGTCACCTGTCTCAAATTCTGGACGAAGGAAACGACTTTCCTTAAGGTTACACCCTTTTTTAAAGCCCTTTCGGAAGCGCGCTGGATAGTAGGGCCGTCTGCCAGAGGGTCCGAAAAGGGGACACCCAATTCGACGACATCCGCTCCACACTCTTCGAACAGAAGCACGACATCCCTGGTTCTTTCCAGGGAAGGATCACCGGCCATCATATAAGGTATAAAGGCTTTCTTCCCCTGTTGTTGTAACCTCTTAAACGTCTTCGAAATCCTGGTTAACATATCGTGAGTCCTTTAATCCGTGCGACGTGCTGGACATCCTTGTCTCCCCTTCCGGAAAGATTGACTACAATAACGTTATCTTTGGGAAGTCCGGGCGCAAGTTTTACGACCTCCGCGAGGGCATGAGCAGACTCGAGCGCGGGGATGATGCCGTCCGTCTTTGATAAAAGCTCGAAAGAGGCCAATGCTTCATCGTCGGTCGCATAGGAATACCGAACGCGGCCGCTGTTTTTCAGAAAGGAATGCTCCGGGCCGACTGACGCATAATCGAGACCCGCAGAGACTGAATGTGTTCCGAGCACATTCCCGTCTTCATCCTGGAGGAGATAGCTCTTGCATCCCTGAAACACGCCTATGGAGCCGCCCGCAAACCGCGCAGCATGTTCACCTGTCTCGATGCCCCTGCCCCCGGCCTCAACGCCGATCATCTCTATATCATCATCAAGAAATGCATAGAAAAGCCCCATGGCATTACTTCCGCCCCCGACGCATGCTACAAGATAATCGGGTAATCTTCCTTCAACGGCCAATATCTGTCTTCTTGCCTCCCTGCCGATCACCGACTGAAAAGTCCTGACCATGACCGGGAAAGGATGGGGGCCGAATACCGTGCCCATGACATAATGAGTCGTACGGACATTTGTTGTCCAGTCACGCAACGCCTCATTGATGGCATCTTTTAATGTTCTCGATCCTGTCGATACTTCTATGACCTTTGCACCCAACAGCCTCATCCTGAAGACATTCAGCGCCTGTCTTTCCATATCCTCGGTCCCCATATATATTTCACACTCGAGACCAAAAAGCGCCGCTCCTGTTGCAGTAGCTACACCATGCTGTCCCGCACCAGTCTCTGCGATCACTCTTTTCTTGCCCATATTTCTTGCAAGCAATACCTGACCGACAGCGTTGTTTATCTTATGTGCGCCGGTATGTGCCAGGTCTTCGCGTTTCAGATAAACCTTCGCTCCCCCGAGATGCTCTGTGAACCGCGCCGCGAAGTAGAGCGGAGTGGGTCTTCCTATATATGTTTTTTGGAGGTGGACCAGTTCCTCCCGGAACTCCTTATCGCCCTGTGATTTTCTGAATGCCTCATTGAGTTCTTTGAGGGCCGGCATAAGGGTCTCGGGGACAAAACGTCCGCCGTACATGCCGAAATATCCTTTTCTGTCGGGCAATTTCTTTATGGCAACCTCCATACAAACATGGGTCCGATTTGTCGAAGAATATTATAGCCCATAACCGTGAAATATTTACATACTTCGGGCAAACCGCCCTTGACCCTCGGGGAGCTTTTGGTTTACCGTATCTGAGTGGTTTCCATGAAGCATCTTCTCAGGATAGCTTCCCTTGCGGTGGGGCTGATCATAATCCTCTCCGTTCCCCTCTTACCTCAATCCAAAAATACGGGCCTTGAGAAGATCAAAGAAAGGGGATACCTCCTCTGGGGTTCTGATGCAGAGGGAGGCGCGCCCTATGTCTTTCCAGACCCCAAAGACCCGTTAAAACTTATCGGTTTTGAAGTGGACTTGGCGCATGCCATCGCAAAGGAATTGGGGGTCGAAGCCAGACAATCACAGAACGCATGGGACAGCCTTATCCCTTCCCTCGAACGCGGAGATTTCGATATCGCCATGAACGGTATAGAGATGACCCGCCAAAGGGGGGAAAAAGTCCTTTTTTCTCATCCCTATTACGTCTATACGGAACAGCTTGTGGTCAGGAGAGAGGAAAAGAGGATCGGAGATATCCAGGACCTGAAAGGCAAAAAGGTGGGGACCCTCTCGGGTGCAGCGGCACAGGAGATTCTCACAGGCATAGGGGGTGTGGATGTAAAAATATATTCAGGGCAGGTTGAACCTTATGAAGACCTGGCGCTGGGAAGGATTGACGCTGTGCTCCTTGATCTCCCCATAGCAGCCTACTATGCAAAACCCAACCCGAAGTTGCGATACCAGGGACAGCCCCTGGGAGAGGGATTTTACGGTGTAGCCATTGGAAAGGATAACAAGGATCTCAAGAAAGCAATAGACGACATTCTCCAGAGGCTCCTCAGGACAGGAGAGCTGAAACATATCTACGAAAAATGGGGCTTGTGGAACGAGGCGCAGGACAAACTCTTCGAATCTATGAACGTATCTGCCGGTTATGCCACCCTTGAGGAATCCAAGAAAGCTCCCCTCTACACCTTCTTCCCCTCCCTCATGAAGGGAGCCGGGATAACCATCTTTATTTCCGTAACATCCATGGCGCTGGCAGTTACTCTGGGGCTTATCATCACTCTTGTCAGGCTCTACGGCAGGCCGCCTTTCTCCGCCCTTGCCACCGCGTATATCGAACTGTACCGGGGAACCCCTCTCCTCATACAGCTCTACATCCTCTACTACGGCCTCCCCAACGTAGGGATATCGCTGAACCCCGTCATGGCCGCTTTTTTAGGTCTTGGAATGAACTACGCCGCTTACGAAGCGGAGATTTACAGGGCCGGTATCAATTCGGTGCCGGGGGGACAGACCGAGGCTGCCCTCTCACTGGGAATGACGCAATTTATGGCGGTAAGGAGAATCGTCCTCCCGCAGGCCCTCAGGATAGCGCTCCCCGGAATTACCAATGACTTCATCGCCCTTTTCAAAGACTCTTCCCTGGTATCCATCATTGCTATGGTGGAACTTACTAAGACATACAACATCCTGGCTGCAACGACTCTGAGGTTCTTTGAACTCGGGCTTATTGTCGCCATCCTCTACTTTGCTATGAGCTATCCATTATCACTGTTTGCAAGAAAACTGGAAGGCAGACTGAAAGGCTCCCGGAGATGATTACGATACGGGACCTCCATAAATATTACAACGGAGACCATCTTTTCAAGGGCATCAACCTTGATGTGGAGAAGGGGGAAGTGGTGGCGCTCATCGGACCTTCGGGAAGCGGCAAAAGTTCCCTCCTGCGGTGCATCAATGGTCTCGAAGTATTTCAGCAAGGGGAAATAGTGGTGAACGGTATTGAACTCCGTCATGTAAAAGGCCTCAAGCCTGATAAGGAGTACCTCGCTGCTGCACGGGAGGTCAGATTCAAGGTGGGGATGGTCTTTCAGCAATTTAACCTTTTTCCGCACATGACGGTCCTGGAGAATATCATTGAGGCGCCGGTGCACGTTCTTGGCAGAGACAAACACACAGCAACGGAGAATGGCCTCACCCTTTTAAGGAGAATCAATCTGGAGAAAAAGATCCGGAGCTACCCTGATGAACTCTCGGGAGGGGAGCAACAGAGGGTCGCCATCGTGAGGGCATTAGCCATGAAGCCCCGGGCAATGCTGTTTGATGAACCCACCTCCTCACTTGACCCCGAGATGGTGGGAGAGGTACTGTCCGTGATAAAAGATCTGGTCAATGAAGGCATGACCACAGTTATAGCTACCCACGAAATGGATTTTGCCCGGGAGGTTTCAGACAAGGTTGTGGTCTTCGACCACGGCGATATTGTTGAGACAGATACGCCGGAACGTATCTTTACCAATCCGAAGGTCGAGAGGACAAAGAGCTTTTTGAGCAGAGTGTTAAACAGGCGCTGACCCGGACAAACAAAAATTCCGGAGGGCGGCATTTGTTGGAAAACAGACCATGTGACTGACTTAAATTGAATGCAAAAGACAAACTTTACCTGCTATATTCCTCCACATCCGATTCATCATAGTTTGACATAGCAACGACTTAATTCTTATACTTATTTTATGTTTAAGATCGCTGTTATTGATGGACAGGGTGGCGGTATTGGAAGCCTGGTTGTCAAAAGGTTAAGAGATGAGCTCGGTGACGAAGTAGAAATCCTTGCACTCGGGACGAACGCTGCAGCAACGTCTGCTATGATGAAATCGAGGGCCAATAAGGGCGCAACGGGAGAGAACGCTATTGTATGGAATGCAAATAGAGTCAATGTGATTATAGGACCCCTCAGCATTGTCCTTCCCAATGCAATGCTTGGAGAAATGACACCAAGAATGACTGATGCAATTATATCATCGGAAGTCAAAAAAGTTCTTCTGCCCCTCAACCAGGAGGGTATTGATATAATAGGCGTGGAAAGGGAGCCACTACCTCATGTGATAGAGAAGATCATCACATGTGTCAGACAGGAGATGGGAAAGGAGAAGTAATATGTGCGAAGCAAACGCCTATATTTACCAGGATGGTAAAGAAGAGCTTTATCTGGAGAGTGTGGATATTATGAGACCTGAAGAGGGTAAGATTTATCTCAAGAACCTCTTTGGAGAACAAAGGCTCTTTGATGGTGAGATCAAGGAAATATCGCTCTTAAGGCACAAGATCGTCCTCGAAAAGAAATAGAAGAGCTACCGGCTCATTGAAAGGTTCCGTTTCAAACGATGAGTATGGAGTAGCAGTCAAAGGTTTTCCCTTTAATCTCTTCAGACTTTTTTGACAGGATTTTCTGACTTTTCTCATCTTAATAATTACCCTTTGCCGGGCAAAAAGGCACGTAGGATCCAACTCAATCAAAACTTTTGTGGCCGACAGTATTATGTCCCGGTGTGCAACTGTCTGAGCAAGTGAAAGGACGAATTTGTTAAGCCCTCTTTTTTTCTGTTAAATAGCCTGATACATATTTGTGAATGATACTGGATATCAACGTCTGGTAAGGAATTCCCTCTTGAGCAGCAATAACCTGTACTTGATCTAAATCCTTTGATGACATCCGGATATTTATTCTCTTATCTTTTTGTAATGTATTCCTGGCGTATTCCCGCAGTTTCTTAATCTCAGCTTTCGGATTTTTAATGGGTCGCCATTCTCCGCGTTCGTAAGACTCTAAAATATCTTTTTCTTCAGCATCTAAAACCGTCTTTTTCATTTTTGTTCCCTCACATATTTGTTTGTAGCTTTTCTGCTGGGGATGATGGTTTTCAAGAATAGCTCATCGCTTTCTTGCACATACGGAACGAGATAAGCGTAATCATCAATCCTCAATATTGCAATTTTTTGGCCCGAATACTTATCTTGATTTGGATGTTCAATTGTTTCCAGAACATCTTCCCGTTCCATCAATATAACAACCTGTTCAAAACTAACTCCTCTGTGTTTCTTCAACCATTCATTCTTCTCATTATCCCATCGGAAAACATTCATGACATATATTTACTACATTGTCTGCCTTTTGTCAATATTATTATTTGGGCTGGCCCTCTCTCCCCTACGCTGTGTCCGCAAGGGGAAAAGCTTGTCACGTTAGTCAACTACGTCCCACGTGTACCAGTGGCTGTCCCGACTATCCCCTTAAGGTGTGTTATATACCGCCAGCATGCCGTCCTTTCTTTCCAAGCTGAACCCAAAGTTCATGCCCATATTTCCCTTCTGCGCGTTAAGGTAACCACCCTTATCTCCCATTTGTATGATGTTGACGGCCTGCCAGCCTTTTTCCTTCAGGGCACCAGCATAGTTCTTGATGTCATCACCATTAATATCAACCAAATAGATATTAAATTTCCATATGTCCCCTTCCTCGTGAGATTTGACTACGCGCTCGATTTTGCCTGCGTTGAATTTCGGTACATCCTTGAACATCTCTGGAGGCCAGGTTGTCGTCTCCGCTATCTCCGTCTTGGAACCCTTCTCTTCAATTTGAATTTTGCTCCCCTGCACTTTCACATCCACGTCTTTGCCCGTGGCCTGCTTGAGAATTTTTTCAGTCATCTTTTCTCGGGAAGTCTTTTCGCTACAGGCATTCACCAGGAATAGACTCAACGTGAGAAAAGCCACCATAATCCCGATCCATCTTTTTTCTGACACCATTTTCCCTCCTTTAATAGTCTTTTTAGATTCCCCGTGATTTCTTAATATAGATATCACGACTCTGTCAACCGCTCTCTATGCAGACGCTACTATTCTGACTCGCCTACATGCCTTATTAGGTCTATACCTCTGCCCGGTTCACTTTACTCATAACGCGAAGCTAACCGGCCGTCTGTTTTTTGGCGGCCCGTGTTGAGCGCTTGGTTAGGCGAGTGTTTGGAACGAGCTTGATCTCCAAGCGACAGCCGACTGCCCGTGCATACTTCTTGAGCGTAGTCAGAGACGGGGCATGCTTACCCGCAGCTTCCAAACGCGATACCGCACTTTTTGTCGTGCCCATCAACTCTGCAACGGCTTCCTGAGTGAGGCCGAACTTAGAACGAGCGGCCAGCATCTCACGGGTAAGCCGGTACTCTTCTTCCAGATCCTCGTATGCTTTTCTGAACTCTTTCCGTTTCGAGGCTTTTTTGAGGAAAGCCTCATGGTCATGAGAAACGGGTTTATACTTTATATCAGCCATTTCGTACCTCCTTCATCCTTTTCCGGGCAATTCTCAACTCCTGCTCCGGGGTATCTTGTGTTTTCTTCACAAATGCGTGGAGTATCACGACGCGCTGACCGACGACAAAACAGTAAAACGCCCGCCCGATACCTTCCCTACCGCGTGCCCTTAACTCGAAAAGACCGCCGCCCAGAGCACGCGAGTGCGGCATGCGTAGGCTCGGGCCGAACGTCATCAGCAGTTCCACTATCCGTGCATAATCTGCCAATATGCCGTCAGTCCAGCTTTCGATTTCGGCCTTGACGCGAGGGTGGAAATACTCGATGGTATAGTTCATTATTAAAATATCCCGTGGTCTCTGCCACGGGAACCTTGCGTCGTCGGGGTGCAGCGCGTCGAAGCGAAGCGAAGACCCTTGCCGACCCACAGGGTTAATGCCCTGTGGTGTCGCGACTTTATTTACTATAGTAATGTTAGCAAATATGCTAACCACTGTCAAGCGACAAAATTAATTTGACGAGGCGTTGAGGATCAAGACGGTTTTATGCCGCGTCTCTCTTGAGCGACTGGTTAGGCAGCTCTATGTTTCTATTTAATCGGTCGCTGTCCCTATTTTCCCTATTTATCCCATGACCAGTTGCAATGGTTTTTACTTCCCGTATCGTCCCTTTTATCTTGAATTGCAGTAATCTCCTTTCGGACGATCTCGATAAGGAACTGGAGAGACGGGGGCATCAGTGCGCCAGATATGCCGATGACCTCAAAATGTCAATAGGCAAGTCTGACCCCAAAAGGTATTCCTCAAAAGGTATTCCCAAAAGGTATTCCTTTCTGAAGTTGTACAAACATAAATTTTAATGTCTTTTGTAAATTGACTGTAGTGACTGTCTTCAACTATCTTGACAGCATTTGGAAAACACGTAGATACTACTTCCGCAAATCGTTCGGCGCCGGATTCATACAAAATCCTCTGGTCAGTATCAAGAGGATGAAAATGGTCGGTCGATCTGAAGTAGTGTGTGATAGCCGTTACGATGGAGCAACCTACAAGGATAAATAGGAAGGCTATTAGAACTATTCCCCTATACAATACCTTTGCCAGTGGATTCATAATTGTATTTCCTGTTTACAGCTTCAACGCCGGGCATGAGCCGACCGGGGCAAACAGCCTTTGCAAAAAACCACTGAGGCTATTCCCTGTCGCCTCGATTTAATTGTTAACCTCATTTAGTCATTCTCTGCCTTTTGGTTTGGGACGCCATTTTTTGCCGGCAGTCCACCCTTCTGATGCTGAAATAATAGCGTCGTACTTTGGTATGTATGGCTTGATGTCCAAAAGGGGTGTCTTGTTTAACATATCAACGCCCTCGACTATGAGAATATTGTTTTCGCGGCGTATTAATTTTACGACAGACAGTCCTACGCCATTTGGTCTGCATGGATGTCTTGACGCATAGATGCCGTGTGGCTCATCATCAAGAAATGTTTGACGTACCAGCTCAATGTTCCCAGCTTGGTCAAAAAGATACAGCAAATAAATATGAGAGAATGTCTCGATATCTTTCAGGCCAGTTTCATATTTCTTAAATATCTCGACGCGACCGAGAGAGTCCGATGAATAAAGCGGTTGGATGGGGCAGTCCTCCTTTGACGCGAAGGGCGTATGTATGATTCCAATTGGTTCTATTTTCATTTTTTCCAGGTTAACATATTATTAACCAGTTTTCTGGATAATATCAGAATTTCTAGGCAAGGTCAATAAAAACATAAAATTAACCTTGACGTAACTTCCTAAGTTTATTATACTTTTCAGGTTGGATAACATTCTGTTTGTCATGTTATCCAGTTTTCTGGTCAACATCTTATGCTCAACATACCGGACCATATTTTGCCGCATTATGAAGCCATTCTCAAAAAAAAGGTAATGGACGTTTCCCGCCATGCATACCTTAAAAAGTGGCTCCGCTACTTCCTGGATTTTTGCAATAAATACCCGGTAGCGAATTCCAGATCAGAGCAGGTGCGGTTGTTTACCGAAAAATTGCGGGAAAAGAAACAGACTGTTGACCAACTGAAAGAGGCGGCATACGCGGTATCTCTATATTTTGAGATTCTGCGGATGCTCGATAACGAAACCCTGACCAAGCAGGTGCATTCGGGCGAATCGTCACCACAGGTTGTAAAACCTCAAACGGTGGAATATGCCTCTGAAGCCGACTATGCCGAGAAGTCTGTCTCTCCGGAATGGGATAAGATTATAGCCGGCTTGGCTGCGGAGATCAAAACGCGCCGCTATTCTCGGGAAACCCTCAAGGCCTATGCGATCTGGAGCCGGCAGTTCCAGAAATACCTGAAGAATAAATCGCCTAATGAACTATCATCGGCTGATGTCAGGGAATACCTTACCTATCTCGCCGTGAAATGCCATGTCGCTGCCTCGACCCAGAACCAGGCGTTTAACGCCTTGCTGTTTCTGTTCCGGCATGTCCTCAAGAAGGACTTTGGGGATTTTCGGGACATTCCCCGCGCAAAAAGGTCCAAATATATACCTGTGGTCCTTTCCCGGCGTGAAATAGATGTTGTCTTAAAGCATCTCGAATATCCCTATGATCTTGTGGTTAAATTGCTGTACGGATGCGGGCTCAGGTTATTTGAATGTCTGCAACTGCGGGTCCATAATTTCAATTTCGACGCCGGAATTCTGACGATCCAGACGGGAAAGGGAAAAAAGACCGGACAGCGCCTATCCCACAGACACTCATGCCTGAACTGACGGCCCAACTTGAAACAGTAAAAATACTCCATGACAAGGACCTTAGAGCAGGCTACGCGGGCGTGTTTCTCGACAACCTGCTCGAAAAGAAATATCCTTCCGCCGCAAAAGAGTTTATCTGGCAGTGGTTTTTTCCGCAAAAGACGCTTACGCAAATCCCGGGCACAAAAGAGCGGCGGAGGTATCATCTTCATGAATCGCATGTTCAGAAGGCGCTGAAGGAGGCTGTCGGACGGGCAAGGCTCACAAAGCGTGTCTCGGCTCACACCTTCCGCCACAGTTTCGCTACGCATCTTTTACAGGCCAATTACGACATACGTACTATCCAGGAACTTCTCGGACATAGCGATGTGAAGACCACGATGATCTACACGCACTGCGTGCAGAGCAGGACGGTGAAAGAGGCTAAAAGTCCGCTGGATTTTTAATGCTTTTGTAAGATAAAACTGTTTTTTAGTTTCATCAGATTTTTCTTGTTGTTATGTACTATAGTACGGTCAAGGATTGTGTGAATGAAAATTTGGGAGGGGAACAATTCCGGAAAGCAATAAAATTTTATTGCAGTAAGAATCTTGTCTTACGAATGATCTTCTTAGCAATTATTGGAACAAATTATTCCTGAGAGAATGAATAAGCCGGCACACGATATTACCCATTGCATGCGATGCGGTACCTGCTGCCTGAAGGGCGGACCGGTCCTTCACCATGAGGACAAAAAGATCCTCCTTGCCGGCCATGTCGGTTATGAACATTTAGTGACCATCAGGAAAGGTGAACCCGCATACAATCCCGTACACAGCAAGCTTGAGCAGGTTCCCCGGGAGATCATAAAAGTGGACGGGAAAGGCGAAGGCTGGTCCTGCTGCTTCTATCAAGAACAGGACGCTTCGTGCACAATTTACGGACAGCGTTTCATAGAATGTCGTTTGTTAAAGTGCTGGGATACTACGGAAATCATGCGAATCATAGGCCGGGGTACGATTCTCCGTGCCGACATTATAAATCACAACGACCCGATCATGCGGATGATCGAGGCCCATGAGAGGGAATGTCCTGCACATGAGTTGGAAAGCTTGGTCACCGCCGCGTCTGCGGGAATTGATAAAAAGAGAATCCTTGCAAGATTGGGCGAACTCGTAAGCAAGGACATATCCATGCGTTCTTACGCTGTTTCCGAATTGGGCCTCAGGACAGACTATGAACTCTTTATCTTTGGCCGTCCGCTGTCCAAACTCTTGAATGATCGGGGACTGGCTGTTCATACACCGCAGGGAAACATCTGTGGAGTCCGGAACCCTTCTGATGATCGATAAAGCAAAGGGTACCCGACGCTGCAAGCATTTAAATGAAAAGGAGAAATTTCTATGCAGGAAGATGGAATATCGTCGGAAGACGATTCTGATGAAGAAGAGACGATAACGGAGGAGCAAAGGGCTTATATGAAGGAGATGATCCAAAAGCTCATGGAAAAGGGTATTTTCGTTGTTTATGGAGACGAAGTTAAAACCACTGAGACAGTAACATTCGACGATGAGGGAAGGAAAGGACTCTGCAAATCCGTGTGCTGCAGTTTTATCTTTGCCCTGACAAAGGCGGATGTCGAAAAGGGAGTGGCAAAATGGAATCCGAAGCGACCTTACTTCATTGCGAGAGATGAGGACGGATATTGTCCCCACCTCGATAGGGAGACCTTCATGTGCGCCATATGGGAAGACAGACCCGAAAGATGCAGGAATTATGATTGCAGGAGGGATTCGCATGTCTGGACAGGTTGGGAGAGGAGAATAATCAACAAGAATGTCTTCGACCATCTAAAATGATCATTGCACGGGAATAACACCTCGCTGCAGCATAACCGGAAAGGGGAGGCTGC
The DNA here is from genome assembly GCA_963776195.1 of Thermodesulfovibrionales bacterium. GTDB lineage: Bacteria > Nitrospirota > Thermodesulfovibrionia > Thermodesulfovibrionales > SM23-35 > CAVZMO01. The sequence continues at coordinate 109,034 of CAVZMO010000011.1, forward strand.
GCATGTGTTATTTCCATAGTAAAATCTAAGTAAACCTGCGACCTCCGTATAAGCAGGCTGATAGATTTCCTATGAGGAGGTGAAGATGGGGAAAGTGAAAAACGCCCTTGAGATTGCATTGGAAAAAGCCGGCAAGATCGGTGGGCTGTCTCAGGAAGAAAAGAATAGAATAGAGGACGAAAAAAGGGTAGTGTCCGTCCTCGGAGAATTTTATCGGGGAAGGCTTGATTCGAACGGTTTATGGCTGAGATTGAAGGGCAGCAAACCGTTTTTGTTAATAATGGCACAGCTGAACCTGATCGAAACACTGGCTTTGGCAAACCTGGAGGAAGAGTTCCTGCAGAAAAAACAGGCTATTGTTGCCATCGAGACGTTAAAAGATCGACCGAATACGGCGGTTATCGAGTTAAGCTTGAATTCGGCTGCGGCGCTTCAAAAAGAATATTCTGCGATGAAAGAAAAGGTTGTTGAAGATTTGAGAAAGCAGGTGGAAATGCATCCCCGGTTAAGAATGCAGCCTGTTAAGATGCCGGACGGAAAGACGGCTATGCAGATGGCCCTATCGGTTGACGAAGCGGTAAAAGCCCGCCTGGCCGAATCCCTGTCGGCACATGAGGAGGAATACAGCCGGGAATTTTTCGGCTTGATCGAAGAGCTGAAGATGCAGATCCATTAAGCTGGAAACTGCTGTTGATGGCTGGAATAAAGTCGGTCAGTAATACTTATGGCATATCCGGCACACATGAGCTTTAGGGAAAAGTTTTCTGAAGTTCGAACTATGAGGATTATGACACGTTGCACAGCTGATCTTCTTCCTCGTATTTCTTGTTCCAGGGCCTGTTCCTTCGACAGGATGAATCTTGCCCTTTGGAAGAGAAACAATGTGGTTGCCGGATCTCTTCTCCTTATGGCAGCTTATACACCCCTCATTTATCGTTGTTGACAGACGGTAGGGGTAATTACTCGCATGCGGGTTATGACAATCGCAGCGTCTGCCGATGATTACCGGGTGGCGATACTTTTTTGTGAAATTCGTTCTATCATGACACCCATAGCAGAGTTCGGGAGGGTCGCACCGGAGATGTCCGCTAAAGGCTGATCTGTGGGGACTATGGCAACTGGTGCATTTGCCCGCTGCAACCGGTGAATGGATTTCCGTATCCTGAAATTTGGATTTTTCATGACAGCCGTAACAGAGATCGGGCACATCCCTTATGAGTTTTACACTGCCTTTCTGCTGCGGATGCTTCTTGTCCTGCGCTGCGATGTGGCAGGCATTACATCCTATGCCCAGAGCACCGTGGTCATTTTTTGAAGGTTCCCTGAATTCCGTATGACAATTTAGGCACAAAATGTCCCGGGCAGCGAAGGCCCGACTGACAAAAGGTGCGCACGATAAAAGCAAAACGGCAAGGAAAATCGAAAGCTTAGAAATTGGCGTGGTCTTAGTTAACATAACGGGTCGTAAAAAACTCTTGTATCTTTCCGGGACTGACGCACAGTCCGAGACTCCTCAATAGAAAGCTATAATCGTGGCTTGCGATAATGCTTTTCTACCCACGTCTGTCAGCTGGAATGTCGGAGTGTATTAATATATCAGTATTCCAAAGAATCCTCAATATGTAATTGCAGCAAGAGGACGGGGGAACATTTGCGTTGTGGAAAAATATTTCGGCGGTTCATATATAATTTATAATCGGTAAAAAACCCGGCAAATTTCGAAAGGCAACGGGTATTCGGAGATATTAAAGGAAGCCCGGATCAATGGAAGAACTCAGAAGACGTATTATCTTTTCTTTCGGACTTATAGCTCTTGTCATTTCCTTCGGCACGGCAGGCTATATGGCCCTGGAGCGATGGGATTTATTGGACTCCCTTTATATGACGATAATAACCCTGACAACCGTCGGTTTCAAGGAAGTACACGATCTGTCTTTTCAAGGGAAAATATTTACCATAATTCTTATCATAGGGGGAGTAGGCACGGTGCTGTATGCGCTTAGTACCGGAGCCAAGTTTGTTCTTGAGGGTGAGTTGCAAGAAATATTCGGGAGGAAGAGATTGGAAAAGAAACTGAAAGATTTGAAGGACCATTACATTGTCTGCGGGTTTGGCAGGATGGGTAAAATCATAGCAAGGGAACTCAAACACGAGAAATTAGACTTTGTGGTTATCGAGAAAAACGGCGGGATACTCGACGATAAAGGGGATACTCTTATTATTCAAGGAGATGCCACTAAAGATGAAATTCTCAAGAAGGCCGGTATCGAAAAAGCAAAATGTCTCATATCGGTGCTTCCTACCGATGCAGAAAATCTTTACGTAGTCTTGAGCGCCAGGGGATTAAACCCCGGTCTTTTAATCGTTGCGAGGGCCGGAGAGGAAGGATCGGAGAAGAAATTACTCAGGGCCGGCGCCGACAGGGTTGTTTCGCCTTACCATATAGGTGGATTGAGAATGGCCCATTCGGTATTGAAACCCGCCGTTGTGGATTTCATAGAATTCGCTACAAAGAGTGGCAATATCGATCTGCAGATAGAAGAAATAACCATCCAGGAAGGTTCGGGACTCGTGGGGAATACTCTAGATCAATGCGGGATCGGAAGAGACCTCGGAATTATCATCGTAGCCATAAAGCAGCAAAGCGGCGAGATGAAATTTAATCCCACCTACCTCAGTATCATCGGCTGCGGGAGATACGCTGATTGCGGTGGGCGAAGGGACAAAAATGAAGACTCTCGAAGAGATGGCGATGGGGAAGAAGTAATGGTATGATATTAAGCAAAAAGGGTTTATGGAATTATTGCGACCATTGAGATGGCAGGATCTGGTCGACGTTATTTTGATGTCGATCATCGTTTACCGTCTTCTTCTTATCATAAAGGGCACAAAAGCTGCCCATATGCTGATGGGTCTCGGTGTTCTTCTCCTGGCTTCTCTGTTATCAAGTTATTTCGAACTCTATACTGTGGATTGGCTGATACAGAGCTTCTGGGCACAGATAGTCATCGCTATCATCGTTCTTTTCCAGCCGGAGATACGGCGGGCGCTTGCTCAGATGGGAGAGACGCCCTTTCTTCAGACCCTTACCCCTGCCGAAGAACTCAAATCTCTCGAAGAGATCGTAAGGGCGACGATAGCCCTTGCAAACAGGAAGATAGGGGCACTGATCGCCATCGAAAGGGAAACGAGTCTCAAGGACTTTGTCGAAATCGGCGTGCCGTTGGACGCAAAGGTTTCGAAGGAAATACTGCTGAGTGCATTTCATCCCACATCCCCCATTCATGACGGGGCTGTCGTAATAAAAGGGAACAGGATTGTCGCTGCGGGATGTTTTCTGCCGATAATCATGAGTCCCGACATCAGTAAGTCATTGGGGACCAGACACCGCGCTGCCCTGGGATTATCGGAAGAGACGGATGCCGTAATACTCATCGTGTCGGAAGAGACAGGAACGGTATCCATGGCGATTCAAGGAAAGCTCGAAACACATCTTGATATGGGAACGCTCAGGGATACGCTCACCGATTTATTTTCAGTAAAGGTGAAGAGATGAAAAAATTCTTTTTTGAGAACCTTGGACTTAAGATCGCCGCTGTTTTATTATCAATTGTTTTATGGGTTTTTGTTACATCACGGGGACAGTCGGAGATATCCATTGACGTGCCTCTCGAGTTCAAGAACATTCCGCAAGGGCTTGAGATAGTCAATCACACCGTTAAAACAATAACACTTGCCATAAAGGGGCAGGAACGGTTTATTAAGAACATCAGGCCGTCGGATATGAGGGTTTCTCTCGACCTCGGCAAGGCCAAAAAAGGTGAAAGCATTTATTATATTCACAGAGATGATATCATATTGCCCCATGCTGTGACGGTCACCAATATAAGCCCTTCGACCGTTAAGGTGACAGTCGAAGAAACGACTGCAAAAACAGTCAGGGTAATCGCGCTTATAACCGGCGAGCCGGAAAGAGGTTATTATGTTAAGTCCGTTGAAGTTACACCACAGACCGTAACGATCGAGGGTATAAGGTCGGAGATAGAGAGGATTAAGAATATAAAAACGGAGCCGTTTGATGTGACAGGATTCAATGAAACATTTACGCAGGATCTGAAGCTTGACTTAATGGGGAAAAACATAAGATCGAAAACCGGTGACGTTAATATTAGGGTTGTGATCGGAGGAAAAGGAAGATGAGACTTTTCGGGACAGACGGGGTAAGAGGCGCTGTAAACGATTATCCTATGACACCCGAGACTGTTTTGAGGGTGGGTATGGCCATCGCTTATCTCCTCAGGGAGAAACACGGGCGGAACATGATACTGATCGGGAAGGACACGAGACTGTCGGGGTATCTGATAGAGAGCGCTCTCACATCCGGGATATGCTCTCTGGGGATGAACGTTACCCTCGTCGGCCCTATACCGACACCGGGAGTGGCATTTCTTACGAGGACATTACGCCTGGATGCCGGCATTGTCATATCGGCATCGCACAACCCTTTTGAGGATAATGGTATTAAGATATTTTCTTCAGCGGGGTTAAAACTTCCCGACGGGCTTGAAAGAAAGATCGAGGAGTTTGTTCAGGATGACAAGCTTCTGAAAAACAGACCGAAAGGTGGCGAGATAGGAAAGGCGTTCCGGCTGGACGATGCGACGGGACGGTATATCGAATATATCAAATCAACGCTGCCGAAGGGTATCACCTTTGAGGGGATGAAGGTTGTTATCGACTGTGCAAACGGAGCTGCTTATAAGACGACACCGTGGCTGTTGCGTGAACTGGGTGCAGAGGTAATCTCTCTGAATGATAAACCCGACGGATTGAATATCAATGCGGATTGCGGCTCTTTACACGTGGAAGGGCTGAGGAAAGCCGTGAGATTCCATAGGGCGGTTATCGGCATAGCTCATGACGGAGACGCCGACAGGACGATCTTTTGTGATGAGAAAGGCGATATTGTTGATGGCGATAAGGTGATGGGTATGTGTGCCGTGGAGATGAAAAGGAATAAAACACTGAAAAAAGACACCGTTGTATCGACCGTGATGAGCAACCTCGGCTTTGAGAAATATCTCGATATGAATGACATAAAACTGCTGAGAACGAAAGTCGGGGACAGATATGTTGTGGAGAGGATGCTTGACGGCGGATTCAAACTCGGCGGAGAACAGTCGGGACACATCATTTTTCTCGACCATAATACGACGGGAGATGGTCCCTTGACGGCAACACAGGTTCTTTATCTTATGAAAAATAGGGATGCTTCTCTGTCAAAGCTGGCGAAGGAAATAAAACTTTATCCCCAGATTCTCATGAATGTTCTTGTGGAACACAAACATGATATCAAAACAATTCCCGAGATTGGGGAGGCGATAGAGTCTGCTGAAAAAAGACTTTCCGGGAAGGGAAGAGTGCTCGTGAGGCCTTCGGGAACAGAACCCAAGATCAGGGTAATGCTCGAGGGCGAGGACCTGAAACTTATCAATAAACTCGGTAAGGATATCGCAAAGGTTATCAGAGAAAAAATGACCTAATGTCATTTTTTTTGTCATTTCTCATAGGGATAGTAGTGTTTTATTCTTTCCTGTATTTTCCTTTTTCTACTGTTTTTATCTCTTTGCTTTCTATCATTTTCCTCTTCCTGAAGAAAAAATATTTACTGATATTAACGCTCATCTTCGGGGCAGCCTTTGCATTTTTCAGATATGAACCTGAAGTGGAAATCCCCTATCCCAAGGATAAGATTGTTGTAAAAGGGGTCTTTGAATCATATCCCGTAAAAACCGAGAGAGGAACTTTTAAGCAGACATTCACCACGGCATATGCCGCCAATATGAACACCGGCGAGAAAGTGGCGGCGCTCTCAGGAAAGGAGGTTGTTTTACTCTCGGATAGACCCTTTGATCCCGGAACGGAGTGCGAACTCGCTGTGACATTCTTAAAAAGCAGGAACAGGCTTAACCCGGGAGAACTGACAATGGAAGAGACCTATGCAAACCTCTTAGACATATACCGTGAAGAGGCTAAAGGGATATCTCTTTATTCGAAAATTCAGGGATACAGGTACCGAATCAATCAATATATCGAAGAAAATATGAAGAGGGACCAGGGGGCTTTCGTTACGTCGATCACAACCGGCCAGATGACTAATATGAGTGAAGAGCTGAAGGATGCATTTAACGCAACAGGGCTGGCCCATATCCTTAGTATTTCGGGATCTCACTTCGGCCTTTTCTCTGTCTTTTTATTCGGAATGTTCAGGTTTATCGTTAAGGCATTTCCTTACAGGTTTCTTCAGAGAATGACGGTATATTTGACCCCCTCGCAAGCGGCAGCCATATTCTGCCTCCCTTTCATGCTGGCCTATCTCGGCCTTTCGGGAGCAAGCATACCTGCAATCAGGTCGTTTATCATGATCAGTCTTTTTCTTTCCGGACTTATTATCGGAAAAAAGGGCTACTGGTTGAACTCCCTTCTCTGTGCAGCCTTCATAATCATTGTCTGGAAAGTGGAATCCCTTTTCGATCTCTCATTCCAACTCTCCTTCCTTGCGGTATTATTCATCGGCTTTGCTGTTCAGAAGAGCGACGACAACAAGAAAGAGGGCGGTAAGATTTTCAGGTATTTTAAGAACGCCTTATTGATGACCTTATCGGCATCGATCGGGACCGCGCCGCTCGTAGCATACTATTTCCATTATTACTCGATAGTATCACCTATATCGAATCTCATCATAGCCCCGCTCATAGGCTTTCTACTCATACCTCTTTCTGTTGTATCATGCTTTTTATTCCTCATGACAGGTCATTTCATATTTACTGCCATAGTGGCATTGTTTTCTGATATAAGCATCGCATCCGTGAAATTATTGTCCGGTGTTCCTTACGCAAGTGTAAGTGTCCCTGCGTTTCCACCAATCTTACTTGTCCTCTTCTATTCCGGCTGCGTCGTTTATCTTGTGTTGAATAAACAACTCCGGCGCAAAAAAGGAAAAAATCGACCTGATGATCCCTGTGCTCTTAAGATAGGTGATGTTGAAGGGCATTTGCGGGAGAACGATATCCCGGATACCGGAAGCGGGCCCCGAAGAATTTCCCTTCGGAAATACCTATTGATCGCTCCCTTTGTTCCTCTTGTGATCTATTTTTTCCTGTCGGTCCTCGAAAAGAATGGCCTCTCCGTCACCTTTCTTGATGTGGGCCAGGGGGATTCAGCAGTCATAGAGTTTCCCGACGGGAAAAATATGGTAATAGACACAGGGAGAACAGGCAGAGAGACGGCTTCATTCCTCAAATACAGAGGTAAGAAGACCGTTGATGTCCTTGTGCTTTCCCATGTCCATCCGGATCATGCAGGCGGATTGGATACCATCCTAAGAAAATTTCAGGTGCGGGAAATATGGGACAGCGGCCGTATTGTATTCTCTGATAATTCAATAGTTCGTTCACTGAACAGAGGGGATATGATAGAGGAAAAAGCATACAGAATTTATGCCCTCCATCCTTATCCCGAATTTTATACCATGGAGAATAGCGAATATGTTTCGGAGAACAACGATTCTCTCGTCTTAAAGATCGAGGGCAATAACCTGTCGTTCCTTTTTGCCGGTGACATCGAGAAGGAGGCGGAGGAGGATATCCTTCATCTCGGGCAGTGGCTGAAGAGCGACGTAATAAAGGTTCCCCATCACGGCGGAAAGACTTCTTCCCATGAGACTTTTTTTGAGGCTGTTTCACCTGACATAGCGGTAATCAGCGCGGGGCGGGATAATTCATTCGGTCATCCTCATCAAGAGATGTTGGATGCCCTGCGGGGAATTCTTATATACAGAACAGATACCGAAGGCGCCGTTAAAATAGGCGGGTCGGGCAAGGGACTTGAGATCAAGACCTGCAGAGGAGTTCGGTTAAAAGAGGCCAAGACTTTATCCGATGAGATGAAGAATTTTAAACTGCTGGTTGAGACGTGGTGATAGGCGCCTTGAACTAATTTGTTGTCTCATAAATAAGCATATACCCGTTGTCATTCCGGACTTGATCCGGTCTACGACTCACAGAGAATACAGTTTTTCACCCGGAATCCCGCTTTCGCGGGAATGACGGTTTCCGGATTATTGTAAAGAAGTGTTAGGGAGGGTACACTAAATTTCAGAATAGGGTATATTTCATTTAACAATTATTAATTTCAGAGGATGAAATGGATATCAAAACTTTTATCATTGCAGCGGCATTTATGTTCTTCATTTATATCATCATCAGGATGCTGACTCGAAAATAAGCGTACATTATACACTGTCATTTTTCAGATACCCTGACAGATAATTTGCTGAAGATCAAAGGTGTTCGCATTATTTTAAAGTCAAGAGGGCCTCTTTCTTGATGACGCCTTCTCTCAATACCTCTATAGTGTCGCCCGTTGTGGCTACGATTGTTGACGGAAGGCCGCCGGGGGTCGGACCTGCATCAATAATAAGGTCTATGGTATCTCCAAAATATTCTATGACAGTCTCTGCGTCCTCAGCGGGCGGCAGGCCCGAAGGATTGGCACTTGTAGCAGTGATTGGAAAACCTGTAATTTCGGCCAGCGCAAGAGCAAAGGACTTACCCGGAACCCTGACCGCAACCACCCCGGTCCCTGCTGTTATAAACAGAGAAAGGTTTTCCTTCGCAGGAAAAATCAGGGTCAATGGTCCGGGCCAGAAGCTGTGCATGAGGCATTCTGCCATAATGCCTATTGAATCCGTGACCGAGGACAGTAACTCCTTATTTCCTATGATCAATGGCATCGCTTTTTCCTGGGGCCTCTGTTTTACAGCACAGAGCCTTTCGAGTGGATCTTCCAGGTCATACTTTACCCCAAGACCGTAAAATGTCTCTGTCGGATATGCTACAATACCGCCGGATTGAAGGATATCAACGGCTTTGAGTAAGGCCCGTTCCATAGTCAATTCAGTCACATGCATAATCATTGCAAAATACTAACATAGATATATCGCTTTTTACATTTTCCAACGTCCTGATCTCACAAGATAATTTTTTTTAAATCAATTTTAAAACAAATAATTTATTGACAACAATGATGTTTTACTCTAAGATTTTAGAAAGTTCTTAAGAAAGGAGGTGTAAAATGAAAAAGTTTACTGTATTATTTGTCATTTCTTTATTATTACTCAGTTTTTTTGGCTGCGCTTCAAAGGACTATGTGAAACAGCAGATAGAACCGCTGGTAGACAGGATCAGCAAACTTGAATCGAAGGTTAATTCTATCGAATCCAGAGTCAATGCCCTTGAAGGCAAGATGGCCGAAATTGACGTAGCCAAGAAGGACGCCAAGGAAGCTAAAGCTTTGGCACAGGAAGCGATGAAGACCGCAAAGGATTGCTGCGATAAGGCGGAAGCCGCAGTTAAGAGGGCGGAAGCTGCTGCCGCAAGAGCTGAAGAAGCCGCGAAGAGAGCTGAAGAGGCAGCAAAGAAGTCCGGCAAGGCTTTTGAATTGCAACAAAAGAAATAAGAATTAGCGTTTATATTACAAAGGGGCCAAAAAATATGTTATTTTTTGGCCCCTTTGTTTTAATTCGATATGTCTATTGGAAATCCTCTCTTCTCTCTCAGGGCGGTGAGCATTTTTTCTTTGTCGACACTTTGAAACAGCCCTTTCTTTACCAGAAGCCGCACGGCCTCATTAAAATAATTTATCTTCAGTTCCATGTCCTTATGTATCTCGACATAAACTCTATTATTTATTCTTCCGACCTTTACGGGCTGCCTGACTATAGTGACCCTCGAATTTTTCGGCACCATCTGAAAAAGTTTCGGAATGTCCTCCGGATACATTCGTATGCAACCATGACTGGCTTTTCTTCCTACCGCATAGGGTCTGTTCGTTCCATGGATGAGAATAGTTCTTTCCGAGAGCCTCATCGCGTGTGAACCGAGAGGATTATCAGGGCCGGGCGGAACCACTTTCGGCAATTCGGGTTTTTCCTTCATGATGGATTCCGGGACATACCAGCTTGGGTTGACCATTTTTTCCACTATCCTAAAGGTGCCCAAGGGTGTTTCTTTGCCTTCACTGCCGACCCCTATGGGGAACGTCATGACTGACAATTTCTTCTTTTCAGGAAAATAATAGAGCCTCATTTCCGAGAGGTTTATTACAATTCCATCGTATCCAGGCAAATCCGGTAAAATCCATGCCGTTGGTATGTCGATAGTCGCTCCGTCACCCGGCACGAAAGGGTCGAGTTTAGGATTTGCCTCGGTAATCTCATTATAGCCAAGTCCGAACCTCCTTGCTAACTCGATGAGGGACTCACCGCCCCTGGTTTGGTATTTTTTTACCGAACCGATCACCGTACTGTCATTTGACAAAGTATATGCATCGGCGGCAACCGGCAAAACGAAAAGTAAAGAGATCATCGTTATTAATATAAAAATTCTAAATTTCATAGAGATCATAGTAATAAAGGAAGCGCAAGAAATTCAAGTGGGGGGATATACGCCGCTGGTAAAATTCAGAACACTCATCTGAAAAGGCAGCAGGAGAAAGGCCCCCGAGACCCCGCCCATTGAGGTAAAGAACGAGACGACCAAGGCAACCAGGGGAGGGATGAATAGGTGTGTCTTAACACCGGATACGGGAAAAAACATGTAGAGAAAATCCATGGGAACTCCTATCAAGTGAAAGAATTATTCCGATTCTTTAAACGATGTTCAGGTGAGACGTGACTGTTTTTGTTTGTTTATCATTTGAAATTATCGTAATTACAACGGAGTCGCCCTTTGAGATTTTTTCCGGAACGGTGAACTTGAAAAGGGAACTATATGTGCCTTGCGTTCTAAGAACCTGCCGTTCATCTAATTTTATAAGCCCTGTCTTTTCACTGAAAAGTATCCTTGACTCGGTAATCCGTATCTCCCTGACATCGACGGGTGCGATAACCGTATATCTGACGCTCGTTTTTACCATCGAACCGGTCGCAGCCTTCCGGGGATCAATTAAAGATTCTTCTACGAGGAGATTCTCTTCTTTGGCATTTAATTTATATTTCATAAGAGCTTCTTCTCTTGTCTCCAGTTTTTTGTCGTAATGTGCACCGATAAGATCGCCGACGGCAACTCCCATCATCCCCCCCAGCATGGCGCCAAATACATTACCTACGAGTCCGCCGACTATGACCCCTGAAAGCCCTCCCCCAAATATTCCCATATCCGCTTTCGTGTCGAACTTGGGTTCAAGGGAAGAGCAACCACTTAATTGAAGGCCAATAAATGAAAATACTACCGATACAATAACAAATTTTTTCATTTCCTATTTATGCAACGCCTCGGTAACTTCGCGTAAGGGCATCCAAAATCAACATAAGTCGACACAACCTTCCACTACTACCGTCCCATTGTTTATGTAAGTAATTTAATGTGTTTAGTCGGCTGATGTCAATAATATTACGTTCACACCTGAAACCGGGACTTCAATGGCTGAATGGATTTGGGTTCAAATTTCTTTTCTTGGTGAGTATGCGAAATTTTGACATTGCGGAATAGTTCTGATAAATTAGTAAACGGCGATGGGGTTCGCCATGAACCGTTCCGGATAAACGGAAATAATGACCCCTACTGGGACTGATCGGGTTTCGGTAGGGGTTTTTGGTTTTTGTCCCCTCCGGGAAGAACAAGGAGGCATGTAAAAGATGGAAAACCAATGGCTTCAGGCAGCGTTATGGATGGGGCTTGCCCTTGTTGCGACCCTTCTCTCTGTGAGGATCGCAATTTCGATTGCCTTGCTTGAGATAATGGTCGGGGTAATCGGAGGGAACTTCCTTCCACTGCAGAGGACCGAATGGGTGAATTTCCTTGCAGGCTTCGGCAGCATCCTTTTGACATTTCTTGCCGGAGCCGAAGTCGAGCCGCAAATTCTCAGAAGAAAATTCAAGGAAAGTTTCGGCATCGGGCTTCTAAGTTTCTTGATGCCCTTTTTGGGGGCAATGGCATACGCGTATTATGTTGCCGGCTGGACATTCCCGCAGGCGGCGATTGCCGGGATTTCGCTTTCAACCACATCGGTTGCCGTTGTTTATGCAGTAATGATAGAGACAGGATACAATGAGACGGAACTCGGCAAGCTGATCCTTGCCGCCTGTTTTATAACAGATCTCGGTACAGTCTTGGCTTTGGGTATATTCTTTGCTGATTATGATCGGTCTATGGTTCTGTTTATCGTGATCACAATGGGCGTTCTTTTATTGCTTCCTAAGTTTACTCCCTGGTTTTTCAAAAAAGTTGGCAGCAGGATAAGCGAGCCGGAAACAAAGTTTATCTTCTTTTTACTCTTTGGTCTCGGGGGACTGGCTTTAATGGCAAGAAGTGAAGCCGTATTACCGGCTTATCTTGTAGGAATGGTACTTGCCCCGTTCTTCCTTGCAAACAAGACATTGAGCCATAGGATGCGTGTCACTGCTTTTACCATGCTTACGCCATTTTATTTTCTTAAAGCTGGTTCTCTGGTGAAGCTGTCGGCGATCTGGAACAGTGTTATTTTGATACTTATTTTCCTTTCAGTTAAGATGATAGCGAAATTTATCGGTGTCTGGCCTTTAACAAAGCTGTTTGATTTTAGGAAAAAAGAGGGCATGTATACTACACTGCTTATGTCAACAGGCCTCACCTTCGGGACGATATCGGCGCTCTTCGGGTATACGAATAAGATCATTAATCAGGAACAATATACAATCCTTGTTACCGCCGTTATCCTTTCAGCAGTAGTGCCGACAGTAATTGCACAGAGGTGGTTTCAACCTGAGATAAAGAAATAGTTTTATAAAATCTCCACTTCGCCCTCTTTGTAACCCTTCGGCTGGCTCAGGATGACAAATATCATGGTGAGCCTGTCGAACCATGGCAAAGGGGGCGTAAGGAAGATTTATATGATTCAAATATAACCGATGACGAGAGGTGAAGGAGGGAGAAATGTTTAAAAAGATATTAATCGCCAACGATGGTTCAGATGGTGCAAAACATGCTCTTAAAGTCGCAATAGACCTTGCAAAGAAATATAACGCTGAACTTCACAGCATATCTGTAGAAGAGGGTGTCCCACATTATGCAGCCACAATCGGAGAAGTGGAAGAGTTTCGGAAAGAGGCAAATGAATTTTTCAATAAGATAAATGAAGAGGCAGTAGAAGAGGCAAGAAAAGAAGGGATAGGACTTCATATAAAAGTTCAGGCGGGTCATGAGGTCGAGACAATCGTAAATTATACAAAAGAAGGAAAATTTGACCTGCTGATCATAGGATTTATGGGGCATTCAAAGATTTTCGGGAGGGTATGGGGATCAACCTCACAGAACATAACAAAACTGTCTCCCTGCACTGTTGTTGTGGTAAAATAGCGAGTAAGAGGGCGATGGAGTTCGCCGACAACCGTTCCAACTCATGGGGACTGATAACTCCTGCTGAAGGTGTCTTTGGCAGGAGTTATTTAGTTTAGAGCATAAAAACTCCTGCCATAAAGTGATGATAGGAGGTTCAAAATGGTTCTCGCCCGGCTTGACGGAGTTGGGGAAAGACTGACTCAGATACAACAACAGGTTCCTTAGTAATTCTCAAAGAGAGAAATTATAGAACTATGGAGTTCGTTCTTTTTGAATGTCCTGTTCTGTCAGGACTGATAACTCTTACTGATAAACCTTAGAAAGGGTTTTTTATAAAACAGGATATTAGCGCAAGGCATAAAAAAGGGTGTTGCCAACTCTGTCCTTATCAAACTCAATCAGATCGGAACGCTGACCGAGACTTTAGAAACGGTCGGAATGGCGAAAAGGGCCGGCTATATAGAGGACTCTTTTTTAGCTGACATCACGGTTGCCACAAATGCGGGTCAGCTTAAGACCGGCGCACCCGCAAGATCGGAGAGATTGTCCAAGTACAATCAATTGCTCAGAATTGAGGAAGAATTAGGCGCAAGGACAATCTTTAGAGGAGATTTGAATTGGTGAGAATATAGAAGGCGATTATGTTTAAGGCAAAAATACCCGGATTTGTTTTAGTAAAGATAGAGAATATTAAATGAAGAGTGACAGGAGGTTTTTTGGTTTCGGCAAAAATGTGACCATTGCCGGGCTTGTGAGCTTTTTTATGGATGTGAGCTCTGAGATGATCTATCCCCTCGTTCCTCTCTTTTTAGCGAACGTGCTTGGTGTGAATAAATCTGTAATTGGCCTTATAGAAGGTATTGCAGAATCAACCGCAAGTTTACTTAAGGTCTTCTCCGGCTGGTTTTCTGACAGGATAGGAAATCGTAAGTGGCTTATGGCTGCTGGATATGGGATATCCACTTTAAGCAGACCGATTGTTGCGTTTGCAACGGGCTGGCAACATGTCATGGGTTCACGCTTTATGGACAGATTCGGCAAAGGGGTTCGCACGGCACCGCGCGATGCCATCATTGCTGAGTCTTCAGAAAAAACGCATCTCGGCAGGGCATTTGGTTTTCACCGTTCCATGGATACAATGGGTGCAGTGGTCGGCCCTGCGATTGCCTTTTTTCTGCTCGGTATATTCTCAAACAATTACCGGATAGTCTTCTGGCTTTCAATGATTCCTGGCGTTATAGCGGTGCTCTTGATTATCTTTTTTATCAAAGAAAAGAAGAAGGTGTTTCCGGTACATGAAGAGAGGCCGAAACTGGCACTTAAACATTTTGACTGGAGGTTTAAATTTTTTGTTGCAATCGCTACCTTATTTGCCATAGGCAATTCCAGCGATGTGTTCCTTATTCTCAGGGCCCAACAGATTGGAATTCCAACAATAATGATTCCTGTGGTTTATCTCTTGTTCAACCTCGTATATTCTTTATCTTCTATTCCCGCAGGCATTGCGGCTGACAGATTTGGAAGGAAAAGAGTCATACTCCTTGGTTTTGTGCTCTTTGCCGTTCTCTATTACGGTTTCGCCGTTGCGAGAGATACAAGTGCTATCTGGGCCTTATTCGCCTTCTACGGTCTTTTTATGGGACTCACAGAGGGAATTCAAAAGGCATTTCTTTCCACCATCATACCTCAAGACTTTAAGGCAACAGCCTTTGGAGTTTTCAATACTGCGGTCGGTCTCGCAATGTTCCCGGCAAGCCTTATCGGAGGATGGCTTTGGGATCATGTTTCTCCTGCTGCAACATTCTATTTTGGTTCTATAACAGCAAGTTTATCGTCTGTGTTATTTGTTGTGTTTATTGCTGTAGTCAAAAAGAGTAAGACGGGATAGTCTAATTGAAATGCTTCTTCCAAAGGGAGGCGACAATGTCAAAGCTCAAAAAATAACGGCAAGAGAGATTCCGGATTCGAGAGGCAATCCTGCGATGGAGAATATTGCAAATTTTAGTGTTTCACTATTTTAGCGAAAATAATTATTTCGTCTCGACTTAAAATATCTAAAAAGCAAATAAATTACAAGAAGGACTATAACCAAAATAATCGCTATATGTTCAATCCTTGTAATATCATTTCTTATAACCTGTAAGCTATGGCCTCCTGCATAACCTATTCCAACCCATATAGCAATTGTAAATAGTGAAGAGATTGCATCAACCGTCAGAAATTTTAAAAGAGGCATTCTCATAATGCCTGCCACAAGAAATATCTCACCGATCAGACGCCCTCCGATCAATACGAAAAGGATACCCCATTTATTAAACCTATCCTCAAGCATTGAAAGTCTTTCAGGTGATATAATCCTGCGGATATTGGCAACAATCATGCGGCCATACTTCTTTCCAAAATAATACGACAGGAAATCTCCTATTAATACCCCTGAATAAGCAATGAACAATGCAGGGATGGGCTGAACCACACTGGTGGAAATCAGAAATCCACCTCCTATGAGAGTGACGCCCTCAGGGAATGGGAATCCTATGCCTCCAAGGATAAGAAGAATAAAAAGTCCTATGTACGGAAAGTGTTCTATAATCGCCGAAACAGGCATTTTGCATCTATTGGGATAGAAATGTTATTTCTCATTTGCATATCGCTGGTAAAATATCCTCTTGCCAACTTCTGCCAGTGTTATGTAAGAGAATAAGATAATGGCCAGGGCGAGGATAAAATTTATTGATACTGGCCGAAAACCGAGAAAACCTGAAAAAGGAAGATAAGGGATTACAATAGTTATAAGAGCAATCAGCAGGGTTGCAAATAAGAGATATTTACCGGGCCTGCTTTTGAAAAATGGTTTTCTTGTTCTTATAACAAGTACCACAAAAGAGGCTGAAAGGACAGACTCCACAAACCATCCTGTCCTGAAAGACACGGTATCAGCTTTTAGAATAAATAAGAGTACTCCGAAGGTTATGTAGTCAAAGATAGAGCTCATCAATCCGAAAAATATCATGAATCTTTTTATGAACTTGATATCCCATTTCCTCGGTTTTTCCACAAGCTCTCTGTCTACTTCGTCAGTAGCGATTGTCATTTCAGGAAAATCTGTAAGAAAATTTGTAAGCAGAATCTGCTTCGGAAGCATTGGAAGGAATGGTAAAAAAAGAGACGCCCCGGTCTGCTGCTTCTTTTTTCTTAAAACGTTATGACCAAAGACTGAAAGCCTTTTTTCAGCTTCTGTTTCAGAAATACCCGAAGGTGATGTCTCGAGCTGCTGCAACAAATCTCTGTTTCCGATTTCCCAGTATTGCTCTGAAATTTTCAATCTTGATAACCCCGATAATACTCTTTAATCGTATTCACCATGATGATACAGAACACAAGCCATGCAAGGCCGGCTGCATATCCTCCAAGGATATCTGTAAGATAATGGACATTCAGATAGATTCTGCTTATACCGATAAAAAAAATCAGAGAAATTGACATAAGTAAGACTACAAACTTCAACCCTCTAATTTTATCCATGTTCCATATCATATATATCAAAAAACCATAAATTGTCATGGCTGAAAAAGCATGACCGCTTGGGAAACTATACCCATGTGCGATCACCAACTGTGGCATTGGCCTCGGCCTGTGAAAAAAAAGTTTTAAAAGGATTAGAATAATCTCGCCTCCACCTACCACTAAGAATAAGGCAAAAAGCTTCCACCAGTACCGCTTATATAAGAGACAGAGAGCCATCACCCCAGCCGTTGTCACTGTAATATAGACACCGCCAAGATTGGTCATGTCTACCATGAATCTTGTTATCTCAGGACTGATTATCCCCTCTACAAACCCCTGTATCCTGTAATCAAGGTAAAACAGCGTCTCCTTATCTATCAAGTCTTCTATAATCTCACCAAATGAAAAAAGGGCAAGAACGAAAAGTACGATACCCATTGTAAGATTTAATCCATACCAGCTACCTGCATTAAAGCGGGCCTTTATAAAAGCCCATGTTTTGGGCATTTGAGAAGATAGTTTCCTGTCAATCCAGCCAATCTTTTCCTTAAATAATCGTTTTCTTTTCGTAAGAAAGAAATAAAGAAATATAATCACGACTCCAAAGATAAACGCAAAGACTCCAAGCCGGCCAAGATATATCTTTATAATGTCCCAGCTATTGCCGATAAAATAGCCGAGCAATGAAAATGCTGTTGCCCATACTATGCCGCCTAATATATTAAAGATGAGGAATCTTGGGTAAGGCATCCTCGATATACCAGCGACAACAGGAGCAAATGCCCTGAGCCATGCCATAAAACGGCCAAAGAACACGGTCTTTCCGCCATGTTTATCAAAAAATCCTTTAGCCTCATCAAGATATTCCTTTTTGAAAAAAAAGTACTTACCGTATTTCAGGAAAAATCTCTCTCCGAACCTGCGGCCGATAAAATATCCTACGGTGTCACCCATAATTGCACCAAGTGAGGCAACCCATATTACATCACCAAGTTCAAGCACTCCCCTCGATGCCAGCAGCCCTGATATAACCACCATACTCTCACCAGGCACAAGAAAACCGAGAAATGCCGAGGTCTCAAGAAAGGTCATCAGAAATAAAACATAGTATCCCCAATGGTTCAAGTGGGGTAGGATTATGTTTAAAATGTGTTTTTCCATATATTCAAAAGCATGCCCGCTACCGCATGAATCATGCAGTAGTCTTTCCTCAGTATGTCCTCACCTCATCTACAAAAAATAAGGTGAAACAGCCGACAATGATTGCCTCAATATTTATCGCCCGACCTCAGTATATTCAGGATACACCTCATCCCCTTACAAGAAGAACCGGTATATTCGTATCCTTATGGACCACGCCGAATGTAACGCTGCCGAGGACGGCCGCCTTTATAGCGCTTTTGCCGTGGGAACCCATAATAATCAGGTCGGCTTTTGACGCTTTAGCCTCCTTTATGATCTCCTCAACCGGATGCCCTGACCTGACAGCCTTTTTTGACTGAACATTATTTTTCCTGCACAGTCTTTCAGCCTCTTCGATGTGGGTTTCAGCAGCCTGTTTCAGGTAATCCTCAATAGGCTCCGTGAGATGCGTCGGGGCCACAACATCAGGGACAGACTGGACCATAAAAGGACTCATGTCGATCACACTGAGAAATGTTACGGTTGCACCTGTCTGTTGAGCGAGCCCGATTGCATATTCGACAGCCTTACCCGCTGCGGATGAACCGTCGATAGCTACAAGAATCTTTGAAATCATCACTCCTCCTTTTGTGATTTTACTACTATTTATGGCGTGACTCGAATTGGATTGACTACGTCATCGTTGACCACCTCCTTTCTTATTGTATTCCCTCTTTGTAAGTGCTGCGCATTCACGGGGTTATTTCCATGTAGCCGGATTTTTCGAAATCAACCACAGCACCAATACCGGAAACCACAACACGGCTGAAAGGAAGGATATCTTCCGGTTTATAGCCTTTCAGTTTCATGGCCACATGACACTCGTACATTTTTACCCCGCCTTTGTACATGGCTTCAATCATTGCCTTGTTGGCATTGCCTTTGGGATGCGGCTGCTTCACTTTGAGGTCATACGCCTTATCAGTCAGCAGAAACTGGGCTCCATCGGCTCTGAAGACCATAATAATCTCATAGTCTTTTCCGGATTTCATACCAAGGGCGGTATACTGGTCATAGAGATTTTTAACGGCCATGACCTGCTTGCTTATGCCGTTCGGTATGGTGTCCGCATAATTGATTTGAGCAATCACTTTAATCCCTGTTTGATTAACAATCTGCAATGGGGGCTTTGTATTTTCTGCTTCTACCCCATCTGTTTCAGCCCAAGCAACATGTTGGAAACCTGTCAGTAAGAGGACAGAGAGTCCAAATACCATTGCCCAAAAATTAGTTTTTCTCTTCATAATTATCTTCCCTTTCCGTTGCTCTCGAATAGTCTTTAGTTTGTTTTTATGGCTGAATTTGTACGTAACCTTCCTGCACCAGTTGAATTAACCGGCCCACGGCTCCCGTATTGACCTTTACACCGGGCAACAGGTCTTCATTGCCCCACTGATGATTTTTCATGGAAACAGAGCACTCTTCTATCTGCACCCCCTGTTTCATAAGCTCTGCGATGAGGACTTTATAAGGGTTGCCGGTACTCACATGACGATACGCGTTGTAGGCATTGTCATTCAGAGTCATGTAAGCTGCATCTCCGTGGAATATGCCTATAATATTCCCCTTGGTTCCCATTTCCTTGAAACGGTTGGCAAGCAGATGCATGTAGTTGATGCCCACCGGCAAATCACCGGCAAATGCCAGATGATCCATATTGAACACTACATCTGCCTTTTCCAGCACTACTTGAAGCTCGACTACAATTTTGTGCTCGCCCTTCTTGTCTTTGTTTTTGTTCATAACGGCATCTCCTTATTTAGTCTTAAAATAATTTGACTCATGATCGCATGAAGGACATTCTTCAAGCGGAGCTTTACCTTCATGGATATAGCCCCGCATCTCCTGCAGACCCAGCGGTCTTTCCTGTCTTTCTTAAATACTGTGCCTCCTTCAACTTCTTTCAATGATTTCTTGTATCTTTCTTCGTGATGTTCCTCTGCCTTGGCAATTGCTCTCAAGCGCCTGGCAATTTCAGGAAACCCCGTATTCTCAGCAATATCAGCAAATCCAGGATACATTTTGGCATACTCATAATGTCCTCCTGCATATTGCTGCCTTTAGATTCTCGGTGCCGCAAAACAAGCCATGTGATAATAGCCGCTAATTACTATGAATTAAATAAATTATAAGAAAGAGCCCGATTGCAAGAATTGCTGCGGTAAGCAGCATGTCAAGTATCAATGAGGGTTGATATATATCTTCATCTATTTGCTTTTCAACCTCTTTATATCTGATAAAAGCAAGCACACCCAATCACTTCGCGCCAATGTAGGGTTTGAACCCATAATGCTCGAAGATCTCCAGCGCCTTCGGCGACACCAAGAAGTCAAGCCATTGTTTGGCAATCTGCGGATGGGCTGCACCCTTCACCATGGCTGCAGCGTAGATCGCCGTGGTTATCCCTGGGGATCATTATGGTGAGATCATTGGTGACGTACGGTACCGCAGGACCTGCCAGCGTCCCCTTGTGAATGAGCATGTCCACCGTCTCCAGGTCGGCGGCGTAAACGTCCGGATGGATGGTCCATGTCATGTTGCCGACTGTGATGGTGCCTCGTGCCGCCATCTGCTTGATCAGGATGCCTGGCGGCAAGGTTTCGTAGTAGATCCTGTCCTTGAGATCCGGGTGCTCCTTTCCCTTGTCGATGGCCGGAGCGTTCTTGCCATGACTCCAGGGCGGGAATATCTGTTCCTGCCCCTGAGCGCTAACGCCCCACAGGGTCAGCAAGATGGCAGCCGCCAGGGCCGCCACACGATGATGCATTTGTTTTAGCATTTTTATCCCCTTCGATTATTTCGCATACTGATAACCAGCCAACATAAGCTCTGGCAAGGTGCCGACAATACCGGGTGTGAGCACTGCCCCAGGGATGAGATGGTTGGTGAACTCCGCTGCCATCTGCGCGTGGCTGAGGCGGTCCGGATTAACCCCCTTTTGATGTAGGGACAGTGTCAACTCCCAAATTCCGTTATGGCATGCCAAAAAGACCACCCCCCGTTTTTGGAGAACCGCAACGCTGTCGCCGCGAGGGGAAAAGACGCCATCCGGGTTTTCGAAATCCGCCGGGTTGGTCTGGTCGGTCGGCACATCCTTAATGAAAACGTTGGTCTGGTATTTGTCATTGGTGAGTTTGGCAACCTTGTATTTATCCCAGATGTAATCGTCGTAGAGCGCCAGGTGTGCGGTGCCATGGGTAGCGGAAAGCGCTAAAAAATTAGGGTGCTTGAAGGACCAGATATGAACGTTCATGGCATTTCGCATCAGATTGAGCCAGGGGCCTTCGAGATCGGTATTGTCCCAGACCTGTTTTGGGGCGCCGGCATAATGCAGGATCTCATTTAAGGCTTTTTCGTCCCATTGCGAGGGATCGGTCAGGATCATCGGCACCGTTTTGAAATCCCGCCGCCTGGGCGCCTTTTTGAGCCTATTTTGTAACTCCTTGAGCGTAGCTGCTCCGGCCGCTAACAAGTCAGCCGGCGCATCACTCATACCGCCCGCCCATGCCACATGACCGGCGCCAACAGCCGCCAGACCTGCGCCGAGGCCAAGCATCATATTCTTCAGTGCCGCCCGGCGGTTCATCAAACCGTTTTGATCATTCATCATTCTCTCCTTTCAAAAAGTTAATAATCTCATACGCTACACTTGCGATAAACACAAAAATGTCGAAATTCCTCTTATACCGCCACAAAGGCGCCTCTGAGTTCCGCGTAAAGGGGGCGGTGCCTGGCCAAGTATGTCCGTAGCGCATCTATGATACGTTCTGACCGGTTTTCACGATTGCGGCCATATTTCTGATGGACCCCTTGCGGCGTGACAAATGCCGCTGTGTAGTATTGGCCGGGCTGCACCTCTTCATTGCCTGCAAATAGTTTTTGAATACGCTGTCCTGGAGGGTTCTCTATCTTAAAGTATACATTAAGACCGAGACAGCGCTTGACATAACCTCCCATCTGATTATACGGGTCGCACGAAAACGTCCTTTCAAGGTTCTCCTCCAACATCGCCTTGATTTCCTCTCCCGTCAACTCCACTGTTGAGACAGGTGGATTCATGGGAATAATGTTGTAAAGGTCATTTAAGGTTATCTTCCCTGGAACTATCGGTGCGCCGTAGCGCCAGCCATTCGAAAATGCTAATTGCGCACCGGTGCTTTCGAGTAAAGCCTGAAGGAGGAAATTGTCCATAGTGGCCTCCAGGGTTGTTCCCCGGTTGAGCGCCGTGGCAGTTTCACCGACAACCTCCGAGAGATCATTCTTATAGGGCGCGAGTGCCTGTCTTATCAGTTCATCTACCGTGGGGTCAGGTTGTATAGCTGCTTCAACCTCAATCAACCGGTGCCGGTAATCGACGATTTGTCCTTCATCCACCTCCAGGTCCAGGCGACCCAAAAAAGAACCATGGCAGCCTGACTGTATAACAATAGTTTTCCCATTGAGAACCGGCTTGTACAGGCGGTTATGGGTATGGCCGCTGAGACAAACATCTATGCCGTGCACCTCGGACAAAAGCTTCATCTCCTGAGGGAACCCAAGGTGCGAGACCAAAACGATTAAGTCCACCTTTTCCTGAGTGCGTAATATATCGACGATCGGCGGAAGTTCATCCTTACCCAGGGTAAAGGATATGCCTTCGCTATAAGAAGGCGGCATGGTCTTGTCCACAATATTTGAGGCGATCCCTACAAGGCCGATCCGTAATCCGCCAATCTCTTTTATGATATACGACTGATAGACCAATTTATTTGTCTCTTTATCATAAACATTGTTTGCCAGCATCGGATAATTGAGCTCAGCGACTCGCTGGTGAAATACCTTTGGACCATAAGCAAATTCCCAGTGGGCTGTCATGGCATCAAGCCCCAATGAATTCAAGATAGGGATCAAAGCCTGTCCCTGCGTGTCCAGGGCAGGATAGGTGCCATGGAGGGTATCGCCGCAGTCGCAAAAGAGAATGCGCCCCTGGCTCTCAGCCCGAATC
This sequence comes from Thermodesulfovibrionales bacterium, assembly GCA_963776195.1. GTDB lineage: Bacteria > Nitrospirota > Thermodesulfovibrionia > Thermodesulfovibrionales > SM23-35 > CAVZMO01. The sequence goes on from CAVZMO010000011.1 coordinate 132,083, forward strand.
TGTTTTGAAATCGTGGCGATGCGTGAGTAACCTCCGGCGGGACGGTATACTGCGTGGTCGCCCTGCCAGAACATCTCCTGGTGCAAATCAAAATAGGCATGGCTGTCGTTCATTTGAACTATTGAAAGTATCTTTCTGCTCTTCATTTTCTTCTCTTTCCTTTCAGCCAGATTATTGCCTCCTTTTCTCATTTACTATCTTCACAAGGCCCCATCTGACCTCTTCAGGCAGGCTCCCGAAGGCCAGCATCATGGTGCCGGGGTAGCTATTTGAGATTACCTCAAACGCCCTCTTGGGCGAGAGACTGTACAGGGTGAAATCAGGCGGCTGGGGTTTAAAGCCCTGAGAAAGCTTTGAACCCTTTCCATCCATCCCGTGACATCCGGCACAGGTCTGGCTGTAAATACTATTTGCCTGTTCCATCGCAGGTTTTGAAATCCTCACAGGAACAGCATCGGCTGGACTTAAAACATGCCACCTTCTGTCTATATAATCAATCAGCAAATTGAGCTTGTCCTTCTCAAAAAAGGTGAAATAGGGCATGGCGGAACCGGCGATACCATCCTTTAAAATATTATAGAGATGTTGCCGGGTCGTTCTGATGGCTGATATGTCTTCCGGGGGTAAGAAAAGCCTTTTTGCCTCCACACCCTTTCCGTCCCCGTTTGCCCCATGGCAGAAGGCGCAACTTTTGGCGTATATTGTTTCACCGTTGTCATAGACCACCTTCAGAGACGCCCCGTATGCATCCAGCGTCTGTCGTTCAAAAGGCTTGAGTTCATTCTCGTAGGCTATGGCGTTTGCTTCAAGCCGTTTCTGGAGGGGAAGAAGGGTCCTGTCCTGAAGGAACTGTCTTGTTAAGAGCATTGAAACGAGTACGAGCATTAAGACCGGCAATACCATTTTAATATTCAGCGGAAGGTCTTTGCTAACAACGGAAAAGACAACCCACAACAGGATCGCAGCAGCCACAATACCGACAAGTAAAAAAACAGTGGTAATATAACCGGGTCTTTCCGGCAGTGAACCATAGAGCATTATGCCGAGGATAAACTGGAGCAAGATCCCGGCAACAAACCATTTTTGAAGGGACTTCCTTTCCGTATCGTCCTCTGCGATAAAAAAGTAATGAAATCCTGAGCCGAATACAACGGCAGCGCCCAGGACATGCAGATATCTGAACAATCAGTGGACGGCTAATACGCCGGTTAACCGGTAGCCACCGTTCATTATTGCCTGCCACCTGTCAGGATTTTCATAGGCTGTCAGAATGGCCGCAAAGATCCCGGGGACAGCAAGGAGAAATACAAGGGCGATAACGCCTAAGGCCAAATGGATATATCTATGCACATACATCTTGTGCCCGAGGGCATCAAAGGACAGAAACGCAATTATCAAAAACACGACAAGTAACATCCAGTACGGGGCAAAGAGATTCAGAGCGGTGAAGAACGGGATTGTGGAGCCTACCTGGATGAGGAGCAGGGGCGCGACCCCCAGGACCGCTGCCAGGCTTTTGTGCGCCATAAAGGTTTTAAGGATCCTTTTATCGAACCTTAATTCCTTTGCCCTGCCGCCGTACTGGGAATCAACAAAATAGTAGAGGGCCAGGATGGCCGTCCCAAGGGTCAGAAGGACAAAGAGCATGTGAAGCGTAAACGATGTGAAAAGGAGCCCTCGCAACAGGGTCTCAGGGATGGGTTTCCCTATCAGGAGATCGGATAATCTACCCATGAGTTCCACCTCCATTTACAGGGACAAAACGGGATGGGTCATGTAATTTGATTGTTCCCTTTGATATCCCATACAGGAAGCCTGCCAGCGTCCTTCGCTCATCCTCCGTCCCTGAAAAAGGGGGCATGAAAGGGACCATATCATGGGTATGTCCGAGGATCGCGAAGATGCCGTCTTCGGTCCTGCCTTTTACTTTTTTTGCGATGTCGTTTATTCCGCCGATGGTATGGCAGACAGAACAGTTCCGGGCGGAGAGGTATGCGCCTTGGACCATAGCTTCCTGATTATCAGGCGCATGGTTAAACCAGAAGTCGTTCTTCAGCATCCCCTCTTTGCTCAAAAACGGGGTCTCGCTGAGCAATACCTGGCTGGCGTACATATATCCGGGCATAAGATACGGGCCTCTGATAAACTCCCTGATTCGTTCGAACTCGCTTACAAGGAGCATTGATACCAAAAGCGCAGGGACAATCAGGATCTTCGTCAGAACGGTGGAACCCCTGAAAGATACCAAGGAGAACACGAACAACAGAAAGGCTCCTGCACCGTTTACATACCAGAAGATTTCCGGTTGCTGGGAGAATCGGGATGTCAGGACAGCAAATACGGTATGGGTTTTAAATGTTGAAGGGACGACACTGAAATACCACCAGGTGAATATGACCGTCACCGAGAATGAAATGACGGCTGCCTTTCCAAAAAATCGGAGGGCCTCCTTGCGGAAATCCTCTCTCCTGCGGGTGAACAGGAGAAACGCAATAGAGAACAGGTCGCCGAGTGAAAAGGCAATGCTTATCCTCAACAGCAATTGCGGAAGATAGCTCGGATTCAAGAATGCGGACCAGAAGCTCTTGTCCCAAGGCCATCCATCGGAGGTGAGCATAAAGCCGAGTATGCCGGTAATCAGCAAGGCGGAACAGAAGGCTAAAAAAGACATAGCCCATGCCAAAATAAATATGTTTTTCCTTTTTCTCGCCTACCCATTTACTCCATGTAAAGTAATAGATGAGAATAAATATCACTTCGCAGGTAAAGACTATCCATTCAATAAACCAAGGCCAGAAGAAAACCCTAAGCATAGACCCTATGCCTCTTGGTGACAGGGCGCTCGTGATGAGCCATATTCCAACCCCTGTTATTGCCCCGATCCCTGTAGTAATAATAATGGTGAATTTCAGAAAATCCCTTGCAAAATCTTCCCAATCCTGAGACGATTTTTTGAATCCAATATATTCACTTATTACAATCAATGAAATTGCTCCAATAGCCATCCCATGGCTGATAATCACGTGGAAAACGGCATCTAATGCTATGGCCATGCCATTGCCGAGGTACGGGAACTGAAAGATGGGGAATTCCATGTCTCAGCCCCCCTGCTTAGCTTTCCCCGTGAAATGGGGCCTGGGCCGGGCCGTAACAAATCCCGCCACATCCAAGGCATCCTCGGCTGACAAGTCAGGATTCCCTAATGGCATGTTGAAATGAGCAAAGGCGGCAAGGTTGGCCAACTTTGCCATCCCTGCGCCATCGTTAAAGGAATCTTTTCCCCACAGAGGCGGCGCCGATAGGGTCCCTTGGCCGTTATCACCGTGGCACATGGCGCATTTTTCTGCAAAGACCTGTTTCCCCTTTGCCTCATCCGGCTTATGAGGGCTCTTGAGGTGTTTCACCCCTAACCAGGGGATATCGGCATATATGGGCAGTCCTTTTGATATCCACTGATAATATGTGACTATAGCTATCATTTCTTTGCTATCAGCGGGCAGGGGTTTACCGTTCATGCTCCTTTGGAAACAGTCATTTGTCCGGGTTACGAGGTCCACGGAATAGTTTTGCCTCTTCTTGTACTGGGGATAGCTTGCGGCCACGCCCACAAGCGAGAGGCCTCCGTTTTTCCCGCCTTGGGTCATGCCCCCTTTGAAATGACAGTTTGAACAGATCGAGTTTGTTACCAACGTATTGACCCGCATATTTCCCGGTATCCGTCAGGATGTTGTGGCCAAGCATGACCGCGTCCTTTATGTTTGCCGGCGCATCCTGGACAGAGGGCGGGTTAAAGGCGATTGCGCCGCCTGCCTGTGCAGTCGGCGCGCCTATCTTCCCAGCCACTTCAGTTTTTTTAGGAGCTAATACGTCTGCAGAAGTGTCGCTGAAGCTGACAAATCTGCCGAATACGATAGAGATGCCGGCGCCTACAACGGCAAAAATGATAATTATCCCAAGAGCAAATATAAACTTATTCTTTTCGATAATGTTCTCCTTTATTTTGAGATTTTTCTGCAAGCGAGAAATTTTACATCTTTTTCAAAAAATCCTTTCATATCAATCATCGTTATGTCCTTAACTGACTTGCAACAAATTAAGCATTAAGTTCAATATACACTGCTAAAGCCATAGCCGGCGTATATGCTTTGCGCCTGCCATGCAATCGAGAAATTCCTCTGCTGCTTTGGACTAAATCGAGTGATTAATGAGTTCGAAAACAACAAGAGAATAAGGTATTGCAACGTTCTTCTTTTTTAGGAGGCTGCTGAAAAACTATTTTTGCTGTCTTTGCGAGCGAAGCGAAGCAATCTTGTATTTTAAGAAATCAAGGGTTAGAGATTGTGTCATTGCGAAAATCGCTCCTCGCAATGACACAATAGGTTTTTTTAACAGCCTGTTAGTAGTTCAATACCTTCTTCTTAAGCGTGATGAATCGCTGTCTCAACTGCATTAGTCGTCTCTAAAATCTTTTTTGCCTTTTCAACTTCTTCACCTGTCCCGTGCGCCACCAACAGAAACTTGTTCGCCTTGAGGGAAGTCTCGTATTTAACGATACTGTCCTTTGGAATACCGATGCCGTATAACGCTGCTCCAACGGCGCTCAGTCCACCCACAATAGCGGCACCTTCAAGCGCGCCAATAATCCACGACACCAGCGGACCGGCTACAACGATCGGACCAATCCCGGGAATGAAAAAGAACGCAGAACCGAAAAGAAATCCCCATAAGCCACCCCAGAAGGCCCCTAACTTTCCCCAGTATTTAACACGGTCACCCGTATTGTAATAGCCCACCACATGCTCATCAGAATGATAGTCCTTACCTACGATAGATAGCTTCTTCATTTCAAATCCTGCTTTCTGCAGTTCCTTGACAGCATCCTCAGCCTCTGTGTGGGTGTTGAAAATAGATACTGCCGAATTTTTCTCTGACATAGTACACCTCCTGTTTTTTAATGGTTAACTTTTTAATCAGGCTCAATGAGCCGTTTGGGAAAAATCTCTTTAAATTATACTTTAATTTTCTCAACCACTTCTGCTACTTAAGTTACATATCTCATCCCTTCTCGTTGTTTTTATCTTTATTAAAATGCAGGTGTTCCTCTATTTTTCTTATCAGGGCATGCAGGTCTTTGATCTCTAAATAACCCCTGTGCGCAATCATGATGCCTTCTTGCTTTAATTTCTGTAAATGTCTATTCACAACTGCACGGACAGACCCTATCATGCCGGCTAATTCTTCATGGGAAAGGTCTTTAATCAGCTTCAATCTGGATGGTACATTATCGCTATCTTCGTTATATTCATGGTCTATATGCTGGAGGATAAGTTTTGCAAGTCTGATCTCTGTATCGTGAAGGGCTAAATCGGATGCCAGCTCCGTCAATACACGCATCTGCTTTCCGAGGCAGGGAAGAAATGACCGATTGAATTCAGGATGCTTATTAATCCAGTCCCGCACCGTATCAATTGGCGCAGATAATGCCGAAAGGTCATCCATAGCCACCACCTGCACATCATGTTTTTTACCGTCCAGAAGGGATACCACATCAAAGCAGTCACCCGATCCAAATAAAAAGAGAGTAAATTCCCGGCTCGTGGCAGGATTAGCCCGCACAACCTTCACACGCCCGGTCACTAAGACAAAAAACCGCTCGGCTGTTTGAGCGGGCTCCATAACAACCTGTTTTTTCTCCCATTCTTGATGCCTGAAAATCAGAAACATTTCCTTGAGGACATCCTCATCGAGTCTTGAGAATAAAGCTGATTTTTTAAGCGCTTCAAAACTCTGTAAATAAAACGGTGAATCGGGTCTCATTCATATCCTCCCGGCGATTTCAGGATACACATCATCCTCTTACAAGAAGAACGGGTATATTCGTATCTTTTGAATCATATTCACAACCCGAATCTCCTGAATAGATAGTATTTCGGAAAATCTATACAAAGCGTAAATAATCCCGAAAATCCCAGAACCATAAGAACCTGATTCAATGTCAGGGACGGGACAAAGACGCCGTATATGCCCAACAATGCAAACCCGATTATTGTTGCTGTGCTAAGGATGAGCAGTTCCCTTCCCGGGAGCGACGACCAGAAGTGCCTCCTTTCCCTCACGATCAGTACTCTGAACTGACTGTTGAATATAAGATTGAGCATCACCAGGGTTCGCAGTCTTTCCCAGCCGAGGTGAAAATAATTCAGTCCAATGAATATCACTATCAAACCTTCTACAACCAGCAGCATACCAGGGATAAGAGACGCCAGAGTAATATTTTTCACATTCCAATGGTTTGGATTGCTCGTATGTTTTACGTTGTCGGTAGCCAGGGACATTGTCACAAAATCATTTGCGAATACGAGCAGGGACATGCCCAGCAGGGAAAGCACTATTTCGTGCAGCCATAAAAAACTTATGGTGAGCAAGCCGACGAATTCCATGACCTTTGTGACCTTGTTTATGACCCATGAGAGCATCCGCTGGTATGTCTGCCTGCTTATCGTTACCGCATCGATTATCACGCTTATGCCCGGCTCGGTCAGCACCACGCTCGCGGCGGCCTTTGCCACATCGGTTGCATTGCTTACCGCTATCCCCATCTCCGCCTGCTTCAAAGCCGGCGCGTCGTTGACGCCGTCTCCAGTCATGCCGACCATATGACCCCTGGATTGCAGGAGTTTCACGATCCGGTATTTGTCCTCCGGATAGATTTCCGCAATCCCATTGCTTCCTCCAACAATCCTTAACTGTTCATCTTCGCTTAAACCTTCAATATCAGCCAGACGGATAATCTTAGCGCCGATGCCCACCTGACCGGCTATCTCTTTTGCTATGGCGATATTATCACCGGTCAGCATCATCGGTTTTATTCCGAGCCTTCCTGCCTTCTCTATCATCTCTTTTGCATCAGGCCTCGGCGGGTCGGACAAAAATAGCAGACCTGCAAGCTTGAGATTATCCATGTCATCGTCTTCCGACCCGGCAACTGCTATGGTCCTGTAGCCTTTCAGGGAGAACTCATCTATAGCCTTGTTTGCCTTCTCTCTATCATCTTTATCCAATCCCCTGCACATGGATATAACTATCTGTGCTGCGCCTTTAACCGCCCTGAACTGTTTTCCACCTGATTCAAAAATCGCTTCTGTCCTCTTGATCGAAGGATTAAAAGGCGTATATGAGACCTGCCTGTAGGCATTCAAATCGATTCCCGTCTTTTTGGCATATTCAATAACTGCAAGGTCTATGATATCCATGCCCTCTTCTTTGGACGCCAGGGATGCCATTTTGACAACATCCTCCTTTGTGTAGCCCGGAAACGGTATGCTGTCTGTGACCGTCAATCTGTTCTGCGTTATGGTGCCTGTCTTGTCGAGGCACAGGACATCTATGGAAGCGGCATCTTCTATCGAGTCCAGTCTCGTTACCAGCGCTCCTTTTTTTGCAAGCTCCATCGCGCCGACCGCCTGCACTATGGTGAGCACCGCCGGAAGCGCCACAGGCACCGCTCCCATAAGGAAAATTACAATGAATGTCAATATCGTCAATACGCCGATATGCATCATGAGGGCGTACAGTGAGACCACGACTGATGCGGCTAAGCCCAGATACATCATGTACTTGACTATAGCCATCATCACTTCTTCCTGATGCGACTTCGGCTGTGCTGTCCTGACCAGTTCGGCTGTCTTGCCGAAGAATGTATTCCCGCCGGTATTGACCACTGCACATCTGGCTTCTCCCTGTCGTATTACAGAACCTGAGTAGACAATATCCGATTGATGAGCACTTGCAGGCAGGGATTCGCCTGTCAGGGCAGACTGGTCTACAGAGAGTTCACCGTTCACAATCATGGCGTCAGCAGGCACTATGTCGCCGAGTTTTACGGCTATAATATCTCCGGGCACGATCTCCCTCGCCTCTTTCATCGTCCATTTGCCGTCCCGCAATACCTTTGCCCTGACAGCCAGTTTTTTCTTCAAAAGCTCGACGGTCTTTTGTGAACTGCTGGAGTGCTTATGCCCTATGACGGCATTTAACGTCAGCAATGCAAAAATTATTATCCCTTCAAGATAATGTCCCAGTATTAATGAAAGCCCCATCGCCAGCTCCAGCAGCCACGGCATGGGTCCCCAATACCGCAACACAAATTCGAGGAAGGGGTTCTTCTTTGTCTCTGGAATTTCGTTATAACCGAATGTCCGGAGCCTGTTTCCCGCTTCAGAATCCGGAAGGCCGTCTGTTGCTGCCTCTAAGGATTGAAGGACAACTTCCAACGGGATGTTCTTATATTCAGATGTGCTCTTGAGATTTAAAGAACCTGTTGCTTGCAATTTTGCCTCTTTTCAATTTGGTATTGTTACATCTTTAACCAATGATACCAGATTTATGACGAGGCTTGAATGATAACCCTTTGAAAAAGAATGATGATACATATAAAATCACTACTGTCCCAACGTTGAATCGGTAAGGCTTTGTAAAATGACTACTACACTTACTTTACAAGACATCGTAGCATTTTTCGATTTGAATTCGAATTTTCAAAAAAGCCATACTTCCGCACCAAAGCGGAAGGAGATGGCATATGAATTCTGGGCAGACAATATTTTCTCAACTCATGGACTTTATACCGACATATGAATTTAACCAGTGCGTGAAACGGTACAATGGAAATTATAAGATCAAGAACTTCACCTGCCGGGAACAGGTTCTCTGCATGGCTTTTGCACAACTCACCTACCGGGAAAGCTTGCGGGATATTCAAGCGTGCCTGCGTGCAGCCAATAAGAAACTATACCATATGGGGATTCGGAGCAAAGTTTCTCGAATGTTATTTATTGTGTTTATAATTGCGGTCAGAAGAGATGGAACAAACAGGAAAGCATAGCGATGAGCGGAAAATCTTTATTCCGAAAATCCCCCTCCTCCTCCCCCACAAGTTTCAACTATTAAAAGTTTCCCATTGTCGCACTAAGTACATATTTCTCTGGAAAGCCACGCCATGATTACGACATAATAATTTCTATGGTGAAGATAAAATCTTATTCGATCCTTTTCCTATTTTCTGTTGTCATCTTTATTTCTTTTTTAAGGCTTGGCTCTCCCACGCTCTTCGATGTCGACGAAGCTGTGTTTGCAGAGGCTACGAAAGAGATGGTCCAGAGCGGTGACTGGATAACCCCAACCTATAACGGAGAAAACCGTTATGACAAGCCGATATTTTTTTACTGGTTGATGGCGGCCTCGTACAAGGTCTTCGGGGTCAGCGAGTTCGGCGCAAGATTCCCTTCCGCACTCCTGGGACTCATGTTGTGTACGGCAGTTTATTTCTTTGTCAAACATTTTCAGGGAGAAAAAAATGCCCTTTACGCCGTTATTGCATTGAGTCTATCCATATTCTTTGTCGCTTATTCCCATGCCGCAGTCACTGATATGGCCCTGACTTTTTTTATGACCCTCTCCCTCTTTTCATTCTACTATTCCCTAAAGAAAAACAAATTTATTTATGGGTTTTATGTATTCTCGGCCCTTGCCTTTCTGACGAAGGGATTGATCGGCATAGTCTTTCCATTCGGCATCGCCATTGTATATCTGATAACGACTGAAGGATTGAGCGGCGTCAAAAGGGTGTTCAATCTTAAGGGGACAGCTCTTTTTTGTTTGATCTCTGCGCCATGGTATGTCGCCCAGACTGTCGTCAACGGACAGGAATTTGTCCGACAGTTTTTCTTAAAACATCACTTCGTGAGATATACAGGCGTCATATCGGGACACAAAGGCCCGGTCTACTATTACATCCCTGTCTTAATCATAGGCTTGTTCCCGTGGATTACCTTCTTGCCGGCAGGGATCAGACGTGCGTTCAAAGAAAAGGATGATTTGAATCTATTTGCACTGATATGGTTTGGGGCCGTCGTTTCCTTCTTTACATTTTCCACGACAAAACTGCCGAATTACGTCCTCCCGGCGGTTCCTGCGGCGGCCATAATGATCGCCTCCGGCATGTCGGACCCGAATATTCGATGGAGAAAATATTCGAATATCTGTGTTGCGGCTATGTCACTATCCCTGGCTGTTACCTTGCTGGTTCTAAAAAAATATCTCTTGAAGGTTGATGTTTATGACACAGATTGGACATTTATGGCGGCTGCAATAATATTCTCTTTGACAATCCTGGGTATCTATGCCGCCTTTGCAAAAAAAACATTGTATGTTCCCATGTCTTGCATAATGTTTCTTTTCTTGTCCATCCTTTCTGTGACGGCACTGCCTATTGTAAACCGGCATCTTCAGGGCACATTATATAAATACAGTTTATACGCGGGGCAGGCGGCGCAGGGTGACGATAGGATAATTACTTATGGACTCAACAATCCGAGCATCGTCTTTTATTCGGGACATAAAGTGTTGAACACGAGGAACAAGAACGAATTGCTGCCTTACATAACGTCCGGGAAGGGCCGGATTGCCATAGCAAAGGTAAAAGATATAGAAGCATTAAGAAATTTAAATTTTAGTCTGCTGGAGAGTGACGGCACATATGCAATACTTGAGAGAAAATAGGAAGTTGTTATTTATAGCAATGAGTCTGCCCCTATTTTTTTTCTATCTCGACGGCACTGTTGTTTCCTTTCTCAAGAGTTATTACATAGAAAAATGCGTCCTTTACGAATTACTCAAGAAGCTTGATCCCTTCATGAATTTTATTTCCCATGGGAGCACACTGATAGCGATCGCAATTGTCCTTTACTTGGCGGGGAGGTTTTTCAATCAAAAATATTCGAGCGCAGGCAAGTCTCTCTTGATAGGGATTATTTCTGCCGGCGTCGTGGTCCAGGTTCTCAAACATCTTGTAGGAAGGGTAAGGCCGAAATTGACCGATCATTTAGTACTTATGGGACCATCGCTGAAAACCGGATACGATTCTTTTCCTTCGGGGCATGCTACAGTCGCATTCTGTATGGCCTATATCCTCGCATCTTACTTCCCGAGGTATAGAGTCTTTTTTTATTTCTGGGCCGCTATGATCGGCCTGGAAAGGGTAGAAGGTATCGCTCACTTTCCTTCAGATGTTCTGGCCGGAGCGGTTATCGGCATTGTCATAGCAAAATTATTATCCGTAAAGGTTTTCCGGTCGGAATCATCGGCGCTATGCAATAACCTCAGCGGGTCCGGAAGAAATTTCATGCAGGAAAACCGCTCATGATCATTCGGGAGCATTATGAAGGGTATTAACATTCACGGCAATGATCCGGGAACGTGAGCAGGACAGTGAGGATGTTTAATGCGCAGATTCGGTGTTCATGCCTCTATAGCCGGCGGGTTGCATCTGAGTTTGGCACGGGCGGATGCACTCGGATGTAATACCGTTCAGATTTTTTCCCACAATCCCCGCGGATGGGCCGTAAAAAAATTTTCTGAAGACGATGTCTCTGCGTTTAAAGCACTCAGACTGAGCCTCGATATTTCACCTGTTTTTATTCACTCGTCGTATCTCATAAATATGGCTTCAAAAAATGTTCTCTTGAGAAGGAAATCTATCGAACTCCTTGTCATCGAAATGAACAGGGCTGATGTCGTCGGGGCTGATTATGTGGTCCTCCATACAGGGAGCGCCGCCGGGGAAGACGAAAGCGCCGCGAGAAAGAGGGCGATTGCTGTGTTGAACGAGGTTTCACTGTCGGGGAAATGGAAAGCCGGGCTCCTTCTGGAAAATACCGCGGGCGAAAGAGGGGACATCTCTTCGCAGGTTGAAGACCTGGCTGAAATTATGAATGGGGTGAAAGGGCAATTGATATCGGGCATATGCTTCGATACGTGTCATGCCTGTGCGGCAGGCTATAATATCGGAGAAGAAGGGGGAATACGGCCCTTTTCAGAGGAAATGAAAAAACATGTAGGTTTCGATAAGATAAAACTCATCCATCTCAATGATTCAAAGGGAGATGTGGGCTCGGGCGTCGACAGACATGAACATATCGGTCTCGGAAGAATAGGGATGGAGGGTCTGGGTCGGTTCATCAATCACAAGCTTTTGAAGAATATACCTCTGATCCTCGAGACGCCTAAAAAAAGGGAGACCGATGATTCGATGAATCTCGAAAAAGTTAGGGAGATGATAAGAACAAAACGATAGTTCAATAATTGAGAACAACTGTTCTCAATATGAGATCGTATACAAAAATGCACTATATGTTCCTAAATGTAATTTTTTTGTTGACAAATAGAATTGTTTGATGTATAAATCTATATAAGGTGAATATATGTTGAAAAGTTTATTCTCATCATCAATCAGAGCGGATGTCCTCTCGCTGCTCCTGAACAGTCCGGATGAACAGTTCTATATCAGAGAGATAGCAAAGCTGCTCAGAAAGAACCCCTCGGGTATCAAGAGAGAACTTGACAACCTTGAGAAGCTGGATATCGTGACCAGCGAGAAGATTGTTAATCTCAAATATTTTCAGGCAAATAAGGAATCACCCCTGTTTTCAGAACTAAAAAACCTTATAACAAAATCTCTCGGTCTGCCGGGTGCACTCAAAGCAGTCCTGAGGGCCTCCGGCGCAAAGGCTGCATTTATTTATGGTCCGTATGCGGAAGGCGAAGATGTGGACAGAGTGGACCTCTTTGTGATCGGTGCTTCATCGTCACTTACAAAAGAGCTTAAAGACCTTGAAAAAAGGTTTGATCAAAAGATTAGTTGTTCTCTCATGGAAGAGGACGAATACAGGCTCAAAAAGAAAAAGGGCGACTCGAACCTGAAGAGACTTTTATCGGGTAAGAGGATAACGCTTATAGGAAGACTGTAAGTGTGAAGCGCCGCATCTCCTCTACAGGGAGTGCGGATAGAAAGGGGGTGAATTACATGGCAGCAACCAAGAAAGCAGCTAAGAAGCCGGCGAAGAAGACCGCAAAGAAGAAATAGTTTCCCTTTACACGTACGCACACACATTTTTTAGGCTGGAGGAGAAATTCTTCCAGCCTTCTTTTTGCTTCTTTTTGCGGTCTTCTTACTTAGATATGAAACTCTATTCTGCGGAAAAATTCAAGTAAAATTTGCAACTTATTGAAATTAAATAATATTTTACGTATACGACAAAGTCGGCTGCCGGACAACTTCCGACTGCATCTCCCAGTAATCAGGGCACGACAGGAGCTTTTTCAGAAATTTCAGGTTTGTCGTATGTCCTGACTTGTTTGCGATAACGTGGCCGTAAATCGGGAAGCCCAACAATGACAAGTCGCCTATAAGGTCGAGTATCTTGTGGCGCACAAATTCATCTTTAAACCTTAGCCCCGAAGCATTGAGAATGCCGTTTTCTCCGAGTATGATGGCATTATCGAAAGAACCTCCCCTCGCAAACCCATTCGCTTTCAGATATTCCACGTCCTTCAGGAATCCGAAGGTTCTCGCCGGTGCGATTTCGATCGCGAAACTTTCTTCAGTGAGATCCAGACTCATTTTTTGCTCCCCCAGCAAGTGGTGATTAAAATGGATCCTGTATGTTATACGCCGTCCCTCGTAGGGAAAAGCCGCGATCTCGGCATGCCCGTCCGTAAGCACTATAGGCCTTGTTATCCGTATATAAGGTCTTTTTTTGCTCTGCTTTGCGATGCCGCCATCGAGAATCAAGCTTGTCAATTCTATCGAACTACCATCAAGAATAGGAATCTCGGGTCCATTCACTTCGACATATGCATTGTCTACCCCGAGTCCGGCGAATGCAGCAAGGATGTGTTCAACGGTTCTGATCTTAGCGCCATTAAAGCCGAGGGTAGTTGCGAACGCGGTGTCCGTAACAGAGTTGATGGAGGCTTTAATGGTCGAATCTTTGTCGGTTCTTCTAAATAAAATACCGGTGTCCCTGGGAGCTGGCTTGAGGCGGACTTTGCAATGCCGGCCCGTATGGAGACCTATGCCTTCAAAGCTTGATTCCTGCTTTAATGTTCTTTGTAAACGCATATTATATGTCATGAAAATTTTAACATTGAAAGTGCGAGTCTTCTTAGAGAGAGCAAATATAATGCCAGGGCGTCCGAATAATTTCCAGAGACACGTGACCGTCGCGGAGATCGGCGTTAAAGTTTATGTTAGTGAGAAGAGCTCAAGTAATACTTTATCTTTCAAAAAAAGATTAATACATCTGTGTGTTGACTGTTAACAATAAAGTGTGGATTATTTAACACACCTGTTTTGCTTCCATCTTAATATGTTAAAATTCAGATTATAAATTGAGGCCGCTGAAAAAGTGTATCTTTGTCGCCCTGAGTTTATGCGCCGTTGTGCTTGATATGGAATCAGACGCTTCGATTTAGAGCATATTGACAGGAGATACATATTGATAGGGATTATCGGGGGGAGCGGGCTTTACGAAATAGAAGGTGTCGTCACAAAAGAGATAAAAAATGTTGTGACACCCTTCGGCGCGCCCTCTGATTTTTATCGAATCGGCGAGATCTCCGGCAGAGACATTGTATTCCTCCCGAGACACGGCTCGAAACATAATATTCCGCCCCACAGGATAAACTACCGTGCGAATATATGGGGTTTCAAAGAACTCGGGGCAGAGAGAATAATATCGATAGGCGCTGCGGGAGGGATAAACCCCGAACTGGAGCCCGGTACGATCGTCGTTCCCGATCAGATTATCGATATGACAACGGCCAGGGATGCAACGTTTTTTGAAGGGGAAGAAGGAGTTTTTCACGTAGACCTGACGGATCCCTATTGCTCCGAACTGAGAGAATCTTTTCTTGCCTCGGGAAAGAAATCAGGAATAGAACTGAAGAGATCAGGAACGTATTTATGTACAAATGGACCAAGGCTCGAGACGAAGGCGGAGATAACATTCTTTTCGCAAATCGGCGCCGATGTTGTAGGGATGACGGCGATGCCTGAGGCACCGCTCGCAAGGGAAGCGGAACTCTGTTACGGGGGGATAAGTGTTATCACAAACTATGCCGCGGGGCTGCAAAACCAAAAACTGACGGCTACGGAGGTTGTAGAGATTATGAGCAGAGCTGTCGGGCGGTTGAGAATATTGCTGAAGGGGGCGTTTGATCTGATACCTTTCGAGAGAACGTGTACCTGCAAAGAAGCCCTGACAAAGGCGAAGATATAACTTTCATGGAGACCATACTTGTTGTAGAAGATAAAGAATCCATGGCTGAGATGCTGAAAGAAACCCTTGAGGCCGAAGGCTATAAGGTCATCTCAGCCTCCGACGGAACGGAAGGCATAAATTATCTCAAGGAGGGTAAAATCGACCTTGTCCTTACGGACCTGAAGGTGCCCAAGAAAAACGGGATAGCTATCCTCAAGACATCAAAGGAAGAGAACCCCCTCGTACCCGTTATTATTATGACGGCCTTCGGCTCTGTAGAGACGGCTGTCGCGGCTATGAAAGAAGGCGCCTTTGATTTCATTACAAAACCTTTTGACACGGATCACCTCCTGATGCTGATAAGGAGGGCATTGGAGACCCAGCGGCTTCTTACGGAAAACATCCTTTTGAAGGAAGAAGTTGCGCTGAAGTTCGGCCTGCCGAGGATTATCGGGAGAAGCGAAAATATCCTGAATGTCGCCCAAATTGTGCAGAGGGTTGCTCCGACCAAGACGACGGTTCTCCTGATCGGTGAAAGCGGTACCGGCAAAGAACTCTTTGCCCGAGCCATTCATAATCTGAGCAACAGGAAGCATTATCCCTTTGTGCCGATCAATTGTGCCGCTATCCCGAGAGGCCTCCTCGAATCGGAGCTTTTCGGGCATGAAAAGGGTTCGTTTACAGGGGCGGATGCCAAGAAGCTCGGCAAGTTCGAACTCGCCGACAAAGGGACCATATTCCTCGACGAAATCGGTGATATGGAGCTTATCATACAATCAAAACTTCTCCGGGCGATCGAAGAAGGCGATATCGAAAGGGTGGGCGCCGTTAAGGCGATTAATGTGGATGTGAGGATCGTTGCAGCGAGCAACAGGGACCTTGAGAAGGCTGTGGAAGAAAAGAAATTCAGAGAAGATCTCTATTACCGTTTGAACGTTTTTCCCATCAGGATACCGCCGTTAAGGGAGAGAAAGGAAGATATTTCCCTGCTCATCGAATACTTCATCAATAAATACTGTCATGAGATAAAGACCCCGGTAAAGAGCATATCGAGAGAATCTCTTGATATGCTTATGAACTATCACTGGAAAGGCAACGTGAGGGAACTTGAAAACGCGATAGAAAGGGCGCTCATCCTCTGCGATGGTGATGTGATTACACCCGAACATTTTACTCTCAGCAAACAATTCGGCCCGGGATCCGCAGGAACCCGCGTTGTGGACGGGACACTCGAAGCTGTTGCAAAGGAAGCATTGAGGGCGGCAGAAACAGAAAGGATCAGGAGCGCCCTCAAAGAGACCAGGGGTAATAAGAGCAGGGCGGCAGAAATCCTTCAGGTCAGCTATAAAACCTTGCTCACGAAGATAAAAGAATACGGCATAGAGTCTTGACAGTCTATTTCCCGGGGAATTATCATAAAATGTCTATTAATCGGTATTATTATCGGTTCGTTAAAGAATATATTTCCGGAGGGGCGAAAATGTCTGGACATTCCAAATGGGCGTCGATAAAGCATAAGAAAGCAAGCACAGATGCAAAAAGGGGCAAGATTTTTACAAAGATCGTCAAAGAGATTGCGGTTGCTGCGAGGGTCGGCGGCGGAGACCCATCCGGAAATCCGAGGCTGAGGACGGCTATTGACAGTGCAAAAGAAGTTAATATGCCGAGCGATAATATAAAGAGGGCCATTATGAAAGGTACGGGCGAACTCCCCGGTGTATCTTACGAGGAGGCCCTCTATGAAGGATATGGTCCCGGCGGCGTAGCTATTCTTATAGAGGTTCTCACTGACAACAAGAACAGAACGACGCCTGAGATACGGCATATGATGTCGAAGAACAACGGTAACTTAGGAGAGGCTGGTTGTGTATCCTGGATGTTTGAGCAGAAAGGTTATGTCCTCGTCGAGAAGACGAAAGTCGATGAAGATACCCTGATGTCGGTAGCCCTTGATGCCGGCGCTGAAGACATGAAGAATGATCCGAAAGAAGACAGCTACGAAATTATTACGGCTCCTGAGAATCTCGGGAAGGTGAAAGCTTCGATAGAGTCATCCGGGATTTCCGTATCGCTTGCGGAGATAACGATGCTGGCAAAAAATTATACTACCGTCGATGAAAAACAGGCCGAGCAGATGATGAGGCTCATAGAAGCGCTTGAAGATCATGACGATGTCCAGAATGTCTATACGAATGTTGATATCCCTGATGAGGTAATCGCCAAGGTTGGAAAGTAATATGGCTGTTTCTATGCGTACCACCTTCAAAAGGAGATTTTTTGCGGGACTCCTGATATCCATCCCGGCTATCATCACTTTTCTTATTATCGGATGGTTTTTCAAATTTGTTGATGGCTTCCTTGAGCCCCTTTACTATAATATTCTCGGTTATCATGTCCGAGGCCTCGGATTTATTTCTGCCATAATACTCATATTCATCGTAGGTATTATCTCGACGAACGTCATCGGCAGGAGGATAATCGAGTCCTTTGAGCTTGTTATCCTTAAGATACCAGGATTGAAAGGAATATACACCGCCGTAAAACAGCTCGTCGATGCTTTTTCTCCCGATAGCCAGGTGACTTCTTTCAAGAAGTTTGTCGTTGTCGAATATCCGAGACCCGGTGTGTATGCCTACGGCTTCCTCACAAAAGAATGTGTTATGAAGACTGAAAGGAATGACCAGGAAATCAGTCTGAAGGCTGTGTATATACCCACAAATCTAATTTACTTCGGTGACATTGCGCTTTTCCGGAATGAGCATGTCTTTTTTACGGATATATCGATTGAGGACGGTATCAGGATCATACTTTCTGGGGGTATCGCCACACCCTCGAAGATATCAGAGATAAAGTCATGAAACTCTCAGCTGTTGTTTTGGCTGCCGGCATCGGGAAAAGGATGAAATCATCTCTGCCGAAAGTCCTCCACAGCATCCAGGGCACCACAATGCTTCAGCATGTCGTAAACACTCTCCAAGAACTAAAACCCCTGAGAATCGTTGTCGTTGCGGGACAACATCTTGAAAAAATAAAAGCGTCCCTGCAGGATAAAGATAGAATCTCTTTTGCGGAGCAGAGAGAACCAAGGGGAACAGGGGATGCTCTCCTGAGGGCGGTGTCGTTTCTCGGAAAGGGGAAAGAAACGACAATCGTTGTAAATGGTGATTCCCCCTTGATTACTCGTGAGACGCTCGGGAAATTCCTGGCCCTCCACAGGAAACGGAGGAATGAACTTTCCCTTCTTTCCTTCATAGCCGAAGAACCGAAGTCGTACGGCAGGCTCATAAGGGATCAAAGGGGACGTGTTATATCCGTCATCGAGGACAGAGATGCGACGGCATCTCAAAAGGCGATCAATGAAGTGAACAGCGGAGTATATGCAATAGAGCCTGAAGCCCTTCGGCTCCTGGAAGAGATAAAGCTCAACAAATCAAAGGGTGAATATTATCTGACGGATATTGTCCATATCGCAAGAGAAAAAGGTATGAGGATGGATGCCTTCCAAATCGGTTACGAAGATGAATTCATCGGTGTCAATACCCGGGAAGAACTGGAGAAGGCAGGGCGGTTGATGAAGGACAGAATAATAAAGAGATGGAAGGATAGGGGTGTTAACTTTATAGATACCGGTTCCGTATTTTTGTCATCGAATACCCGTATCGGCAAGGGAACTGTGGTTTATCCCAATGTCCATCTCGAAGGGAATACAAGGATCGGGAGGGATTGCACAATCTATCCGAATGTGAGGATTTGTGAGAGTGTCATAGAAGACGGAGCGGTCATCAAAGATTCCACGTTGATCGAAAGGTCCGTTGTAAAAGAGAGGGCCTTGGTCGGTCCGTTTGCCCATCTCAGGCCGGGATCCGAGATCGGTGTGAAAGCGAAGATAGGTAATTTCGTAGAGGTCAAAAAATCGATAATCGGCCCGGGGACAAAGGCGTCACATCTGTCGTATCTCGGAGATGCAAGGATCGGGAGGGATGTGAATATAGGCGCAGGAACAATAACCTGTAATTATGATGGTCATAGCAAAAATGTTATTACTATAGAAGACGGCGTATTTATCGGAAGCGATTCTCAGCTTGTTGCTCCGGTAAGGGTGGGCAAAGGCGCCTATCTTGGAGCGGGATCTACGATTACAAAAGATGTCCCTTCAAAGGCCCTTGCTTTGAGCAGGGTAGAACAGGTGAATATTGAAGGCTGGGTGACAAAAAGAGAATCAAAAATGAGAAACAAATTGAAAAAGAAAGGAGCAAAGGATAAGTAGGCAGTGAACGGTAGACTGCAAACAGGGAAACAAACCTGCCCTTTGCTGACTACTAATTCCTTAATTCTGATATGTGCGGAATAATCGGATATGTAGGGAAGAAGAATTCCGTATCAGTTGTACTTGAGGGTTTGAGACGCCTTGAATACAGAGGGTACGATTCTGCAGGCATTGCTTTTTTCTCAAAGAACGGCATTGAGGTAAGAAGGTGTACGGGCAAGATACAGGCGCTTGCATCTCTCCTTGAATCTGAAAATCCATCCAGCGATACAACGATCGGTCACACCAGATGGGCGACTCATGGCCGGCCTTCAGATGAAAATGCCCATCCTCACAGATCGAAAGATGTTGTTCTCGTGCACAACGGAATTGTGGAAAACTACCTTTCCCTGAAGAACAAGCTGATCGAAAAGGGATATATTTTCACTTCAGAGACAGATACGGAGGTCCTCTGCCATCTCATCGAGGATTATGCGAAGAGATACCCTCTCGAAGAGGCGGTGAGGGAGGCGTTGAAAGAGGTTAAGGGGGCGTACGCCCTTGTCATTATAAAAGGAGATGAGCCCGACAAGATTGTCGGTGTGAGAAAAGACAGTCCCCTTGTTGTCGGTTTGGGTGACGGGGAATTCTTTGTTGCTTCAGATATTCCTGCGTTCCTAAGTTACACAAGAGATGTGATCTATCTCGACGACGGAGAGATGGTTGTTCTTTCCCATGACGGAGTCAAGATTACGGGCATCGACGGGACCCCTATTCATAAGGATGTGAAGACCGTATCGTGGAGTCCTTCTATGGCGGAAAAAGGCGGTTTCAAACACTTTATGTTGAAGGAAATCAATGAACAACCGAGGGCCATTACCGATACCTTAATGGGGAGACTGAACGCTGAAAGCGGGCAGGTCAATCTGGCGGAATTCGGTACCAACGAAGAAGAAATGAAGGCCATCAAGAAGATTTTTATTGTGGCCTGCGGCACTTCTTACCACGCAGCCATTATCGGCAAATATATGATGGAAGGACTTGTAAGGATCCCCGTCGAGGTAGACGTAGCATCGGAGTTCCGGTACAGACAACCGATTATCGGACCCGGAGACCTTATGATAGTGATAACACAGTCGGGAGAGACCGCTGATACCCTTGCTGCTCAAAGGGAGGCAAAAAGGCTTGGTGCAAGAGTGCTCACTATCTGTAATGTCGTCGGCAGCACTTCTTCGAGAGAAGCCGATGCGGTCTTTTATACCCATTCAGGTCCCGAGATAGGTGTTGCTTCTACAAAGGCTTTCACTACCCAGCTTGTCGGGCTTTACCTTTTTGCGATCGCTATCGGGAATGTGCGGGGTACCATACCTGAAGATCTATCGAAGGAGTTATTGGCAGATCTCCTGAGGCTTCCGGGAAACGTAGAAGAGGTGTTAAAGGCAGATGAAAATATAAAAGATATTGCAAAAGACTATTTCAAAGTCACGGATTTTCTTTATCTCGGCAGGGGAATAAACTATCCCATTGCACTTGAAGGCGCTCTCAAACTGAAGGAGATATCGTATATCCATGCAGAGGGATATCCTGCGGGTGAAATGAAACACGGACCGATAGCGCTGATAGACGAAGAGTTGCCGGTTGTTGTTCTTGCAGCCAGGGACAAACTTCATGAAAAGATAGCCTCCAACATTCAGGAGGTGAAGAGCAGGGGGGGGAAGATTATACTGATCACAAACGATGCTGACGATGATGTATGCGGGGTCTCTGATAAGTGTATCTTTGTGCCCGGGACGAATCCTTATCTCACAACGGTATTGATGGCTGTTCCCGTGCAGTTACTTGCATATCATATCGGGGTCTTGCGGGGATGCGATGTGGACCAGCCGAGGAATCTTGCAAAGAGCGTTACTGTTGAATGAGAGCGGACGGTATTGTTCAGTTTTTGTGAGTTCTTTCTTTGAGCTTTTCCTTTACAACTCGGGAAACGCCGGAAACTCATAAAACCGCATTAACAGATATAAATCCTGGATTTAAGTGAGAGAAATCTGTTAACATGAATAGGTCAAAGGAGACAGCAATGCATGATTTAAATCCCCAGCAGAAGGAAGCCCTTACTTATGTTGATAGTCCTCTTCTTATATTCGCCGGCGCAGGAAGCGGAAAGACAAGGGTCATCGCGCACAAATTCTCCTATCTAAACAAGGTAAAGAAGCTCCCGAAGGATTCCATTTTGACGGTCACCTTTACGAACAAGGCTGCTGATGAAATGAAGGAAAGGATCAGCAGTCTCCTTGATAAAGATCTCAACGGCGTATGGGTCGGCACCTTTCATTCACAATGTAACAGGATATTGCGTAAGGAGATAAAGGCGCTTGGATATGCCGATAATTTTTCCATTTATGACGAAGATGACCAGTGCAATCTCGTAAGACATATATTAAGGGAATTCAAAATCTATGAGGCCTTGTATAAGGGAATCGTATCACGGATAAGCATATTAAAGTCTTCTTTGATAGGTCCTGAGGAATTTCTTTCTTCAGGCGACGGCTTCGGTTTTGACGAGAAACTGGCAAAGGTATATGTGAGGTACCGGGATGAACTCAAGAGAGGCAACGCCCTTGATTTTGATGATCTGATAATGCTGACGGCAAAGCTTTTTGTGAGTAACCCGAAAATCCTCGAAAAATATCAGGACAGATTCTCTTATATTCTCGTTGATGAATTCCAGGATACGAACTTTGCGCAGTATCACCTTCTGAAGCTTCTTGCGTCCTTGCACAAGAGGATATGCGTTGTGGGTGACGATGACCAGAGTATCTGTAAGTTCAGAGGCGCTAGTGTAAATAATATCCTCCAGTTTGAGAACGACTTTCCCGGAGCCAAGCTCATCAAACTCGAACAGAACTATCGTTCGACACAGCATATCCTGAAGGTATCGGGGGCCGTAATTTCGCAGAATCCTAAAAGGAAGCATAAAAAGCTCTGGACGGAAAGAGGGCAGGGGGAAAAGGTACACTTTTGCTGGCTCAATACGTACGAAGATGAGGCCAAATATATTGTTAAAAATATCAAAGAATACTATTTGAAAGGAATATATAATTACAGGGATTTTGCGGTATTTTACCGTGTAAGCCTTCAATCCCGGGTTCTCGAAGACGCGCTGCGTAATGAGGGAATTCCCTATCGTGTCGTCGGCAGCATCAGCTTTTATCAAAGGAAAGAAATCAAGGACATCATTGCATATATGAGGCTGACGCTGAATAAGGGAGATAATGTAAGTTTCAGGAGGATCATCAATAATCCTCCCAGGGGAATAGGGGCGGCGGTCCTCACCAAGGTAGAGGTTGAGGCGAAGAAAAAATCGTTAGCTTTGTTCGATGCGCTGAAGGCGATACTTCGAGGGGACAATGTTCCGCAGGCGGCGAAAGAGAAGCTGAACGGCTTTATCAGGCTAATCGACCGTTTCTCATCTGCGAAATATAAATCGGCAGCGGACATGTTGAAGAATATTTTCGAAAATGCAGGTTGCGCCGAAACGCTTGAAGAAGAAAGAGTGAAAAATGTTGAAGAGCTGATCTCATCCGCCGAGGGGGTGGATATAAAGGATTTTCTTGACAAGGTAGCCTTGTTTACCAGTATCGATGATGCAAGCAAGGCGGAATGCGTCTCCCTGATGACGCTCCATAATGCAAAAGGACTGGAGTTCCCCGTTGTGTTTGTCACCGGGCTTGAAGAGGGCGTGTTGCCATACTGTAAGGCGATGAACCAGGAAGACGAGATTGCGGAAGAACGCAGGTTATTTTATGTGGGGATGACAAGGGCAAAAGATATTTTATGGCTTACAGGGGCCAGTAGGCGGAAGTTGTACGCTAAGGTACAGGATCAGGAACCTTCAAGATTTCTTAAAGATATCCCCAAGGAGTGTTGTCAATGGATAGAAAAAATAACCGGCCATCAAAAAATTAAGCTGATGCCGGTAAAAAAGAATATTATATCCCGGGAGCCCTTTATCCTGTATGCCGCCGGGTGCAGGGTGAAACATCCGTCATGGGGTGTAGGAGTAGTGCGGGACTGTTACGGAGACGGAGAGGACATCAAGGTCATGGTCAACTTCGCGAATTTCGGGGTGAAAAGACTTGCGGTACGATTTGCGAATCTTGAGAAAATATAGATCACTGAGATGAAGATAACAAAAGGAGAGATAGAACATATTGCGGTGCTGGCGAGGTTATCCCTTTCCGAAGAGGAAAAGGGTTTGTTCGGTTCCCAGTTGAGCAGCATTCTCGATTACATGGGAAAGCTCAATGAACTCGATACAAAAGATATCGAGCCGACCTCTCATGTCCTGCCATTAAACAATGTCATGAGAGACGACATCCCCTTCCCTTCAATCCCGAGGGGAGAAGCCCTTATGAATGCCCCATCCCATACGGAAAAATTCTTCCGTGTTCCGAAAATCATCGAATAGATAGAGGTATTGGGTATATTATGCTAAGGTGCATTTTGAGGGCCAAGATACATAGCGCGACGGTTACGGAATCCAACCTGTCCTATGAGGGCAGTATCACTATTGATGAAACTATCCTCAGGAAGGCCGGCATACTCCCCTATGAACAGGTAATGATCAGTAATCTCAACAACGGAGAGCGGTTTGAGACCTATGCGATACCCGGCAAGAAAGGCTCCGGAGAGATCTGCCTGAACGGCCCCACGGCCAGGAAAGGTGTTGTCGGAGACAAGATCATCATCTTCTGTTACAACTATTTTGAGGACAGCAAAGTGAAAGGATTCAAGCCAAAGATCATCCTCCTCGACGAAGAGAACAAGATTGTCGGCATTAAGTAATTTTCAGCATATCAATTTCTGATCGGTTCACAGACAAACAACACTCCCCCAACAATTTCTGTCATTACTGCCTGTCCGTAATCCTTCCTCAACCCCAAAAATGTTAAATGACAGAACATTGATGGTCTTGCAACTATTGAGGTAGATTTTTATTTGGAGGGTTGGCAGCCGGTAGGAGGGGTACCGGCTGCCGAAAAAATGAGAAACTTTTTCTTTTCTTATCTTTAAGAATAAAAGAAAAATATGAAGAAATAACGAAGGAAATATGAAGAAAGTATGAAGAAACGTATTCAGAATTAAAACAATGGATAGACTGATTTCACAATTATTAGGTAAAATAAAATAAAGAGGTTTAGCGCATTGAAAAGCGGCAACTCCCGGAGATTTAAGAGACTTCAATCTAAAAAGTCCGACAGCAATAAGTCTGTCAGTGAAATCGTCAAAGAATTAAAAGAAATCACTGAACCTACCAAAAATTATAGAGAACAATCTCTAAAAATTCATGGTCTCATCTGTGCAAAATGCGGAAAAGAGTTTGATTTCAAAAACAGACATTTGTTGACAGTACACCACAAAGACGGGAATCCCCGGAATAACCCCCTGAATGGGTCAAATTGGGAGAATCTCTGTATTTATTGCCATGATGATGAACACAGCAGGGTACTCCTTGCCGATTATCTGAGGGATAAGAAATAAGAAACAATTTCCTTATCCCCCCTTCTTAACATAACCCCACCAGTCCCCTTTACCCTAAGAGGGAAGTTAAAATTCCCTTTGCAGTTATTAAAAATGCAGTTGCCACAATATTTTGTCGTAGGCATAAAACCTGTTCTTAGGACCACTTTTGGCATGGTTTTTTGTTATGATATTTCTTGCAATGGAAATCGGCACTTATATTTGCTCATTGATGAAAGTTGGAATTTTGTAGCCGCAGGCTTAAGCCTGCGTTAATACGCAACCTGCGGGTTGCGGCTACCCTTATAGATGAAATGCGGCGATTCAGGAGAAGATAAAGTGGAACAGACTGAAACAAACGGAACAAAAACAAATAATAACAGGAAAAAAATTGGATTTGGTGTTCTGGCCGTCATCATCCTCATAGGAGCGGTGACGCTCTTTTTTTATCTCAGATATAAAGCCAACCATATTACCACAGACGACGCCTTTGTAGACGGACATATACATACGATAGCATCAAAGGTGCCTGGAACTGTCAAAAAAGTCTTCGTTAAATCAAACCAGTTTGTGAAGAATGGAGTTGTCCTTGTTGAATTAGATCCTGCCGATTATGAGGCAAAGCTTAATGAAACCTCGTCAAGCGCAGGTGCCGAAAGAGCAAAGCTTTTAGAAGCTGAAACACGGATCAAGGTTTCACATGATAAGGTAGCGGAAATGGGCGCAGCGTTAGAAGCGGCAAAGGCTAATCTTGAGTTGCAGGAGGCTAATCTGAAGCAGGCTGAAAACGACAGCAGAAGGGCGGAAAATCTCTATAAATCAGGTACGATTTCAAAAGACAGATACGAAAAGACGATGACGGCCCAGGCTGTTAATCTTGCCCAGGTGAAGGCAGCTAAGGAGCAGGTAAAACAGGCAGAAAAGGCCTATGAGACTCAGAAGAATGTTGTGAAGCAAAGGGAAGCATCTAAAACTGCACAAGCCTCGACGATAAAGGAAAAAGAAGCGAAACAGAGCGCAGCACAACTCAATTACGAATATACCAAAATCTATGCGCCTACAGACGGTTCTGTAACAAAGAAATCGGTAGAGATCGGCAACCAGATCCAAGCCGGACAGCCTCTCATGGCCGTTGTCTCTTTTGAAGATTTATCTATAGTTGCTAACTATAAGGAAACACAACTTGAGAAGGTGAAACCGGGGCAGAAAGTGAAGATTAAAGTGGATTCATATCCGGGAAAAACATTTTGGGGAAAGGTTGATAGTATAATGGCCGGGACGGGTGCGGTATTTTCATTATTCCCGCCGGAAAACGCTACAGGGAATTACGTGAAAGTGGTCCAAAGAATACCTGTTAAGATAGCGCTTGATAAAGATACCGATCCGGAACATCTCCTCCGTATCGGCATGTCCGTCGTGCCGACGGTAATTATTGAATGAACTTTTGGTTGACGTTTTCACGCAAGAATTTTCATGCCCCTATCGCCGAAAAATACTTGAAGGCATTTATTGTCGCCCATGACGCAATCGCCCGGTTGACTTGGCGAATACACCAACGTCCCCAACGGAACATTTCTGGACGGAAAATATGTACAAATTAACATTAATATCTGTATAATTTAGTATGGAATTTGAGTGGGACCCTCGAAAGAGCACCGCAAACAGAATGAAGCATGGGATTGACTTTGAGACCGCGCAAGGACTCTGGCTTGATGAAAACCGTATCGAGATTGAGGCGCCGCACCCCGTTGAAGAGAGGACTATCCTGATTGCGCAGCTCCAGGGAAAGCTTTGGACAGCGGTGTATACCGTTAGAGACGAGTCGATCAGATTAATTTCCGTGAGACGTGCACGGGGAAAGGAGATTGTGTTATATGAAAAAGAGCAGTCCGGCTAAGGGCACAAGGGAGTTCGACCGGCGATTTGATGCGGGTGAGGACATTCATGATCTCATAGACATGGAGAAGGCAAAGGTCACAAGTTACGGGAAAAAAGTCCGTTTAACGGTCGACATTGCCGAGGCGCTGGTGAATGAGATCGACGATATACGCCGGAAGATCGGAGTGGATAGGGGAGCCCTGATAAAGGTCTGGCTGCATGAACGGGTTCAGCAGGAAAAGGCTTCGAGAAAAGCCGGCTGAGACTTAAACACCACGTTCTCCTTTCTGTCTTCTGTTTTGGCTCTCAATTACTCTTCACCGTTCACGATTCACTCTTCAGGGCTTTTTCCTGTTGCCCTTTTGCATTTTTTGGCATATGATTATTTCTAATTA